>CAYVAV010000001.1:0-2178 GCA_964449085.1 uncultured Bifidobacterium sp.
ACAACAACACAGAACCAGGCAACAATGGGAACGAAGGCGCACCAGGTGTGTCATTGCCTAACGGTGTAATAGTTTGGTTCGTGTCGTAATCACCACTTGATGTGTTCGGCGATGCAGTCGGCACTGGTGGCACACCCACTGTCGGGGTGATTGTGGACGTCACCGTGCGATTCAACGAATCCTTTGCTTGATACGGAACTGGTGTCGCAGTACCCGTAAACGTGGGCAATGGATCAAAAGTCACAGTTCCATCAGCATTCACCGTGTAGGTGCCCTCACCTGGAACAGTCAATGTTGTCAACGTGCAATTAGGTGCAGTCTCATTAGTTCCACACAACAACACAGAACCAGGCAACAATGGGAACGAAGGCGCACCAGGTGTGTCATTCGACAACGGCGTGTAGGTCTGATTCGTGTCATAAGCATCACTGATTGCCTCAGGAGAAGCAGTCGGCACTGGCGGTAAGCCCACAGTTGGCGTGATGGTTGCAGTGGCAGTGCGGTTGAGAATATCTGTCACTTGATACGCAACTGGAGTGGCTGTTCCAGTGAATGTCGGCAGCGGATCAAAAGTCACCGTTCCATCAGCGTTCACTGTGTAGGTGCCCTCACCAGCAACTGTCAAAGTAGTCAACGTGCAATTTGGAGCAGTTTCATTCGTGCCACACAGACGCACAGACGTTGGATCCCACTCAGCGCCAGGAGTGTCATTCAGTAAAGGCGAAATTGTTTGATTGGTGTCGTATGCGCCAGATGATGTGTCGTTGACGGCGTTCAGTGGTGGCGCCGTGACAGTAGGCGTAATCGTCGCGAAGTCAACTTGGCCAAGTGTGTCCGCTACTTGATACACCACTGGGCTTTGCACTGTTCCGGTAAAAGTGGGCAAGGGATTGAATGTCACTCGCCCTGTTGCAGGATCCCACGTGTATGTACCCTCCCCTGGAACCGTGACCGAAGTCTGATCACAATCATCGGGAACTTGTACGGGGTTGTTTCCACATAACTTTAACGTCGATGGAACCAAGGGGGCACTCTGATCTGGGGGAACATCGTTAGACAATGGATTAATCAGTTGGTTGGTGTCGTAATCGCCACTTGAGAAGTCATTAACTGCATTGGGTGGAGGCGGCACCGTTGGGGTCAGAGTGCTTGTTGCAGTCTGGCCAGTGACATCAGTGATGCGGTAAACAACTGGAGTTTGATCTCCAGGAGCAATGGAATTCAATGCAACAAATGTTGCCACTCCAGTGGTGCGATCAATTGTCCACGTACCTTCGCCATTAATGGTCACAGTTGTTCCACAAAGACTGGTACTCGGATCGACAAGGCATGGACCGTTCACTGAACCCGACTGTAGATCTGCGCCAGTTCCTAATCCTCCGCTGCCAATCACTGTTGTAAATGTCGCAGTGCCTCCTGGCAATACTGATTGCGTCTCAGGTGTAGCAATAGGTGCATTAGGCGGATCAATGGTGGGCGTAATTGTGGACGTTGCTGTGCGTCCCAAAGAATCAGTTGCCTGATACGACACCGGTGTCGCCGTGCCCGTAAAGGTGGGTAGCGGATTAAACACCACTGTGCCATCTGAGTTCACTGTGTAGGTGCCTTGATTTGCGATCGTCAAAGTTGTCTTGTCACATGCAGGTGCGCTTTGCCCCGTACCGCATAACAAAACAGTGGATGCCAGCAATGGAAAATCCACCGCACCAGCGTCATCGTTTGACAACGGTGTGTGTGTCTGATTCGTATCGTAACCCGATGTCATAACATCTGGATCGGCTGTGGGCAACGGTGGTTCACCCACGGTCGGTGAGATTGTTGATGTGACCGCACGAATTAGAGAATCTTTTGCCTGATACGAAATGGGAGTTGCAACGCCAGTGAATGTCGGCAACGGATTGAACACGACGGCACCTGTTGTGGGGTTCACCGTGTATGTGCCTTGGCCAGAAACAGTGAGCGTTGTCAAAGTGCAATTAGGTGCCGTTTCCCCCGGACCACACAACAACACGGTTGTAGCCAACAACGGGAATGATGCAGCACCGGGTGTGTCATTCGACAGTGGTGTGTAGGTCTGGTTCGTGTCATACGCATCACTTATTGCCTCAGGAGAAGCTGACGGCGCAGGAGGAAGTCCCACAGTTGGCGTGATGGTCGAAGTAGCTGTGCGACCAAGAG
>CAYVAV010000001.1:2278-314608 GCA_964449085.1 uncultured Bifidobacterium sp.
AATCGCTACCTTGATACGACACAGGCGTTGCAGTGCCCGTGAAAGTTGGCAGCGGATCAAATGTCACCGTTCCATCTGCATTCACCGTGTAGGTACCTTGACCAGACACAGTCAATGTCGTCTTGTCGCAGGCAGGTGCGCTTTGACCAGGTCCACACAACAACACACTTGTCGCTAATAACGGGAATGGCGGTGCACCTGGAGTGTCATTCGACAACGGCGTGTAGGTCTGATTCGTGTCGTAGGCATCACTGATTGCCTCAGGAGAAGCAGTCGGCACTGGCGGCAGACCAACTGTGGGAGTGATTGTGGAAGAAGCTGTGCGACCAAGAGAATCGCTACCTTGATACGACACAGGCGTTGCAGTGCCCGTGAAAGTTGGCAGCGGGTCAAAGACCACGACGCCTGTTGTGGGATTCACCGTGTATGTACCTTGGCCAGAAACAGTGAGCGTTGTCAATGTGCAATTAGGTGCCGTCTCCCCCGAGTCACACAACAACACACTTGTAGCCAATAACGAAAACGGCGCTGCACCTGGAGTGTCATTCGACAATGGCGTATAGGTCTGATTCGTGTCGTAGGCATCACTTATTGCATCAGGAGAAGCAGTCGGCACCGGCGGCAGTGCAACTGTGGGAGTGATGAGAGCATCGGCAATTTCACCAAGATCATCGGCAACTTGATAGCGCACAGGTGTAGAGACAGTGCCAACAAGAGTAGGAAGTGGATTGAAGGTGACAGTTCCATCACCATTTACTGTGTAGGTGCCCTCGCCGGGAACAATTACCGAGGTCTTATCGCATCCAGGTGGAGTTTGAGCCTCATTCTCGGCAGAAGCAGGGTCATCAAGACCACAGAGGCGCACAGTTGACTCATCAAAATCAGCTCCTCGCTCAGTGTCATTCAGCAAGATATCAATGACTTGATTCGTATCGTATGCACCACTCGATGTGTCATTTTCGGCTTCAGGCTGCGAGATCACCGTAGGCGTGTATGTAGAAGATGCAACCTGTTGAGAACCATTTGCTACTTGATATGTCACTGCAGGTGCAACACCTGCCCAATCAGTAGATGGAGTAAATGTAATAACCCCCGTGGTCTGATTGACAGAGTACACACCGCCTACTACAGACACTGTCAGCGCGGAACAGTTCGGTGTCGTTTGATTAGCACCACACAAAAACAATGAACTCGTCGAAAGCACGCCAAAACCTGCTGTGTCGTTGGCGAGCACCGATTTTGATTGAGCCGTATTCACCACATCAATAGAGGTATCTGGTGTGGCACTCGGTGCGGGCGTCACGGTGGGTGTGATTGTTGCAGTTGTGGGGCGAAGTTGGGTATCAGAGATTTGGTATTGCACAGCAGTTGCAGTGCCCACAAAGTTGGGCAACGGATCAAATGTGACAGTTCCATCTGAGTTCACCGTGTAGGTGCCTTCATTGGGCACAGTGAGAGATGTTTTATCGCAGACAAACGGCCCGATTCCGTATCCACACAGCCGCAACGACGAGTTCAACGCGGGGAATCCATCTTCAAACTGGTCATTTGTCAATGGCGAAATAATCTGATTGACGTCTTGGCCGTTGACGGAAGTGTCATCAACTGCGTCAGGAAGAGCAGAGGCCGAAATAGTGAGCGAGTAGTCCTCCACTTCGCCAGAGGACACTTTCCCTGTGGGTAAAGGAATTGGATCGTAACTCAGTCGGATGCGCGCATAGGTGGGACCTGCAACAACGTCATTGGGAACCGTCCAATTCAATGTTGCAGATGTTGCATTCGCTCCAGGGTTAGGTGCACACGTACGTTCCGAGAATGACATCACACCGTCACGGTTGAAGTCGATCCACCCACACAGATATGCCGAAGCCTCTACTCCCGCAAGTGTCACTGGTATTGAATATGTAGTTCCTACATCAGCACTACTGAGATTGCTAAAACTTGTGACACCGTTACCTGGATGGCCGGGAATGGATGCTCCTGGGCTTACAGCATTTCCATTTGTTGTTCCGTACAGCGAGGATAAGTTGTCGGCAGTCACCGAAGAACCCAACGTGAGAAAACCCACCACATGGCTTGCAACTGGGTTGTCATAGCTCGACGGCAAACGTCCGAAGTCCTCGGTCACGCTTGCCACAATGTTCCACTGGTCTTCGTTACCCCAACCAGTGCCGTTGGACCAATAACTCACCGCGAATTTCACCTCAGTCACTGTTCCATTGATCTGCAATGAGCCACAGCCCGCAGGAACTGTATTTGTACAACGCGTACCTGGATTTGGATCCACAATGCCCACATGTGTGCCATTTAGAACTTGCATATTTGTGCCACTTAAGCGCGTGATGGTCACATTTGGTGTCACAAGGTCCAACTCGGTCCACGACTTCGCACCGCCATCTGCACCACCCCACCCAGCGAATGAAATCACTGGGTTGATCGTGGGTTTAGAGAATGTCATCGTGACAAATCCTCGGTTATAACAACTCGACAATGTAGAACCCTCGGTGTACAAGGTGCAGCCTGTATCGCCCGTACTGGTCAGGGGTTCCATGCTAGAAATGCGCACACCAGGGTCTGTAATCAGACCAGTGGCGGTGAAGTGTTCATCAAGTCCTCCGCGTTGACTCAAAGACTCAGTGACTTCCCAGATACACAAAAAATCACCAGTAACACTCACGCTGTAGGAAACACCGTTTGGCAATGTTCGCTCGCGAGTTGAATTCGAATATCGCGATCCCGCGCATGCGTTGTTATTAGAGGGAGGATTTTTCCATGACCATACGCTATTCGTGGATTGATTTGATCCAGAAAAGGACACCGCATCGTTACCCACAAAGTCTTGAATAGCTAAGTTGCCAGTTCCCGTGTTGGAAGCTGGCGCAACGTAATCCACTGCGACAACCGCACCAGATGGAATAGACGATGCAAGGGTAAGAACAACAGTTGAACCACTCACCACTGCATTGGTGACGGTGGCAGATTCCATTCCTACAAAGACGTTGTACGCAGATGCTGGTGCAGTGGCGCTTCCCAATGTTTCATTAAAGGAAAGTGTCACCGTGTTTCCACTCCCCACAATCGAAGTCAATGTGGGGCGAACTGTGTCAGGACCTGCCACCGACAAGTTAGACACAGCTGTAGCAGAAAGGGTCACTACATCATTTCCTGCGGCATCTTGATTGGCCGCGTTTGCTGCACTTGAGTCCGGAGTGGGCGCCGCATATGCCACCGAGACGGACTTTCCAAACTCAATGGTGGAGCCCATGTTGAGTCGTACTGTTGTGCCAGAGACAATTGTGCTCGTCACCAAGAATGGCACGCCATCAACCAAGACGGTGTACGCACTTGCCGGTGCCGTAGTGGCGATCAATGCTTCGTCATACGTCATTGTGATCCACGTGCCCGCAGAGTTCACCGCGGCTGAGGTGAAGACTGGTGCACGCAAATCAGGGGCAACTGTTGAGTTGTTCGTGGTTGGTAATTCTGCAAACGGCAACGTGTCATTTCCCGAGGCATCTTGGACAGCAGCGTTCGAAGGTGAGGCATCTGGGGTTGGGGCATCATAAGAAATCGTCACCATCTGGTTAGACGTAATAGGTGTTCCTGAGAGATTTAACGTAAACGAGGCACTGGGGTTAGATGAATTCATGCCCGAAATTGCCATAGGCTGACCATTAACCAAGACAGTGAATGCCGATGTCGGCGGTTTAGTGTTGCCCAAGATTTCACTAAAAGTAACCACCAGCTGCGTTCCGTTTGCAGATACCACGGCCGAGGTCATGGTAGGTGGGGTGATATCAATAGTGGAACTGTTCGTCACAGAACGTGCCGAGAAAGACTCTGCATCGTTACCAGCATTGTCTTGGATAGCAAAATTGTTAATAGTTGAATCAATTGTAGGTGCGCTATATGAAAGTGTGACTACTTGTGCGTTATGCACCGCCGTAACCAATGTCAGCACAACTGTGGAGATGTTTCCGGCAGATGTTGCAGAGTTCACAGCCACTGGATTGCCATCTACCAATACGGTGTAGGCGCTCACAGGTGCAGTCGTAGAGCGAAGCACTTCATTGTAATTCAATGTCAATGTGGTGCCATTTGATCCAAGTGTGGCAGAACTAAAAACAGGTGGAGTCTGATCCACAGTGGAACTGTTCGTCACAGTTGTCGTAGTGAAAGAAGTCGCGTCATTGCCAGCATTGTCTTGAATGGCATTGTTAGTTGTAGCGATATCGGCGGTGGGTGCAGCATATGCAATGCTGACCGGGGCCAATCGTCCAATAGGAGAAGCCAAAGTCAATGTCACAACACCATTGGAACCTGTCGAGGAAACTCCTGTCACCGCAATGGGAACACCATTGTTTAAGACGGTGAAATTTGACGGGAACGCCGTCGTGGAACGAAGTGTCTCATTGAAAGTCAGAGTGACAGTTGTGCCGGCAGTGCTCACCGCAGCCGAGGACAAAGTTGGTGCTGTCTGATCTACCGAGGAGCTATTGGTTACTGTACGCGCAGTGAGCGACGCAGCATCATTGCCCGCCGTGTCTTGAATCGCACTGTTATTGATACTCGGGTCAAATGTAGGCGCATCGTAGGCGATACTGATTGCTCTTCCAGCAGCAATGACCGATGACAATGTGAGAACCACGGTGGATGTATTTCCCGCAGATGTGGCAGAACTTACGGTGACCGGACTGCCATCCACCAAAACGGTGTATGCGCTCACCGGTGCAGTAGTTGCGCGCAATGTTTCGTTATATGTCAATGTCAATGTGGTGCCGTTCGCTCCCAATACCGCGGAAGAGAAAGTCGGAGATGTCTGATCCACATTGGAACTGTTCGTCACCGTCGTCGTTGTGAACGATGCAGCATCATTTCCTGCAGTGTCTTGTACCGCATTGTTTGTGGTCGACGTATCAGCAGTGGGTGCTGCATACGACACACTGACCGGTAGTGATCTTCCAATAGGAGTTGCCAACGTAAGTGTCACGACACCATCCGACCCGGTCGAAGAAACTCCTGTCACTGCAATGGGAACACCATTGTTCAACACCGTAAAGTCCGATGGCAGTGCCGTTGTGGAACGAAGAGTTTCATTGAATGTCAATGTCACGGTTAACCCGGTAGTTGCAACCGCAGTGGACGACAAGGTAGGTGGTGTTTGGTCTACTGCAGAACTATTCGTCACTGAGCGATTCGTCAAAGAAGTCGCATCTGCGCCACCAATGTCTTGAATTGCAGGATTCGTTAACCCGGGATCTGGAGTGGGGGCCGCATATGACACCAAAACTGTGCGTAAAGCAGCTACCACTGTGTCAAGTGTGAGCACAACATTTGCATCAGTGCCAGATGCCGAGACGTTCGTAACCCCAATTGGAGTGCCGTTTACTGTCACGGTGAAGTCACTTGGACTCGCGGTGGTGGCTGCAATTGTCTCGTTGTAGGTGAGGGTCACCACTGTTCCTGTTGCACCGAGAACAGCGGTACTGATAACAGGAGGAATTGCAAAGGGAGTTGCAGGGCTAGAAGCAACTGATGCACTAGAGGGCGTATCTCCGTTTACGGCGGTGGATGTAAATGTGTAGGCAACGCCATTAGTAAGGCCGGCAACCACACACGAGCCAGATGCGCCCGTCACCGTACACGTCTTGGTGGGGTCCTCTACTGCGGAAACAATGTAGGAGGTAGGAACAGTTCCTGATCCTGCAGTCACGGTAACTGTCACTTGCATATCTGCAGCTACAACCGTAGGCGCAGGGGGTGTCGATGGTGCTGTGTAAGTGGCGCTATACCGACGTAGGTAGCGCTTTGTTGCGAGGTTACTCGCACCACCCACAATGATGCGCCCATCTGATTGGAGTGAGATTGCATTGTTGGCAATGCTAAAGACTCCGTCCTTGGCTGTATTTGTATTGAAAATACTTTCAGCTACACCCTCAGATGAGTATCTCTTTAGATTGGATGTTGTCCCTGTAAGAATCTTCCCATCACTCTGAACTGTTACGGCCGTAACGGTTCCAGAAATATTCGCAAACCCAGAATCGAGTTCGCCCGAGGGAAGGTATCGCCTTAATCCAAACGTGCCGCCTACGAGAATCTTGCCATCAGGTTGCATCTCAATGGCATTGACAGTTGCGCCAGGGTTTGCGGTGAAGCCACTATCGACGAGAGTTCCCGCAACATAGCGCTTCATGCCAAACGCTCCACCGACGAGAACATATTCAACTCCACCATATGAGTACACCCTCACCGCATTGATGACACCGCCAGGAGTTACCGATGCTTCTGAGACTCCGTTATCGCTGTAACGCACTAGTGCATTCGACGTTGCCACACCCGCAAAAATCTTGTTCGTAGCGGGACTCACGCTCAATGCGCGGTGGACATTGGTTTGACCTGCACTAAATGTTGTGTCACGCACTCCAGCTGTGGTGTAGCGCATGAGTTGTGCGGTGGGAGTGCTGCCCGCACCGCCGACTATCACATACTCGGTTCCACCTATGTTTTGAAGCGCAAGAGAATCAAAAGCGCCGCTTCCCAAAATAATTGTTTCAGCACCACCCGAGGTGTACCTGGCAAAGCCAACATTGCGTGCAACGAAGATATTTCCGTTACTGGCGACAACAATTCCCCGTGTCTCACGGTCCGGTGTATTTGTCGGGAAACTTGTATCCAACACTCCCGCCTGAGTTGATGCAGAGGCAATGCGTATGCCCACGATCCCGTCAATAGAGATGACGAATGTCGACGTCAACAAGAGTGTCGCAGCCCCCAGTGACACCAATCGCCTTAAGGCAGACTTCAGCCCTTGAACAGATGTTTTAATAGCCTCCATTATTTAATCGAGGCTATCTATCTTCAAGAAAACTTAAAATACCTAGGTAATGGTCACATGAGGCGACTTACATCGAAGCGGTCTGGATCCTGGATGCCCGAGTTCCCAAGCGGACATCCCCTGTTGTGGACACCTATATGTAGGTGTCCCAGCCACACATCATCTAGATGTTATGTGGCGCAGTCCTCCCCTGTGAGATGCCTCTCGCCTAGCCCCGAAAGAGACCCAGCACTGCTTCCACCGAAATCTTGTCCCATTCATCGAGATTGGCTCGTTCAGGATCTAGTTCGGCCATCACGCGGCTAGTGAATTGCCCCACTAACCAATACCCCGAAGCCATCACGTCAAGGTTGCTGTTCACCCAGCCTTTGGCTTGAGCATCGTTAAGCACGCGTGCTAACTCCGATACGACTTCAGCGTTGATTTCAACAACCGCTTTGGCAATGACCTCACTACTTTGCGCCCTACCCATCACACTGACGCGCGTAAGTCTCATCTCGTTGCGTTCTGGTACATAAGAGAGAGCGAAAACTTTTCGAACTGCTTTCTCAAACTCATCTCGAGTATCCGCCAGGCTCACAGCCGCAGCAAACGGAATCAGAACTTCGAAATAGCTTCGTCGATACCGCACAATCTGAGCAGCCTCCACCAGTGCAGTCCGATTTTTAAAGAAGTGATACACCGATGGTTCACTCACCCCCACCATCTCGGCCACTTGTTGCAGGCGCAAACCGTCTTCTCCGGATTGATCAATGATTTCCACGGCCGCCGCAATCAGAAGTGAACGGGTGTCTTCCTTTGGCATATCGACAATATTAGAGACGCACAAGGGCAATGCATTTGAACATAAAAAGTAAGAACTATTTATTTAGTCATGCGGGAAGTTATATCGCGATTGCAAGAGTGAAACGACACATGCACGCACTATTGAAAATGCTCCGAAGAATGGCTGTGCCTATTGTTGACAACGAGTATTACACCGCAAATATCAACAACACTGGGGCAACTATCGCAATCAGGGCTGCGCCACCCAGACATATTTTGATTCCTTAGAAATAAGAATGATTCTCATTCTCATTATGATATCGGAGTTACCTTCGTGACCTCATCGGGCACTCACCCCATTTGGAACTCTGGGATCTCGTCAACAACTCTTTCGAGCCCTCATTTCCAAGGGATGCTGGCCGCGATCCGTGACAGAACCACTTGGTCGCTTGTTGAGGGAGGCAAACAAGCATCATGGACACTGGGCCATGTACGTGTTCCAAAAAACGGCGTTTAGCGTTCCAAACGATTACTGCAACCCCAACCACTACCCCATCAATACTGGGGTTTGGGGATTACGCACCAGCCTCTACGGGAGCCTAGCCACAGCGTAGAACCTGCTAGTCGACAACAGTGAACATTGTATGCATTCCAGCTTCGTAGTGACCGGCAAGGTTGCACACCAACTGATAGTTGCCACTTTCTAATGTCAACGTCAGTTCCTTTGTCTCCCCAGCGGGAAATTCGCCAATT
Source organism: uncultured Bifidobacterium sp. (assembly GCA_964449085.1). Classification (GTDB taxonomy): domain Bacteria; phylum Actinomycetota; class Acidimicrobiia; order Acidimicrobiales; family Ilumatobacteraceae; genus UBA2093. The sequence goes on from CAYVAV010000001.1 coordinate 10,632, forward strand.
TCGTCAATCACATCAAGACCTTCAGAGGGCTCCTCAAAACGATCCCCGACGAGTGGAATTTCACCATCGGGTATGTCGGTCTTAACGACAAGGAACTCATGTCCAATTGTTCCCTCATTTTTGATTGAAAACTCGACTTCGCCTGCTTTTGCTGACGTCGCGTCCACCGTCACTGACCACTCATCGACAGTGCCTGTGATGTCATTGCTGATGTTGTCATCTGCGTCGTAACTACCGCTGCCGCACGCCCCCACCACAAGAACTGTGGCTACAAGTGCAGCAGTAAAACCAATGCGCTTTTTCATGTTGTCCCCCACCGATTAAACAACGATGGTGCAACGGTACACCACGCTAAATCACCTCATTAATGCGGTCACGCACGTCTCTTTCTTGCGGAATGCACGAGTTGCTCAATCTCAACCGATAGGTCAGGTCCTACCCCTGAGCGAATGTCAAATGCTTCCACGTGAACATGCTTTGCACCCATGGATCTGGCCGCTTTGGTCATTGATCGCACCAACTTGTCTGGGCCACACATCACAACGTGTGCACTATGAAAGCCATGTAATCCGAACTCGCGTTGCAGGTCATCTGCACAGAGCCGAGAATCCTCTTGGGACACATACAGATGCAACTTGATTCGCCCTTCATTGTGGGCTCTTTCCAGTTCGTCTAAACCGGGAGCATCTATGCGCGAGCGCACTGCGTAAAAAAGGTGCGGAACATTCTCCACTGCCTGAGCATCTTTCACCGCTCCGAGAAATGGAGTGATCCCAACGCCACCTGCAATCCACACCGTTGTCGTAGGGCTACGAGGAAATAATGGCAAGCGGCCATACGGCCCCTCGATTCGTACAGTGTCACCAGTTGAAACTCGTTTATGAAACGATGTGCTCCAGTCGCCCAATTCTTTGACATGAACCCGTAAAACAGGATCATCGGGATGAGAAGAAATTGTGAACGGATGAGGTTCCATCAACCCTCGGACCGAGATTTTGACAAACACGAATTGACCAACGCGATGTCGTAGAGGTCGACCACAAGGTGTCATCAACAACGTTGTCGTGACACCATTTCGTTGGATCGCACTAATGACATATCGGCATCCTCGATGCAGGATGTCACCCCAAATAACTCGATAGAGCCATGCGAGTATTCCGAACAACATGATTCCCTGGAACTAACGGCCCCACGCGTCTGTGTTCGCATACGGTTTCGTCGCCGTATGAAAATGCCAAGAAGCAAACACAAAAGGAACAATCATGAGTTTGTGAGCCCATTTCCACCATCTGTATGGAACCCAACGGATCAGACTGATGATTACCAGGATGTACAGAAGGGTTTCAGCGGTACCCGCAAGATCCTCCGCGGCGTCGGCGACTGACTTTGATGCACCTCGAATCCCCTTCACGTCATCAATCGTTTGAATGTGAAACCACATAGCCGCAACTGACAGTGCGCCAAACCAACGGTGCCATCGATACATCCGATCGACTCCACCAAAAAATGGTTCTAGGAAGCGAACTCTGGTGGCAAGCACATTGCTCCACGCCATGAGAACGATCGATACAGACCCGATAAACAACGCAAATGCGACGCTGCCCTCGTCACCAATCGCATCTTTGAAAGCAAACCAACCAATAAGAGTCGTGCCAATCAAGATGATTGGACCAATCCATGAAAGCCCCGGATGTAGTCGGTTCGGGCGCGGCGGGACACGTAGTCGCCAGTCTGAGCGATTACCCAATAATGTCCGAAAAATTGACATAGCCTGCTGTTTTATGGGCGCCACCTCTGAAGAGTTTATTGGTGTTTACGATGCGGACTCGACTCTGTGGGGAGAAGTGTCGTATTGGATAGGTGCACGTATTGGTCGTAGTCATTGTTCGTTATGTGACATCACTCATGGAACATTTCGAACGAAACAACAATGGCGTGACTGCGCATCTGAATTAGCGATGCCATTCGCGACATATCATCGCAACGATGCCCCTATCGATGTACTTGCGTGTTGTAACGGAGTTTTTCCTGTCGTTCTCATACGCACAAACGGACAATTACGCATCGCTATTTCAAAAGATGAACTTGACAGTTTCGATGGATCAGTTGAACGTCTCAGAGACCGGCTCTTGAACCTTCAGTCGTAGATGCCAAAGGCTTCCGATACCTTGTCTCCAGTGTTTTCATTACAGCGATACTTTCGCCTAATAATTGTTGCTCATGTTTGTGCAACATTTTTTATGGTCGGACTCATCTGGACCGTTCATGTGTTGCACTATCCCCTCTTCAAATACGTAGGTGATGAGACGTATGTGGAGTTTCAACAGGCCCACGTCGACCGCATTGGTCCGCTGTTATTTATCCCCTGGTTAACAGAGGGCGTGACATTGCTTGCCGTTCTTGGAACCGCCTTTATTGGAGATCGGCGTGACTTACGTGTCCCCACAGCGATTAATGCAGTAGCGATGGCGATAGTGCTTGTCATAAGTGGCTTTTGGTCGGCACCTGCGCACGGTGAATTGTCAGACGGTTTTGACCCCGATGTACATAACCGGTTGATGAACGCAAACTTTGTACGCACGCTGGCGTGGACTGTATGTGGCGCGATGGCCGTGTGGATGCTTATACGAACATTGTCATCAGAGAAAAATGTCGAACGCCAATGATTTTTGAACACTGGGGCGCAACACCCGAGGAAATTTCTGGTCCAGTTGTTGGCGACCATCTGTGTACCAACGCCAGACTTGTCGCCACTCGTTCAATCAGTATTGCTGCTCCCCCTGAATCAGTATTTCCGTGGATTCGCCAGATGGGCTTTCGTCGCGCGGGCTGGTACAGCTACGACTTCATCGACAACCTTGGTCGCAAAAGTGCGACATCGATACATCCCGAGTGGCAAGATATCGTCAGTGGATCTCCCATACCAGCGGGCCTGATGTCATTCACCGCAGCCATCGTCGAACCGCCAACATCTTTCGTGCTACAGGTGGGAACGCACGAACGACAATTGCGTCGTCTGTGTTTCACGTTGGCCTACGAATTACGCAAGGAATCCGGTGGCACGCGATTGGTCACACGAATGCGTTCAACGGTGAATTTCCCCGGAGGTCGTTTGATTGAACGGTTCCTTCTCGGACCAGGAGATGGCATCATGTTGCGCAAACAATTGCTGACTCTGAAATCGCGCCAAACATTGCCGTAGCGCGATCAGATCACACGAATGGTGATCTTTACGCGCGTTGTCTTGGGTTGCGGATTTGCCTTCGTAGGTTTCGGCGTCAGCGACACTGTTACCTGACAGTTGCCTTTTTTTATTCCTTTAATTTTTCCTGAAGACAACGTGCAAAATTTTTGAGAACGTTTGCTAATAGCAACTGAGGTGCTCGATCCTCGTGACACTGTTCTATCGACCGTGGCCAGCGCATTCTTTACAGACATTGTTTTCTTCAACTTGAGAGTTCCAACGTCTCGAGTGACAGTAACGGTGTACGTTGTCGATGAAGATCCATCTTGAGATGTCACTTTCACCGAAAGAACATTTGACCCCACGTTAAGTGGCACCGTAACTGCTGAACTGTTAGACGCGACAGACCCATTAATAGTCATTGTTGCATTTCTGTCACCTGAGACTGGCGTCAGCAAAATGTTTTTTATGGCGTTGGATACGGTCACTGAATACGTCAACGTTGACGATGAAAACGTCTCACTGAAAGTTGCCGACGAAGTGAGGCTCGATAACGTCGATAGCGAAGACGTGGCATTCACGCGCCACAAAGTGAAATCCCAACCTGTACCCGGGTTGCTATGGCCAACGATCACTATCTTGTTATTTGGCTGTATTGTCGCCGCCTCCGCGATGTCATACACGCCCGCGACATCAATCAGCATCACCCCGTCACTGCTGAACGTACTGTCTAACTGGCCATCAGTCTTATAGCGCATGACGAGAAAATCGTCATCACTTCCGTTGGCACTCGAACCTGACAAGACCATTTTCCCATCAGTCTGCAATACAACGTCATTTGCCTCATCTACGCCACTGCGAATGTCACGTACATCTTTTCCATCATTACTAAATGTTGTGTCCAAGTCGCCTCGAGTTGTATATCTCGCTATAGCAACGTCATTATTTACACCATTGCTACTAAGTCCGGCTGCAACAATCTTTCCATCAGACTGAATAGCAACTGATTTAGCAATATCGTTATCAGCACCGATCGCTGATTGAACAATTCCATCCGAACCAAACGATGTGTCAAGCGATCCCGATGAGGTGTACCGAACAATTAAAAATTGGGAATTCAGTCCACCTCCATTATTGATGCTCCCTCCAACAACTATTCTCCCGTCTGCCTGGAGAGCAATATCTTCAGTGATATCAGTAGTGTCGCCTCCGACATCAGTTGTGACTATTCCATCATCATTAAACGTCTCGTCTAAAGTTCCGTTTGACAAAAAACGAGCAACCACAACGTCAGCATTCCCTGTAACGTCGCCCGAACCCGCGATAAGGATTTTTCCATCAGATTGCAGGGCAACTGCAACTCGCGAGTATGCAGCTGAGCCATTGATTACTGCCGTGGCGATTCCGTCGCCACTAAATGAATTATCTAATGCGCCATCAGTGTTATAACGAACTAAAACTAGCGAAAAACCACTACTGGTCAACGCCGAACCTGCAACAACAATTTTTCCATCGGATTGGACTGCGACGTCAAAGGCTCGATCTGATGACCCATCAATTTCGGTACTGAGTTTGCCATCGCCATCGAACGTTGGATCTAGTTGCCCGGTATCTGTGTATCGAGCGACAGCGAAATCCAGGTTAGAACTGGATAATGCACGGGTTTGACCAACGACAATTATTTTTCCGTCCGCTTGTGTTGTGACTCCACGTGCGTAGTCTCTATCTCCGTAGAAATCAGTTCTGATAATCCCGCTTGTCCCAAAGCTTTCGTCGGTGTCACCATCTGCGGCGAAGACATCCACTCCTCCGGCTCCAGCAAAGACATTCGTCACAAACATTCCCGAAACCGCCAGAACACTCACCAGCGTTGCAGCAATTAATTTCTTCATCTCGACCGAGTTCCTTCTACACACTAAAGTTAAGTGCAGCGCAGATAATAGTCGTCAGTCTGAACATGGGTTTAACGTCTTCGTAATCGCACTCAAATCAGATGCGTACTTCGCAACGGCAGATACATACCGATCTTGCCGTACCACGATTGCGTAGTCATTGCCCACCGCTTCGGGGTCAACAACGATCTGAGCCAATTCCTCAAAGCTAGACGGGAGATCCACCGGCTCACGAACAACTACGGCAAGTGATGCGCCATTCACACGTAACGCACGAGACACTTTCTCGCGATGCCAGAACTGATGACCAACTCGAGGGTCATCGCCCGTGACAAATCCCGATTCTAAAAATGGTTGAGGCCGATCGCCGCCGTAACCGGCGTCTTGTTCCACCCCATGACTCACTCGTCCTGCCAATTGATCGATCAAGCGTCCAACATCAACGGCATGCGCCACGATGCTTCGGACATGTGGTACTCGTTCCTCTGAATATGTACCTAGAAATGAATCGGGCATAAGACCACGTTTCACAAACGACATCTTCCATGCAAGGTTTGCAGCATCACGCATCCCAGAATTCAATCCTTGTCCCATGAATGGCGGCATTTGATGTCCGGAATCCCCCGCGAGAAAGACATTGCCCATTTGCATCACCGGAGCAACAACTGCGTGAAACCGATACACAGCGGACCGCACAATCTCAGCATCCGCGTTGGTTACCCATGGTGCCAACAGTGACCACAGACCCTCTTCTGTGTTGAGGGCATCGGTGTCTTCGTTTTCTTGAATCTGAAATTCCCAACGACGGTAATTGCGATGCCCTTTGACATACGTCGCTGGACGTACTGGGTCACAGTATTGGCGAACACCTGCAGGCAACTCGCACGTACTGTTATCTCGTAATGCAAGGTCGACAACGAGCCACTGTTGATCAAATCGAAGATCCTCTAAGGTGAGTCCAACGGTTTTGCGTGTCCAACTTGATGCTCCATCACATCCGACCGCCCACCTTGCACGTATTTCGTCACCGTTCGACAAAATGACGTGAACTCCATCGCCGTGATCATTCAATGACGTCGGCTCGAAACCCCAGAACACGTGTGCACCGCGCCACTGTGCTTCTTGTCGCAACATCGTGTCAATATCGGGTTGAAAATGACACACCACTGGTGGCACTCCCTGCAGGCCCACGGGCGGAACTTCCATTCCCATGATCCGCTTCCCATCCGCGTCAACAAAATCTGCTGCTTCAAGTGGAGTTGTATTGGACTGCAACCACTCGCCCATTCCGTGGTCGTAGAAGATTCGTTGCGCCTCGTCATCCATCACAATGGCGCGCGGCAATCGATACGGTTCTAAATCGCGATCAATGACCGCATTTGTGACTCCCATGTCGGACAGGAGCACGCTGAGCAAACATCCAACGGGGCCACCTCCGATAATGACGGTGTCAACGGCGATCACAATTTCTCCAGCCACTGCGACACCATGTCACGGCGAATACGACGTGCTTCTGATCGAACTTCATCCACTTCTTCAGAGGTTGTATCAGTGACCGCAAAGATAAATGGCTCCAATGCCGCCCACCCCATCTCCAATGCCATGGTCACGGCCATCGCGGCCTTCAATTGCACATTGGGTTCAGAGAGTCCTGCCATCTCGGAGATGTGTTGCATTGCACGACGAGGAACGGAAACGTTGTTTGTTAACTCCATTTGCGCAAGTTCGACTTCGCCATCCAACATCGCGCGTACAACAGCTCGCAAATACCGTTGGTCCTCGCGAAGACCAAACGGTGTGGGAATGGGGTCGCCGGCAGATCGTTCCGCGACCCATTTTGCATGTTCATCAACAAGTCGTGACATTGCTACGCGCAACAATCCTTCTTTGCCGTCAAAGTAGTGATGAACAAGACCATGATTAACCCCAGCACGTTCGGCGATAAGCCGAACACTCATCGCGCGTGGCCCAATCTCACCCAACAGATCAGCTGCTGCGGCTATTAGTCGTTCCTCAGCATCGTGTCGACCTCGACGCGATTCCCGCGAGACATCGTCACTGGTATGAGTAGTTGTCATTGACCAGAAGTTGCGTAGTTGACAATTGACTCCACCGACTCACCAGCACGACGTCGCGCAATCAATGCATCAAAATCAACATTGATGCCAATCGGATTTTCTGCAAACACGGGACCAGCCATAAAAGCTTCCGCTTCATCGACAGTCATTGCGTCAATTTGTGCTTCCACTTGATTGTCGTCAGGATCGCGGAAGTATGCAGAGAAGTTCATGCCGTGGTTGATCGTCCAATACGGTGTGTAACCCTTTGCTTTCATCCGTTCGTATTGATCAAACAGATCATCAAGTGTGGCGTACGTAAACGCGAAATGTTCAACACCAACAGCGTCGCGTGGTGCGTCTTGCAAATGTGGCAGATGCACGATTGCGAGACGATGGTGCTCGTCGTCATATGACAAGAACGCAATGAAGTCGTTTTCATGTCGTGCGTCAGCTTGAAGGAAGTCCTTCCACCACGCGACCATCTCGGGGAACTGTCGCGTCTTTAATACAAGGTGTGCGAACTTGATGGGAGAAGCCATGTCTGCGTCCTTTCTCATACAACCTGATCCACTGACCCAGGGGGTCTAGGTCAGGGAACGGTCTTAGTCACTTGACTAAAACCGACTATAGTCCATTTATATGACTTTCCGTTTTGCTTGCCGTCAGGGTCGTGCCCAGATCATGGTCGGCGCCGACAACCATCTTGTTGACCTTTCAAATGCCAGCGGTGGTCGCTTTTCCCCCGAACCCATCGAGGCGTTTCGTCGCTGGGACGAGGTGCGAGATTTCGCGTCGACGATCACTGATGCTGGCACTCCATGCGATGTATCTGAACTCGATGCCCCATCACCTTGGCCGCTCCAAGTGTTTGGTATCGGACTGAATTACCGAACACACGCAGAAGAAAGTGGAATGCCAATTCCCACCCAACCACTTACTTTCACTAAGTACTCCTCATCTATTGCAGGACCAAACGTTGACATCCCTCTCGGTGGCGACAAAGTTGACTGGGAAGTGGAACTGGTTGTGGTGATCTCTACTGGTGGACGCGACATCGCAGTTGCAGATGCATGGGACCATGTTTCGGGAATTGCGGTTGGTCAAGACATCAGTGATCGTGCTCTTCAATTCGCGAGTCAGCCTCCACAATTCAGTCTTGGCAAGAGTCGAAAGAATTACTCACCATTTGGTCCCTGGCTGACTGATGCACGCGACATCGCTAATCGAGATTCGCTACACATGACATGCACACTTAACGGCGAGGTTGTGCAGGACACATTGACAAACGATCTCATCTTCTCAGTTCCAGAAATCATTTCGTATTTGTCTGGAATTGTGCAGTTGCTACCTGGTGACGTGATTTTTACAGGAACTCCAGGCGGAGTTGGCGTATCCCGCAAGCCGGCAATGTTTCTGAAACCCGGAGACGTATTGACGTCATCTATTGACGGAATTGCCAGCACAACAAATCATTGCATCTGAACCTCTGACCGCCCTCGAAACAACATGACCACAACAGTCACCATCACAGGAACCGGCGTTCCACACGTTGCACCAGGTCGTGCGGGTGCAGGCGTTCTTGTCACTCACAACAAAGTCCGTTTGCAATTTGATGCAGGAAGAGCAACAACACTGCGTCTCGCTGAGGCCGGTGTTGCAGCACATCAATTATCTGCATTGTTCGTGACCCATCACCACTCTGATCACCTTGTCGGGCTCACCGATGTGTTGTTCACTCGCTGGATTGAGCGACATGGAAAGTTCACACCACTGCCTGTGTATGCGCCACAAGGTCCGTCGGTGTATTTCCTTGAACACATTCTCGATCCGTGGCAAGCAGACATTGAGATCCGCCAATCACATGTTGGACGCACAGATAACCCAGCACCCGAGATTCACTCGTTTGATGTACGTGATGGAATTTTTGAGGTATGGCGTAATGACGACGCTGGAGTATGTGTACTCGCCACATCAGTACATCACGAACCCGTGCTTCCGGCCGTTGCGTATCGCGTAGAGACTCCCGATGGCGCCGTGGTGATTTCTGGCGACACACAAGTGTGTGAAGAAGTTGAAGTGCTTTCGCGTGGTGCAAACGTGTTAGTGCATGAAGCAATGCGCGTTGATGTACTTCGTCAGTTTGTGGACACAATGCCTCATCTTGAGCATCTCATCGCCTACCACTCGGACTCAGTTCAGGTCGGCGGACTTGCACAACGTGCGGGGGTTCCCACCCTGGTTCTCACACACCTCATTCCATCGCCTGAACAGACGACTGAAGCGGAATCTGAGTGGATTGATGATGTCCGCCGTGGCGGTTACACACAAAATGTTGTGGTAGCCCGGGATCTGACTTCAGTGTCTTTTTGATCCACTACTCTGACCGCATGTCAGCAGCACAGTTCTCGGTGACATACACCGAACCACGTAGCCGAGTCACCAACCTCTTTCGCGGGATTCTTGTTATTCCGCATTACATCATCATGAGTGCATGGCAGTACCTCGCTCAAATACTCGCCTTTGTTCAATGGTGGATCATTTTGTTTACGGGGAAACGGAATGAAGGTATTTGGAAACTTCAAAACGCCTGGCTTGCCTACGCAGCTCGTGTGAACGCGTATTGGAGCCTCATGTTTGACAAGTGGCCAAACATTAGTGCTGAACCAAACGGTGAACCAACGACGTTTTCGTTTACCTATGAACAAAAAGCAAAACGCCTCAGCAATTTCTTCCGCATTATTTGGGCAATACCAGCTTTGATCATCAGTTTTTTTATTCTCATCGGTGCCCTAATCGTCACGATTATCTGCTGGTTTGCAATCATCATCAGCGGGAAACAACCACAGGGAATGTTTAACTTCTTGAACAAAGTCCATCAGTTCATGACTCAACTGAACTCCTACGTTCTATTGATGACGGACACCTATCCGAAGTACTGAGTCTCGATAGAGCAATCTATTGAGGTGTCAACACTGTTCGGAAAATTGTGTCGAGGACAAAACCAATGACACCGATCAGTAGTACTGCGCCGCCAAGTGCGGCGTAATCCAATTGATCACGCGCATTTAACACTGCATATCCAAGACCTGAATCAACACCCAACATTTCTGCGGGAACAAGAACGATCCATGCAACGCCAAGCGCAAGACGCAGTGCGGTCAGTACATGTCCGCGCACCGCAGGAACCGTCACCAATCGCAATGATTCACTGCTTGTTGCACCAAGTGAAGTCGTAACAGCTCTCCACCCGGGCTGAATTGCTCGCACGCCAGCTGACGTACCCAAAACAAGTGGCCACACAGCGGTAATGGCAATGAGATACACCACTGGTTTGGTTCCCACTCCAAATGCGACGATCACAAGTGGTGCCCAGGCAAGTGGCGAGATCATTCGTAAGAAGTTGACAATCGGAGTAGCGGCATCTTCCACAGCCGGATACGACCCGAACAAAATGCCGAGCGGAACGCCAATAACGAACGCAATCAATAATCCGAGCAATAGGCGACCAAGAGATGCACGAATATCTGACCAACCGTCACTGCTGGTCAGCATGTCCCACATCGCTGGAATTGCATCACCCGGACCAACGCTCGCTAAGACGCGATTGTCCGCCCACACGACCGCAGTGAGAAACCACCACAAAGTGATCGCACTTGCAATAGTGATGATGCGAATTACAAAACGCTGCAACCTCACGGTGCAATGGTCTCCACACGTTCAAACGATGCGAGACCAAATGCCGATGCTCCACCATTTGCTTCGATTGCACTCTGCGCAAGACCTTCTTGCACTAACTCTGCGTGAGCAGTTGCATCGTCAATATTTGCCAAGAATGCAGAGTCACCATCGATACGAGTTTCACGCAATGCGGAAATCAACTCCGTGGTGTAAGAGGGGAAAGCATATGGTTGGAATCCGATGCGCTCTGATCCCCACTCACTGTTTTGAATTGCACCAGTTGGCTCATACTCATCTAACACATAGTGGGTCAACGCGCGCTCGATTGCAGGTAGCGGTTGAGGCAAGTAGCCACCTTCAGACAATTGCTTTGCTGCCGCAAGACGATCTGCAGTGATCGCCAACTGTGCAGATGCCAATGCGTTGACAAGACCTTGGGCCGCATCTGTTTTAGCTACGAAATCCTCTGATACCACCGTGACACAGCATGCGTGATCACGCCACACATCTCCTGTGAAGCGAAGGATCTTGCCTGCCTCAGTTGTTTCCGCCAATGCGTTGAATGGATCAGCCACGATGAAGGCAGCAATTGATCCCGACGCAAGCGCTGGCACCATGTCAGCGGGTGGCAATACAACCAACTTCGTGGTCTTGTCTGCCTTCGAAGCATCGCCCTGCAAAATTGGTTCGATGCCATTTGCACGAAGCAACTTCTGCAACACAACGTTGTGAATGCTCCACCAGAATGGAATCGCAACGGTCTCACCAGCAAGATCTGTCACCGAGTTGATGCGTTCTGCCGCCGTTAGTGCAGAACCATTGGTGTGGTTCCACGCCACAACTTTGAGCGGCAACTGCGCACCAAAACGCAGCTGCACAGCAAGTGGCATCAACATGTGCACAACATCTACCGAACCACCTTGGAATGCTTCAACAAGATCTGCCCATGAGCGAAACATCACAGGGTCTGACGGTGTAAAGCCCTGATTTGCTAAGGCGCCATTTGCATGTGCAATAAGAAGTGGTGACGCATCAGTGATTGGGAGATATCCCACCGACAACGCGCCCAGTGAGGGCACAACTCCAGAAGCTGCCGTCGTATCAGTCGATGATGACCCTCCCCCACACGCCGCGAGAAAACTCGATCCACCGGCAACTGCAAGACCGGTCAGTCCGGCAACGCGTAAGAAGTCACGACGATTAGGTGTGGATGATGAGAACAGCATGATGTTGGCTTTCTTGTAGGCGGATGAATGTGTGATGAGTAGGACTGATTAATTCGTGGCGGCGAAAAATTGACGTTCGATTTCTGCACGAACAGAACTGTGAGTGACTTGTTCGCGATTACGGACATCAGATGTCCACACCTGCAAAGATCCACTGTCACTTGATAACAATGCAATGCGGTCTGCAACGTACAGTGCTTCTGACAGGTCGTGGGTTACGAGGAGAACCGTTGGAGCAAGATCATGGCGGTGTTCCACTAACCATTCCTGCAACGACGCACGAGTCGCAACGTCTAATGCAGAAAATGGTTCGTCAAGCAACAGCACATCTGGTTCGGCAGCAACTGCGCGAGCAATAGCAACACGCTGTTGTTGACCACCAGACAACTCATGTGGGCGACGGTGGGCAAACTCTGCGATTCCGAGTACGTCCATGATTTCTTCAGCGCGACGACGACGCGCGGCCTTTGCGCGAATACGAGATGGATGATTGCGAAGTCGTAGACTCAATGCAACGTTGTCAACAGCGGATAACCACGGAAACAGATGGGCTGTTTGAAATACAGTTGCGGTTCGTAAGTCACCGTGACGGCCTTGTGAACGATGGATCATTCCGCCCGATGGCGACAGCAAACCAGACAGCGTGCCCACCAACGTGCTTTTGCCAGAGCCACTCTTTCCTACAAGAGCAAGAGTTTCACCATGCAAGACGTCGATGCTGATGCCACGGAGTATCTCAACCTGGGGTTGACCCAGCGATACAGATAGATCGTCTATGCGGAATACTGCTGAAGTTCCCATTGCAATTGCGCCTCTGTTGGTGATTGGACTGGAAGGAAAAGTGCTTCGCGCACACGTCGAGCCGTTGCGGTCTTTGCACCGTAAGCCTGACCACCGCGAATCGCTAGCTCTAACTGTGTCGCTGCTGTAGCGAGGTGTGCCGCGTCAAGGCGCATCTTCACAACGTGATAGGGAGATTCGCCGGAACGGTCATCTAGCCATAGCGCGACTTGCTCTACTTCATTGCTGATTCGTGCCAAATCTGCACGGCGTTCTGCCAGTGGTTCCGCTAGTGAAACCGCGACCCCGCTTAGCTCATGAATTGCAGACAATGATGCTGCGGCAAGCCCCACGCAAAACGCACTTTGAAATGTCAAGAACGTTGGGCGGACCGATTTCACGAACGCATTGAAATCAACGTCAAAGATACGAGATGACTCGATCACAACGTTCTCAAGACGTACAGCGCCCGACTTTGAAGCATCAAGTGCCAACAGACCCTCTGCCGGTAGCACCTCTACACCGTCTTGACCTAGGTCGAACGCGACGATTCGTCGTGTGCCCTCAAACAACATTCCGGTGACTACAACTGCATTGTCATACAAGTTGCTCGCCCACGAAATAAATCCATTTGCACGCAGCACGCCGTCTTCATCACGACTCAGTGTCACTGTCAACTCGTTTTGTCCTGTTGCTGCGCGAAATGTTGCGGCCATCGCTGTGGAACCAGGGCGTTCGCCAGAGCGCACCGCGCGAGCCGAATCAGCAACTCCATCGCCACCATGACGCACTAAGTACTCCACCGTCATACGATGAGCCCACGCACTGAACGCAGTTGTCATACATGCGCCAGCAAGCTCGGCAAGAATACGAACTTGGTCAAGATGTGTGCCATCGGAATCTGACAAACCGAGATCTAATACACCTGTTGATGCAAGTTCGCGCAAGATCGGACGACGATCAGCGGTGGAATCACAATCCACTGACACCGCTAACTCAGCAACACGGTCAAGCACGTCAGCCGACACACTGTGGCGTGCGGAAAAAACGTTGAGTCCGTTACTCATTGCTATTCACAAATGAGTTATCAAGTTTGTGGAGACGATCGATAGGTGTGCTCACCACTTCCCGAGCCCGCACTACTGCTGCTTCATCGGGTGCGTCATAGAAGCACAAGCACTTCAACATGTCTTCGCGTACGTAGGTGCGTTGAAATGTTGTTTCTGGAACTTGTGCATACAACGGAGACTTTTCTTTCTTGCGAGCAAGGTATTGATCCATCGTGATGCCGGCAGGAATATCCCACTCAACGAGATAGCCAGACGCAGGACGTGTGGCTTTCACCTGTTCAAGATCTGCGCCAACCAATCGCACGGGAGCAAGTTCGCTGGCCGCAATTGATGCGCCACTGAGTGACTTCGACACCTTGGCGGAATCTTGCGCCTCCACGATCACAAAAGCCTGACTGCGGTCCGCAGTCACCTGCACCTCAATGACCTCGCCAGCGCCCGCCTGCACCGCAGACTGAACGGCCGACAGCACTGCATCGACATCTCCCGAAAGGCTGATTTCTGTGAGAAATAAAGGCATGTGGGGCTCCTTGGTTCTGCTGAAACCCTGTATTTCCAGGGCTTACGTGGAATTAATTGTTGACTCTAGCGGTCAACATTACAAAATCCGACAAATTTCGTCAACTTTGTCGTAATTAATGAGATGTGCCTGAAGACAGGGCGGGCTCGCTCCAGTTCGGTCGCGTCGAGGTACGAAAAGGGCCCTGAATTAGAGGCGGAGGTCGCGCCGACCGCTGATGGCGCGATCAATGATTTGCACCGGATGAATCACCGCAACACCGACCGCTGCCAAGTGCATCGAACAACCAGGGTTTGCACTCGCAACCACATCAGGCAATGCGCGAGTGATTGATTCAACTTTGCGCTGGCGAATCTTGCCTGCCATCTCTGGTTCAAGCACCGAATACGCACCACCCGCTCCACAGCACAATCCATCATCATCAAGCTCGACAACACTGCTGACAAATGGTCGTAAGACCGCTCGTGTTGCCTCATGCACACGTTGTACGTGTCGCAGGTGACACGGATCTTGAATTGCGACGCGCGCTTCAATTGGAGATACCCGTGGCAACTTGTCCACGTGCTTGGCAAGAAACTCCTGAACATCAAACACCCGTTGTGAAAATGCCTGAGCCTCCGGTGTCCCCAGTAAGTGTCCGTAATCCTTCATCGCGGCACCACATCCTGCTGAATCGACAATGATTGGCACGTCAGGTGCGAGCGACGACATCATGCTCTGCGCAAACGCCTTTGTTGAATCCAACATGCCAGCGTGTGAATGAAGTGCACCACAGCACGGCGCAAGATCACCCGTTGGAGTCACACCGAAACCAGCAGCTTCCAACACACGCTGTGCAGCATGATGAACATCGCGTTGCCACGCATCCATTACACATCCGGTGAACAGGTAGACGTCTCGACCAGATGACTCAAGTGGTTGTTGACGAAGCGGGATGCGCACACTTAAACCAAATCGTTTTGGCACGAGATGAAGGCGTTGTGCAATGCCGATGACCACTGACCCAACTCGCAACAATCGTGGATGCGACAGTGGCATGAACGCAACACGTTGCCACCATGGGGTTGATTTTCCTGTGTCGGCAAGCGTGTGACGTGTTGCTTCAATCAATCGACCGTACGGCACAACTGACGGACATGCTGGTTCGCACGCCCGACATTGCACACACGTCTCGAATGATCGCAAGACTTCGTCAGTTAACGGTGCATCATGTAATTGCACTTGTCGCATTAAAGCAATGCGACCTCTTGGAGAATACGTCTCATCACCAGTGACGCGATATGTGGGACAAGACGATAAGCACAATCCACATTGCACACAGGCATTTAATTCGTCATCATTAATGTGAAGATCCATTACAACTCCCACGCACATCGACCGGGGTTCAAACGGCCAGTCGGGTCAAAGTTTGCCTTTAATCGTTCACTCACGGTTCGCGTTGTAGCAGATACTTCCCGTTGTGGTTGAGGCTTGTCCGCAAAAACAATCCCGACACCAATTGAGGCCACGAATGACCCCGTGTCGTGGCGTGTGACATTCCGAAGGTCAGCGGGCGTCAACGACCATCGATGTACCGGCAAATCAGGTTCTCCATTAGCTTCAGAAAACTTCCCAATGCGATTCAACGCTTGAAGTTGATCGGCAACATCGACAGCATGTCCCTCCAACAACACAGACGTTGTGGTTCCATTCCACAAGACCGCGCCGGGTCGCAAGATCGCATCACGCACTTCAAAGGGATTGACTCCGTGCGCTTCAAACCATTGAGA
Source organism: uncultured Bifidobacterium sp. (assembly GCA_964449085.1). GTDB lineage: Bacteria > Actinomycetota > Acidimicrobiia > Acidimicrobiales > Ilumatobacteraceae > UBA2093. The sequence goes on from CAYVAV010000001.1 coordinate 26,811, forward strand.
CTGTGCCGGTATTGGATTTGTGCGCAAGATAACTTCGGCAATACAGCCGAGAGTTCCGAGCGACCCAACCATGATGCGAGGAATGTCAAAACCCGTCACGTTCTTCACGGTTGGTCCACCACCGCGAATGAGTTTTCCCTCAGCCGATACATATCGAACTTCAAGAAGTGCTGCACGCAACATTCCCCGACCCAACACGGCAAGATGGTTTTCCCCCACTGCCAACGCACCACCCACAGTGCCTCCGCGATTGGGAAGCGCGCTTCGTTGACCACGTTCGGCAAGTGTCGCCTCCAGGTCAGCGACAGTTGTCCCCGCGCGCACCGTCACGATCATTTCGTGTGGCTGAAAGTCGACAATCCCCGATGGTGCACTAATAACACGAGTTCCCTCAGCGAGTACGCCCCCACGATTCCATCGAGTGCGACGACCCTCGACAGCAATCGCTCCGCTCTCACCCACTTCGGTTGCAAAATCAACCAGCACTTTGTCTGATGTGAGAAGTGGTGCGGTCATACCCACACACCTTTTGGCACGTTGGTCAAGATCTGAATGTCGGCACAGCTATGCCCAGTGGGCAACACCTTCCCGGGATTTGCACGACAGTGTGGGTCAAAAGCCTGACGTAAACGATTTTGATGATCGAGATCGTCATCGGTGAACAGTTTCGACATGTAGGACTGTTTCTCTACTCCGATTCCATGTTCGCCCGACAACACACCGCCTGCCTCAAGTGACGCTGCAACAATGTCTGCTCCAGCAGCGTGCACACGATCAATTGCTCCTGGTTCACGCGCATCAAACAACAGCAATGGATGCAAATTTCCATCTCCCGCATGAAACACATTCATCACCTGTAAACCATGTTTCTCAGCAATCGTGTACGTCTGTGCGAGCACGTCAGCGAGTTTTGATCGTGGCACAACAGTGTCATGCAAGTAATAATCCGGGGCAATTTGGGCAACAGCACCAAAAGCCGTCTTGCGACCTTTCCACAACAACGCACGTTCGATGTCATCTTGAGCAAGGCGTACTTCTGTTGCACCCTGTTCTCGTCCTATGCGCGCGATTGCTTCGGCATCGACTTCCACGCCGGCGGGCAATCCATCAACTTCGGCCAGCAAAATTGCAGCGACATCGGTTGGATAACCGGCGTGTACATAGTTTTCGGCTGCTTGTGTGATGAGTTGATCCATTACTTCCATTGCTGCTGGAACGATGCCAGCTGCGATAACGGCGCTCACGGTATTGGCAGCATGGCGTACGTCATCAAACGACATCAACAGCGTGCGTACAGCGGGAGCATTTTGTGTGATACGCGCCGCGATACGTGTCGCGATACCGAGAGTTCCTTCGCCGCCGACAAACGCACCGCGTAAGTCATACCCAAGTGGTTCAGCATCGAGTCCCCCAAGCATCACCACTTCACCGTCTGGCAACACCACTTCCATAGCGACAATGTGGGCGTTCGTGATGCCATACGCAAGACAATGCGGGCCACCGGAGTTGTTCGCAACGTTCCCACCGATGGTGCACACCTGCTGACTTGATGGGTCGGGAGCAAAGTGAAAGCCCTTCGGTTGTAAGTATTTCGTGAGATCAAGATTCACAACGCCGGGCTCAACCCACACAACTCGTGCATCAAAATCAATATCAAGAATGCGATTCATTCGTGCCATTGAGATCACCACAGGTGCGCCAAGTGGAATAGCACCTCCTGCAAGACCAGTACCTGCTCCACGTGGCACCACGGCGCGATCGTGCTTCACAGCGATCCGCACAATCTCTTGAACTTCACGTGTGTTCAACGGAAAACAAATTGGGCCGGCAACTCCACTATCAAATAGTGATGCATCGCGCCGCAATAATGCTCGCTCTGCCCCGTCAACGCGCACGCGATCCGTTCCTAACAATGAAACGAGATCTGCGTACAACAATTCATCAATTGCGTCTGGCAAGGCCGCATGATGATCACGTTTCCGCAAGACCACTGAGCGAACTCGGTGGACAAGAGAGGATCGAGACGATGTGCTCACTTTTCCGACGCGGTCAGACCAGCTGCGAGAATGCCGGCGATTGCGGCTGCTTCATCATTGTCTGACGTATCTCCAGAAACACCCACGGCACCAATCGTACGCCCACCGTCAACAATGAGGACCCCGCCCGCAACAGGAACAAGTGACCCACCAATTGCTGCCGTCACTCCATTCATGAAGTGCGGACGATCTACCGCCATTACACCGAGTGTGCGTGAATTAACACCAATGGAAACGGCCCCGTACGCCTTCCCGAGTGCAACATCGAATCGTCTATTCGCTACGCCATCCTCACGCTCACACGCAATAACATGACCACCTGCATCAATCACAACGACACACAATGGGTTGTAATCCTCAGACATTCGGTGTGATAAAGCTCCCGAGATAATTGCGCGAGCATGGGCAAGAGTGAGAATTGTCATGTTGACACTGTCCTTTTCTTCAGATTCATTGAGACTTCTTTTTCTCTAGTCGTCGTGCATGCAAGATGGGCTCGGTATACCCCGACGGTTGTTCCACACCTGAGAACACAAGTTGTATGGCCGCCTGAAACGCTGGCCCATCACACGCCGGTGCCATCGGTTTATACGCCGGATCACCTGCATTTTGTGTATCCACGACAGCCGCCATTTTCCGGAAGATCTCACGAATCTGATCGGATGTCGTGATGCCGTGGAGCAACCAGTTCGCCATGTGTTGTGACGAAATGCGACACGTTGCTCGATCCTCCATTAGCCCAACATTGTTGATGTCAGGCACTTTCGAACAACCCACTCCTTGATCAATCCAACGCACGACATACCCGAGAATTCCTTGTGCGTTGTTTTCAAGCTCTTCTTGAATGTCTTGTTCAGTCCACTCCGGATTAACAGCAATGGGAATCTGAAGAAGATCATCGATACTGGCGCGCGGACCATTGGCTTGCAATGATGCAAGTAGTTCTCTTTGTCTCTCGTGGACATCGACCTGGTGATAATGCGTTGCGTGCAATGTTGCAGCAGTTGGTGATGGAACCCACGCGCAATTTGCCCCAGCTTTTGGATGGGCAATTTTCTGAACCAGCATCGCTGACATTAAGTCAGGCGCGGCCCACATGCCCTTGCCGATTTGCGCTCGACTTACGAGCCCACATGCCAGGCCGGTGTCTACATTCCAGTTCTCGTACGCCTGCAACCAAGTACTTGACCGCATTTCATTTTTTCGCACCATCGGACCTGCGTACATTGAGGTGTGCATCTCATCACCGGTTCGATCAAGAAAACCTGTGTTGATGAACGCGACACGTGAAGACGCCGCACGAATACACTCAGCCAAGTTCACTGTTGTGCGACGTTCTTCATCCATGATCCCGACTTTGATTGTGTCCGCTGGCAACTGCAACATTTCTTCGACACGCGAGAAAATGTCGTTGGTGAAAGCCACTTCGTCTGGACCATGCATCTTTGGTTTCACCACATACACAGATCCTGCACGTGAGTTGCGGTACGTGTCATCTGTTCGTCGGAAGTCGTGAAGTGCACACAACACGGTGACAACTGCATCAAGGAGGCCTTCAAACACTTCGTTGTCGTCTTTGTCCAACACTGCTGGTGTTGTCATCAGGTGTCCAACATTGCGCACCAACATAAGTGAACGTCCAGGACGCACAACTTTTGAGCCGTCGGCGGAGAGGAATACTCGATCGGGATTCAACGTGCGAGTAAATGTGTGGCCATCTTTGGAAACATTCGCAGACAACGTCCCTTTCATCAATCCCAACCAATTGCGATACGCATTGGTCTTGTCTGCCCCATCGACAGTGGCAACAGAATCCTCGCAATCCATAATCGCTGTGATTGCTGATTCGAGAGCAACATCTGCGATGTGAGCACGATCTGTTTTCCCCACCGGATGTGATGAGTCGATGACTATTTCGATACCGAGCCCGTGATGTTCACACAAAATGTGAGTTGGTTGCGCTGGATCACCGATGTAACCAACGAACGCATCTGGGTCTGCCAAATGCGTTGCCGCATCACCCATAGTGATATGTAGGTCCCCATTCACCACGGCATACGCGGTGGCATCGCGGTGCGATCCCTCTTGAAGTGGTAGCGCCTCGTCGAGAAATGAACGCACCCACGCAATGACACGATTACCTCTCTCTGGGTCATACCCGTCGCCGACTGGTGTGTCACCCAAAGCATCCGTTCCATACAAAGCGTCATACAGAGAGCCCCAACGAGCGTTTGCAGCATTCAGTGCGTATCGCGCATTGGTTACCGGGACAACCAGTTGCGGTCCTGCGATGTGTGCAATCTCGTCATCAACACTATTTGTTGTCACGGAAAATGGTGGCCCGGGCGCAACGATGTACCCGATGTCGTACAAGAACGTCCGATACTCGTCGAGATCAAACACGTCATGGGAGCGATGCCATTGATCAATTAGCGCTTGTAATTGCGCGCGGCGTTCGAGTAGGCCCCGATTACGAGGGGTGAAGTCAGAAATTAAGGCAGATAGCTCGTCCCAGAACTGGTCTGCCTCGATACCAGTTCCCGGCAGTGCTTCATCTTCAATGAACGCACACAACTGCGCATCCACCTGTAGCAATGCGCGTTTCACCATTTGCATCGATTCGTTCATGACAGCACCACGTCTCCACGCTAATAGAGAGGAATTGATGTTTTATAGTGCTGCAATGCTCTCGCATTACAAAGTGGTGGACATCTGTGATGAACGTGGCCATCCCGCCTCCCACTTTCTTGGCACGCTTGGTGCGGAGGTCGTTTTGGTGGAACCACCTGACGGTTCACATGCTCGTTTTGTGGGACCTTTTTCTCAACACTGCGAATCTCCCGAAAACTCTCTCACCTTCTGGGCCTACAACCGTGGAAAAAAGAGCATTGCGCTAGACCTCGAGGACACAAACGACCTACACACCTTCTTCAGCATCATTGCCACCGCTGATGTTCTGTTTGAAAGTGGCGCGATTGACATTGATCTTGTTGAGTTGCAACGCATCAACCCGCGACTAGTTGTTGTATCTATCTCAGCTTTTGGACGTACAGGACCCAAGGCGATCTGGCCAGCCACGGATCTCACGCTCGTTGCGTCAAGCAGTCAGATGATTCTCACGGGAGACATCGATCGACCGCCTGTACGTATCTCTCTTCCGCAGGCATTCCTACACGCATCGTCTGACGCGGCAGTGGGCGCCTTAATCGCGTTGATGGAACGTGAATCAAGCGGTTTTGGACAACACGTTGAAACAACCGCTCATCGTTCCTTACCAGTCACCACACAAGGACACGTATTCACATCGGCGTATAACGCTCCACTTGCGCTACGAACAAGTGGTGGCTCCCACGCAAACGGTATTGATTTTCAATTCGTATACCCATGTGCTGACGGCTACGTCAACAATATGGTGTTGTTTGGGCCCTCATTCGGACCACATGCACAACGTTTACTTCAAGTCTTGTATGACGAAGGATTCATTGACGAAAGCATGAACAATGAAGATCTTGTCGCATGGGGCACTGACATTTTCACTGGGAAAGTACCCATCGAAAGATATCAAGAACTCACGGCAGCAGTTACCGCCTATTGCATGGCGCATACAAAAGCCGAACTTCTACAACACGCCATCGAATACAAACTGTTAACAGCTCCGATTGCAACACCAAAAGATGTTCTTGAGAATCCCCAGTATGCCCATCGTGATTTTTGGGATTCAGTAGAAGATCAGTTGTTATCACCTCAAGCGATCACAGTCCCAGGACTGTACGTGAAATTCAGCGATCAAGATATTCCTGCTCTCGAACGAGCACCACGACTTAATGAGCATGCCGATGACATTCGAATGCATCTCAGTCCACCGAGTACTACAACTGCGTCGTTAACAACACGTCAGGCACCGTTTGCTGGTTTGAAAGTGCTCGATCTGACATGGGCAATTTCTGGTCCATCAACTGCGCGCATGTTGTGTGACTACGGGGCAGAAGTTGTACATATCGAAACAGGTTCGCGCCAAGACGCGGCGCGGTCTGTTGGTCCATATCTGAACGACCAAAAAGAACCGGAATATGCCGGTTTGTATTTTTCAATGAACACCGGGAAAAAGGGAATGATGTTGAACCTCGCGACGCCGGAAGGTCGCGAAGTGTTGGATGATCTCGTGGCATGGGCCGATGTGTTGATTGAGTCATTTTCGCCACGCGGGAGACGGTCATTAGGTCTCGACTTTGATCGCTTACGTTCCATCAACCCCTCGCTCATCATGCTGTCGACGTGTTTGTTCGGCCAAGACGGTCCACTCGGTGCGTATGCGGGCTATGGAACAGCAGGAGGAGCGATCGCCGGTTTTTACCATCTCGCCGGATGGCCTGATCGACCGCCATGTGGCCCATTTGGGGCATACACCGATTACCCATCTCCACGTTTTGCAGCATGTGCACTGATCGCAGCGATTGACCATCAGCGACGCACCGGCGTTGGTCAATACTTGGACTTTTCTCAAGCAGAATCCGCGTCACATTTTCTTACACCCGCAATTCTCGATTACACCGTGAACGGCGTTGTGCAAGATCGCATGGGCAATAGCGACCCGTACATGACACCTCACGGTGTGTTTCCATGTGAAGGAGATAACACGTGGATTGCCATTGCATGCCGAGATGACGATGATTGGAAACGACTGGCAAAAATCATTGGGCGTATTGATCTGGTCGGGATGAGTTATCACGACCGTCGACAACACCAAGAACGTTTGCACACAATGATCAGCAATTGGTCATCCCGGCGGTCTGTGGCTGACGTGGAAACCGCACTCATTGATGCAGGAATACCAGCACACCGCGTGCAACACTCCGATGCATGTTTGGTGGATGAGCAATATACGCACACCAATCATTTTGTGAAGATTCCTCACACATTGCACGGAGAAGTCACCGTAGAAAATTCTCGCATCACATTGAGTGCGACTCCCGCGAATGTGACTCGACGTGCTCCAATGTTCAATGAAGACACTGATGAGGTGCTACGTACCATGTTGCACTACGACCAAGATCGAATCATTGATCTCCACAACAAGAACATCTTTACGTGAGATCGCCTTCCGTCTAGTGCGAGGCGATGGCGTCAACTATCTCGGCAACTCGTAGAGTCTGATCCCACGGGAACACCCAACCAGTTCCATCTCGTAGATAGGCGCTGACATTTTCAACCATCTCAACAAAAGCGTCAACCTCACCAAACGACTCTTCCTTATCACCAACACGAAGACTCGACGGCTCACGCCACGAAGTAAAAGCCTCTCCTAGCACTGTTTGCACCTCTGCATTAGAACCACGAATTATCAGAGTTTGTGATGCTGGTAGAGCAAACGAACTCACTGACGCAGCGGTTGTATAGGAATCGAGACCAACACGTGCTCGTGTTGTGAGATCAATTCCAGTAGGGCCCATCTCGCGATGTACTTCTTCCACTGAGACATTCACCGCGCTTTCAAACAACGACACCCACACGTGAACTTGATAACAACCAACATCTAGTAGCGCTCCGCCGCCCATTTCAGGATGCAAACGATAATTGTCGGTCATTTCAGACATTGATGTGAATGAAGTATCAATGTGATGCAATTCTCCCAATGCACCTGACGTTGACAATTCAACAATTCGCTGAAAGCGTGGATGCCAACGCACCCATGTTGCTTCGATCAGTTGTTTCTTGCATTGAGTAGCGATATCAAACATGTCACGCGTATCGCTAGCTGTGACCCCCAGCGGTTTCTCACACAACACATGTTTTCCTGCACGTAAAGCGCGGCTCACCCATTCCAAATGTTGATGATTTGCCAAACTGATGTACACAGCATCAACGCGGTCATCGTTCAACAAATCTTCATAACGAGCGTGAACAACTTCCGGCTCAAGAGCTCTAGAGCGAGCCTCATCTCGGCTTGCAACTGCATATAACTGGGCACCACTCGCCACGTGAGCAGCTGGTCCCATTGCCCGAGAAGCAACGAACCCTGCCCCGAGAAAGCCCCAGCGAACGTCCATCACCGGTAATTATCGAACATTGGGCACAACTGGACGGCCGTTTTGAAGCGCAGATTGCTCAGCCGCCTGCATAATTCCCACCACATTTCGTGACTGCAACGCGGTTACCGACATCGTTGTTCCGTTTCGCAGGTGGTCGGCGAGCGAAGCATGGAATGCATGCGATGCGACGTCATCAAGGTCAACCTTCTCGCAAACACCACCTTCACGATGAATAGTCAAAATTGCTGGCAAGTCCGCAACTGCTGGCTCAGCGGCAGGATTCCAATCCCCAACGATCGCTCCTTCTGTTCCCAGCACATAAAACTTAGGTTTGCGTGCAGCTGCCAAGTCAGAGTTCACAAAGGTGGCTTGTTTCCCACTTGCAAAATTGATGGTGACGTGTGCGTGATCAGCATTTGTGGCATGCATCCAGCGACGCTTTTGGTTGAGACCCGACACGTGTTCGATCGGATCAGTAATCACATCGAGAATCTGATCAATGAAGTGACTACCCCAGTCAAAAATGGCGCCACCAGACACGGCCGCGTCAGAGTGCCAGTACGTGCATGGCTCAGAATATCCGCCGACAAAACTGTCGTATTGAAATACTTCACCGATAGAGCCACCTTTGATGAGACGTTTCATCGTGACGAAGTCAGAGTCGTATCGACGATTCTGATACACCACCAACAGTTTTTCTCGTTCTGATGCAAGTGTCATCAACTCATCGCACTCATCAACAGTAAGTGCCATCGGTTTTTCAAGTACAACGTGCAAATCTTTTTGTAGAGCCGCCTTTGCCCACTGATAATGACTATTGGGCGGAGTGGAGATAACCACAAGATCAAGTGATTTGCTATCCAGCATCGCCGACGCATCAGAGAAAGCCTCCGCATTGGGAGCCAACTCTAGTGCGGCCGCTACACGATCCGGATTGGTGTCACATACAGCAGATAACTCAAGACCCTGAGTGTGTTGTACGGCCAAGTTGTGCTCGTGCCCAATTGCCCCATACGCGAGTAGACCGACACGAACATTTTGCGCTGACATACAACGTGTCAGTCTACAAATGAGAACTCAACTGTTGCCTTGTTGCGCCTCATGTTCATCAATCTGACGACGAACCTCGTCCATGTCAACATTGCGAACCGCCTGAATAAGCTCCTCAAATGATGCTGCGGGCAACGCACCAGCTTGTGCGTGAAGTAGCACACCATCCCGAAACGCCATGATCGTGGGAATCGATTGAATCTGCAGCGCACCGGCAAGTTGTTGTTCTTCTTCCGTGTCGACCTTCCCAAAGCGGATATCAGGATGATTTGTCGCCGCATCTTCAAAGATGGGGGCAAACATTCGACACGGTCCGCACCAAGACGCCCAAAAGTCAACAAACGTAATGCCATCTGCCATCACAGTTGATTCAAAATTTTCCATTGTCAAAGTATGTGTGCTCATGACTACTCCTTACCGAACAACCGCGACAACACGCCCTTACGTGAAGACGAACTCCGCGATGATGCTCCCACCGTATTGCATTGGCAACGATCAGCCACTGGCACTCCCCCGAGAACCTGCTCAACATGGGCACCACATCCGGCCCAACTCGCTTTTCCGCACTTCTTACATGTCTCTGCTCTACACATACCCCATAGGGTATTAGATTTGTCCGTGAGATGCAACACACCGCATCGCCCTTTCGACACACGACAATTCATGAGAAACTGCAGCGTGACCGAAACTCAGATACCACCGAGTGGATTTGGAGGTCATCGTCCCATTTTTCGTGGGCACATTCATCGACACGCTGCCACAGCTGCAGTGCCTCTCTTTGCGTGGCTCATCATCATTGCTGGGTCGTGGACCGAGCGTCTCGCGGTCATCATCTACGCCATCGGAGTCACCACAATGCTCGCGGTATCAGCGGTGTACCACTCTGGATCACTTTCTCGAAGAGTTGAAGCAATCCTCAAACGTATCGACCACTCAACAATCCTTTTGGCAATCGCAGGCAGTTACACGGCGATCACCACTTTGGCTTTGTCAGGAACTGCAGAAGTGTTTCTTCTTATCTACATTTGGATTGCAACTGCAATTGGCGTTGGAGTTCGCCTTTTGTGGATCAATTCACCATATGTCATTAATGCTTTGATCTATCTCGCAGCGGGATGGTCTGCTCTTCTCGTTGTCCCGGCATTCATCTCTTCACTCGACTCGACCAACACGGTTCTCATCTTCTTAGGCGGAGGGGTGTACTCAATAGGTGCCGTTGTGTATGCATTACACAAACCAAATCCGTGGCCGCAACATTTCGGTTATCACGAAATATTTCATCTTCTCGTCACTATTGCAGCGAGTCTCCATTTCATTCTTGTTGCTCGAATGATTCTCTCGTAACAGAGAAATTAAAAAACTATTCGCCGACGAAACCTGGCCAGTTGCCCATATACCCAACGAACACTTCCGACAGCCCTTCGTCGCGTAACACCTGACGCGGAATTGGTAATTCACGCATCTTGAAGTTGGGGTTTGCAATTGATTGAGCAGCGAAGTCGTGGTTCGCAATCGCTCCACGTCCGATAACTGCAATGTCCAGCCCTGCATCAATGCCACGCTTGGCATCAGCAGCTGAATACAGTTTGCCGGCCGCACCGAGACGAACATCGCCACGTGGCAACGCCACAAAGATGTCGACAAGTCGCTTGCCTTTATGTTCTTCTTCGATGGGCTCTTTAAACACATCCCACAGCGACATGTCGATGAAATCAATCTTCTTGCTATCGACAAGCCACCCGTACACCTCGGAAATTTCATCAATCTTCATGCCAAAACGTTCCGGCGATAGACGCACCGAAAGATTGAAGTCCTCACGACAGGACGAACGAACGCCATCAACAATCGACATGAGAACTCGTGCGCGATTTTCCAGCGAACCACCATAGTGATCTGTTCGCTTATTCAACTCCGACGACAGGAACTGACAGATCATGTATCCATGAGCACCATGCAATTCAACACCGTCAAATCCCGCCTTGTCACAACGCACAGCAGCAGCAACAAAGTCTGTGATGAGTTTTTCAACTTCACTAGTGGACAACGCACGCGCACCGGTCTCAGGATCATCAGATGGACACACAGGATCCGCACCAATTAATTCACGAGGCGAGCGATTCCCCGCATGATGCAACTGGACAATTGCAAGCGTTCCCGCGTCCTTAATGTCGCGAGCAAGACGTGTCAGACCTTCGATGTGACTGTCATCATCACAACCCAATTGTCCAGCAAACCCAAGGCCTACTTTTTGCACGGATGCGGCACACGTCATCGTGAGCCCAAATCCGCCACGCGCACGCATCATCAACCAGTGGTACTCATCTTCTGACAACGTGCCGTCAGCATGGCTTTGTTGATTAGTGAGGGGTGCCAACATGAAACGGTTCTTCATCGCCGGCCCGTGTGTAAATGACACGGCGTCATTCAGATTTGTCATGGGCTCCAGTGTGTCAGTTACTGGCGTCCATACATAACACGAAGGCTCGGGCTGTCGCCCGAGCCTTCGCCCTCTTGTGCTCTCTAACGAGACCGTGATCAGCTAGCGCTGACCTTGGCAGCCATTTCTAGACTCTTGGTCTTCATAACGCCTGATAATGGAACATATCCGAGACCTTCTGCATAGGTGGGAGCGTAGGTGTTCACTGTCCACTCGAGAAACTGACGAACAACGTCGCTCTTTGCACTTTTCGCGGTCTTGCCCAACATGTAGGTGACAGCGCCGATTGGATACGCACCACGCGTCTTCGCTGCGAAGTTGAAGGTGACAAAACCGTTAGCGGCTACCGTGGCACTTCCAAGAAATGCGTTGTACGAGTCTGACGACGGTTGAATGTATTGACCATAGTTGTTCTTCAAAGACACAACACGAAGGCCTTTTGACTGACGCGTCGCATCATATGCAAATGATGTTTCGGAGTATCCGATGGCACCGTTAGTATCAGCTACATAATTTGACTGATTCGCCGATGTGTCTTGCTTCTGAAAGCGAGAGCCGAATTGGCTGACTCCACCGGGGATATTCGCACTGAAGTCATTGGTAACACCCCAAGAAGTATTCACACTCTTCATAAAGGATGTGAAGTTTGCGGTAGTACCCGACCCATCACGGAACACAACAATGATATCCTTGTTCGGAAGTTTTGGAGTGCTCACTTTCTTGTACTCAGCTACGGTCTTTCCGTCAACTTTGACTTGATACGTTGCCGCGTCCTGAATCTTCAGCGAAAACTTGATTTCACTCTTACGTCCAATGGTTGATGATGCAATCGCTTTCTTTGTCTTGGTATCTACTACCTCAACCTTTTTGCCTTTTGCCTTCTTCACAGCTGAAGGATTCAATGCAACAGTCACAACTGCTGCACCTGACCGACGCTCGTTTTGCCAAAGTGACGACGCGCCCTTGTAATCGCTACGCTTTTTTGAGTTAGACCATGTCGGATTTTCCTTCATGTCCTTCGCAATTGCAGGGTCATCCCATTTTGTGATCGAACCGTTGAAGATCTTCTCTGCTGTCGCCTGGCTCAGTGACAATTGTGCGCCTTTCAATTCATCGAGGCGATACGTAATCGCAATTGCACCTGCGAGGTATGGAACATATGTCCAGCCAAAACTGGGGGTGCGAGATGATGACACGGCTGAGTCAGTGCCACCCATGTCGTACGTATTGCCACGGAAACCACTTTGTCCATCGCTTGAACCTTTTGCGGTGTAAGTGAGCGTGTGTCCTGTGGTCTTGTTAAATTCAGCAATTGCTGCTTGCAGGAATGGATCGGGGAATGTCGCTCCACCGGCGGTGATTGTCTCGGCTTGCACCGCAGACGTTGCGATAAGTGATGACGCAACGGCCACACCGACAATCGCAAGACGCTTTCGTAAGCTGATCATGTTTGTTATTTCTCCTCATTTGTCGAGTCCGACAAAGAAAAAATAACTGTGTGATGTGAACGCCAGATTGTGAATGACCTAACTCTGCCTTACGTTCACATGAACTTTTGAAACGCTGTGTTCACCCAAACTTTCCTTGCACGTAGTCGGCAGTACGGCTATCAAAAGGATTGGTGAACATGTTGATTGTGGAATTGGCCTCTACGAGATAACCCGGGCCGCCATCAGTAAGAAAGAACGCGCAATAATCACTCACACGACTTGCCTGTTGCATGTTGTGCGTCACAATTACCACGGTGATTTTTTCTGCCAGTTCACGAATGGTCTCTTCAATACGCAAAGTGCTTGCTGGGTCAAGTGCAGAACACGGTTCATCCATCAAGAGAACTTCAGGTTCCACCGCTAGTGAGCGTGCGATACACAATCGCTGCTGTTGTCCGCCAGACAACGATCCACCCGATGCGTTTAGACGATCTTTTACTTCTTTCCATAAACCAGCACGCGTGAGACAGTCTTCAACGATGTCGTCATGATTGCTGCGTTTTAAATGCGCTAACTTGACTCCTGCAAGCACGTTTTCACGAATCGTCATTGATGGAAATGGATTGGGCTTCTGAAATACCATGCCCACTTTCAAGCGAATCTCCGCTGGATCTACATCAGGCGCATACACGTCATTACCGTCAAGTAGCACTTGCCCTGCCATCGCTGCTTTCGGAATATGTTCGTGCATCCGGTTGAGTAACCGAATAAAAGTTGACTTACCGCAACCTGATGGCCCAATAAGACCCGTCACCGTGCGAGCGGGAAACACGAGTGAGACATCTGCGAGCGCATGGTGATCCCCAAACCATGCATGAACGTTTCTTGCCTCAAGTCCACGTCCAGAAGGTATGGGTGGGATGTTTGAGTTAAGTCCCTTGTTGACATCTGGTTCTGTGTTCTGTCGCTGATCGATCATTGTTGATGACATGTCACCCTCCATTACTTCGTTATTAATTTTCTCGTCCAAGTGATATCTCCCAACCCTTACGCGCGCGGTCCTCTGTTGCCAATAAAACGCGCGAGTGCAAACAAAATGGCGACCACGAACATCAGCACGAGTGAGCCTGCCCAAGCACGAGCAATCGCATACTCCGTTCCCAACTTCAAGAGGCCAAATACGTAGGTCGGCAGGGCCGCAATCGGCCCCTCAACGGGATTGAACTGGAAATTTGATGCATACAAAGATGTGAGAATTAAAGGTGCTGTTTCGCCGATCACGCGCGCCACACCCAAGATTGCTGCTGTTACGAGCCCACTGCGTACTGTTGGCAACACAATCATTACGGCAGTGCGCCATTGACGCGACCCGAGTGCATAACCAGCGGTTCGTAAATCATCTGGAACAAGTTTCAGCACTTCTTCCGATGTGCGTGCAATCGTGGGAAGCATGAGCACCGCAAGTGCCGCTGACCCCGCAAGTCCTGAGTATTTGCCCATGGGTATGACAATGGTCGCGTAAATGAACAATCCAGCGACAATTGACGGAACACCACTCATCGACTGCACAACGAATCGAACCAGAAACGAGAAACGTCCGCGAATTTCTGAGAGATACATTCCGCTAAAAACTCCCAGTGGCAAAGAGACCACTGTTGCAATGAGAACCATGATCAGAGATCCGACGATTGCGTGACCTACTCCGCCGAAATTGAGGTCATCGTCGGGTCCAGTCACTCGCATATCGGAAGTGAAGTAACCAAAGTAAATCGCTTTGTACCCATTTTGGATCAGTGAAAAGAAGATCGACAACCATGGAACAAATGCAGCCACAGCTAGCGATTTGATCACGATGCTCATCACCGCGTTTTTGCGCTGTTTGACATCAGCCCGCCAGTAGCGAGCCACTGAAAAAATCAAAGTCACGAAGAAAAAGACAAATGCCCAACCATCAGTTCCGGCGACCCCAGTAAATAGCGTTATGCCAGCTGCGATGATCGCAAGGCCTGTCAAATACAACCAATCCTGTGCTCGTTTTTTCTTCGGAACACTCCACGGAGTTTGCGGAGTTGTCTCACTCTTAGCGGGTGTTGGTTCGACTGGCGCTGACTCAAGTGTGATACTCATTTTTTGCTCGTACTTCTCTGAACAATGAACGATGCGATCATGTTCACCACTAACGTGAGACAGAACAGGACAAAACCAGCAGCAATCAGCGCTTTCAATTCATATTCGCTTGCTTCACCAAATTTGCTAGCGATGTGTGATGCGATGTTGCCACCTGCCGATTCCAGAATGCGGAAGTTGTAATCAAAAACAAGGTTCAACAAGAGGAAGACGGCAATCGTTTCGCCGAGTGCTCGACCAAGACCAAGCATTGCCCCACCAAGAACTCCACTTTTGCCATAGGGCAAAACGACTGTCTTGATTGCTCCCCATTTCGTGCTACCGAGCGCGTAACAAGTGTCGACAAGATCTCGTGGCACTCGAGAGAACACCTCTCGCGCAATTGATGTCGTGATTGGCACGATCAATGATGCAAGAACACACCCAGCGATGAACGGGGACCTTCCAAAATTTTCGAACTCGACGGAAAACAACGGAAACCAACCAAACCAATCATTCAAGAACACCGACCATCGAGTTCCGATACTTGAAAAAACCTGAATTCCCCAAATACCAAAAATCACCGATGGAATCGCAGCTGCCAAGTCGAGCAATGTCACAAAAATCCGATACATCTTTGCGGGAGAATAAAACTCGATATACAAAGCACCACCAATTGCCAATGGAACGGCAATAACCAATGCGATGAGCGAGACAACAACTGAACCAACAAGCATGGGACCGAGTCCAAAGATCGCTGATTCTCCAGTTTCTTCTGAACCAATAAACCATTCGGATCCGGTAATAAATGAGAATCCAAAATCACTGAAAATTTCGGCGCCGCGATAAATGAGAAAGAATCCGATCGCACCAAGAATCAATAACGATGTCAGTGCCCCCGCCGTCACAATACGACGAAAGATTCGGTCTGCTTTGTTATAAACAACGACGACGTCGCGCTTTTCGGGTAACGACCCTTGAGCGCGTTCAGTAGCCAACGACATAGTCAGGAAGTCTCACAAGGCCGGGTTATGTCGAGCCGACCACACGGTGAACGGCAGGTGAATTCTGAGCAGTATTTCTCTGCTCTATCCACACGATGTGGATGAATTGTAAGGATTACCCAGTAGTGACGTTCGAAAGAATCTCGTCGAATGAGGCGTCGGCCAATGCGCGCATTTCTTCATCGGTGCGGTCCTGAATGGGATGCGCCACAAACACTCGAGCGCAATCAGGAAAACCGAGCGACTTTGATTGCGCATCAGCGGCACTCACGAATTCAGCGGATGCAACAAACACGCCTGGAATTCCTCGAAGTTCTAAATCTGCGATGTCGTGCACACTGCACGTCGTGCAACTGCCTCAATCAGCGAGTGATTCGATCACCACGTTGCATTGTTGAGAGATCTCATAACGTAAATCAGCTGGTGCGGGTTTAGTGAACGTTGGTTTTGCGTAACGCTTTACGGTTGCGCCACGTTCCACCAACAATTCTTCGATGCGATCGAGATATACGTTGCCCCGAGCTTTGCTGATGTCCAGTAGACCAACCGTCAATCCCTTGACAGATTCTGGTCGCGCAATGCGCTGGCGAGTTGCGGGAGAACGCTCACTCGTGGGATCCAAGATCACAAGTGATGAGACGTCAGCAGATGTCATGTCTCTATTGTGTCACAGGCTCACTGGTCGAGTCACTGGATCACTGCCCATCTTGCCGTTCGCCCATCCTGCGATAACGGATGAGAACAATCCGGCTCCACCGCCTGCGTAGGTCAACAAGATGCCACCGGGTCGAAACTTTGGCAATGTCGCATCTACGAGTGACTCCGACACGCCCTCTGCCATGCCATGAGCGCCACGAATAATGTCAGCGCCCGACAACTGCATCCGCGCATGCAAATCCTCAAGAATCTGAGCGCGTGTCCAACCTGCCTCAGCAAAGATACGACCATGATCAGGACTTATCGTCAAAATTGCATCAAACGCGATCACTAATTTCGGATGAATTGCAGATCGCATACATGCGGCAAGTGATGCAAGTAGTTGCTCGGGTGTTCGCGCCAACTGATCCACCATGACGCGCGGGCCTTCACCTGCGAACACGGTGACTCCATCAGCATCGGGTGCAAGACCACGCTCAACTCCCAGTGTTCCAAATGGTGAATGCTCTTCGTCTTCCGCGAAACAAAATGACAACTTGCCAGGGTTCCCGTGTGTCGCGCGGTCGACTTCACCAGGTCGACCACCGCCGACATTGCGAATCGTCAACTGCACCGCGCGACCAATGGTGCTGTTTGCACGATTTCCCTGACCGAATACGTTGATGCCGCTGTTCATCCCGATGCGTCTGGTGCCCGGCCCATGACACACGATGACTGGACCAACAGGCATCGTGGTGGCAAGCACGCCATGCATGTTGAATTCATCGGTGCACGCGGCTTCGAGTGCTGCGATAACCCACGGCAGATATTCAGGTTTGCAACCCGCCATCACCGCATTGATCGCGATTTTCTCGACTGTTAGCTCAACCAAGTCAGGTGGCGCAATTGCAACAACATCACTTGGACTTCGTGCTGTTCCCGACAACATGCGCATCACTCGTTCTGGCGTTGGTGGCACCACTGGCAACCCATCTGTCCAACCACGCGCGTACAACGCTTCAATCTCATCTTCAGCACTTGCTAATGAAATGTGACGCGCGGTCAGCACATCGCCTTGAAACCGCACACGCAATGTGTCTTCAAGATCAGGATCGACACTCATTGAACCGCAACCGGGACGCATCGCAGGAAGGTCACTACCTAATGTTGTAACACCAGTGATCTTGCGCCACTCATCTTGTGACCACCCAACTGTTCGTGCAACTTCAACACCATTTTCAATTCGCATAACTGTGGGCACGGTTTCAATGTCGTAATGCCACGACACAGCTAAGTCCGCATCATGTTGTGCCGTGATAGTCGTCGGAAATAAAGGATTGTCCTGCGTGTACACGGCAAGAGACGCGTGTTGTGCAATTTCGGGAAGTAACGGCTCAACCATTTTGCAGGTCGCACATTCTTCTTTAACAATGACCACCAATCCATCTGGCAGACGTGGTTTGGTGTTTGGCATACAGCCGACTTTACAAATAATGCAGGCGGAACACTGCACTAGTCTTGAGGACTGGACCAGAGGGGGTTGTCCACCATGTCGGCGTTTGATCCAGCGACTCACAGCAAAGCACTTGTCAATCCGCGAGAGTTCCGACCCACACGTGCGGTGCGACGCGGAGACCTTGAGCATTCCTTTATGCGCCCCCACCAAACAGAAATCAACGTGGAAGATCTCGAGTATGAAGGACCATCAGGAAAGCGAACCGTTCGTGAATTTCTCGACTCGCTAAATAACGATGCGATTCTCGTGATGCTGGATGGGTCGATCATTTACGAGCGTTACAAAAGAGGTGCTCGTCATACTCCGCACGCATTGACGTCGATGTCATCTGCTCTTGTGGGATTGCTCGCGACGATGTCGATCAACGGTGGCAAGTTGGATGTCGACAAAACAGTGGATCAATACCTTGACGACTTCGCCAACACGCCCTATGGGTCGATACGTATCGGAGACATCATGTCGATGCGCGTACCTGTAGAGCACAACTCCGACTCATATGCCCCACTTGAACGCCACCCAATTTCAATTCGAGAAGCGTTGAAGAATACAAAAATTGCCGGACAACACGGTGTGCGATTTCAATATGAAGACACCAACGTTGAGATCATCGGTTTAATTCTCGCAAAGTTGTACAAACACAATTTGTCGGAGTTGTTGTCACAAGTTTTGTGGATGAAAATCGGCGCGGAAGAAGACGCCTCGTGGTCAGTTGATGCCGAGGGTGTTGAGGTGGCATCAAATGGACTTGCTACAACAGCAAGAGACATCGCGCGTATTGGCGAAATGATGCGATTGGGAGGTTCTCTCAAAGGCGTTCGCATCATCAGCCCAAAACCCATTCACGACTTGCGTATCGGAATGGATTTCAACATCTATCAGCACATCACTGATAGCGACTGGGGCAAGTCAATAGACAAATACGGCTACCACAACTTCTGGTTCATTCCGCCACGCGGCGACCATCTGCATGCTATTGGACGCTTTGGACAGCATCTTTATGTCGCTCCAAATTATGGACTAACGGTAGTGATCACCTGCTCATCTGATACTGACTACAAGACGTACGGTGCAGAGTTCGAAGCAATGATGGAATGGGTGTTGTACAAACTGGGTACAACCTGATCAGCGAGTGGCGTTAGCCTCAATATCGGAGGTGTCCGAGCGCCTGGTGGGCTTCACCGTCTTCAAAACGGTTGAGACGAGTGAACCTCGTCTGGCGGGTTCGATTCCCGTCCACCTCCGCCAACATGATCACCTACTGCTGACATGTGCGCACACATCAATACCGCGGACCCGGTACGCGAACATCACCAACACGTTTCGTCAACCCATGTTTGTCAAGCACAGTACCCAAAGGAACCGCATGTTTTCGTGTGAGTCCGGAGGCATCTCGCAGTGCCGCCATTGTGAACCCTTGAGGATGTTCACGCCACAATTCCGTTAACACATCACGCAAGCCGTCTAAGGCTTCTGTATGAAACACAATGCCGTCATGTTCGTACACCATCCCATGTTGCACTAACCGTCGCATGACATCACGAGTCACATTCGTTGTATCTAGTCCAGTACGACCGGCATCACGAATCAGTTCTGCAATTCGTTCTTCATCTGCCGTCAATAGCGATCCGCGAAGTGCAACACCATGGGAGATTACGACTCCATTTATTTGCTCAAGCAGTAACCGTTCCCACGGTTGCAACACTGAAACATCGACACCTCGACCACCGTCATTCATCATGTTTTCAAGATTCGTGCGCGTCTGAGCAACCAACTCCTGTGTGGCGGTCCATTCCCCAACCACTGGTTCGACATATTGGTCAGTGTCTTTCCAGACCTGTGCAACTGATACCCACCCACGTTCTTCCAAATAGGTTGATGCAGAACCATCAGGACGGGCTTTAGTCACCGACACAACAGGATGTGCATCAAGCGCTACCCCGCCACCGACTGTCTCGCTACGTCCCGTCTCGCGAATAATGAAACGGTCGCCGGGTAAGAGCGGAAGTGGGGTGTGAAATGAAAGGCGCACTATGCCTTGTTCTCCGGGATTGATGACATCATTTCCAAGTACACGTAATTGCACCGCTTGATCGGACGTGCCCACGTGCAATATGTACTGCCCTCGTTTTGAAACACTGTGATCAAGAGTTGATAACACGTTGAGTGTTGCGTCGCATTGGGTGGTGACATTCCATTCCTGTGCCACCAGTAGCACATCACCACGCGCGAGATCATCGATGTCTGCACCAGTCACATTCAAAGCGACACGAACTGGCCCTATTGCTGTTTCCACTTTTTGACCATGTGATTGGATTCCGCGCACGCGTAACGGGGTGCCATGTCGAACAACCACTACGTGATCATCTACGGAGATACTCCCCTGCAACGTGCCAGTCACCACGGTTCCAGCACCGGTCATCGTGAACACGCGATCAATAAACAAACGTGTTCGTTGCTCCAACTGGTTGTCTGTAATAGCAGCCACCGCTTGACCCAACATCTCGCGTAGTTCACGGATGCCATCATTAGTAGTCACCGAAGTTGGCACGATGCCAAGCACTTCAACATCTCGCTGCGCGAGCTGTGATCGCACATCACCTGCCACTTGGGCGATGCGGTGTGTATCAGCACGATCACTCTTTGTCAGCGCAACAACAAACTGTTTGGATCCAAGTAGCGACACAACATCACAATGTTCTGTAGTTTGTGGCATCCAGCCTTCACTCGCATCAACCACCAGTAACACGACTCCCACATGGGATACTCCTGCGATCATGTTGCGGATGAAATCAACGTGACCCGGAACGTCAATGAAACTCAGTATTTGTCCGCTCGGCGTCGTGGTGTGCGCGAAACCCAAATCGATTGTCATTCCGCGTTGTTTTTCTTCCGACAATCGGTCGGGATCGGTCCCTGTCAGGGCACGTATTAGGGATGATTTCCCGTGATCAACATGACCAGCAGTCGCGATGATAGTCATAACGACAGTTCAGAAAGTGCGCTGACCAAGATGTCATCATCTTTTGCATGACACGAGCGCAAATCAACAATCGTGTCGTTGCCATCCACACGGACAATCACCGGTGTCAAGTGGCGACGTAACTGCGCGCCGTAGTCGCCCTGAAATGACAATGCGATAGAAGGAACCGATGAACCCGGTGCAGACCCAGCACCTGGCAACGCTTCTGTTTCAATGACGCGCATATGTGATACATGCGATATTGGAAGTCGACTGATAATGCCTTCCGCGCGCTCACGCAATTCATCAACCATTGTTGTTGCCATGGACCAAAACGGAATGTCGCTACACACGGTTCCTGAGAGATAGCGGAGCAACACACTCTGTAAACCAAGCAACGTGTGAGAACCCGGACGTAATGCGCGCATCAACGGATGTGCAGCACACGCCGCAACCAACTCTTTTGAACCTGCGATCACTCCACACTGTGGACCACCCAACAACTTGTCACCACTAAAAAGCACGAGCGATGCACCATCTGACAGGCACTGTTTTGCCGCGGGTTCGCCTTGCACCCAACTCACAAGATGGCGAACAGACGAGGGAACCCATGGTGTGTTGTTATCCAATAATCCCGATCCAATGTCCACTACTACGGGAACAGGCAATGACGCCAAGTGCGCGACCGAGGTTTCTTCCACGAACCCGCGCATCGCAAAATTTGATGGATGAATCTTCATCACGAGTGCAATATCATTCTTCTTATTCGCACACGCTTTCTCGTAGTCACGCAGACGTGTCTTGTTCGTCGTGCCAACATCGATAAGTCGAGCACCTGATTGTTCCATCACATCGGGAATACGAAAACCGCCGCCGATCTCCACACTCTCTCCACGCGACACCACAACATCGCGATCGCTAGCCAGCGCTGCTAGCACTAGCAATACTGCTGCGGCATTGTTGTTGACAACCACTGCTGCTTCACAACCAATAAGTGTCTGCAACAGTTCACTCACCGCGTCATGGCGTGATCCACGTTTTCCGGTCCGCACATCAAACTCGACGGTCACCGCTCTGTCGGTACCTCCAACAGCAATCGGAGCACGGCCGAGATTTGTGTGAAGCAATACCCCAGTGGCATTAACCGCATCACGCATCAACATAGCTTCGGTATCGCGCACATGCCGTAGCGCAAGTTCATCAACATCGCTAGCTGCACCGTCTCGCACTTGCTCAATGGCTCGTCGCGCACACTCCACTAACAACGCATGCGGCAGATCCGATCGTTCTCTCAACGATCGTGCAAGCGCATCGACTGACGGTGGTCGATTCATGCGTTGCTCATCCACAGCTGTCACCCACCTGAAACTAATAGGCTGACAAGCATGACTGCACAGCCGCTCTCCACACGCCTTACGGAATGGACATCGTGTGGTGGATGTGCCGCCAAGTGGGGCGCCTCACTTCTTGCTGATCTTGTGAAGGAGTTACCCAATTCATCGGATAACTCGCTTCTGGTGGGTCTCGCCCCTTTTGATGACGCCGCGGTGTATCGCCTTACAGATGAAGTAGCGCTGGTGAGTACCACCGACTTTTTCCCGCCGCTAGTTGATGACCCTTCAGATTTCGGTGCAATCGCAGCCGCGAACGCCTGTAGCGATGTTTTTGCAATGGGTGGCAACGTTGTGCTCGCCGTCAACATTGCAGCATTTCCCGAAGACTTTCCGCACGAATGGATCACTCAAATCTTTGATGCCGCATCACAGGTCGTTGCAGAAGCCGGTGGCACCATCGCAGGTGGTCACACCATTCGCAATCCCGAACCGATCTTCGGATTAGCAGTGCAAGGAACAGTCCATCCTGATCGCATCTTTCGTAAGTCCGGCGCAAGACCAGGTGACATTGCTCTGATTTCCAAACCCATCGGCACCGGCATTGTTATGGCAGCGGGAAGCGACACAGAGATACAAACTGCAATTGACGGAATGCGTTCAATTAACAGACAAGCAGCGGAACAACTTCGTGAGTTGGGAGATGCAGTGCACGCTGTCACCGATGTGACCGGATATGGATTAGCTGGTCACGGTTGGGAAATTGCTGAGCGCTCGGGTGTTCGTCTCGTCATTCACCATGATCTGGTTCCTGCATACGATGGCGCACTTCACCTTGCACAAAATGGCATGCGTACCGGTGGAGACCCACGTAATCGTGCATACGTTGCATCATCATTTACATCGTGTATTGATGATACATATGTTGCATTAACAATGGACCCACAAACATCAGGTGGATTACTTGCAGCAGTTGATCACAAGACTGCATCACAGCTAGAAAAAACTGCGCAATGGACAGTAATTGGTGAATTTACGAATGAAAATGCTGGCGTGGAACTCAAATAGTTCAAAATATTTTCTGCTAGCCTGAAGTCATACGTCAACAAGCCACCGGTGTGTGGGGAGTGTGATTCTTTTATGAAAATCCTCGTTGTAGGAGCTGGCGGAGTAGGCGCATCAATGGCGTCTATCGCTGAGACGAGGGAATTTTTTGATTCTTTCGTTTTGGCCGACATTGATGAGCGACGCGCCAAACAAGCAGTTGCCGATCTGGATGATCCACGACGATTTGAGGCAGTGCATGTCGATGCGGGATCTGTTGAAAACGTTATTGAACTAATCGAGCGAACAAAAGCAGACATCATCGTTAATGCTGGTGATCCACGATTAAACGAAGTGGTGTTCGAAGCGGCATACCGCGCGAAATGCAATTACCTCGACATGGCGATGAACTTGTCAAAGCCACATCCCACTCGCCCGTATGAAGAAGTTGGCGAACCGCTTGGCAAAGCACAACTAGATGCACACGAACAGTGGATTGACCGTGGAATCCTCGCGTTGGTTGGCATGGGAGTTGAGCCAGGTCTCAGCGACATCTTTGCGCGTTATGCAAGCGACCATCTCTTTGATGAAGTGCACGAAATAGGCGTGCGTGATGGTTCGAATTTATCGATTGACGGATTCGACTTTGCACCAACATTTTCCATTTGGACGACAATCGAAGAATGTTTAAACCCACCCATTGTGTGGGAGAAAAATCGTGGCCTCTTCACCACTGATTGTTTTAGTGAACCAGAAATTTTCCACTTTCCCGCGGGCATTGGGCCAGTGGAGTGCGTCAATGTGGAACACGAAGAAGTGCTACTGATTCCACGCGAAATTGACTGTTATCGCGTCACATTCAAGTACGGACTTGGTGCGGAATTCATTGATTGGTTGAAGACCTTTGCATATCTCGGTCTGGACAGTAAAGAAAAGATCAATGTCGGAAACGTTGCAGTAGCGCCCCGAGATGTCCTTGCTGCAGTGTTGCCGAACCCGTCACAACTCGGCCACCTCATGCACGGCAAAACTTGTGCAGGTACTTGGGTGCGTGGCACATACGACGGTGCGCCACGCGAGGTGTACCTCTATCACGTTGCAGACAATGAAGTCACAATGCGTGAATGGGGATCTCAAGCGGTGCTGTGGCAGACCGCCGTGTGTCCGGTTGTCGCTCTTGAGTTGTTATCAAACGGTGCATGGAAAGCAACTGGTGTTCACGGACCTGAACACTTTGACGCAGTGCCATTTCTCAACTTGCTTGGTGAATACGGCACTCACCATGGTCAGTTAGAAATGGGACCTGGTCTGTGGCCAAGTCCTAAGTCAACAGGACAACCCGGCTGGGATCGTCCTGTACGCAGGGCAATACACCCTCACTAATTATTTTGTGCCGAGTGCGCGCAAAAAATCTGGTGGGATGACAAGGTCGTCGCGATTCAGGTCATTGATGTCTGACTTACCAATTCCCATCATTGCTGAATCCATACCGCCGCGAATCACATCGAGCACGTTCTCAACACCTGCTTGACCATTTGCTGCAAGTCCCCACAAATACGCGCGGCCAATCATCACAGCCTTGGCACCCATTGCCAGTGCTTTGATGACATCACTGCCGCGTCGTACACCACCGTCGAGAACAACTTCAATCTGACTACCTACTGCTTCGGCAACAGCTGCAAGGTTGCGGATAGGAGCTGGTGTTCCATCAAGGTTGTTGCCACCATGGTTTGATACCGACAATGTCGTCGCACCGAGATCAACAACACGCTTAGCATCGTCAACACGACAAATGCCCTTCACCATGAACGGTCCATCCCACTGCGAACGAATCCATGCAACATCACTCCACGATGGAAGAGGAGTTTGCATCCACTCGTAATAGGCGCCAAAGAAAGTCGGCGCTTTGCCACCGGGAGGCGTCATGTTGGGTGCGGTGAGATCGGGCAATTTGCCGGTCTTTGCAAAAGACCACAACCACTTCGGGCGCGAGATTGCTTCTGGAGCAAGTTTGATCATTGCTTTTAGATCAATCTTTTCGGGAATCCATGGGCTACCCCAGTCACGACCATTTGAAAATGACCAATCAAGAGTGATGATGATTCCTTTTGCGCCGGCATTTTTCGCACGCTCAAGACGATGCAACATGAGATCGCGATCACCTGACCAATACACCTGCAAGAAAACGGAGTCGTTTACCGCCGCGACTTCTTCAATCGACTTGCTGGCAAATGAACTCAGCCCCATCGCAATTCCGCGGTTTGCAGCGGCGCGAGCAATCGCAACTTCACCTTCTGGATGCACTGCTTGCACACCGGTAGGCGAAATGATGATGGGCATCGACAACGTCTGTCCCATTACTGATGTTTCCATACGACGTTCCGTTGGAAGATCCGCGATGTGTGGCGCAAAGCCGAGCAAGTCAAAGGCGTTCAGGTTGTCGTTGTATGACAATCCCTTTTCAGATCCCGCGAGCAGCGCGCTGTACACAGACTTCGGAAGACGCTTCTTCGCCCGACGTTGTGCTTCTGCGACCGTTTCAAACCATGCGTTTGCCATTTTCCATGACCTCCCCGACCGCTTCAGTGTAGGGATTAGTCGCGTGTGAACAAGCCTGCAACGCTTGGTCGACCCCCCGCATTGTTATTGCCACCGAGTGCTGCGCCGATAAAGCCGAGGAACTCATTGGGATTGCGCGTTTGCACAAGGAGGCGACCTGGCCCTGTGAAATCAAAGACCAAACCTTCACCTGATTTCACCATCTGCACGATGCCTCCAGTTGCTTTGCGCAGACTCATCGTAAGACTGGGGTCGTACGCCACCATGTGGCCAGTATCGAGAGTGATCTTTTCACCTGGAGCCAGATTCCATGTCTCGAGTGCGCCGTAACACGACAGCACGATCTTCCCGGAACCCTCTGCGTGGACGATGAATCCACCTTCACTGCCAAACAGGTTCTTAAAGCCACCCCACTTGGTATTCAATTCAACTGTTGCCTCTGATGCCAACCACGAACCACGCTGCACAATTAATCCGTCACTTGGAATATCAACGACTACTAGGTCTCCAGGCATCAACGCCGCAACATCAACAAAACCACCTTGTGGTGGTGCGGTAAATGTTGTTAGAAAGAATGACTCACCACCGAGTGCCGCGCGCTTCAGTGACTTCATTACGCCACCCTCAGCTTTCGCCTCCACTGCGACGCCGTCACTCGTCGCCATCATCGAACCCGACTCAGCTCGAACTCTTTCACCACCGCTCAGTGAAAGTCGAGCAACGCCAAATGCAGGCCCATTACGCACTTCAATGTCCATCGTGAATTTCCCCCATCGCTAAGGCGTTCACCAAACGTGACCGCTCCTGATAATGAACCGTACTATTCAGAAAGACAGGCCCTAGGCACGGGCACTATTTGTTTACGTTGCAGTCACTTGCGAGAAATACTGCAACCTTTTGGGCTGCTTGTGTCACCGCAACATCATTCAATATCGCTGTTGCCTCATCAATCGCAATTTCACCCTTGGAGGTCCCAGCGCCCACTTGACGCGCTGTTGCAAGAGCTGTGCCCGCGGCTCCGTATCCGTTCACGAACACCATGTAATCATCCTCAATATCTGGTGTGATCACACCACCAGTGAGTTCGAGATTCGCCACGTATCTATCGGCTTCAAATGATGACGGTTTCGCTAACCCCGACATCAATATGTTGGACACGGCCGAAAAGGCAGCGAGTGCAGTCGCACATTCGCTCGCATCTGCGACGGCAATAAGTGTGGTGTCGTCGGTGACTGAAACTGAATCCGTAGGAGCCACTGAATCACGTGATGCACCGACTTCCGAATTGTCAGAACCAGAGCAGGAAGAAAAGGTGGCAACACACATTACAAGAGCTAAAGCGAATGCATGTCGACGAACGTTCACGCTGACAGACTAGGCATCAATGACGGCGCCATGGACGACAGACGGTGGAATTCACAACATTCCTCTACCAATTGACTCTGGTGGCTTATGGCTATGTGGCAAGCATTACATTGCACCGCGAGTCAACGATGTACGCCGTGAACTTGGTGATCCAACAATTGTGTGTCTCACACACAAACATGAATTAGAAGATCGTTACGACACATACATCACATGGTTAGAAACACATCGAGATACCGCCGCGGTGTGGTTTCCAGTGCATGATCTCAATGCGCCTCCACTTGATGAAGGTATTTCACTAATTGAACGCGTTGTTGATGGTCTTCACGACGACGAGCGATTCATTGTTCACTGTGCAGCAGGAATAGGACGTGCAGGAACAACTGCCGTAGGTGTGTTGATGATGCTAGGGATGGACGCCGAGACTGCGACCTCCCATGTTCGAGCACACCGGCCGATGGCAGGACCTGAAGCAGGATCGCAACGAGACTTCATCTCTGCCCTCGCCATGTGGCTAGGCCAGAGATAGCTCCTCGCGTCTGTACTGTCGCTTGTTAATAGTCGTTACTTAACGGCAACAACAGAATGAGAGCGATAAGTCCCTTGATCATGTGATCAACGTAACAAACCACTCCTCTCAAAAAGTTTTATCTCAATGACGTCAGGAGATGACCAGCAAGCCTGTGGCCATTGTGGTCTCTTCCAATGTTTCGTCTTCAACGTTTAAGTTCAGTGTGCCCTCAAGGTGACCCTCTGCAAATACTCGCACTTAGTTATGTTCGCAGTGATGTACGTACAATGACTCCGTGCCATTGTCTCCCCGCGCAAAAAGTGCGTCCACCATCGCAAATGACAACAAGATTCGAGATGCGGCGATCGAAATAGCACATCAAATTGGTCTTCAGCACCTTCGCTTTGGACACATCGTTGAACACACAGGTCTCACCACCGGGGCGCTGTATTCACGCTTTGCTGATCACAACGATTTACTAGCCACACTGTGGATTGATCGACTGAGAGATCCATTTGTGAAGTTGCTACAAGATGCGATGGCTGCGTTTGAATCCGATGACTCACAGGCCGTGTATCGACTCGCCGAGCAGTTACACAAACTGTCAAAAGTTGAATGGGCCGCGATCGAAGCAGTGATCATCGCCCCTCGCATACCAGAACTTGATGAAATCGTGACCGAAGACGTTGTTGAGTGCCTCGCCAAACTTGGTCTAACACCACAGTTTTCGGGAGATGATGTTCACGGCATCAAAGTAATCACGGTCATTTCACTTATGTTCGCCTGTGCCTTTAACTCATTCATCGATAAAGGCATTGATGACTGGAAGTCGATTTTTGCTCTACATCGTTTCGTTATCAATGATCTCAAACCAGTTAGCAACCGTAAGGAACTCTCCCATGGGCCACTTCCGGTGAATGCTGATACAGACGATGCATTGCGAAACACGCTGATTAATGCAACAGCTGAAGTAATTACACGTTCGGGAATTGACGGCGCCACCCTTGCGCGTATCGCACGGCGTGCGCGCATGACAAGTGGTGCGGTCTACACGCTGTACGAAACAAAAGACCAACTAATCGCAGACGCGATCAAAGTATTGATGTCTGCAGCTCGTAGTGACACAACGTCGTTGGTGCAGGAATCAAAAGTTGCCGGCGACACATTCACTTCAACGATGCAGGTGTACTCACTTGCATTTGATGCCACTCGTCGCAGTTTCCGTCGCTTTCGACTAGAAGTTCTCACCTCTGCGCGAACAGATACAGACGTCAAGTCTTTGGTGCGTGGCGTCTATCGCCAACGGATGAAGGAATACGAAAAGATGTTCGCTCCAGATTCACGCTTCCCTGCCGACTTCGTCCGCGCAGTCGGTCGCACCGGACAGATGCAACCCGTCGGATTTTCCATCCTTGAGCACTACATCAACTCTCCAGAGAACGTGAATATGTTGCCGTTGTCGTCGGCAGTGACACGGAACATCTATAGCGTTCTCGTTCATGCCAATTGATGATCCCGGAGTAAGCCTCGTCTCACTGCTCTTGGCCGACTACGCGAATGTGCGAGAAGGTCTGCTGAATGTTGTGAGTGCTGGCATCACTCGAGTTGCACCACGCGGTGACTACCCATTTCATCCCGATGTTTTCTTAGCGATGATGGCGTACGTACATCCTGACCGAATCGACCAGACGCACGAGGCGCGGGTTACCGTCAAGTATCCAGAGACCGCAGAAAAGATCGCCCAAATCGACTTCACATTCAACGCCCAGGCGGCTCGGTTCCCCGGTGAGGGGCTGTATGTCCCGTTCGCACTGCCTTTGCGCGAGATCGTGTTTCCTCACCCCGGAGAGGTTGACGTATCAGTTGCACTCAATGGTCAATTTGCAAACTCATTGACGTTCTGGTTGCAGGAATCAGCTCTAGGCGACTGAGCGTCCCCGCTGTACCCTGTGGGGCTATGGCTACAAACCGCGAAATCTGGGAAAGCGAGTTCGGCAAATCACGTCTTCGTGAAGCTGACTACGCAACGATGTCGGGCATCCCGCTTGAACCCGTATACGGACCAAGTGAAGGCGAATTCCCTGGTCAATACCCTTACACGCGCGGACCATACGCTTCGATGTACCGCTCCAAGTTGTGGACCATGCGCATGTTTGCGGGCTTCGGAACGGCAGAAGACACCAACTGGAGATTTAAAGAGATTCTTAAAGCTGGTGGCGATGGTCTTTCCACTGCATTTGACATGCCAACTCTTCTCGGCCTCGACTCCGACGATCCCATGGCAGAAGGTGAGGTTGGACGTTGCGGTACAGCCATTGACACCCTCGCTGATATGGAAGATCTGTACGCCGGAATCGACTTGGGTTCAATCACCACATCAATGACGATCAACTCGCCCGCTGCAGTGATCTTTGCAATGTTCATCGCTGGCGCTGAAAAACGAGGAATTCCTCGTCAGATGCTTGGCGGCACACTACAAAACGACATCCTGAAGGAATACCAAGCACAAAAAGAGTTTGTGTATCCGCCCCGTCAAGGAATGCGACTTGTACGTGACACGATTGCGTTCACATCTGCAGAGATGCCCAAGTGGCACTCGGTATCTATTTCCGGATACCACATTCGCGAAGCAGGTTCGACCGCTGTAGAAGAACTGGCATTCACGTTGGCGAATGGTTTTGCCTACGTCGAACTTGCGATGCAAGCTGGTCTTCCTGTTGATGCATTTGCACCACGATTGTCATTCTTCTTTAATGCCCACATTGACTTCTTTGAGGAAATCGCAAAATATCGGGCAGCACGTCGTATTTGGGCTCGTTGGTTGAAAGATCGTTACGGTGCAACCAGTGATCGTTCAATGCAGTTGCGTTTCCATACGCAGACCGCAGGCGTATCACTTACCGCACAACAGCCAGAAGTCAACATTGTTCGCACCGCAATTGAAGCACTCGCAGGCGTCTTGGGCGGAACACAGAGTCTGCATACAAACTCAATGGATGAGGCACTTGCACTGCCAACTGAAAAAGCAGCACGTATTGCTCTTCGCACACAGCAAGTAATTGCGTACGAAACGAACGTGGCTCACGTCGCTGACCCATTGGGAGGTTCGTACTTCGTGGAAGAACTCACCAATGAAGTAGAACGCCAAGCAGAAGAAATCTTTGCTCAAATTGCTGAGCTAGGTCATGGATCGATGCTTGAGGGTTGTATTGCGGGCATCGAAGAGAACTACTTCCAGGGTCGCATTGCGGATTCCGCATATCAACTTGAGAAGAAGTTGAACTCTGGCGAGAAAATTGTGATCGGCGTTAACCGTTTCACGGAAGGCAACGAGGAAGATCAGATTGAACTTCTCGAGATCACCAATGAAGACGAGCAGCGTCAGTTGAAGCGTCTCGACATGGTGCGAGCAGACCGTGATTCGTCAAAGGTTGCTGAAGTGTTGGCAAAACTTGAAAAAGAAGCAACTGATCCAGAAGTCAATCTCATGCCGACGCTTATCGAGGCATCGCATGCGTATGCAACTGTTGGCGAAATGATGGCGGCGATGGGCAAAGTGTTTGGCCGCCACATTGAGGTGCCAACAATATGAGTGCCGCACCTGCACGAATCCTCGTTGCAAAAGTTGGTCTTGATGGACATGATCGCGGCGTAAAGGTCATCGCGCGTATTCTGCGTGATGCAGGCTACGAAGTGATCTACACAGGGTTGTTTCAAACTCCTGACACCGTTGCAGCGGCAGCTGAACAAGAAGACGTCGACATGGTTGGCTTGTCGATGTTGTCTGGCGCTCACATGACACTTGCACCAAAAGTGGTGCAGAAACTTCGCGAAAAAGACCTTCACATTCCTGTCGTGGTTGGTGGCATTGTTCCTGATCGCGACATTCCAAAACTGCAAGAAGCTGGCGTTACTGCGGTGCTCACTCCTGGAGCCACCGTGGAAGAAATTACAGCCACCATTGCAAACATTCTTCAAGCTCAAAACGCCTGATTTACGGTGAAAAGTCCAGTCGGACTCCGCCAACGGCACCTTGTGTAATTAGGTCTAGAGTGAGGTTATGACCACTCGTAGTTCACAACGCATCGTTGTCGGTACCGACGGATCACCAAATGCACATCGTGCTATTTCTTGGGCCGTCGAAAATGCACATGAGGGAGACACCGTCGTCATTGTGCATGCGTGGCAACCGTTTGTGTACGGATCAGAACTCGCGATGGCGTACACCATCGATGATGCTGAAGCCGGAAAGATTCTCGAGGCCGATTTCAACTCCTTTGCGCCGCGAGCCGTAGAACGCAAAATTAAACTTGAAAAGGTTCTCGTGCAGGCAGACGCCCGAAATGCGCTGAAGAATCAGAAGCCAGACCTTTTGGTGGTTGGCGCACGCGGACACGGCGCATTTCTTGGTGCTCTACTTGGCTCGGTTGCCGACTATTACGCACGCCACAGCGACGTTCCCGTGGTTGTAGTGCCTGCCGAACAAAAGTAGCCCGCGACAAAACTAGACTGTGGGGCGTGTGGAACCCCTCAAAAATTCTTCGTGTTGCCCTTGGATCTGTAGTTGCTATTGCACTTGTTGCTGGTCCAGTTGATGCAAAAAACCACAATGCCAACAACGGTAGAGGCTCTGGTAACAACAACAGCTCCGGGAACAACGGTTCTGGGAATGGTGGTTCTGGAACAAATGTCGCGCTGTCATGCATGATCCCACGCGGTAAAGCACCAACATCTGGGAATGCATCATTTCTTGTCGAGTTCAAACAAGGCGTCACTGAGGACGCTGTCAATGCAGCGCTGAGTGTCGCGGACAATGCACGAGGAAAAAATAAGGGCAACGCCAAGAAATTTGCCAATACAGGAGTCGGCATTATTTCTTTTAGTGGTCGCGGTCAGGCAGATGCGCGCAAAGACATGGAATCTTTAGGCAGCCTCATCCAACGTTGTGAAGATGACCAACAAATTGACGTAGCGCCACAAAGTGTGGTGAGCGCTACTGCAACACAATCTCCCGCATCATCATGGGGACTTGATCGCACCGATCAGCGCGCATTGCCGCTCAACAACAGCTACTCATATGCAACTACCGGCAACGGCGTTGATGTGTACATCGTCGATACTGGTGTCTTGTCAACCCACACTGAGTTTGCTGGTCGCATTCGTTCTGGGTTTGCCGCCACAGGCCTCACGGGTACGGAAGATTGCAATGGACACGGAACACACGTTGCAGGAACAGCGGCTGGAGCGACATACGGTATTGCTCCCGGAGCAACCGTTATTCCTGTTCGCGTCCTTGACTGCAGTGGTTCAGGAACGATGTCTGGCGTTATCGCCGGTATCGACTGGGCAATCCAAGACCACACCACCACGCCAGCGGTACTCAACATGAGCCTCGGTGGTGGATTAAGCGGAATTCTCGATGCTGCAGTTCAGCGCGCAGTCGATGACGGCATCACGGTGGTTGTTGCGGCTGGTAACAGCACTGCAGACGCGTGTGCTTATTCACCTGCCGCTGCACCCAATGCGATCACCGTGGGCTCTACCACCAGCACTGACACGCGCTCGTCGTTTTCTAACTTTGGTGATTGTGTCGACGTATTTGCACCGGGTTCTGCCATTAAGTCCGCATGGCACACAGGAACCGCGAATACAAACACAAT
This sequence comes from uncultured Bifidobacterium sp., assembly GCA_964449085.1. GTDB lineage: Bacteria > Actinomycetota > Acidimicrobiia > Acidimicrobiales > Ilumatobacteraceae > UBA2093. Next base: position 60,484 of record CAYVAV010000001.1, read on the forward strand.
CTCAGGTACCTCAATGGCATCGCCCCACGTTGCTGGTGTGGCTGCCCGTATCTTGTCGGCTAACCCCACATTCACACCGGCGCAAGTTGCAGGTGTCGTTCGCACCACTGCAACATCAAATGTGGTTCTCGACTCTCGCTCAGCAAACAACTTGCTGGTGTTTGCTGATGCTGATGCGACCACCGTTACTCCCCCACCAACAGATGGTGGTGGAACTACTCCCGGCGACGGAACACCATTAACTGCACCAGAAACACCAAACACACCAATTGCACTTGCGGGCGACCGTAGTGTTCGCGTGCAATGGACGAACAATGGCGATGGTGGCAGCACCATCATCGGACACTCCATCCGCGTGTTTGCTAACGGAACCTTGGTGAGCGAATTGTCCGTTAATGCTCGTACCGACGTGACTGTGAGTGGTCTCAAGGTTGGCACTACCTACACGTTCCGTGTAGCGGCGATTAACAGTGTGGGACGAAGTGCGTTCTCTGCTCTGTCCAACGGCGCAACCCCTGTGCGCATTGTCGGTAATAAAACACCAAAAGTTCGCCAAGTCTCTGCACCTGACGAACAAGCTGGTGTTGCGCGTGCGCTAAAGGTCAGCACTAATGGCACACGCCTCACTGCAACATGGCGTTATGCGAAACAAGACCTCGAACACAACACCAACTTTGTAGTGATCATTCGTGATGAAGACGGCATTGCCGCCCGCCTCGTAGTGTCAGATTGGCAAGGTGTAATAATCGCGGGATTAGAACCTGGTCGCTACAGCGTTCGCGTTCGTGCGTTCAACTCACTGGGTGCTGCACGCGCAACACCACCAGTTCAAGTACGAATTCGCTAGTGCTCGGTGTGCGCTTCATCAAAGCGCATGATTGATGCAGCAATTTCTTTTTCTGCTGCGTCACGACCTTCCCAATTCTTGACATTGGTCTCTTTGTGAGGTTCTAACAACTTGTAGACCTCGAAGAAGTTACTGATTTCAGCAAGGAGATGTTGCGGGACATTCGCAAGGTCTTGATATGTGTTGTATCGCTCATCGCGCGATGGCACACACAACACTTTTGCGTCACCACCTTTTTCATCTTCCATCCAGAACACCGCAATCGGACGAACCCACATGTGGCAACCAGGGAATGTTGATTGTGGCAAAATCACTAATGCATCTAGCGGATCGCCATCTTCGCCGAGTGTGCGAGGAAAGAACCCATAATCAAGCGGGTACTGCATTGCAGTGAACAAATTGCGATCCAACCAGATCTCTCCGGTCTCGTGATCCATTTCGTATTTGTTGCGAGACCCCTGCGGGATCTCTACGACCATTTCTACTTCCACAACGCGATACTAAGACTCGACGAGGTCACCGAACGACCTTTATTTGCGTCCGACTCATGGTGAGGCGTCGGCTGGGACTCATCTTCAGCACCATCAAGTGACAAGTGCCCTTTCGAATCGCCCAGAGACGGTCGCCGTAAACGCGACAAACCCTTTTATTCAGCACAGTCATCCACATTTTCGTCTCTGACGTCGCCTTCGGCACCGTGAAGTCCAACTTGCGTAGCAGGAACCGAACCTCAGTAAGCGAGCCAACTTTCACACTCTGGTTGCGTTTCTCCACACCAACCGTCGCGGCGTTTTCTTGCGTGCCTGACGTGGTGGTCCCTGCGGGAGCAGTCCGAGCGAGGGGAGGTCCGTTGGTGATCGGTGCATCGTCAACAATCGGATTACCTGAAGGAGGCAAGTTTGGCGGAATCAGCGCCGGAGCATCGTCAGGGTTTTCTGTTGGAGTGTCATCAATTGGAGGGGACACAGGTAACTCAGTCGTGTTAAACGTATGAATACTTCCATTCGTTGTACCTCCCGAACTTGTTGTGATGACGCGATAGAAGTAGGACTGGTCATCGGTCAATCCGCTGAGCGCAGATGAAACGTTGGCGTGAATCTGCGATGCCATCAGCTCTGGTGTTGTGATCGCACTGCCATTCGTGCCACGTTGTTGGCGTGTATTTGATCCCCAACATGACACCTCACCGTTTCGTAACAATGCACAACCGTGTAGTTCTGCCAGCGACAATTGAACAACCGTCTCGAGTTCCGGTACGAGTGTTGGTGAATGCGTATCGCTAGTTGAGCCAAATCCAGTAACTCCCATCGCGCTATCACCCCAGCATTTGACCTTGCCATCGCTCAACAGAGCACACGATGAATCTGAAGCCACACGGATCGCAACTGCGCGATCATTGACGGCCAACGTTGCGGTCACTAATGACCCTGATGAATCTGAGATGCCATCACCTAATTGGCCCTGCGAGTCGTCACCCCAGCACTGGATGTGTCCGTTATGCAACGTGGCACACGCATGCCTATCTGCAGTAGCCACACTTGCGACCGTTGATGTGAATATGCCTGGTGAAGTGATACCAGTTATGCCTTCACCCCAACACTTCACCGTCGCATTGCTGAGAACAGCACACACTCGTGAGGAGCTTGCTGACAATGTCATAACCGAATGGTCACTATCAACTTCTACTGTTGTAGGTGTCAATGATGACGAACCAACTCTTCCTAATTGTCCGTCAGAATTAATTCCCCAGCAAGAAACAGTGCCGTCAATACTCAGAGCACACGTAAAACCATCACCCAAGACAACGTCTACTACTCCCGAAATGCTCGCTGTTATTGGAGTTCTTCTTGACTGAACAGTTCCATCTCCAAGTTGACCCGAGGAATTATCACCCCAGCACTTCACAGTTCCCAAGGACATCACCGCACAGCTATGACTGCGTCCCACAGCAACGACTCGTGCTTGCCCTAGTAGATCTTTCACATCAATCGGCTGCGTATGGGATGTCTCATCTCCTGTCCCCAAGGCACCATCAACGTTGTCTCCCCAACACTTCACATATCCACCAGCTATAACCATGCACGAGTGATGTGAGCCACTCGCTATTTGGCGCACTGAACCGAAATGACCCAAGTCAATGGTGTTCGTCTCGCCCGAGAGAAATTCATCGGTGCCGTACTCCAATGTGCGATGCGAACTGATGTCCGTCGTAGAGAACTCTGTACTGATCGTTGCCCCATTATGTGTGATGTCCGACATTGTGTTGATGCTCTCACCAGGCGCCACGTGTAACTGCACCACTTTTGTAGGCACCAAACGTTGTGTAGTTGATCCGTCACCCAATTTGCCCTTCGAATTACTCCCCCAACACATCACGTCGTCGTTGTCCAAGAGTGCACATGTATGAGAGTCACCCGCTGCAATCTCGCGAGCGGTGGTACCTTCTGGTAACTGCACCGCCACAGGCACTGAACTCGAAAACGTCGAATTGTTCCCCAACTGTGCCATTTCATTGTCTCCCCAACAGACAATGGTCGACTCATTTTTGAGACCACACGTATGCCTCGTACCTGTTGCAACTTTCATAAATTTTGCATCTTCCAAGTAATACGGAAGAGTTCCAGTGTCTGACTGAGTATCGCCTACCTGCCCTACATCGTTGAGCCCCCAGCAAGTCAAATTCGCTTGCGTCGTTAAAAGACAAGAGTGCGATCCACCAGACTCAATCATTGTCACCTTTTGCATACTGGGTAACAAATAAGTAGCAACTGGGTCAGAAGAGGTAGACAATTCCCCGTTTCCAAGTTGTCCATCTGAATTTGAACCCCAACACCAGCTGCTCCCAACTGTTGCAATGGCACATGTCTGGCTTTCTCCCGTACTAATGGATACGAAACCTTCAACTGACGAGGGATGACTAAGAGACTGTGGTGAGGTCACGTTTGATGTCTGTGTCGGTTTTCCAACCTGTTTTAGATTATTGCGCCCCCAACAAAAGATCACTTGCGAGGTAGAGATAGCACACGTATTGAATCCACCAGCGGTGATTGTTTTGAATTTCTCTGCTGCGATGTTCTGTGGCAAATAGCCACCAGCACTTACCACGCCAAGAGAACCATAACCGTTGTGCCCCCAGCAAGAAATCGATGCATCGTTGAGCAATGCACACGTGTGGTTTTTCCCGGCAGCCAATTCAACTGCAAATCGATCACTCCCAAACGATGAAACTGTGACCGGGACTTTGCTTGAGGCAATCGTGGGAACTCCTAATTGTCCGTAGGTGTTATCTCCCCAACATCGCACTGAACCGACATGAAGCAATACACACGTGTGGCCATCTCCTGCAACAAGTCGCGTGAATTCACGATCACTAGGTGCAAGTCCAGAAGTCGTTGATGTGCCAGCACGCACCGGAGAAACAACTACAACAAATAGTGCAACAAATGCACTGCACACGAGTCTCTTCATGGGCGATCCCCCTTACACAAAGGTGTAACGAGGAAGCCTTATGCAGAAGTGTTTGTCTTACTAGGGGTCTATTTCGACAGCAGTTTCCAATAGCTATGTAGACACACTGTGCGAATTAACTGAATTCTGTAAGAGAGTTACACGATAGGAAGATTCAGCGTCGCCGCTGCGTCGTCAAGACCACCCAGATTTTCAACTTTTGTAAACCCTGAACGCAAAAGAATATCCATTGCCATTCCTGACCGACTACCGCCACGGCAATAGAGCTGATATGAAGCAGAGGGGTCGAGACTCATCAACTGCTGCTCGAAGACACCCTCATTCAGGCTCATGTTAATGGCCCCTTGAACGTGTCCACTCTCATACTCGTCTACATCACGAACGTCAATAATGATTTTTCCTTGAGACATACGAACAGTCTACTTATCGAATTAGATGACTTTGATAATTGCACTATTAGACATGCTCGGATAAGCGCCTGATGCCGAAACCGACAACTGCAGGGTACAAGATCCGGTTCGGCTAGGTGCAACCAAGTTCCCTGAAGAGATTTTGCAACCACCTTTTGTCACTTGGTAGGTCTTGCGTCCCGCTGACAACGTGGTGATGAATTTCGAAAGAGCAATCTTTTTCTTTTTCGGAATCGTGTCCCGCAACACATTGATTCCCGGAACCACATTTACGGTTTTCGTGGATGAAAGACCATCTCCCACGACGTTCGTTGCGGTTACGGTCAGTCGATAACGCTTGCCATTTGTCAATTCTGATATTGAGCATGTATCTAACGTCGTTGTACAGAATTTACTGGTGCCCACAATACGTACCGTGTATGAGGGCGAATAGGGAACATTCAATAGATCCCAACGTAACGAGATTTGCTTACTTTTCGTACGGATTCGATTCACCACTGGTGCTGGTGGTGTCGTATACGTTGCAACAACAGAACCAGCACTTACAGAACCAGCTCCACTCACATTACTAGCAACAACGGTGAACGTATACGTCGCACCATTCGTTAGACCTGTGATCGTGCAACTCAATTGACTGGTCGTACACGACTGACCACCGGGTTGTGCAGTAGCTGTGTATGACACAGGTGTTGTAGACGGCACCGACCCCCAACTCACCGTGACACTTGCATTACCGATAGATGTTGAAGAAATTATTGGCGCTAAAGGAACACTTTCTGGTGTCACTGTGGTGGTCGCCGCAGTCGCACTTGTTCCGAATTCATTCGTTGCAGTGACAGCAATTGAATATGTTTGACCATTGGTTAGACCACTAATGATGCAACTCAGTTGGGTCGTTGTACAGCCGGAAGACGACGGATTAGTTGTCACTTCATAAGTGAAATTTGTGGAACCACCGGGTCCCGTTGGCAATGTCCATGAGATTGTGGCCTGTGAATCTCCCTGCAATGCAGCAACCGATTTCGGTGCACACGGAGTTCCTGAAATTGTGCCTGTTTGCAGCAATCGATTGGGAGATTGCGTTGTTCGCGATGCGTTGTATGTGATCTCGTTCAATGCCGAATTCGTGATAAGCGCATTAGTTATCTGAGATGGTGTTGCACATGGGTTTGATTCCAACATCAATGCCACAACGCCCGCCACGTGTGGGGCGGCCATCGATGTACCCTCCAAGAAAGCGCCACTCTCGTTAGATGTGCTCCAAGCAGAGAGCACGTCTTTCCCCGGCGCAAAAATGTCGACACAACTCCCGAAGTTGCTACCGTCAGTTGTAAATAATGCTTCTCCGTCGGAGATCGTTGATGCGGCGACAGTGATAGCTACCGGGGTACGCGCTGGCGACACATTGCACGCATCCTGATTTTCGTTTCCAGCAGCAACAACAGCCGTGATGTTCGCGGATACAAGAGCCGACACAGCGTTATCAAGGTCTGCATTACTTGCGCCTCCCAAACTCAAGTTAACGACTGCCGGTTGCCGATTATTTGTCTGAACATCCGTGATAATCCATTCGATACCGTCGATAATGTCACTAACGAATCCATAACCGTCACAGTCGAGCGCTTGAACTGGAATAAGTCGTGCTCCTGGCGCAACGCCAACTGTTGATCCAAGCACCGTTCCCGCAACGTGCGTACCGTGGCCATCACAGCCTGTAGTGAACGAGATACCAGGCGCGGAATACCCCGATAACACTCGAGTAGAGAATTGCGTGTGCGTTATAAGAATTGGTCCGTCTACTACGTACACATATGTACCCTCACCATTGGTTACAGCACTAAACGTTTCACTCAGCGGCAAGTTACTTTGATCAATTCGATCAATGCCCCATACATTATTGCTGCTACCGACTATGGTGCTTCGCGACTGAGAGGCTTTGTTGCTAACAATCGCATCTACGGTGAGCGACAAAACGCGATTATCGCTGGCGAGATCAGTTGCTTCCTGCGCGGTTAACTCCGCCACAAATCCCCGAATAACAGAACGGAATTTTCGCGCTTTCCCTCGAACATTCGTGTGACTATTCAATACCGCATCAGGTGTTGAATTGCCGCGAACTTTGACGATGTAACGACCTGCCGAATACGCCTGAACTTCTTCCGACGAACCGCTAGTAAATGAATTCGTACTTGCGCTACTCGTTGTGGCAGAAAACGTCACAGCTCCAATAATCACCGCGATTGTCGCAGCGAGCGCACGTATCCTCACACTGAGACGCCTTGCATACGAGCAGCCGCAAGTGTGTTTTCAAGCAGTGATGCAACTGTCATCACACCAGTACCACCAGGCATCGGAGTAACGGCACCGGCGATACCGAGCACAGCATCGAAATCAACGTCTCCGACGATGCCCGCTTCAGTACGTGAAATGCCGACATCGATAACTGCAGCTCCAGTTTTCACATGTTCTGCGGTGATACTCCGAGCCATACCGGTTGCAGAAATCAGGATGTCCGCGTTGCGACATACCTCAACAAGATCTGGAGTGCGTGAATGCGCCAACGTCACCGTGCAGTCAATTCCTTTACGCGCTAGCAACACCGCAAGTGGCAGACCCACCAGAGTCGAACGACCAACGACAACCGCATGTTTGCCAGATGTGGGAATGTCATAACGTTGCAACAATCGCAGTACACCAAGTGGTGTGCAACCAACATGACCATCGATGCCGCGCACTAGACGACCAAGTGATGCTTCAGTCAAACCATCCACATCTTTTTCGGCAGGCACCAGTCGCAACACCGCATCGGTGTCTAAATGGTTGGGCAATGGCATCTGAATCAAGATGCCGTGCACAGTTGGGTCATCAACTAATTTCTCGACAGCCTGTTCAAGGTCGGCCTGACTCGCATCGGCGGGCAACTCCACCCCTACCGAGCGGATACCGACGGAATTAGCCATTTTGTGTTTGCTCGCAACGTAGGTATGGCTTGGTGCGTCGTCACCCACCAAAACTGTGGCTAACGAAATATGAGGCTTTCCGGCGACGACGATCCGCTGTCGTAACCGCTCAAGGGTTTCGTCGCGCAACACCTTGCCATCCATGATGACCGTCTGTAGTGCGCCACGTTCCACATCCACAGGCTACAAGCCCTTGTAAATACTGGCTTGGCGGAGCCCCGAGGCGCCTGGGGTCGACTGTGGCTAATCCCGATAAAGTTAGTCGGGAATTACATAAAGGAGTTCATCATGTCCGTTCGTCTCGGAGACACCGCCCCTGATTTCACAGCCGACACCACGCAAGGCACCATCCATTTTCACGAGTGGCTTGGCGAGTCCTGGGGTGTGCTGTTTAGCCATCCCAAAGATTTCACGCCTGTCTGCACCACCGAACTTGGCTATGTCGCACGCATCAAACCAGAGTTCGACAAGCGCAACGTAAAAGTCATCGGTCTGTCGGTTGACCCAGTCGATTCACACGTGAAGTGGGAAGGCGACATTGAAGAAACTCAAGGTACTGCCGTTAATTTCCCGATGATTGGTGATGCAGACCGCAAAGTGTCTGACCTGTACGACATGATTCACCCCAATGCAAATGACACGTTGACAGTTCGCTCAGTGTTCATCATTGGTCCAGACAAGAAGGTGAAACTCACACTCACCTACCCTGCATCAACCGGTCGTAATTTCGACGAGATCCTGCGAGTTATCGACTCACTACAACTCACCGCAAAATACAAAGTTGCGACCCCAGCAAACTGGGAAGATGGCGACGATGTGATCATCGGTGCCGCGGTGTCAGATGATGAGGCCAAAACACTGTTTCCTCAAGGGTGGAAAACGGTGAAGCCCTATCTGCGCGTGCTGCCACAACCAAATAAATAGCCACCAAAAACACGTTTACACCGCGTGTGGCGTGTGTGTTGCTTCTTGTCTTAGTAGACATTAGCCATGAGTTTTTCTCCCCCTGCACCGCCAAGCACTGTGGCGGCTCTCGTTGAGCACGCCTCAAAGATCTATGGCACTGGAGATAACGAAGTACACGCACTTCGCGACGTCTCTGTGCAATTCAACGAAGGTGAATTCACTGCGATTATGGGACCCAGTGGTTCGGGCAAGTCAACTTTGATGCATTGTCTTGCCGGACTCGAAGACATGACATCCGGCACCGCAGTGATTGGCGGAGTGGTTGTCAACGATCTCAGTGATCGCGAACTCACAAAACTTCGTCGTGACAAGATTGGCTTTATTTTTCAGTCATTCAACCTTGTACCCACTCTGACAGCTGAAGAAAACATCAAGTTGCCGTTGATGCTTGGTGGAAACGAAGGCGATGCAGCATGGATCGCAGAAGTCATTCGTATTGTCAAATTGGAAGATCGACTCAAGCATCGTCCAAGCGAATTGAGCGGTGGTCAGCAACAACGTGTTGCTGTAGCGCGTGCACTCGCCTCTCAACCAGACATCATTTTTGCTGACGAACCAACCGGCAACCTTGACAGCAGGTCAGGAACTGAAATTCTCACGTTCATGCGTCATGCGGTGAAGGATCTGGGTCAAACAATCGTGATGGTCACGCATGATCCTGTCGCAGCAAGTTATGCCGATCGCATCATCTTCTTGGCTGACGGCCAAGTTGTTGACGAGATGCGTGAACCAACTCCAGAGCGTGTTCTCGACCGCATGAAGCAATTTGGTAACTGACTTTCCCTATGTTTCGTTTTGCACTACGTAGTGTTCTTGCGCGCAAAACGCGATTGGCGTTGACTTCAATTGCGGTTGTCCTAGGCACTGCATTTCTTGCTGGAACTTCAATTTTCTCGGCGACATTGTCACAATCGTTTGACAACCTGTTCGCGGACGTCTTCAAGAACGTCAATGCATATGTGCGTTCGTCAGATGTCATTGAAGTCGGCTTTGGCATTGAAGAGCGACCACGTATCCCCTCTTCGTTGGTCGACACAGTAAAAGAAGTGCCCGGCGTACTTGATGCCGCAGGCGATATTCAGGCCTTTGCGCGCGTGGTTGGATCTGATGGAAAACCACTCGGCAGCGATGGCCAAGGTCCACCGACATTTGGCAGTGTGATCACCGACTACAAAGGATCATTGTGGTCCATTTCAAGTGGACGTCTTCCGAGTGGTCCTACTGAAGTGGTGCTCGACGAATACACCTTTGACTTAGGCGACTTTGCAATTGGTGACACCACACGGGTGATCGCACAATCGGGAAGTCGCGAATTCACCGTCGTCGGTGTTGCATCGTATGGCGATGTGCGCACATCTGGTGGCGCCACTTTTGCGCTTTTTGATATTGAAACGGCATCGGAGTTTCTCGCTGAGCCTGGTGTTGTGGATCAGATACTTGTCACCGGGGACGGGTCAGTCTCAGACGAAGAACTCGCGACGCGAATCAATACCGCCTTACCGCAAGACCTGCGTCTTGAAACATTGACCGGAGCGGAAATCACTGAGGAAGCACAAAACCAAATCGGTGATGCACTTTCGTTCATTTCAATTTTCCTCAGCATCTTTTCTTACATTGCACTTGGCGTGGGCTGCTTTGTTATCTACAACGTGTTCTCTATCAGTGCGGCGCAACGACAAAAGGAAAATGCACTACTACGCGCGATTGGAGCGAGTAGGCGTCAAGTCACCGGTGCAATGTTGATCGAAGCAATGGTTGTTGGCATTGTCGGTTCCGCTATCGGACTCGTATCTGGTATCGGCCTGTCGCGCGGACTAAGCGCACTACTCAAATCTTTTGGTATTGATCTTCCGAGCACCGGTCTTGTCGTGTCGACCAACACGATCATCAGCACACTGATTGTGGGCCTGTTAGTCACTGTGTTGTCTTCGTTCCTTCCAGCACGACGGGCGGGCAGAGTGCCGCCACTTGCAGCAATGCGTGAAACTGCGGTTGAAACAACTGCCGTTTCCAAGGGTCGACTCATCATTGGACTTATGTTCACGCTCGCTGGAATAGGCGCAACCATCGCTGTTATCGCAGGCGCCGATGCTGTGCTCCTTGGCCTTGCAATTGTTCTCGTATTTATTGGAACCTTGATTCTTGGTCCAATCATTGCCCGACCTCTCGCACTGTTTATTGGCGTACCGATCGAAAAGGTCCGCGGCGTCCCTGGTCGGATGGCTCGCGAAAATGCGGCCCGCAACCCGAAACGAACAGCACGCACATCTGCTCCCGTCATGATCGGTGTTGCGTTAGTGACCGCCGTGACTGCGCTTGCAGTATCAATTCAAAGTCAAATTCGCGATGTCGTTAGTGAACAGTTCTACGGTGATTACGCCATCAGCGTGAACTCATTTGGCTTCGGTGGTCTTAGCCCCGACCTAGCGGACGAGATCAACAAACTTCCTGAAGTGGATACAGCAACCGGTATCGGGACAGCAGCTGCTGTTGTTGATGGTGGTGGCACCTTGCTCACGGTGGTGACACCGCAAACCATTTCTGGCATTTTTGACTTTGGCTTTATTGAAGGCAATGTCTCTTCGCTTACCCCTGACGGGATCTTTGTGTCAGAGAGCCGTGCAAAACGTCTTGAAGTAGGGGTGGGATCAACGATTGATGTCACCTTGGCGGATAGTTCCGTGCGGACGTTGACAGTGCAGGGTATTTACACCAAAGACGAGATCGCTGAACGGTACATCGTGAGCCGAGAACTGTTTGAAGGAACCACGGTCGCGCGTTTTGACTTCGGTGTATACATCCTCACACGGGATGACATTCCTGAGGAACAAGCTCGTGCTGCACTTCAGCAAAAAGTCGATGAATATGGCGTTGGCAAGTTGCAGTCTGTTGAAGAATTTATTGATGAACAAGCAGCGCAGGTGAATCAGTTGCTTGGTTTGATCTATGGCCTACTCGCATTGTCCATCATCATCGCAATCGTTGGCATCATCATCACCCTCTTGTTGTCCGTCTATGAACGTCAGCGCGAAATAGGTCTGTTGCGGGCAGTCGGTATGACGCGATCTCAAGTGCGAAGCACTGTGCGTTGGGAAAGCGTGATCACTTCGCTGCAAGGTGCCGTGCTTGGTGCAATTCTTGGAATTGGGCTGGGGTGGATCATCGTGTTCGCATTACGTGACCAGGGCTTGCGATCATTTGAAATACCACTCACCAGTTTGTTGTGGATTTTGCTGCTGTCATTCGTTGTCGGCGTAATTGCAGCTGTGTACCCGGCTTATCGCGCCACAAAAGTAAACATCTTGCGCTCAATCACCACGAACTAATTGTTCGCATCCGAGTGACTGCACCTTGCCTAGGCAGAGCGTCGTTGGAAAATTTCGCGTAAATACTGTGTCGCGGCGGGGTGTGGATCTGTTGCTCGTGCAATTGGGTCGGAATCATCAACCACTGGAAGTGGTTCAAATGCAACCTGACAACTTGGACACCAGAACAAAAGACGTTCCGACTCCCCGTGTTTGTTGAGTCGAATAATTCCCGCGCAACGTGCACACAATTGGCCATTACGTCCATACACGGACAGTCCACCATTCATTGATGTCACGCCAGGTGACGTGGGATCGGAATTGATGGTTCGGACAAGACCCGCCGCAGTCATCACAACATCGAGACACGTTGACTCTGCGAGATCGCCGATACGCGCCCACGGATGTACGCCACACGCCCACAACACTTCGCATCGCAATACATTTCCAATGCCCACCATGACGCGCGGATCCATCATTGCATCGGCAACTACAACATCAGGTTCGCTGTAGTGAAACAGCCGTGAAGCGGCTTCGTGTAGATCAGCAGTGTATTGGCGAAGGTCAGGACCACGTCTTCCGGCGCGAGGATGACGCAAAGGATCAGGCAAGCGATACGTCTCGATCGCTTTCATCTTGTATGCAAGAGCGGTCCAATCAGCAGTTTCAATCACGATGTCTGGCGAACCAATGCGACGTGGGACGCGATCGGCATGAAACAACTCCCAACGACCACGTCGTTCTGGAATCGTGTGCAAGATAAGTCCATCGTCAAAAAGAATTTCAAGATGCTTTCCAGAGTGCGTCACATCTTCAATCGCAGAGCCCGCCGCAAACGCCGGACCATCGATACTGCGACCCGCGAAGGTCGTCACCGTTTTGCCCACAAGGGACGCGCGTAACATCGCTGCCGAGTGGGCAACTGTTTGACGCGTCCGCACGCCCTTACGTTAGTTCAGGGCAATTGACCAACTGAGGCAAGCGCCAGCCGAATGAGACGATCATGTCCACTTGTCATCTCGCGACGCACGCGATCACTCACCGCTTGCTCCGGCGTGAACCATGCAAGGTCAAGAGCTTGTTGAGTTGGTTGGCAATCGCCCGTTACTGGCACGACAAATGCGAGGCTCACCGCGTGATGACGCGGATCATAAAAACCACTAATAGAGGGATCTTGGAAATATTCGATAACGGTGAAGGGTGACGGTTCGGGCGGAATGCGTGGCATTGCCAGAGGTCCGAGGTCTTTTTCTAAGTGCCGAATGAGGGCATCGCGTATGCGCTCGTTCAGAAGGACACGTCCGGAGACAACCATACGGCTGATTGTGCCGTCGGCAGCTTGGCGCAAAAGCATGCCAACGTGAGTGACAACCCCATCGGGATCAGTGCGGACGGGAACAGCATCGACATAAATGATTGGCACCTGGTTACGCACATTGGCGATGTCTTCTGGCGTCAACCATTGATTCTTGGTATCTGTCTGCTCACTCATTCACCACAAATGTAGACGTTGTGACGCGCAAAGTACATCTTGTCCCATGTTCACTGCGTCGAGCAACGTTCATTTGGTCAGGGTGATATTCGAACCGTCTGTGCGATGATTACTCCGTGGCATTTCGTGATGGTGACGGCTGGGTGTTTTGCCAATGCGGCCAACAACATTGGGGTCTATACGGCGCTGCAGGTCTCCTACTGATACGGCGAGACCACCCACAACCCGAAGTGTTGCTACAGCTGCGTGCCGCATGGGTACACGGTGGCGGCACGTGGGCTCTTCCTGGTGGTGCACTTGATTCTCACGAAGACTCGATTGTGGCGGCTGCTCGCGAAGCGCACGAAGAAGCCGGGATCGACCCGAGTGCGATGGAATTCAAAGCGATCTTTTCCGCTGACCATGGCACATGGAGGTACGACACAGTGATTGCTCACTCATACTCTGATGCTGGAGCATTTGCCGCCAATGCCGAAACCGATGCACTCCACTGGGTTGCAATCGATGACATTGACTCCTACAACCTCCACCCAGGACTGAAGTCCGCATGGCCAGAGCTACGTAAGACGGTGGAACAAACGCTCGTTGATTAACGAGTTGTTTGAATGGCATTCCACACACGTTGTGGAGTGCACGGCATGTCAACGTGGCAAATGCCGAGGTGACGAATCGCATCGACAACCGCATTATGAACGGCGGGAGTTGCGCCAATAGTTCCCGCTTCACCAATGCCTTTGGCACCTAACGGGTTGCGATGTGTTGGTGTCTCCATTGGGATACGTTCAAACGACGGCAACTCGGCTGCGGAGATGCATGCATAATCAGCAAGGTTCGATGTGATCGGGTTGCCCTCTTCATCAAATAACACTTCTTCCAGCAATGCTTGTGCGATTCCCTGAGCTAATCCACCATGTACTTGACCATCAACGATGAGTGGGTTGATGATTGTTCCAGCGTCATCACATGCGATGTGTCGACGGATTGCAACTGATCCAGTCTCGGTATCAACTTCGACAACACTCACATGCGAGCCAAACGGGAACGTTGGTGCTTCTGGTGTGAAGTCATTCTCGGCACTCAACACTTCGGCATCCGCAGTTGCAACATCTGCCCACGTTTTGGACGGCTGTGGTGAACCAACAACATGAAAAACGCCGCGAACAACATCAAGCTTCACATCTTCCACCGCTGCTTCTAATAAATCAGCTGCGCGCTTTAACGCTTGAGAGATTACCATCTCTGTCGCATTTTTCACTGCTGTTCCGCCAACTTGAAGTGAGCGTGAGCCTCCAGTGCCACCACCGCGTGGAATATCATCGGAATCACCGAAGTGGAATTCAATACGATCAAATGGAATACCTGTTGCTTCAGAAACAATCATTGCCCACACGGTGTGGTGACCCTGACCATGAGATGATGAACCGGTGCGGATAATGGCACCACCATCAGGTGTTATCTCAACAGCGCCGTAATCTCCCGTTCCTAACGGGTTTGTTGTCTCCACGTACGTTGATAACCCGATGCCCATCTGCACAACATCACCACGTTCACGACGCATCCGTTGCTCTTCTCGCAATTGTGCGTATCCCGCTGCTGATAGAGCCATGTCGAGAGACTTCTCATACTCACCAGAGTCGTACTTTGCACCAGTTTCTGTCTCAAGTGGGAACGCCGATGGTTTGATGTAATTCTTGCGACGTACTTCACCGGGGTCCATGCCACATGCAACTGCGTACTCATCAATGATGCGTTCAATTGCGGCGGTGGCCTCTGGGCGACCGGCACCACGAAATGCTTCGAGAGGTGCCGTGTTTGTCACTACTGAATATGATTGAAATTGCAGACGTTCAATGTCGTACACGCCAGTCAACATGAGACGCGTCATGATTGGCAAAAACGCACCAATTCGTCCGTATGCACCAGAGTCCTGCATCACGTGTAAGCGGTACGCGGTGATGCGACCGTCTTTTGTGCCACCCAACTTCACGCGTTGACGTTGTCCGCGACCATGACCCATCGTCAGCATGTTTTCGCTGCGAGTTTCTGTCCAGCGCACAGGTCGGTTTAATTTCATCGTTATCCATCCGACCATTACTTCTTCTGGATAAATGCCGTTCTTCGCGCCAAAACCTCCGCCCACATCGGGCGTTATCGAGCGAACATTTGCCGGGTCAAGTCCGAGAGCAACTGCTAAACCATCACGCGCACCGTGTGTTCCCTGGCTGCAGGTGTATTGCGTAAGTCGGTTGCCATCCCACGATGCCGCAGCTGCACGTACTTCCATGGGGACCGGTGCAACTTTTTGATTTTCAATAGTCAACTCAACAACAACATCGCAACCATTAAAAATGTCGTCGTTGCCACCATGATCAAAAGTCATAATGGTGTTCGTTCCTGCATCCGGATGTAATACGACTCGATCAGTGAATGCGTCGTCGAGATCAAGCACCACTGGAAGTGGTTCGTAGTCAACAATCACTCGTTCCGCAGCATCTGCTCCTTGGGCCTTTGATTCCGCAATAACAACTGCAACGGGCTCACCAACATACCGAACCCGATCAGATGCAAGATATGGTCGCTTGAATTCCTGATTCATCATTGGGTGAAACGGATTTGCGGGTGACATTTCCAATTCTTTTGCCGTCCACACCGCGATTACTCCTGGCATTGACACCGCATCACTCACATCAATGTCAGTGATCACACCATGAGCAACAGACGATCGCACATAGGTAAGCCACACAGCACCAGGCAGCGGAATATTGTCGATGTATGTGCCCTGACCGGTAAGAAAACGTGGATCTTCTATACGTGCAACGCGTGTTCCTAAAATGCTCATCAGGCTGTCCTTCCCCCATCGACGACGAACTCGCCGCCAGTTGCGTATGAACTCTCATCGCTTGCCAGAAACAATGCCATACGCGCAATCTCGATTGCTTCACCTTCTCGTCCCCACGGAATAGTTGAATCAACTTGTTCTCGCACTCCCTCACCGAGATCGTCAATAGTTTTCAACATCAGTGTGTTAATCAAACCAGGATGTATCGAGTTCACTCGAATACCGAATGGTGCAAACTCTTTTGCTGCAGAGCGAGTCATACCGCGTACTGCCCATTTACTAGCTGCGTATGCAATGAAGCCAGGGGCGCCAGCCAACCCTGCGATAGACGACAAATTGATAATCGACCCAGACTTTTGCTTCATCATCACATCAGCCACTGATTTCATTCCGAGAAACACTCCGTATTGATTGATCTCCGTGGTTCGTTTGAAATCATCCAATTTTGTGTCGATCGTGGAGCCTGCCTCAAAGATGCCGGCGTTGTTAATCAAGATGTCCAAACGACCAAATGTCTGAACTGTTTTTGACACCACGATGTCCCAGTCCAATTCGTTGGTCACATCATGTCGCATGAATACGCACTTTGAACCGTCTGGCGATATTCGCTTTGCCGTTTCGGTGCCTTCGGTTTCACGCACGTCCGTGATTACGACGGACGCTCCTTCCGAGACAAATAGCTCGGCTTCCGTTGCGCCCATGCCCCGAGCGCCACCGCTAATTAATGCAACTTTTCCCGCAAGACGATTTCCACTCATACCTCTGTTCTAGTGGATAATCGTCCCTTCTCTTGCCACAGAAGTTTTGAGGCCACCGCAAGCATCAGACAAGAAAAGAGAACATTCGAGGTCGTATCGGACAATCGGGTGGAAAACCATGCTCCGGCGACCGCAGCAACGATTCCCGACAGGCCAATTATCACCGCCGCGGGGATGTCAACATTCTTGTTCGAACGATTTCTGATGGTTCCCATGAGTGCCGTGGGGACAATCACTGCAAGTGATGTCCCCTTTGCAACAACTGAAGGAATCGAGAAAAAGACGAACATGGCGGGCACCATGATGATTCCACCACCTACACCAAGTAGGCCAGCCAAGATTCCCGACACCAAACCGATGACGACAAGGAACACAATTCCCCAGATGGATAACGTTGCGCGACCATCTCCTTGTCCTTCAAAAAATAACCGCACTGCTGACAACACAAGAATGACAGAGAAACCGATTGCGAGCGCACTCTGTGACACCACCTTTAAAAAATGGGTTCCGATGACCGCGCCAACAAGTGAGCCAATCGTAATGCACAGCATGACCGGCCAGTCAATGTGGTCATGAGTCCAATAGGTAATCATGCTTGATAGAGCGATCGGAAGTACCGCGGCTAATGATGTGCCATATGCACGACGATGATCCATCTTCGCTAAGAACACCAATCCGGGTGCGATCAGGATGCCTCCACCAACTCCAAACAGTCCCGACAAGAATCCGGCCGCTAATCCGACAAGTGTGATGACGAGAATCTTCTGACGCGCCATTGACTCAGTAGGGGCCGCTGTCATCACAGACATCCTGTCGGATTACTCACGTGTTCTGTTTTACTACGTTTCCCCTATGTTGCGCGTGTTGCGACATGGTGTGGGAAGTTTTTTACTGCTGACATTGTGCTCGGGTTGCATAACAAATAGCCACACGGATGAACGACGCTCCGAGACTGTTGTCATCACGTGCACGACTGATGTCTGCGTGGACGATGGTTTTGATGTTCAGCAAGACGGCTTTTCATTCCCAAATTGGAACGATGTCGATACGCCACATAGTTCTGTTGACATTCAAATGTTGGTCACAATGTTTGGACATTCCATGGTGTGTCAGCCAGGTCCTACAACATCATGCACCCCTACACCGCGCGCTCTTCATCTCATCGATGAATGGAATACCGCATTGCGAGGTGGACGATGCGAAGGGATGGCTGTACTTAGTGAACGAATGTTTATCGACCTTGTGCAACCGAATGTTTTTGACTCCTCCGTGCGCACGGCGGCACAGTTGTCTCGTGGCAACAGACAATTAGAAAATGAAATCACATTCTGGTGGGCCACACAATTTACAGATGATGTTTCAGCTATTGCCCACACTTCACGACAGCACTCGCCATCTGCAATTGTTCAACAATTAGTTCACGGATTATCCACATCAGTCGGATACACACTTGCTTTGTATGACCACGGTATGGGGCATTCGTTTACTCCATTTGCTGTTTCTGAAACATCGGATGGTTGGCGCATCCACGTTTACGACAACAATTATCCGGGTGTAGAAAATCACATCGATGTGAATTCCTCCACCGAACAATGGACATACATTCCACAACACACTGCTGCGGAAAACGGCGCCTTGGAAGCAAACGATGCGAAACAATGGACAGGTTCAACCGGTGCAATCGAACTCACTCCCATGAGCGTGCGTTCGGGACCTTTCCAATGTTCGACTTGCGATGATCAATCGGGAGTAGCGCGTGAGACGGAAGACGTAGTGATTTCACTTGTTCCGTTATCTCAACACGCTGAACTCGGATTTGAAATAGAGACACCCGACGGCACAACCTCTACGCTTCGCAAACAGCCTCATCGCAATAACGGCATCGACATCATGATGAGCAAAGACGGCACAACTCCACATCTCACACGCGTAAAAATTCCTGCAAATCTTCAACCATTTAAGGTTCGGGTTGTTGCTTCGGCACTCACCGTGTCTCCACCGCCGGTTCTGGTGACGGTGTCTCATCCCGGAGTTGCATCTGTGCATATACGTGGAATGTTGGCGCGTTCTCAGACCACATCAGAGTTACAAAAAGATCAGAATCCCGGTATTTCGATTGATTCAACTGGACTTCGCTTTCGCACGGACGTTGCTGTGACGGCATCAGTTGCACTCACTGCCAACATTGCCGAGATTGACATGCAACCAGGGCACCAACTGGCGATCTCGCGACTGTCTCAATCCAATGTTTCAATTACAGATGCTCAGAACAACACCATCTTTTCTGATGCATACTCGACAGAGAAACTGCAGATGAATTCGATTATTCAACGTCATCTTCTGACATTTTCAGGAGGGCAATACACCGTTGTTGATGTCAATATTCCCCCTGTTGCATTGCCTACTGCACAGACACGAGACAACCTCCAAAGAGAAGTGGGTGAGGACAATTCGCCTCGAACAACGATGCCCATAAACAGGTCGCCAGAAGCCGATGAATCACTAGGTCAATCAACGTCAACAACGGTCAATACTGCAGCTTCTACGACAACACTCCCACTCCAAACATCTCCCCTCGCATCCAAAGTCGTGATGACCACAACAGCAACACCTCACCTCTTACACGTCGATAACCATGACTCGGCATGGTTGCGGATTGGAAGTGAGCGAGTGTTAACACGTGTGTTTACTGATGGAAGCCAGACGCGACGTGAAGTTGATGGTGTGCCAATTGCAGCAACGCAAGACGATGTGGGAACACTCTGGGTGTTGTTGCAGCAACCAGATCGATTGTTGCAACTGACACCTACGTCTCTCACCTATCACTCTCATCCTCTATTGAGTGCACCTACATCGATTATGTACTCACCCATTGAACGCGAGATCATCATCACAGGTGGACGAGATGAATCGTCATATTTCGCATCTCTCTCATCACGCGGATCATTTCAATTTGAATCATTGAACGACATCGCGCACCCCGGCCTACTCACCCTTGATGCGCAGTCATCAATGTGGTTTGTTGACCTAGGAGGCGGATCTATCTCTCGAATCAATGTCAACGGTTCCGTGGATACATTTCGTCGTAGCACTGTGATGGCACGAGCAATCACTCTTGGCCCGGACAATGCGATGTGGTTCGTCAATAATGTCGTGGGAAGTGAAGTGGGACGAATTTCTATGAAAGGCACTTACAGCTTCGCTGCCATTTCATCCAAGATCGATACCTTGAGGGATATCACATCTGCCAATGGCTCATTGTGGTTGACCGCACGAGGTTCGGTGATCCAGATAAATCTCGATAAGACCTCAATGCTCGTTTCCGACACCCACCCTTGGGGTCACACTTCGATTCAAACAAGTACTCATCACGGCGGCAGACAAACACTTTGGTACACAAACGCCAATTTTTTCACTCTGTCACGTATAACAATGTGAATGTGACATTTCGAGTCGTTCCGATACCCGATGACGCCAACATTATGAACACGGTGGCAACGTGGAGTATTGAGCAATGGGGTGCTGATTTTCCAAACGATTCAATCGATACTTATATCAACCTCTATAAAGAGTCCGCGAGTTCCATATCCGGAATTCCCCGTGTCTTCATTGCACTTAATGAAGATGACACACCTGTTGGCACAATCACTTTTATTGCTGATGACGAGTTACCACGCGCAATTGAACCAGGCCCGTGGCTAGCAGCTTTATTTGTCTTACCAGAGTGTCGAGGTCAAAGTATTGGTCGTGCACTTGTCAATACCGTTATTGAGCACTCACGCGCACTTGGTCATCACACGTTGTATCTATACACGACAGATCTGATGTCTTGGTATGAAGGCATGGGTTGGACGCATCTGAGACGTACAAAACTCGGCGACCACGAAGTCACGGTGATGTCATTCACCTCATGACATGTGGATAAAAATGTCTACTTTGTGAACGCCGTTGGTAGAAGTTCACTCTCATTTGATTCGATTGCATCAACAATACGATGTGCAACATTTATTGGATCCAAACCTTGCTTCAGGTTTGGAGCGCTTCCGAACACTGCACGATTCGCCAAACCGGTCTCAGTGTGTGGTGGTCGAGCATCAAGGATCGTGATTTTTCGGAAGCGCATTTCGCGTCGGATCACAGCAAGTGCAGCAGAGAGTCCTGATTTTGCGGCTGTGTATGTTGACATCCCCAAAGTGGCAACATCTACAACGGCACCTGTGAGAACAGTGATGTTTCCTCCCCCAGCAATTGATGATGAGAGATCACTTATCAACTGCAATGGTGCGATCAGGTCGATGTCGATAAGTCTCGCGATATCATCAGATTGCACGGAATCATGAGGACCAAAACCGACAACCCCCGACGCAATGATGACGACATCAATGCCACCACTGGCATGAACAGCCGCAACAACATCACTACGGCCCTGCGACGAAGAAATATCTGCATGTATCGGTGTTTCACAACCAGCTGGAACCTGTCCATTTCTTGAAGTGGCAATGACTCGTGCACCCCGCTGAATACATTCATTTGCGAGTGCTGTTCCAAGAACTCCGCTTGCGCCAACAACCAAGATTCGAGAGCCTGACAGTTCGGTCATGTGATCCTTGTCTACCAACGCACGTCACGATTTAAGACGATGGATCTGTCGATAGTTTGCAGTCATGCGTCGGCTGTATTCCTCATTGTTGTTGTTCGGGCTTGCCACCGCTCTCGCGTACTTCAATCGCCCCACGTTGAGTGACACCGTAAAAGCCGGCAGTGATGTCTCCCCCGTCTATCTCATCTTTTTTGGACTGATCGCTGTTGCACTGATCTTTGCCAGAGGCGCCTTAGTCGCAGCAACAATTCCTGGATTATCGATTCCACGTGCGGCTTTGGCCGATCAAGCGGCGCTCAGTGCTGCCTACGGGATTGCTGTCGGCGGAGGCCCCGTAGGAGTAGCGGCAAAAATCACAATGTTTCGGCATTGGGGCGTTACACAAAGTGCCATCGGTGCATCATTAGTAGCCACCGCCGTCATTCCCACGTTCACAACGTGGGGACCAGCGGTAGCAGTGCACCTACCAATGACGGTACAAGGAGATGCTTCGCGAGTCGAAACACTGGCGGTTGTTGTTGGGGTCATCACAATCGTATTCAACATTGTGTTTTGGGCCGGAGTGCTTTATCTAAATGGCCCCATTCATTACATCGCCTCTCTTTCACAATGGCTACAACGTTTTGTGGGGCGTGTTACTCCCGCACGGTGGACAAAGGCTTCGAGGGCGGTGCACGCTTTCGATCCCGAACACTTTGTGCACAGCACCCGGGGAGACCTTCGAACTCTTTTTCGCGCGCGCATCGTGCACATGACGTCGGGCGCCACGTCAGTGATGCTTATCAGTTTCTGCGCTTTTTTTGTATCGCTTCAAGCATTCGAAGTCGAAGGTGTTTCTTTTATAGAAGCGTTGTCAGCGTTTGCGCTGGTGCGCGTAGTCGTTGCCTTGTCACCACTTCCTGGTGGTGTGGGTTTAGCCGAGATAAGCCTTGTTGCTCTGCTTACGAATGCTGGTGCCAACGACACTGCAGCACTCGGTGCCACGTTGCTCTATCGATGCGTTGTGTGGTTGACACCACTTGTCGTAGGTGGAATCGGTTGGTGGTGGTGGTCTCGCCAACACTTATGGACGAGAGAGATACCGTTAGCCAATATCGATAACGAAATCTCTGCCGATGATGTCACTCATCGACAAATGGAATGCCGTCGGTGTCATCCACAGACGATGCTCGAGGAGTCGTCAGATTTTCTGGCAACCAGCCAGTGACAAAATAACGCACACGCTCACTGATGTTCACTGCGTGATCACCAATTCGCTCTAGGAAACGCGCGACGACGGCCAACTGAATTGCAACCTGCACGTTGATGTTGCCCTCCGAGTGGCTTTCAAGAATCACGCGAATGAACTGACGTTGCAGGCCATCAAGGTAGGAGTCCATGTCATCAATTGCTGCGGCTTTGGCTGCATCGCTTTCACGAAATGCCTCAAGTGCAGCAGTGAACAACTGTGTTGCCTGCTCGCCCATTTCTGTGATGACTTTTTGTAGATCGTTGTTGAGATTGTGGCCATAAATTCGGCGTGCTGCTTTACAGATATTCACCGCCAAATCGCCTGATCGCTCAATCTCTGAGACGATCTTGACGATTGCAATAACTTGCCGGAGATCACTTGCGACTGGAGCCTGTAGTGCAAGTAAGCGATAGCAACGTTCTTCGAGATCTAAACATCGAGCATTTAACACATCATCAGCACGAATCATCTTGTCGGCGCTATCGAGGTCGCCATCAAGAAGTGCGCGAGTTGCTCGTGGGATCGCATCGATCACTACTTCAATGAGTTGAGCAGACTCTGCACGAATGACATCCAACTCGTGGTGAAAGCCTTTACGTAGTTCGTCCATCAGCCAAACCGTCCTGTGATGTAAGCCTCTGTCCGTTCGTCAGAGGGAGTAGAAAAGAGTTTCTGAGTTGAGTCATACTCAACCAAAATTCCTGTACGTCGATCGCTATCAGGGTTAACTTCAGTTGTGAAGAAAGCGGTACGGTCAGACACACGACCTGCTTGTTGCATGTTGTGTGTCACGATCACGATTGTGTACTCCTGTTTGATCTCCTGCATGAGATCCTCAATACGCGCTGTAGCGATTGGATCAAGCGCGGAACATGGTTCGTCCATCAACAGCACGTCGGGTTCAATTGCGATTGAACGCGCGATACACAAGCGCTGCTGTTGACCGCCCGATAAGCCCATTGCGGATGAGTCAAGGCGATCCTTTACTTCATCCCACAACGCTGCTCCGCGAAGTGACTTTTCAACGACAGCTTCTAGATCACCTTTTTTATGCAACCCGTTCACTCGTGGTCCGTAAGCGACATTGTCAAAAATGCTCTTTGGAAACGGGTTGGCTTTCTGAAAGACCATTCCGATCCTGCGACGTACTTCGCTGGCGTCAGCATCCGAGCGATACAAATCAATGTCGTGATATTCAACCGCTCCGTGAACACGAGCGGTGGGAATCAGATCATTCATCCGATTGAAACAGCGCAACACGGTTGACTTGCCACAACCAGACGGACCAATGAAGGCTGTGATCTCACCGCGAGGAATCTCGATAGTTACATCGCGAACAGCGCAAAAGTCACCATAGAAAACACTGAGGTCTCGGGTTCTCAAAACAACATCTGTGATCGTTGAGGCTGAACTCGATGACATTCGTGCTCTTTCATCCGGGTGTTTCAAGTCGAAACCACCTGTGAACAGGATAGACACCCACCTCCTGGCGGTACTAACGAACAGGTGAACGAAGCGTAAACGGCACCTGAAATTTGACTTGCCGTCCCCACAAAACACTGTGACGACACAGTCTGGTCAGCCGTAGCCTCGGCTGGGTGGCAAAGAGTCTTCCGGCAGAGGTGCAACGAGCCCATGATGCGGCTGTCGCGGCTGGGCGAGAGTTCTACATTGACCCGATCTCTGGACTTCTTGTTATGACATCAAAGTATCTGTCGGATCGTGGCTATTGCTGCAATAACAATTGTCGTCACTGCCCCTACCGAGATTAGTCATGAACCAATCGACGACAAATATTGATTTGCGACCCCTCGGAGCACACGAGGTTGCACGCGTTGTCGAGATTCAACGAGATGCATACGCCGATCACTTACAGGAAGACGCATCGGCGTTTCATGCCAAACGAAACATGTACCCGGATGGTTTCATTGGAGCGTTTGTTAATAGCGAATTGGCTGGTTACTCAATTTCTTTTCCATGGTTTCAAGACATCGCCGTCTCATTGCACACCTCACACGATTCTCTAGATAAAGAATTTGACTGTTACTACATGCACGATGTCGCAGTGCTTTCACAATTTCGCGGACTTGGCGTCGCAGATAAATTAGTTAACCGATGTTTAGCAACCGCTCGTTCGTTGGGTTTGCACACGGTGCGCATGGTGACCGTGCAAGGTGGTGAAAATATCTGGTCACGGTATGGCTTTGAGGTGTACGGCACAGCAGATGAGTCATACGGCCCCAACGCATTCAAGATGACAATCACCCTTGACCACTAATACTGTCGCTCGTGGTCACGAATGGCGTCGCTTGCGATCAGCAGAACAATCTCAACGAACGGTCTGATATTTGTCGGCCGTACCACGTCGGCGCATCACTATCTGCCATAACTGCAAAGACCTGGCGCGAAAACCGGCGGCGGATCCCATCAGGTAGTAGTGCCACATACGTTGAAAACGTTCGTCATAGGAGGGAATCTCCGACCAACGAGAGGAAATATTGTCATTCCACGCGAGCAATGTTTTGTCGTAGTCGGGTCCAAAGTTATGCACGTCTTCAATAACCCAATGCGGCTCTGCCGCTTTTGAGAATTGTGCGAGAGACGGCAATACACCTCCAGGAAAGATGTATTTGTCGAAGAATGCGTCC
Organism: uncultured Bifidobacterium sp.; assembly: GCA_964449085.1. Classification (GTDB taxonomy): domain Bacteria; phylum Actinomycetota; class Acidimicrobiia; order Acidimicrobiales; family Ilumatobacteraceae; genus UBA2093. The sequence continues at coordinate 86,008 of CAYVAV010000001.1, forward strand.
GTGTGTTGTTTGCTAATGAGCGAACCAATCGTGTGGTGCAACATCATTCCGTCTTTGACTAGTAGCCGATCACAGGTGTCAAAAAATGTCTTAAGATTTTTTGGACCAACGTGTTCCATCATGCCGACAGACACAATCCGATCAAATTGCCCCTGCAGATCGCGGTAATCCATCTCATGGATAGTGATTGGAAGATTGGCGCATCGCTCCCGCGCGATTTCCACCTGATTGATCGCCGGTGAAATTCCAACGCCTTCCACCCCGTATTTCTCAGCAGCAAAGCGAAGGAGCCCGCCCCACCCGCAACCGATGTCGAGCACTTTCATTCCGGGCTGTAGTCCAAGCTTTCGACAGATCAGATCCAGTTTTGCTTCTTGGGCATCATCCAAATTGGTTGCCACATTCCAATACGCACAGGAATACACCATTCGTTTATCGAGCATTCGCTCGTACAAATCATTGCCAATGTCATAGTGGTGCTGTGCGTTGTTTTGCGCTTTTGCCTTTGTTTGGCGATTTAGCATCCACGATTTTGCAGCGGTCACCACCAATTTTGGTCGCAGTTTCAATTGGCGCTGGACATCAAAGTCAAGCAACTTTGTGAGCAACATGTCGACACGCTCGCAGTCCCACCAGCCATCCATATAGGCCTCACCAAGACCTAACTGCTGTTCAGCAATCGCGCGGTCCCATAATCGTTCATCGTGAACATGAAGACTCCACAGCTCAGAACTGTTCACGGGGATTCCCGCAGCGTCCAACAACCCCAATGCAAGGTCACGCGCTCGTTCCGACATACCTCCATTTTTGCTCATTTTGTGAGCCACTTTGACCGTTCTAACTATGCTGAATGCGTGGCGCGCTCAAAAAACCCCCTCACGCCAAACGATTACGTCACCGCGGCAGTGAAGTTCACTAGTGAGCGTGGACTTTCATTGATGACGATGCGTGCCTTGGGCGATGAAATGGGCGTTGACCCCACCGCTCTCTATCGACACTTTCCCAATAAAGAGAGCCTCCTTGATGCGATGATCGACTGGTTGCTGGGCGAAGCCATTGCGATGGCCGAGAAAACGCCAGCAAAGTCGCCACGCGAAAAAGTGTTTGCCCAGGCCAAGGCATTGCGTCACATGTTTGAAAAGCACCCCGACATCGGACTCGCAATGATGTATTCCGAAGGTTCGTGGATGAACGGGCTGATCTTTAGTCGTCGCGGAATTGAGATCTTGAAAGAATTCGGACTTCAAGGAAATGATCTTGTCCGTTGCTACCAAGCCATTGAAAGTTTCATCATGGGTAGTTGCGTCCACGACTTCGCTGGCTCTCCTCACAACATGGAAGTGCGACGTGTTCGCTATCGATATTTTGAAGTTCCTGAATTTGACGACCACTCTCGTAGCACTGCCGAAGTGCGAAAAATCACAGAGGATGGTTTTGATCTGGCAATGAACGCCATTCTGGATCGGTTTGAAGAACTTGCTTTAAAGAAAACGCGTTCTAAGTAGTTCATCGCAACATGTCAGACATCCTCAATCTTTCATCTCAAATCATTGATTCTGGGATTGCTAACGAACCCACCAATCGAGTGACGAATCAATTGTCAGAACTAGCTGACGATCTTGCAATCGTTGAATCATTTAGCCACGTTGTTGTGTGGAACACCGGCGACGGTCTGGTGTGTTTTGACACCAGTTCTGCCGGTAGTGCACCTTCAATTATTAATGTAATCTCACAGTGGTCGAGTGCCGCATTCCATTCATTGGTATACACACACGGACACGTTGATCATGTGGGTGGTAGTGGTGCATTTACGGCTCACGCGACAGCAAACGGTTATGCGTCACCACAAGTGATCGGTCACCACAACGTTGTCCGACGTTTTGATCGCTATCGCTACACCAATAACTGGAATGTCGCAATTAATAGGCGTCAGTTCGGTGGTATTCGTGCCGAACTTGGTTACGGACTTGTGAGTCGTGACGGATCCCCGTCACAGATTGAACACTTTCTGCCAGAAGACTGTGTTCGACCAAATATCGAGGTGGACGATTTTTCCGAAATGACATTCGGTGACACGACGGTCGAGTTTCATCATGCGCGCGGCGAAACTGATGATCACCTGTGGGCATGGATTCCCGACAAGAAATGGGTGTTCACAGGTGACTTCATGTGCTGGAACTTTCCAAACGCGGGTAACCCACAAAAAGTGCAGCGATACCCCATTGAATGGGCGGCCGCATTACGCGCAATCGCCGCACGTAAACCTGAACTGTTACTACCTGCACATGGCCTCCCCATCGAAGGATCGCACCGCATCGCAAATGTGTTGACTGAAATTGCCGATGTATTAGATCAATTGGTACATGACGTAATCGAAATGATGAATGCCGGAGAGCGTCTCAACGCGATTATCCATTCTGTTCAAGTGTCGGAGGAGCAATTGGCGAAGCCCTATTTGCGACCGATGTATGACGAACCAGAATTCATGATCAGAAACATCTGGCGACAATTCGGTGGTTGGTGGGATGGCTATCCGTCGCACCTCAAACCGTCCCCTGACGATGTCCTTGCTAGAGAAATTGTTGCTCTCAGTGGTGGAGTGCACGCGGTGATGACACGAGCACAAGAGTTGGCTGACAACGGCGATCTGCGACTCGCCTGTCACTTGGCTGACTTTGCGGGAGATGCGGCACCAGATGACCCCGAAGTCCACGAAATACGTGCCCGCATTTATGAATTGCGTCGCAAGAGCGAATTGTCACTGATGGCCAAGGGAATCTTCAAGGGCGCGACGCGTGAATCACAAAGCGTCGTTGACCGCAATTCTGATTTCAATAAGTGACGCGTCGAGCATCTGCTAGCACGACGTTGTGCTAGGGCGTTGCCACAGAATGCGACTGTACAAATCGTCCGTTGCAGCATAAATCCATGGTTCACCATTAATCGGCGGTGGCTCGCGATCTATGAAACCAATGATGCAATTCATATCGTCCGGAATCCCCTTGTCAACGAGGTTGAAATGATCAATCTGTAGCGGATGAATCATGAATCGATAACGAGCAAACGTGTGTGAGAAACGATAAAAGGCTGCGTCATCTGGACGCGTGTCAAAGCCGATCACTGCGCCATTTCCGATGTCATCAAGAACATGTGGTATCTCCACATCGCTCATCGCAAAAAGTCCAGGTCGAATCGCGTCAACTGCGATGTCGGTTCCCCACGCCAAAAGTAACGCGACTAAAACAACCGCAATCTTTTTTGACAACATTGACACCGCAATCACTGCTGCCGTAATCACGAATGCGTACACCGCAAACGGCCATATCGCGCGAGCTTCTGTGAGGTCTCGAATTAGTTCGAGGCCGAGGACATTGTGGCGAGCGTACCTATCTGGAGGATTGCGATCTGCCGAGAACAAAGCAATGTGCACGAGAGCAACACCAATAATCGACACTGCTCCAATAATCCATGCAATGCGACTAGGTCGAGCAAATGTCAGTAACCCGGCAACACCAAGGAACACAAACATTGGCGCAAACGCATCGACATACCTGCCATAAAAGTGAATTTCAGCGCGTGACGCTGATACCAAAGCGATGGCTGAGGTCGTGAGTAGGGCGGCTGAAGATACGGCAATGAACGCAACCGTGGTTCGCTGTTGCCAGCGATCTGATGAACGCACGTAACGAACGATGACGTACACACCAATCGCCGCTATTCCGAAGCTTGTTGTAATGACATACCACGCATGCCCAGTGATGAGATGGAAAATCTCATCCCACCACGATGGATTGGTGACTTTACGTAATGCGCCACTTTCACGATTCGAAGCGTTGGGATAAAAGGTGTCCTTTAACCACGCATTACCAAATCGCGACAATGCAAAACACACAACAAGTGCCACATGGGCGATCACAACTGAACGCACGGGCAACTTGTGGCGGATTGTGCTTGCAACGAGCACCACAATGAGCACGGGAACAAGCAGAGTGAACCGACCATGTACAGCGGGTAGCAGACCCGCAACTATTCCGACCACCAACGCTCGAGAGATGTTCGGGCTTGCCAAATACTGATACGTCACCAACACGATCAGAACGAAACTGAATTGAACGAGTGATTCTGACCATACGAGAGTTGTCGCAGCCACCACACCGGGCATGAGCAACATGACTCCAGCTGCCACAGCTGAGTTTTCGAAAGAGAAATTGAATACACGACGTCCGATGGTGATGAGACACCACGCGGTGAGAAATGCGAACAACATATTCGCAACGAGGGAAATATGAAATGCCCGGCTCAGAGTGCCGCCAATCACATCAGCCGCAGCTGTGATGACTCCATAACCGATCGGATAGAAGAATCGACCATGGGTGGGCGCAATCTCATCGCGACCAAGGACCACTTGTCCATTCAGCAACCAATAGACCTCATCGGTAACGGTGGGTGTAGCCAACCGAGCCGCGAGCACTGATACTCGCACATAGACCGCGACAACGAGAACGACGATGGCGCTTACCCATACATGCGTTGCAGTCTTGCCAGCGTCAATTCGACTCACGTTTGTCCACTATAAAGTGCGGGCATGAGAATTGAGCCCATCACCGGCGTCTTTGGTGCCACAGTCCTTATAGATGACGTACGCCAATTGTCTGATGAAGAGTTCGCACAACTACGCAAAGCAGTGTGCGACTACCTAATGGTCGTTATTCCAAGACAGTCACTTTCCGTTCAAGAACAAGTCGCGCTCTCTCGACGCTTCGGACCCGCTGGGCCTGCACCATTCATTGAACCCAGCCCAGATCATCCGGAAGTCATCAAAGTGCTGAAAGAAAAACACGATGGCAACGCGTTCAACTTTGGTGGAGCGTGGCACAGTGATTTCAGTTTCCAACCAGAACCACCCTCATTCACCTTGTTGCACGCACTTGATGTTCCGCCATATGGCGGTGACACTTTGTGGTCATCAATGATTGCTGCATACGATGCCCTCGATCCAGCAATGAAAGAAGAACTGAGCACCATCTCAGCCGTTCACACGGCTCGTGACGCGTACTCACCGAAAATGCAACCGCTTCATTCAGGGTTGTCGTCTATGAACATTGTGTGTGATGAGACCGCAAATGACACAGAGATTCATCCCCTTGTGGTGACTCACCCTGAGACGGGACGCAAAGTGCTGTTCTATAACCGCGCTTATGTTCGCGATCTCGATGGAATCCCGCGCGAAGAAGTCAACGACCTACTGCAATGGCTCCACAATCACACAACGGACGTACGCTTTACATGCCGACACCGTTGGAGCAACGGAGACCTTCTTATTTGGGATAACCGTTCCACACAGCACTACGCATTGAACGACTACGCGGGATTCAGACGCGAACTTCACCGCACCACCGTTGCCGGTGCCCGTCCAACGGCGGCCTAGACACAACGGCTTAGACACAACAGCATCGTCGCAGGTCATTTCGTGATCTGTTGACGTAGCGACGTCGAGAGATTGCCTTTGCGCTGAACATGAACCTCAGAAAGTTTCAGCCATTTCGCCATTGCAAACAACTCTTGCGCAAGCTCCCGTGACACCCTCGTTGTATCAACACCTTCTTCGCCATAAGCAGCATTCACACGTAGTACTCCCGCATGACGATCAGCTTTCAGATCAACGCGACCAACAAGTTGACCATCAAGAAGAAACGGCAGTACGTAGTAACCGAACTTTCGTTTCGGCGCCGGCGTATAAATCTCGAGTCGATAATGAAAATCAAACAATCGTTCGGCACGTGGTCGATACCAAATCAGTGAATCAAACGGGGACAACAATGCGCGTGTCTGTACCGTGCGCGGAATGGTCGCACCTGGCACCATAAATGCGTCGTCACGCCAACCCTCTACTCGCACTTTCTCCAATTCACCACGCGCCACCAATTCGTTCACAAGGTGCAGACATTCCTTCGGTTTTTGGCGGTGATAATCAGCAAGATCACGTGCAGTTGCGACACCATTTGCTCGTGCTGCGATTAGGAGCAGTTGCTTTCGTGATTCATGTTCCGTTGGCGCTGGTGTATTCAACACATCTTTGGGTAATACACGTTCGGCGATGTCATAGATGCGAGCAAAGTCAGATGCACGCCGATACGCAGTGACGTCGCCTCGCCAGAACAACACCTCTAACGCGCGCTTACCAGCATCCCAGTCCCACCACGGGCCCTTTGGTCCTTGCCGTGTTGAGATATCACTTGCAACAAGTGGTCCTTCATTGCGAAGACGCTGTAGCACATCACTAAGAAACTGTGGATTCTTTTTCTCCAACTCAGCTGACACGCGTTGTATCCAGTGACCATCCGAATTTTCTCGCATACGAAATCGCAATAGATGGTGATGTGCAGTGGGAAGATGTGCTGCTTCGTGCCCCCAATATTCAAAAATGTCACCAGCAGCGGTCGCCTTCGCGACGAGGTCTTTTGGGTGATCACCAATGCGGGAGAACAACACCAGTTCATGACTGCGCGCCAATACGTTCACTGAATCAATTTGAACGAGCCCCACGTGGTTCATAACCGAAGATAAATGTCTTCGCGTTGCGAGACCCGAGGGTCGAGCACGTGTGAAACCTTGTGCGGCAACAGCCATACGACGCACCGCATCAAGAGAGATCTCACGAACCATCACCTCCACAGTAGAAACGACCTAGGGTTCAGTCATGACTGCAAAAAACGTGAACCTCGGATACAGCACTGGTTACTGGGGTAGCGGACCTCCCCAGGACGCCCAAGAAGCAATCCTCGAAGCAGAACGGCTCGGATACAAAAGCGCATGGACCGCTGAGGCGTACGGAAGCGATGCCCTCTCGCCTCTCGCGTGGTGGGGGTCGCGTACCTCAAACATTCGCCTCGGAACTTCCATTATTCAAATGAGTGCGCGCACACCAGCAGCAACCGCGATGGCCGCGATGACCATGGATCATTTGTGCGACGGACGATTCATTCTCGGTCTTGGTGCATCAGGACCACAAGTTGTTGAGGGATGGTACGGACAGCCGTATCCCAAACCACTCGCGCGCACTCGTGAATACGTGGAGATTGTGCGACGCATTGTGGCTCGCGAAGAACCCGTTGACTTTCACGGTGAGTTTTACAACATGCCGTATGTGGGCGGTGCGGGACTCGGAAAACCATTGAAGAGCACCGTTCATCCGCGACGCACAGAGATCCCAATCTATCTGGGTGCAGAAGGTCCAAAGAATGTTGCACTATCAGCAGAGATCTGCGATGGCTGGTTACCGTTTCTTTTCAGTCCCAAAGAAGATGCGCACTACAGGCGATATCTCAACGAAGGTTTTAACAAAGCCAGTGACCCCACCAAAGCAGATCGTTTTGAAGTGGCAGCAATGATGACCGTTGTTCTCGGCGATGACGTTGAAAAATGTGCCGATGTCGTTCGACCATTTCTCGCGCTGTACGCAGGTGGCATGGGTGCACGTGGTGCAAACTTTCACTTTGAAGTGTTCGCACGCATGGGTTATGAAGACGTCGCACTGAAAGTGCAGGACCTCTACCTGGCGGGCAAAAAGAAAGAAGCCGCTGCCGCCATTCCACTTGCAATGGTTGAAGATGTCGCACTGGTGGGACCTCTCGACAAGATTCGTGACGAAGCAGCAAAATGGCGCGAGACTTGCATCACCACATTCTTGGTGGGTGGACCTGCGCGCATGCTTGAGACATACGCACAAGTGTTGTTGTAAGTCGAAGGGGAAACTCAGCGACCTTTCCACACCGGAGCACGCTTTTCAGCGAATGCAATTGAGCCTTCTTTTGCATCTTCGCTTGCGAACACTTCCTTTTGAAGCTTCGCTAACAACTCTTTGTTGCCTTCGCCAATTTCGTCGCGCATCAACTGCTTCGTTGCTTGCACGCCAAGCGGTCCGTTTGCAGTGATACGGGCAGCCAATGCCGTTGCCGCACTCATCAACTCGCTTGCAGACACCACTTGATTAATTAATCCAAGTGATAGTGCGCGCTGTGCATCAATTGGATCGCCAGTAAGACCGAGCTCCAATGCGACGGGTAGCGGAATACGCGATGCAAGACGAACTCCACCGCCGGCAGCGAACAGTCCGCGCTTGACTTCTGGAATTCCAAACTTTGCATGGTCTGCTGCAACAACAAGATCGCACGCCATCACCACTTCATAACCACCCGCGAGTGCGTGCCCGTTGACGGCTGCGATAACAGGCTTCTTGCACTTTTGCAACGCGACCATGCCCGCACCGATTTTCGCGAGGTCTTCACCGGCAGCAAACGCCTTCAAGTCCATGCCTGCACAAAAGATCTTTTCTCCTGCGCCAGTAATCACCACCACTCGCACCTCCGGGTCATCATTGGCGCGAGTTAAGGCATCATTCAATCCGGATGACAATGCCGCGTTGAGGGAGTTTCCCGCCTCTGGACGGTTCAACGTCACTGTAAGGATGTTGTTCGAAAAGTCTGATAGCACTTCCATGAGGTCACCTTCCGTTGGGGGTACCCGAACAACGTAGTCTCAAGGACATGCAACACGTCCAATTTGGCCGCACTGGCTTGAAAGTATCGCGCCTGTGCCTTGGCACTATGACCTTTGGTTTTCAATGCAATAAGGAGGAGTCATTTGCGATCCTCGATTATGCAACCGATGCTGGCATCACCTTTTTTGACACCGCTGACGTCTATCCCGTTGGTGCTCCACGCGAGGACATGGGACGCACTGAAGAGTTAATTGGTGAATGGATGGGATCACGCCGTGACGAATTCATCGTTGGAACGAAGTGTCACTACCCCACTGGTCCTCGTCCGTGGGACAGTGGCAACTCACGCAAAAACATCATGCGCGCGGTGGAAGCCAGTCTTCGACGTTTAAAAACCGACTATATCGATTTGTATCAAGTGCATAGCTGGGATGTAAACACTCCCATCGATGAAACATTGCAGGCAATGGATGATCTTGTCCGTACAGGAAAAGTGCGTTACGTCGGATGCTCAAATTTCTTGTCGTATCAACTCGCACGATCAGTTGGACGTGCAGAGTTTTTACGTACTGTTCGATTCGATTCCATTCAACCGCGATACAACTTGTTGTTTCGCGAAAACGAACGCGAATTGTTCCCGCTATGTGCCGAAGAAGGAATCGCCGTAATTCCTTACAATGCAACAGCTGGCGGTCTGCTCACTGGTAAGCACGTGCCCGGACCGCCACCAGAAAATACGCGCTTCACGCTTGGCACCGCTTCGGGTGTGTATCAGGAGCGCTATTGGCATGACCGCATGTTTGATGCAATCGAGCGCATGAAGCCTCTTGCCGAAGAGGCGGGACTCACTCTTGCGCAGATGTCAGTCGCATGGATTTTGCGTAACCCAGTGATCACCTCGCCAATCGTCGGTGCCAGCATTCCATCGCAACTTGATGATGCGATTGCCGCCGTTGACGTGGTTCTGGATGATGATCTTGTGGCCAAACTGCATGAGCTCACCTGGGAATTCCGCTTTGGCGACAACCAGCGCTGAGCCCCCTTGCACATTCGGTAATCTCAACAAGTAATAGCGACACAGGGGGTGCCATGGCACGCGCGGAATTCAAGAGTTTCCAAGAATCCACCAAGGAAGATTGGGACAACATCATGGTGGCGATCAAAGACACACAAGCATTGGTCGCTGATCGCGTTCTTGAAAACCTCGAACATTTACGCCATGACCACGGTGGTTTCCCCGTTAACCGTTTGGAACACTCACTGCAAACTGCGACACGCGCCGAAAAAGATGGTCGCGATGACGAATACATCATCTGTGCATTGCTCCATGACATCGGAGACACGCTTGCTCCGTTTAATCACCCTGATATTGCTGCTGGAATCTTGAAACCATTTGTGTCGGAAGCAAACCACTGGATGGTGCAACACCATGGAATTTTCCAGGGGTATTACTTTTGGCATCACATTGGTCTTGATCGCAACACACGTGAGCGGTTCCGCGAGTCACCATATTTTGACTACACCGAAGAATTCTGCGCGAAGTATGACTCACCAGCATTCGATGCTGATTACAAGAGCAATCCGCTCGAACACTACGAACCACTCATTCGTTCATTTTTCGCAGCGCGCTGATCCCAACCAATAGTTTCCATCGATAATTACTTATTACTGTTAATTAATTCAACGATGGTGCGTGTCAATGCATCGACTGTCTGATCACCCACATTCACATGCATGGTGTAGACCGAATCAAAGTTGGTGAGCAAAAGAATCTGTGTTGTGATTTCCGGAGGTAATCGTTTGAACTCCGGTAGCAACCACGCTTCGGTTTGACGACGAAATGTTGCTTCGCGTAGGTCACGCATCTCTTGTGCACGCGGCACCCAGCCTCTGATTCGATCCGTCGTCAACGCAATATGGCCAAATCGAACAGCGAACTCATAATGAATCGATAGAAGACCATGGACGCGTTCCTCTGTGTCTCCAACAACTGGTTCTTGCGAGAACAACACAAAAACAGTTGGCAAAAAAACCGCGAATAAATCATCGACAAGTCCATCAATACTTCCGAAGTAGCGAAACAACGTGCGCCGTGAGACACCAGAGACTTCCGCAATCTGATCCATTGATTGCAGAGGTTGGCCGTCGGCGAGGAGCCCGATCGCAGCGTCAATAGCTTTCTGGCGACCCCAATCAACCCGAGCATGACGTCCATCAACGCGGTCCTCGTTCTGGTCGAACTCGTCGTTTGACGAGGCTGGTTGATTGTTAGTTGGTTTCGTCATGAGATTCGATGCATTGACATTGGGCGTTCAGGGTTGTGGCGATTGTGTCACGAAAGTGTTGAAAACATTGGAGATGCATTGAGAACAATCACCGACTTGTGTTGGCACACTTAATGTCATAATGTACTGACACTATCCATGCCAAAAGATTTCATCAATCTGCGGTTCAAATTTCAAGAGGTTGTTCATGAAAACCAACATGAGCCGTTTCGAGCGACTGACACGATTCTTGTTAGTAGGTGCTGTGGCAGCACTGACGCTCCCAAGCTTGGTCGGGCCAGTTCACGCAGACGAGATCGGTGCAACGACTGCTCCAACATGCAAAGAAGTGCTCGCAAGTTGGGGACTGATCACCGTGGCGCAGGATGGTTCAATCGCGGAAAACATCACGATGGATGGTCAAGCACCCTATGAAGTGAGCACTATCAACCAGCTCTATTGCATCGGTGCAGGTTCTTTCGTCGTTGAGACAGATGGGTCCAATAACGACACCATCTCCAACACCGGCGTTGACTGTCGTAGCCTGAATCATGATGCTGTGCTCGTTGAAATGATGCACGCGCGATACATCCAAACCGCCGATCTAGATTTTGCCGACCTCACCGTTGATAACGCGACGCACTGGCGCCCTATTGGTAATAACGGTTGTCAATTCATGGGCGAGTACGACGGCAACAGCAAAAAGATCAGCAACCTCTATTTCAACCAACCGACGTTGACTTCAAACAATCGTCCGTACGAAGGGATAGGGCTCTTTGGAAGTACCGGTGACAATACCTACGCGCCCGCCGGCACCACGCGAACAAGAGCTGTCATTAAAAACGTGGTCCTTGAGGATGTCACAATCTATGGACTGCAAGATGTTGGTGGCATCGTCGGCATTGCAGACAGATACACCGAAATTAACAATGTCTCGGTGAGTGGAACCATCGGTGTTTCACAACTCGGATATGGAGACTTAGGCGGCATTATCGGCTGGGCAAACGGTGAAGCAGGTAAACGAGTCATCGTTCGCAACTCACGCGCCGACGTTACATTTGACGTGATTGCTCCTGGATCCCCGAGCACAAACATTCCATGGTGCACCGGAGGCATCATGGGATGGGCAAACGACGCCGAAATCTACGATTCAAATGCGTCAATTACAATGACAAATAAAGTGATGAGCGGAATCGGCGGCATTACAGGTTGTCTCTACACGGGTTCTATTGAACGCTCGTTTGCAGTGGGAACCATTGACAACAGGAATCAAACTCCTGCAGTTGTAGATTCCAGCGGAATCGTCAGCACTGTTGAAAATGCGTCAATTACCGACAGTTATTCATTAGTTGCTTCCGCAAGTGACACGAATGTTGGCGGTATCTCCAACTGGGCGAAAAACACAACGTTCACGCGTTCATACGCGGCAACATCTCTGACCGCACCAAATGCCGCGACAAGAGGTGGCATTATCGCCACTTGGTGGATTCCTGATGGCCAAGTCGGCCAACCAAACACGGTTACAGCGTCATTCTGGGATACTCAAGTGTCTGGAACTACTACCACTAGCGAGAACCTTGGTACTGGAAAGACAAGTACCGAAATAAAGACCTTGGCAACTTTTGTTGATGCTGGCTGGGACATGGTTAATGCATTTGATTCGTCAAAGGTCTGGGGCTTATGTGCAGAAGTCAATAATGGCTACCCATTCCTGCAGGCACAGACTCCCACCGGATCTACGTGCACGCAAGGGACTCCATCTGGCACTCCAGGAAACACCCCAACAAATAACAATGCGCCAAGCAACGCTCAAGCACCAACGATTCAAGAACAAATTAAAAATCGTAAGTGGATGGAAGGACTCAGCAATAATGAGTTCTCCCGACTCACTTCCACCGAACTGTCAGCATTATCAATTAATGCAATTCGAGGCATCACCAAGAAACATGCAGAAGTGATGACCCTCGCTCAGCTACTCGCATTAACGCCTGCACAAATTCGTGTGTTGCGTCCGAGCACATTGGTATTACTCCCCGCGGAATGGTTGGCAAAGCTGTCAGCGGAGCAGATCCAATACCTGTTGCCACGACAGATTCGCGTTCTGTCGGACAAACAGCTTCAGAAGTTCACATCCAAGCAGCGTTCGGTGATCGCCTCGGTGTTGCGCAAAGCATCAAAGCAATCCAAGTAGCGATCAGCCCACGCAATAAAAACAAGGGTTTCCCCTTCACTGCCCCACTGCATTCCCCCAGGCAGTGGGGCAGTTTCTCATTGGGCCCAAATTTCACAGCATCACTGAGCGATCTACACTTGCGGAATGGCTTCAAAGGTTCCGCACAAGATTCTGCTCACCGAAGACGAAATGCCCACCCAGTGGTACAACATCGTCGCTGACCTTCCCGCTCCTCCGCCACCAGCACTGCACCCAGGAACACTGCAACCAGCAGGTCCGGAAGATTTTGCACCACTATTTCCGATGGCACTCATCGAACAAGAAGTGTCAACACAGCGCTACATCGATATCCCCGGTGGTGTACTCGACATCTATCGCTTGTGGCGTCCAAGCCCGTTATTTCGTGCACATCGTCTCGAACAATTGCTCGGCACACCTGCACGCATTTATTACAAGTACGAAGGTGTGAGTCCCGCAGGTTCACACAAACCAAATACTGCTGTTCCCCAGGCGTACTACAACAATGCAGAAGGCATCACCAAACTCACTACTGAAACAGGTGCCGGTCAGTGGGGTTCCTCGCTTGCGTTTGCAACCGCGCAATACGGAATGGAATGCGAAGTGTGGCAAGTTGCTGCGTCGTATCGCAGCAAGCCATACCGTCGCACAATGATGGAAGTGTGGGGCGCAAAAGTTCACCCCAGCCCATCAAACGTCACTGACTATGGTCGTCAGTTGCTTGCGGAAAATCCTGACCACCCCGGCAGTTTGGGAATTGCGATTTCCGAAGCTGTTGCAATGGCAGTTGCAGATCCAAACACTCGTTACGCGCTTGGCAGTGTGTTGAACCATGTGTTGATGCACCAAACGATTATTGGTGAAGAAGCGATGCTGCAACTTGCAAAGATTGGTGAAACTCCTGACTTGCTTGTTGGTTGTACTGGTGGTGGTTCTAACTTCGGCGGTCTTGCGTTCCCATTCCTCCGTGAGAAGTTGGCTGGCAAGATGAACCCCACAATTCGTTGTGTTGAACCTGCCGCCTGTCCGAGTTTGACAAAGGGTGAGTACCGCTACGACTTTGGTGACACCGCTGGCATGACACCGCTCATGAAAATGCACACGCTTGGCCACTCATTCATCCCTGACGCGATTCATGCGGGTGGTTTGCGTTACCACGGCATGTCACCGTTGGTGTCACATATCTATGAACTTGGATTGGTGGAAGCGATCTCTATTCCACAGCTTGAGTGCTTTGCTGGTGCGCTGCAATTTGCACGTACCGAAGGCATCGTTCCAGCACCAGAGCCGACGCATGCAATTGCTGCTGCAATTCGCGAAGCACTCGCGTGCAAGGAATCAGGTGAAGAAAAGGTGATCCTCACTGCACTGTGTGGACACGGTCATCTCGATCTAGCCTCGTATGAGAAGTACTTGGCTGGTGAGATGGTCGACCTTGATCTCAGTGACGAGGCAATCGCAAAGGCGATGGAACAGGTGCCGCAGGTCGGGAACTGACCCACTGGGATTCACTTCCCAGCAATGCAAACACCCTCCTGATACTTTGCGAGCATGGAAGTTGCTCTGCTTGTCGTTGTCATAGTGCTGGTTGCTGCTGTCGCGGCACTCTTGTACCGCCAGCAGTCCGGGGCTCCATCCACCAACATCGGAGTTGCTGAATCCAACACGATTGATACGGCCGTGCTTCGCGAGGATCTGTCGCGCGAGCTAAGCCACACGGTTAATGCAACTGTTGCTCACACGGTAAATCAAGCGATGGCGCAGTTGAGCGAACGTGCCCGTTTAGACCGCGAGGAATCCATCAAGATTGCTGCTGAGAGCATCGCCAAATCTGGTGGTGAACAGCTCGGCACTCGGGCGGAAGTTATTGACACAACACTCCAGAATTTGGCCTCGCAGATGGGGCAACGTCTTGACGCTCTTAACACCGAGCTCAATCAACTACGCCAAGTCAACAACACTCAGTACGACAATGTTGGTAAAGCAGTTGAGGCACTCGCCCGCCGTACGGACAATCTCAATGAGATCTTGTCAAACTCACAAAAACGTGGGCAATGGGGTGAGCGCATTGTGGAAGACATGTTGCGTGCCGCGGGTTTCATAGAAAATGTGAACTACAGCAAACAAGACACAAATGTTGCTGGTGGTCGACCTGACTACAAATTCATGATGCCTCCCAATCGCGTTCTGTTCATGGATGTGAAGTTTCCTCTTGATCGTTATGCAGCACATTTCTCCGCTGAGACTGACGCGTTACGTGATCAGGCAAAAGGCGAATTTGTTAAGGCTGTGAAGGGCCACATTGACGCATTAGCCAAACGTGATTACATCAACAACGCCAAAGAAGAAGCGCTGGATTATGTGCTGATGTTTCTCCCGAATGAGAGCATCAGTGGCTTTGTACATGAAGCTGATCCAAAACTCATTGACTACGCACTGAACAACAAAGTAGTTCTCTGCTCACCACTATCGCTGTACTCGTTCTTGGTTGTGGTTCGCCAAGCGACTGACAGCTTCCATACTGAGCAGACTGCTGCATCAATCATGCAACAGATTAACAAGTTTCATGGTGAGTGGGATAAATACGTTAAAGCTGTTGAAGATGTAAAAGAGACGTTTGACAAACTCAATCACAAAATTGATGACATCAGCACCGGCGGTACTCGTTTCAAGAAGTTGTCAGTGCCTATTCGCGAAATCGAAAAGATGCGTACCAAACAGGGCATCCCCGAACTCGGTGATGATGGTCAACTTGAACTTCCGACAGATGACTTCTAGTCAGTCTCTTATGCACAATTAGTTTCACGAATGCAGTTGGCGCAGTCCAGGTTCGGGATCATTCAGTAATTCAACAGTCGTGTCCAAGCGCAATGTTGCTCTCTTAGAAACGTCAAAGGGCTCCCAAGTAGTTTTTCCGGTCGCGGCAAACTGGGTGATTTCATCGGCAAATCGTTTTGCTAGGGGCCTTACATTCCCCGCATCTCCGAGAAACATCTCCGCGCCTGGCGCGTGGAGGTTGTCGAAAGCAAAGGGAATGTCTAGTGCATGAGCCGAGCCCAAGATTCCTCCGAATGCGGGTGATGCCCAAGTGAACCAATACATCCAACTTGGTGCTCCCCGAGCAGCCCTCTCTTCGCATAACTGTTGCGCAGGGCGGCGGAAAGAGTGGTCGGTAGCAACAGCGGCGATGAGTCGCAATGGACTTGCTCCTGGACGCGCGCTTTCATACATGTTCTTCGCATGAGTTTCATTACCAGCAAACTGACGAGCGACTACTTTCTCCCATTGCTCCACGGTGGCGTCTGAATACGCAGGATCAAATGCAAGAAATAACAAACTCTCGTCTTTATTTGTACCAACACAGACAGGCTTCTTGTTTGCCGCCGCTGCCGCAATAATGTCCGTTGGCAAGCCATTGCCTCCGCCAGTAGGAGAAAACATGTCGTAACAATCGTTTGGCATAGATAACACTTTTGATTGCGCCAAAAGTATTTCATCAAGCGACATCTCTTTGACTTGGTCAAGCGAGTCAACCCCTGCGACATCAAAAAAACTTTTCTGCCACCTCCTCGCAGAGTCGGCATCACGTAATTGTCTTATTGACGGACTCATTGACCACGCTTTGTGAAAGAGCGACTGTGCTTCTGAAGCGGCAAGAAGGGAAACCACAGCTGATCCACCTGCAGATTCTCCAAAAATTGTCACATTATTTGGGTCACCACCAAATAAGGCGATGTTTTTTTGTATCCACTGGAGAGAGCAAATTTGATCAAGTGTTCCGTAATTGCCGTCACCTAAATATCCAAGTGCTCCCAAGCGATAGTTGATCGTGACAACTACACAACCGCGAGATGCAAGTTGAGAACCGTCGTACCATTGAATTGAACCTGCGCCGTTGACATACGCGCCGCCATGAATCCAAACAAGGACGGGCAACTTATCTGAAGTCGCTGTAGCAGAAGAAAACACATTCAAGTACAAACAGTCTTGATCCATCTTGGATACATCTTGACCAAGAAGTTGTTCCAACATGCCCGGAATCTGAGGACAAATCGGCCCGAATTCACCCAGTTCGTCACCTTGGTTGTAAGGCAGCAATGTAGGCGCCTCAAACCGTCCCGCAGAGGCATAACGAATACCCTTCGTAACGCGAATATCGGCAGTGGATACTTGGCTCATCAGCCCACACTAAGTCAGATTGTTATTCGATGCGCAGGCCCGAGATTGCACGTGCGATCACCAGCTGCTGGATCTCGCTCGTGCCCTCGAAGATCGTATGGATCTTGGCATCACGATGCATGCGCTCCACGTGATATTCGCGCGTGTAGCCGTAACCGCCAAGAATCTGAATTGCTTCTTCGGTGACTTTTACTGCCATCTCTGACGCGTAGTACTTACTCATTGAGCCTTCAGCATTTTTGTAACCGCCGTTGCGCCCAAGCCATGATGCACGCCAAATCAACAAACGTGCGGCGTCAATCTGCGTGATCATGTTCGCCAACTTGAATGCAATTGCTTGATTCATGATGATTGGTTTACCGAATGCAACGCGTTCCTTTGCATAATCAAGTGCAATCTCGTATGCGGCGCGTGCAATGCCCAAGGCTTGTGCACCCACCGCCGGGCGAGTTGCCTCGAATGTCTTCATTGCAGGCTGCGCTTCACCAGAGCGACCCATCTCACGCGCGCGCGCGAGTTTTGCATCAAGCTTTTCTTTTCCACCGAGCAAACAACTGCCAGGGACGCGCACATCGTCGAGCACCACTTCGGAAGTATGGGATGCCTTGATGCCGTGTTTCGTGTACTTCTGTCCTTGGCTTAAACCCTTCGTTCCGGGAGGAATCACAAACGATGCTTGACCGCGTCCCTTCAACTCGGGATCAACAGCTGCAACAACAACGTGGACGTTTGCAATACCACCGTTTGTGATCCACGCTTTTGTTCCGTTGATCACCCATTCGTCTTTCGCTTCGTCGTATACCGCGCGAGTGCGAAGAGATGACACGTCCGAACCCGCATCTGGCTCGCTCACACAGAACGCACCGAGTTTCACATCATCTGCTGTTCCATAACACTGTGGAACCCACTCCATCATTTGTTCTGGTGTTCCGTTACCTGCAATTCCCGCTGCTGCAAGACCTGATCCCATGATGGCCATGCCGATGCCTGCGTCTCCCCAGAACAACTCTTCAATTGTTACGGGCATCGTGAGACCTGTTGGATCACTCATGTTGTTCATGAGAAATTCCCAACCGTACAAACCGATCTTTGCTGCCTCGTGCACGATTGGCCAGGGGAACTCTTCGCGTTCATCCCACTCTTGTGCATTCGGGCGAATGACATCGCGAGCAAAGTTGTGGACCCACTCCTGCAGCTGGAGTTGGTCGTCATTGAGGTGGAGGGAAAATTCAGCCATGGCCACAAGTTACTAGCGGGTAATCGTTTCCCGAAACGGACCGTTCGAGTCCACATTTCTCCCTGCGAAGGCCTCATTTTCCGAGGCTCTGAGAAGGTCCGGCGGACCTCAGCAGAAAGGTGATGTACCGTGACGATGAATGAGGAACGACGCTATGCACTCCATGAGCGCCTCGAGGCCATGCTTGGGGCGACGGACGCCAACACGCTGATGGAGCACCTCCCACCGACCACTTGGAGCGATCTGGTACGTCAGCGTGACGTTGACGTGCTGCGTGTCGCAGTGTCTAGTGACATGACTCTGTTGCATGCGGAGCTGCGCGGAGAAATGAGCGAACTACGCACAGAACTCAAACACGAAATGAACGAACTACGCGCAGAAATGCGTAGCGAGATGAACGAACTGCGCACAGAACTCAAACACGAAATGAACGAACTACGCGCAGAAATGCGTAGCGAGATGAACGAACTTCGTAATGAACTACGTAGCGAAATGAACGAACTACGCGCAGAGTTACGTGGTGAGATGGCCGCGCTACGAAATGACCTCACCCACGAAATGGACCGCCGTTTCACAAAACAAATGTGGCAATATATTTCCACCACTATTGGATTACAAGCGTTGACGATCGCTTCCATCGGCGTCATGTTTGCCAACATGAACTAGCGGTGTGCGTTTGTGCGTATCGATCACCAGCATCACCGCGACAAGCGTCAATACGCCTCCCACCATGTAGGGCGCTCCGTACCCAACATGGTCGAATAACAAGCCCGCGACAATCGGACCGACGATGCGCGCCAGTGCACCAGCACTTTGTTGATACCCCAACGCTTCTCCCCTGCGATCCGGTGGAGCTGCCTGAGCGACCAAGGTCGTTAAAGATGGACTTGTAATTCCCTGGCCGAACGACAAGAAAATCAATGACACAATCAACGCGAACCACACCGTTGCAAATGACAGCAACATCAGTCCTCCACCAACAATGAACATGCCGGTGACCAACACGGTTCGCGAGCCAAATCGTCGAGTAAGTGGCCCAATAAGGCCAGCTTGTACAGCGACCAAAGTCAAACCCACGATAAGAAACACTGCCGCAGCAGAACCTTCCGTGAGATCAAAACGGCGCTCACCAAACAATGAGAATGTTGATTCAAATCCCGCAAATGCCATCACTGCGATAAAACCGATAATTGCGTAACGGACAAGCAATGGTGATCGGGCTTCCTGCGCACTACTTGTCGCTGGTGTCTGAATATGAACTTCAGACTTTGTTTCTGGCAAACGAATAAATGCGGCGATTGCATTGATCGCCGCGACAACACCAGCAACATAAAAAGGCACATGCGGTCCACCAAGTGCAGCTAAGCCACCCACTGCAGGTCCGAGCACAAAGCCAACACCAAATGCCGCGCCTAACAACCCCAATAACCGTGCGCGTTGTTCGGGTGGTGCAATGTCTGTGATCGCACCCTGGGCCACCGCGACACTTGCCCCTGACGCTCCATCAATCAACCGCCCAACAAACAAAAGCCACAACACTCCCGCAGCGCCGGTGATAAATGACCCAATAGATGTTCCAACTAAAGAGATGATGATTACTGGCTTACGACCGATGCGATCAGACACACGCCCCAAAATTGGCGAAAAGACAAATTGTGCGAGCGAGTACGAAGCGAACAACAGACCGACCTGTAGACCGTTTGCACCGAAACGTTCCGCGTAACGACCAAGGATTGGAGCAACGATTCCGAAACCCACAAGGTCAAGGGCGACCGTTGTCCAAATCGGCCAAAATCCTTTGGGCAATGGCGTGCGATCACGCTTTGAGAAAGAGTTAGCCACGACGGACGCGGGTTCCTTCCTTCGTTGTTTCCACAACGTAACCAGCGTCTTGAAGTTGTGTACGAATTGCATCGGCGGTGGCAAAGTCTTTTGCTGTACGTGCTTCGTCTAGTTGTTTTGCCAACGCATTGACATCATCACCAACTGCAGAAGTGTCTTCAAAAAACAAACCAAGGGCTGCTGCAAGGTCAATAACGGTACTACGTAACGCCGCACATCTCATGGTGTCACCTGCATCAAAGGCAGCATTTGCAGCGCGTACACATTCAAAAATGACTGCCATCGCTGATGGTGTATCCAGGTCATTGTCCATCGCTTCGCGAAAACGAGTCGCAATTTCCTGATCTGTGGGTGCTTCCCCGCACACGGATGTACGCGCGTAGAAACCGTCGAGGTTCGATAACGCTTTCACGGATGCATCGATGTTGTCTTGTCCCACTCGCACTGGTGAGCGATAGTGCGTCTGTAACAACAACATGCGATATGCCCGCGGATCGTATTGTTCGAGAAGATCCAACAAGTTGGCGACGTTGCCAAGGCTCTTGGACATTTTCTCGCCCTCAGCATCTACGACAAAACCGTTGTGCATCCAATGACGTGCAAATTCTTTACCAAGTGCCACAGCCTGTGCACGCTCATTTTCATGATGCGGAAAACGCAAGTCTGCACCACCACAGTGAAGATCAAAACCTTCACCCAGTAATTCAAGACTCATCACTACACACTCGCTATGCCATCCGGGTCGCCCATCCCCCCACGGAGATGACCACGACGGTTCACCCGGTTTGCTGAATTTCCACAATGCAAAGTCAGCTGCGTGCTTCTTGTTTTCCGCGCCTAACACTTCGCGTTCGCCGGCACCTGATCTCATGTCATCCAAACTTTGATGAGCAAGCAACCCGTAATCGGGAACGGTCTCTACTGACAAGTACACACCGTCATCGGTGATATACGCAGAACCTTTGCTCACCAACTCGCTGATCATCGCCACCATTTGTTCGACGTATTCAGTCGCGTGTGGAACTTCAGTCGGACGCAACACTCCCAACTTCCCCATTGCATCAAACCAGATGCGTTCACACTTATTAGTGATGTCATTCCACGGGCGCTCTTCACGGTTAGCGCGATCAATGATCTTGTCGTCGATATCGGTGATGTTGGAGACCATGTTGACCGTGATCCCCGTCCACTCGAGATAGCGTCGCAAGATGTCATAGACCAATGTCGCTCTGCCATGGCCGAGATGGGGCGGGCCGTACACGGTGGGTCCGCATAGATAGACGCCGAGGGTGCCGGGCCGGCGCATCTCGAGCGGTTTTATCCGCTGTGAGGCCGTGTCATAGAGGTTCAGCACGCTCTGAAGCCTACGATTTATCACCTATGTCTGCTGTCCCCGAGAAGCCAACTTTGGACAATGTCGAGAGCAAATGGATCGAAATCTGGGACTCTGAGAAGGTCTACGCCTTCCGTCACGACACATCTCGCGATGATGTGTTTGCAATCGACACTCCACCGCCCACGGTCAGCGGTTCATTGCACATGGGGCACGTCTTTTCATACACCCACACCGACACGGTTGCGCGATTTCATCGCATGCGTGGCAAGAACGTCTTTTATCCCATGGGATGGGATGACAACGGACTGCCCACCGAACGACGTGTACAAAACTTCTTTGGCGTCTCATGTGATCCGTCGGTTCCCTATCAACCGCAATTCACACCGCCGTTTCGTGGAGACCCACCAAAAGATCACAAAGCAATTCCTGTCTCTCGTCCCAACTTCATTGAGTTGTGTGAAGAACTCACCGCACAAGATGAGAAAGTGTTCGAAGACTTATTTCGACGCCTCGGGTTGTCAGTTGATTGGTCACTTCTCTACACCACAATCGAAGAACGAGCCCGCCGCATCAGCCAGCGCGCGTTCTTGCGAAACCTCGCGCGTGGTGAGGCATACACACAAGAAGCACCGACATTGTGGGACGTTGACTTTCGTACTGCCGTTGCACAAGCAGAATTAGAGGACCGCGACCGTCCCGGCGCATATCACACACTCGCATTTCATCGAACAGACGGACAAGGTGACGTTCTTATCGAGACAACACGTCCCGAACTTCTTGCCGCCTGTGTTGCACTTGTTGCACACCCAGACGATGAGCGTTACCAACCGTTGTTTGGGTCAACTGTTACAACCCCACTATTCAATGTGGAAGTACCGGTGCACGCTCATCCACTCGCACAGCCCGACAAAGGATCAGGAATCGCAATGATCTGTACGTTTGGTGACCTCACAGACGTCATTTGGTGGCGAGAGCTGCAATTACCCACCCGCGCAATCGTGACTCGTGATGGACGTCTCGCACAAGACCCACCCGAAGGTCTTTTATCTGACACTGGACGCAGCAACTATGCACAACTTGCTGGCAAATCAGTGAAGCAAGCACAAACCGCAATTGTTGAAATGTTGCGTGAATCAGGCGAAATGTTTGGCGATCCCAAAGCCATCACTCACCCCGTGAAGTTTTATGAAAAGGGCGATCGTCCACTAGAGATTGTGACGAGCCGACAGTGGTACATCCGCAATGGTGGACGCGATGTGACACTGCGTAATGAACTTCTCGCTCGAGGCAAGCAACTCACGTGGCATCCCGACCACATGCATCACCGTTACGACAATTGGGTTGAAGGTTTAAACGGTGACTGGTTGATTAGCCGACAGCGTTGGTTCGGTGTACCAGTCCCTATTTGGTATCCAATTGACGGCAACGGTGACATCAACTACGACGCCCCACTCGTGCCCGATGAGTCGCAACTTCCCGTTGATCCAAGCACTGATGTGCCGCCGGGATACACCAACGATCAACGCGGTCAAATAAATGGTTTCGTCGGTGACCCTGACGTCATGGACACGTGGGCCACGTCATCGCTCACTCCACAAATCGCTGGTGGATGGGCTGAAGACAACTCATTGTTTGATCGCGTGTACCCCTTTGATGTCCGTCCACAAGGTCACGACATCATTCGCACGTGGCTTTTCTCCACCGTCGTACGTTCACACTTTGAACACAACGCGGCCCCGTGGACCAATGCCGCATTATCTGGATGGATTCTTGATCCCGATCGCAAGAAGATGTCGAAGTCCAAGGGAAACGTAGTCACACCAATTGATCTGTTTGAAAACTACGGTAGCGATGCCGTGCGCTACTGGGCAGCGTCTGCACGTCCTGGCATCGATACGGCGTTCAGTGAAGACCAAATGAAGGTCGGTCGAAAACTTGCTACCAAACTTCTGAACGTCACCAAGTTTGTGTTGGGTTTGGGTGAGGCAGACATGTCAGTGCCCCCAACGCAAGAACTTGATTGCGCGATGCTTGCACGTCTGGCCGGTGTAGTTGAAGAGGCAACACACGCTTTTGAAAACTTTGACTACGCACGGTCACTGGAGCGAACTGAATCGTTCTTCTGGTGGTTCTGTGATGATTACGTGGAACTTGTTAAGGCACGTGCCTACGGAACACACGGCGATGACCTTGCCCAATCTGCACGAGTGGCATTGCGGCGCGCGTTGTCCACCTTGCAACGACTCTTTGCGCCGATTCTTCCCTTTGCCACCGAGGAAGTCTGGCGCTGGTGGAATGACGGCTCCATTCACAATGCTTCATGGCCAACCACTTTTGAACTCACAGGCGACATCGCATCACCAGATGACTCGGTCATCGTCGCCATCTGTGACACTCTCGCCCTGATACGACGTGCAAAAACGGAAGCCAAAGTGTCTCAACGCGCTGTCGTCACCCACGCGACGGTGACCGCCACACCGGGTCAAATTGCGATCATTCGTCGTGGATTTGGCGACATCACGGATGCTGGTTCGGTCCAGCAAGTGGAATTTTCAGAAACTGGCGACGTAACAGTCACCGTCGATGTCACTTTGGAGACCGCATCATCTTGAGCCTCGTTCGCCACTACGGTTAAGAGGCCATGTCTGATTCAATGCCGCCTGCTCCAGACGACATCCCAGCGCCTCCGGTGATCAAAAAAACACGTCGGAAGTTTCGATGGAAGGCTCTGTTCGCATTCAACATTGTGTTGTCGATTGTTGCCGTTGCCGCCGGTTCTGCATTGTTTTACGCGAACTATCGCTTATCCAATCGCCAGGTAGTCACCATTGATGAAGTTGAACAACGCTCAGATGATCTGAACCTTCCCGTCGGTGATCTCACCGCAAAGAATTACCTCGTGACAGGCTCAGACAATTCATCTTGTATTGACCCTGACTCGCCGTATGCAGGATCAATTGGAGACCGCACAGCTGGTGGCGAACGAAGTGACACCATCATGGTGATTCGCGTGAACCCTCTTGACAACCAAGCTGCAATTCTTTCTTTCCCCCGCGACCTCTGGGTATCGTTGGCTGATTCAACACGGAAGAACCGCATCAACGTGGCGTTTGATCGCAAGAATCCAAACAGGCTTATTCGCACAATCAAGCAGAATTTCGATATTCCCATTGACCATTACGTCAACATTGATTTTTGTGCATTCACGGAAATTGTTGATGCTCTTGGTGGAGTGCGAGTTCCATTCGAATACAGAGCACGTGATCTCAGTTCCGGCTTCCGTGTCAACCGACCAGGTTGTTTTGAATTCAGCGGAGACCACGCACTTGCATATGTTCGCTCCCGTCACTACCGCTACTTTGACCCAACAGAAGACAAATGGATCTCTGAAGGCATCGGTGACTGGGCGCGTATTTCTCGCCAGCAGGATTTCATCAAGCGCATGGTGAAGCGTGCAAATGAAAAAGCCTCTTCAAGTCCTCGGGCAGTGGCAGGCATTCTCAACTCTGCATTGAAAAATGTCATTACTGATGACCGACTCTCTCCTCTCATGCTGTTACAGCTTGGTGAAGCAATGCGCGACTACGACAGTTCCACGATGGGTTCCTACACCGTTCAAGGAAAAGGTGTTGTTCTTTACGAAGGAACGGAAGACCAAAAATCAGTGATTATGCCCGTGATCGATAGCAAGAAAATGAAAGACGTTCTTGCAATCTTCCAGGGTAAAGCCACAATGGCTGCGGCTCCATCGTCTGATGAGTCAACACCCGAAGAGCAACAAGATGTAGTCGCCACGGCAACAACACTGGCTGCAGTCGCGACAACAATCGCGCAGAACAACAATGCAAGTGCTCCAAAGAGCACAACCACAACACCGTCGAGCACGCCGCGCACAACTGCACCGCCAACAACCACTACGTCAACGACAATCGTTGTGAGCGTTGAAAATGATGTGCGTGGTATTACGCCACCAGCAGACCCCAATTGTTATTAGAACACTTCGCGTGATCTAGTCATCGAGTGCGGCGCGAATGGCATCAGGCACTTCACTCGGGCCTTCAATCAGCACCAACCGTGCACCAGTCTGCGCGGCAAATACCTGCGCTTCGTCGTGATCCTCACGTGGCGCGATAATCACCAATTCATCAACACCACGCGCGGCAGCGACCGCATCGCCATCAACCGTCGCACGACAGTCAGAGAGCAACACCGCAACCTTGCGACCCGCCGTTGACCGACGCAACTGTTGTTCAGCAATCATCAATGATCCAGCAAGATCGGTTGTGCCGTGACCACGTAGCGTCAGCACATCATTGACAACATTTTCCGGTGCTTTCATTACATCTTGTGACTTCACCACAATCACTTCGTTACTAAACGCAAGAACGCTGTAATCCTTTGGATTGCGATTAGCGACAGCTGCAGCAGCAACGGCCGATGTTGCAAGTGGCTTGCCACCCATGGAACCGCTTCGATCAACGAGGAGACACAATGCTGTTCCAGGCTTCGTCCAACCACGCACCTTCAAACCCGACGTGTCCGTTGAGCGCCTTGAGCGAATCTCATTCAACGCGTCCAGACTCGCATCAATGTCGAGGTCGCCACCTTCAGGGGTGTACGGCATCTCTTTCATTTTTCCGATACCGCGCGCACGGCGTGAACCGCGGTTCGAAATATCAATCATCAAACGTCCAGCGAGACGACGAGCCAACTCGCGCAATTTTGGATCAGTTGCACCAGTCAAATCCGCGAGCATGCCAAGCATTTCGTCAGGATTGTTCTTCATCATCTCGTCAACAGCCGCTTCGTCTAACTCCCCCACTTCGGGCGAGATGTTCTCAAAGTTTTCGTTACGCGATAACTCACGTCGTGACGTGCTCTTTTTGCTCGCCTCCGACACTGCTTGTTCGGCGGCTTCACCCTCTTTTGTTAGTGGGAGTTGCTGCCCCTGGTCGGGGCGCCAGCTTTTCCCTCGCCAGAGTGCTCACTTTCCACGCGTCCAAAAACGTCTTGCCAAATCTCGGTGACGATTTCTTCCGGTGAGCGCACACTCCCTTCGCGAACTCGCACGCGTCCGCTCAATGCGACAAGTGCAGCATCAAGTGAAACGCTCGGGTAATGAACGGGAGCTTCGCGAATTGGTGACAACTTTGCGGCAACGCGAGCAAAGTCGATCGCACCACGCACGGATGAACCAACACGCAAGTCTGGGTGATTACGTGTGCGACGAACCACTTCAACCACTTGAGAAATCCACTTGGGATCAAGTTTCAGATCCTTCAAGTTGGCTGCAACGATATCGGTCTCTTCTTCAGAGCTCTGATAGCCCATCGAAACGCGACACACACGGTCGTAGACAGCACCAGAAATACGTGCGGTACCAACAGCGTCGAACGGGTTCATCGCAGCCACCAAACGGAAGCCTGGTGATGCCACAACACGTCCGAGACGCGGCACATTGATTTCGCCTTCTGACATCACCGTGATGAGGACGTTCAACGTCTCTTCCGGTATGCGGTTGATCTCTTCGACATACAGCAACGATCCGTCACGAAGGGCGCTGACCAATGGACCGTCCACAAAGACGTCCGGGTCATAACCCTCGTTCAGAACGCGTGCTGGGTCGAAGTGACCAACAAGTCGAGCAGGTGTGAGCTCGGCATTGCCTTCGACAAATTCGAATCCGATGCCAAGCCCCTGTGCGACTGCACGCAAAAGAGTTGATTTGCCGGTTCCCGGCGGGCCTTCTAAAAGAACGTGGCGATCCGCTGCGAGCGCAGCAAGCACCAATTCAATTTCCCGCCGGCGACCGACGACATCGTTTGCAAGTGTTTTAAGTAAGTTCGTTTGCTCAGTCATTAATGATGACACCGCGAATATTTTCGCCATCGCGCATCGCGCGATATCCCTCGTTGATATCTTCCAATTTGTACCGTTTGGTAATCAGTTCATCTAACTTCAACTGACCCTCTCGATACAAATTCAAGAGACGAGGAATGTCTGCCCGTGGGTTGAGACTGCCGAAAATAGAGCCCTTGATCTCCTTATTCCACATGGAAAGTTCGAAAAGATTCAACTTGACATCATCTTCTTGAATGCTGCCCATGCCGGTGACCACACAGGTACCACCCTTGCCGGTCAGTGCCATTGCTTGTGCAATGAGATCTCCTGACATACGACCAGGGGTCATGATGACGCGATCGGCCATCATTCCATAGGTCAAATCAGTGACCGCTGGCAATGCTTCTTCCATCGACTTAAAAGTGTGCGTCGCACCAAATTCGGTTGCCTTCTCACGCTTGAACTCTTGCAAGTCAATTGCGATGACGTGCTTTGCTCCTGCCATCTTTGCGCCCTGTACAGCGTTCATACCAACGCCACCTGTTCCAACAACGATGACCGTGTCACCAGCTTGTGTTCCGGCGCGCTCAACAGCTGAGCCCCAACCGGTTGCAACACCACATGACACAAGTGCGACCGCTTCAAGCGGAAGATCTTTTTCAACCTGGATAATTGAGTTTTCTGAGACACATGTGTGTGTCGAGAATGTGCCCAATTTTGCGAGCAGTGACACCGGAGTGTCACCAACAAAGTGACGGTGAGTTCCGTCGGTGATCATCCCACCACCAAGGGTTCCCGAACCGTTGTCGCACAAGTTCTGACGACCAGTTGAGCAGTAACGACAACGGCCACATGATGGAACGAAGCTTGCCGACACGTGGTCTCCGGGCTTCACTGTTGTAACCCCGGGTCCGACTTCCATCACAATTCCGGCACCTTCGTGTCCACCTTGAATGGGGAAGAAGTTGTCAATACCCATTGCTTCCCAGTTTTCTTTTGCCGGAACTAAGTCACCTGTTACCAAGTGCTCGTCGCTGTGGCACATGCCTGCCACTTTCCAGTTCACAAGAACTTCGTGAGCCTTCGGAGGTTGGATCTCCAACTCGACGATTTCCCAGGGCTGATCAACGCCCCAAAGAATTGCTGACTTTGCTTTCATGATGTTCCCCCCTAAAAGTTCACCTGCGTACCCCCATACGCAGGCTTCATGTTATGTGCAGACACTATCTGCAAACGAACCGCCGCGATTTCTCGCCACAGTCTGGATATGCCAACGAACCGTCGCGATTTCTCACGACGGTTCGTTTGATTCGTACTCGACGGTAACGAGTGCGGTGTTTGAGTTCTTAGTGCTCGTACACCATGACACCACGGATGTTGGTGCCTTCGCGCATTGCGTCGTAGCCCTCGTTGATGCCCTCAAGGTTGTAGGTCTTCGTGACCAAACCATCGAGGTCCAATAGGCCTTCACGGTAAAGGTTGAGGAGCTTTGGAATGTCAGCGCGTGGGTTACCCGAACCGAACAACGAACCAACAACCTGCTTCTCCATGAGGGTGAGGTCAAAGAAGTTCATCTGAGCATTCATCTCTTCAGCTGGGTGAATGTTGGTGACAACAACACGTCCGCGCTTTGCGGCAAGTGCAAGAGCCTCGTTCATCACCATTGCATTACCAACGCCCATGGTCATGATGACTTTGTTAGCCATACGACCCCATGTGATGTCCTGCAACATCTCAACTGCATCTGTCATTGACTTTGCGGTGTGTGTTGCACCGAATTCCATCGCCTTTTCGCGCTTGAACTCGAGTGGGTCGATAGCAACGATGTGTTTTGCACCAGCGAGCTTTGCACCCTGAATGGCGTTTGAACCGATACCACCAATACCTACGACAACAACGGTGTCGCCAGCTTGGACGTCGGCCGCGTACACAGCTGAGCCCCAACCGGTAACAACGCCACAACCGAGCAAGCAGGCGCGGTCAAGTGGGATGTCTTTTTCGATCTTGATACACGATGCTTCGTGCACAACAGTGTGGTGTGCGAACGTTCCAAGCAAGCACATGAGACCGAGGTCTTTACCCTGTGCGTGGTGACGTGCGGTGCCGTCAGTGATCTGACGACCAAGTGCCAACTTGTCACCCAAGTCGCACAAGTTCTGGTGACCTGTTGAACAACTGGGGCAACGACCACACGATGGAATAAAACCGAACACAACGTGGTCACCTGGTTGCAACCATGTCACGTCTGGACCTACTTCTTCCACAACGCCGGCACCTTCGTGACCACCGATCAATGGAAGTTCGAACGGCAAGTCACCAGTCCACAAGTGCTCATCACTGTGGCACATACCTGATGCTGCGATCTTGACGAGAACTTCGCCAGCCTTCGGTGGATCAAGTTCGATTTCTTCGACTGACCAAGGCTTCTGAACTTCCCACAGAACTGCTGCTTTCGTCTTCACGGATTTCCCCCATGTATGGCGCCATTCCGTGGCGCGCGGTACGGCACAGAATAGCCACAAACCGATGGGGTCTTCCACATCGACTATTTCTCATGGTCAGGAGAGGGACTACCATGAAACTCATGGAAAAAGACACCACCGTGACCATGGAACAGACCGTCGAAACAGACGCCGTCAATAGCGCTGCATCAGTAGAAGCCGAATTGCTCGTTGAAGAAATCTCCATCGACGGCATGTGCGGCGTGTACTGATCCACCTACTCGTCTTCATAATTCACTTCGCGCGGTCGTGACCATCACTGCTAATTCCGCATGTGAACTGCACCCTCACGTTGCAGTCCGACCCGAACCTTTTGGTGCGCTTGCGTACCATTACGACAACAGACGTCTTGTGTTTCTTCGCCATCCAGATGTCGTCAAAGTTGTCACTTCTCTCGCCCACC
Source organism: uncultured Bifidobacterium sp. (assembly GCA_964449085.1). Classification (GTDB taxonomy): domain Bacteria; phylum Actinomycetota; class Acidimicrobiia; order Acidimicrobiales; family Ilumatobacteraceae; genus UBA2093. The sequence goes on from CAYVAV010000001.1 coordinate 116,302, forward strand.
ATGATTCGGTTGCCGACACATTGCGAGCACATGACATTGCAGAAGAGCGATGGCCCGCATTTGTTTCCGCAATTGACTCACTTATCTCGTCGGAGATAGTTCGTGTCCGTTGAAACACTTGTTGACCAGATGAAAGGTGGGCTTGACGCCCCGATTTGTCTCACTTGGGAAATTACATATGCATGCAACCTTGAGTGTGTGCACTGTCTCAGTAGTAGCGGACGTCGTGATCCACGCGAATTAACAACCGAGCAAGCAAAAGCAGTTCTCGATGAATTAAAGGCCCTTCAAGTCTTTTACATCAACATTGGTGGTGGCGAACCAATGGTCCGTCGAGACTTTTTCGAAATCATCGAGCACTCCGTCTCAAATGGCATCGGTGTGAAGTTTTCTACAAACGGCGCGTTCATAGACAAGAAGAACGCCGAACGTCTCGCCGCAATGGATTATCTCGATATTCAAATCAGCATTGATGGTGCCAACGCTGCGACAAATGACCCTGTACGTGGTCCTGGAACATTTGACATGGCCATAAATGCAATGGAAAATCTCAAAGCTGCAGGCTTCGGTGAGTTCAAGATTTCTGTTGTTGTTACCCGACACAATGTGTCACAACTTGATGCGTTCAAAGCAATAGCTGATTCATACGGTGCGCAGTTACGCATCACTCGCTTGCGCCCTTCAGGTCGTGGTGCTGACACTTGGAATGAACTACATCCAACCAATGAACAGCAACGCGAGGTGTACAACTGGTTGATGAAACACGGAGAGAACGTTCTCACTGGAGATTCGTTCTTCCATTTGAATGCACTTGGTCCGGCGCTACCTGGTTTAAACATGTGCGGTGCAGGTCGAGTTGTGTGTCTGATTGATCCAGTTGGTGATGTGTACGCCTGCCCATTTGTGATTCACGATCAATTCAAAGCTGGCAACGTTCTGGAAGACGGCGGCTTCACAAAAGTCTGGCGTGAATCGGAATTGTTTACTGAATTGCGCGAACCACAAAGCGCTGGTGCCTGTGCATCATGTGGTTCGTACGACGCGTGCCAAGGCGGATGCATGGCAGCGAAGTTCTTTACCGGTTTGCCACTTGACGGACCTGATCCCGAATGTGTCACCGGACATGGAGAAGCGTTGTTGCAGGCAGTGCCTGTCAACTTGGCTCCTCGTCCGATGAGCGACCATTCAAAACCTGCGCGCGTTCGCATCCCGGTAGCGGGTTCATAACTCACATCCAGTGATTTACTTCTTCGCGGTACTGTCCTATTTCCTTGGCACGTTGCCAAGTGCCATCGTTGTCGCCCGTTCCAAAGGTGTCGACATCATGTCCTTTGGTTCTGGCAACCCAGGAGCGAGCAATGTCGCTCGAGCGCTCGGAACGAAATACGGTGCGCTTGTCTTTGTACTTGATGCCGCAAAGGGTGCGATACCAGCGGTGCTCGGTCTTGCCGCAAACGGTGACGCCGGTGCGTACATTTGCGCGACCGCAGCAATCTTGGGCCACATGTTTCCGATCACCCGAAAGTTTCGTGGCGGTAAAGGCATTGCAACAGGTGGTGGCATGTTGCTGGTCATGCACTGGTACATCCTCGTGTACTTGTTGGTGTCGTGGCTATTGATTGCAAAGATCACGAAGAAGGCGTCAATCGGTTCGATCATCTTGACACCAACCGTGCCCATCATTTTGTGGATTATTGGTACTCCTGCGTGGGAAATCATCACGATTATTGGCATCGGCCTGTTGGTGGAAATCAAACACCTCCCCAATATCAAACGATTGCTTGCAGGCAAAGAACCACCCGTTACTGACACCACAGTGCAGTAAGTCGCAACAACCACGTAACGTGAGTGCGCATGTCTCTACCGCTCACCACATCGGATGTTGAAGGAACTCGACCGATCGTTGTTGTGCCAGTTGGTTCATGGGAGCAACACGGACCACATCTTCCGTTTGATACTGATACCCAAATTGCGTGTGCCGTTGTCAACAAGAGTTTGCCGACACATGACTCCCAATTGGTGATTATCGCTCCGCCCGTCACAATCTCTGCAAGTGATGAGCACATTGGATTCGCCGGAACACTCAGTACCGGGACGGAAGCCTTTGCCGCAAGCGCAATCGGAATTGCAAAGAGCGCAACATGGGCGCGTGGGGTTTTATTCGTCAACGGACACGGTGGCAACGCTGATGCGTTTCGCATCATCACGCAAGACCTCACGCGCAATAACGTGCGACACGCAATTTGGTCTCCTCCATATGGAGAAACTGACGACATGCATGCAGGCACAACCGAAACATCGGTCATGATGCACATCGCTCCTCACGCTGTACGCGATAGCCAGCGCGTAGTCGGTAATACACGTGACGCGCGTGAACTTATGGAAGACATGAGACGCGGCGGGGTGCGCAGTGTTGCGCCAAATGGGGTGTTGGGAGATGCCACTCGTGCGACCGCCGAACGTGGACAAGAAATCTTTGCTCAGTACTGTTCATCGCTGCGTGCAATGTTTGACGACGTTGTCTCAAAATGGTCGTAACACTGATTGACTATTGAACATGTCGAAGCGCTATGTGATGGACACGAGTTGGCGCCGACTTCCCAATGAGAACATAGTGATCGCAGGATCACCGCTCAAAGTCTTTCGTATCACTCCAGCGGGAGAAAAAATCATTGACGCACTGGAATCCGGAACCATGCTGCCTGTTGGTCATGAACCACTCACATCACGTTTGGAGGCTGCGGGAGCAATTCATCCCGTGTTTGATGGGCTGATCGAACCACATGAGATTGAGGTCGTGGTTCCCGCCTACATCACTACAGATGATCAAGCACAACACCTTCAGTTGCTCATTGATGTGTTGCAACCATTGCAAATCACAGTGGTGGACGATGCCTCACCGATGCCAGTTACATGCGTTGGAGCCAATGTTGTACGGCACGAATCCAACAAGGGCCCGGCTGCCGCTCGAAATACCGGTGCGCTGCAGACGCACTCCCCATACATCGCTTTCATTGATACTGATTGTGTTGTGTCCTCTGAGGATGTATTGGTAGCAGCAATGCACTTTTCTTCCCCCACAGTCGGACTTGTCGCGCCACGCGTAGCGGCTATCGAAGATGACTCACTTATTTCACAGTATGAATCTGTTGCTTCCCCACTCGACATGGGCAACCAGCCTGCACAAGTACAACCAATGTCTCGCGTGTCATATGTTCCCAGCGCAGTGCTACTAGTACGAAGCGAAACCTTCAATGAACTGAATGGCTTCGACACTGCGCATCGGTATGGGGAAGATGTCGACTTTGTTTGGCGGGCAATCGATAACGGTTGGCAATGTCGTTATGACCCGCATGTGGTGAGTCTGCATCGCAATCGTGATTCCTGGAGAGAACTTATTCAACAGCGGATGTCGTACGGCGAAGCGGCCGCAACTCTGTACGTCGCACACCCAACTCGTCTTGCTCCACTACGAGCCGATGCTGCCACCGTTGCTTCAGTAGTGACGTCTGTTATTGGCATGCCACTTTCCGCATTCGCGACCACTGCTGTCAGTACATCATTTCTATGGAAAGAACTACAGCGCGCAAATGTCCCATTGCGCACAATCTTGCGAATCATTGTTGATCGCTGGATGCATACCGCTTACATGATCACCCAAGCAATTTCGCGCGTGTGGTGGCCGATCATCCTGGTCGTAGCATTGTTTTCGCGACGTGCACGTCGATTGCTTTTATTTACGATGCTGTTTCCGATTGCATACGAACAACGACCAGCAAACACACGACGAATGCCTTTGCGCGTTATCCCGCTTGCAGCTGTGATGCGATCAATAGACCTCGGTAGCTACGGCGTTGGAGTGTGGAAAGGGATGGTACGCAACCGAACAATCGGTCCCCTGCTGCCACGAATCAGCGTGAAGCGTTCGCCCTCAGACTGATGTTGTTGCACTCTTCACACACGGACTGCGGAACAATGTTCCAACGCATCAACTGAGCAAAAATCACACAGCCCAAACAGAACCCTGCAAATGCTTCTAATGATGCAGCACCCACCAACATGAGGATCACAATTGTTGCCGCAACGTGTGCGTCAGCTAACCACAAGACTGATGCGGTAACTGAAAACACCACTCCGATCGCCTGAGCAAATCGCTTGGGTGGCCCGGCTACCAATTTGTGTTCACGACGAATCAGTGGAGTGACCACTTGTGTAGCAATTCGACCCAGTGGACTAAGGAAAGGACCCATCAAAACTCTTGCGATAAATCCGTAGGTCAGTGGAACAAGTACCCAGCCACTTTGAGTGATTGCGAATACAACTCCCATGATGACGACACCGGTCGCAACGACACGGGCCGATGTCTCATTGACCGGATTTGGAAATCCAAAAACTTTTACGCGGCGCGAATCAGTAGAAGTTGGAGCGCTGGACATGGTCGTCAGGGTAGGCCATAAAAGTTGACTAAACAACTCAGGAATTCCCAACGGCCTGGTATTGAGTACGGTTTCAGACATGACGGTGCGATTGGCAGTCCATGAAAATCAATGGCAATCGCATGTACAACAGACCGCAGCACAAATGCCTGACATTGTCCCCGTCGTCAAAGGCAACGGATACGGATTCCGACGCTGGAACCTCATGCCCGTTGCGGGGCAGTTAGCAAATGAGATTGCAGTAGGAACCGTTTACGAAGCACGCGATCTTCCAACGCATACGCGTGCAATTGTCCTTACCCCAACACTGACGGCACCACCCGGCAACATGGCTCACAACACGATTCTGACAATCGGGTCTCTCCACCATGTCGTTGCACTTGAACGTCTGCAATGGACTGGTGATGTCATGGTGAAATTGCGTTCATCAATGCATCGTTATGGAGTTAGCGTCAACGAACTTCCTCAAATTCTCGATGCATGTCGTGGTACTCGACTCAATGTTCATGGCTATTCCATTCATCCACCATTGCAGTCAGAGATGAAAAGTCGCGTAAAAGAAATCCTTGGGTGGGCACAACATCTTTCCTCCGAGGCGCCTATCTACGTCAGCCATCTTGATGCTGATGCATATACATCGCTACGACAAACGTTGCCCGGTCGGCAATTCAAGATTCGAATGGGAACTGAGTTATGGCATGGAAATAAATCCATGATGCACCTCAGCGCTGACATCGTCGATCACCATTCTGTCGAGCCCGGTGAAGCCGCCGGCTACCGACAAATCCCAATCACCAGTCCAGGAGAAGTCGTCATGGTTGGCGCTGGCACAGCTCACGGCGTGTCACTTCTGGACAACGGTCGCAGTCCATTTCACTATCAACGTCAACGACTCAACCTTCTCGAACCTCCGCATATGCACACGTCAATGTTGCTCGTTGCGCGCGGTCGCCCCATCCCTTCAATTGGTGAATGGATTGATTTGCAGCAACCGCTCACCCGAATTCAAGTTGACTTGTTGCAGTGGGTGCGGTGAGTTCTCCGTTTCCACTCACTCAACCGCGAGGCACACGATCTCGTTACGCCTTCGCAGATGTCGCTCGCGCAGTTGCGCTGTGGGGAATCGTGGTGATGAACTATCACGCCTACTTAAACGGCACATCACCAATTGACTCTCTCAACCCATCCATTTGGGAAGAGATCTTTCATCCTCGCACCGGATTCTTGACTACCCGATTTGCTGCATTGTTTGTTGTCGTCGCCGGTATCTCTGTTGCATTAATGACACAAAACCGCTCCGCTGAAGAAACTTCAGCAAAACGACTCATCATCTTGCGTCGCGGGGTCCTACTTATGTTCGTCGGTGGCATCTTTGAGTGGATCTGGCCGGGAACAATCTTGTTTTACTACGGCGCATATTTCCTGTTAGGGGCGGCGCTCATTCGCGCGCGGACATGGATCATCGCTATCTGCGCTGTGGGGAGTGCACTTGCAGCCACCGCGATTCAAACATGGCGCGTCGGGCAGGAATTTGATGGTCATTACACAGATTGGCTTGATCCGTCATTCATCGATTCACCACGTGAACTCGTGTTGCGCACATTCGTGGGTTATACCCATCCGGTCTTTCCCTGGTTTGCATTCTTCTGCGTTGGCTTACTACTAGGTCGTCTTCTGCCACTCGTCAGCAAATATCGCCGCGTCATCATTTCGGGTGCACTTACAGCCATAGTGGTCTCATATGTCGCGAGAGAACTTGTGTATCGCATGACTGAGGAACAGACTCGAACAAGCGCAGTGTGGCGAACGATTGTGTCAACTGATCCGTTTGATCGTGGACTGCTCTACACAGTCTCAGCGTTGTCAGTCGCGGTTGTTGTTGTATTGGCACTTCATGCTTGGTGCGATAACAATCGATCAAAATCTCCAGTGATTTCCGCACTTCAAAAGATCGGGCAATTTACTTTCACCATCTATGTGGGTCATGCGCTCTTTTTCAACCTAGTGGTTCATCGACTTGATCTTGTTCGCTCAACCGGACTTGATACTGCACTCGTATTGTCAGCAGTCTTTCTCGCTTTGGCTGTGATGATCGCACTGTGGTGGACACACGTGATAGGTCAAGGGCCAATTGAACGTTGTTACAGATGGCTGACCGGTTCGTGAATCTCTGAACGGTTCACGCCACGCCAGCCAACTGCAGCTGCGCCAATGATTGGTCCTTCAAATCCGAGACGCGCTGGGACGATTCGTGCGTTCTTGGCGAAATCAAGACCACATAATTCATCCATTGTTCGTTGTGCGGCGTTAAAGAAATTGGCACCGAAATTCAGTGCCACACTTCCACCAACAACGACAAGTTTGAGATCAAGTAAATTGCAGACTGACGCAGTTGCTCGGCCAACGAGACGTCCCGCGCGTTGCATTGTTTCGAATGTGGCCTGTTCAACCGGACGGCCCGAAATTGCCTCAATCGAGGGACCCGATGCCTCGGCCTCAAGACAGCCCCGACCTCCGCAGGCACAGCGCCGACCATTTGGCTCCACCACCATGTGCCCCACATGACCGGCATTTCCAGTGTCCCCGTCCAAGAGGCGTCCATTCAGCACAATGCCTCCCCCGACCCCAGTTGAAACCACCATGGCCATGAAGCTGTTGTGACCCTTTGCCGCCCCGAGCCAGCCCTCAGCAAGAGCCAAGGCTTTCGCGTCGCCGTCGCCATACACCGGAAGACCAGACAGCGCTTGTAACCGTTCACGTAATGGAAACTCGCGCCATGCGGAAATGTTCAACGGAGATATCCATTCAACATTTGGTGCAATGGGACCGGCAGATCCAACACCAACTACAACTGGTGTTGATTCATACGTGTCGACTGCCTTCGACAATTGCGAAGCGACAAGCTGAGCAAGATCATCATAAAGCTCTTCAGAAGATGCACGATGATTCACCCGTATCACCTCGCGGTCCAACAGACCACCGTTACGAGTGACAATGCCGACAGCACATTTCGTGGCGCCAATGTCGATTCCGATTGCAACTTCCATGCGGTAAATAAATTTAGCAATGAGTAGTTTTGTTTTTGATCTCTGATACGTCAAGTAGGCGAAATGAACGAACAATTGGGCAAATCTGGACGATTTGGTATTGAAAATGACTGGTATGAGCGCCTATACGACCAGTTCAATGCTGACTACTTCGCCGAGTTACGCACGTTTATTCAACGAGAACGAAAGAGTCATGACGTGTATCCATTGCCCGAGCACGTGTTCGCTGCACTCAACGCCACGCCCTTTCACGAGACACGCATTGTGATACTTGGTCAAGATCCATACCACGGTGCAGGGCAAGCACATGGTTTATGTTTTTCCGTGCAACGTGACGTTGCCATTCCACCATCGCTTGCAAACATCTTCACCGAACTTGAACACGATATTGGTGTGACACGACCAAGTCATGGTTGTTTAACAACGTGGGCTCAACAAGGTGTGTTATTGCTCAACACCACTCTCACTGTTCGTCGTGGTGAACCCGGCAGTCACCACGGCAAAGGCTGGGAGCGGTTCACAGACCACATCATCTCCTTGGTGAATGAAAAGGAACAGCCCGTCGCCTTTGTGCTCTGGGGCAACCCGGCGAGAAAGAAAAAGACCCTCGTTACCGGCCCCCATCACCGTGTCATCGAGGCTCCCCACCCCTCACCGCTATCTGCCCACCGCGGTTTCTTTGGCTCGCGACCGTTTTCCGCCCTCGATGAATTCCTTGCCCAGCATGGGTATCCGTCTACGGAATGGGCACTCGCCGACTCATAACCCTTATCGTAATTATTACTCGCTAAAGCAACAGTCAATGACTATTCCGTGGTACTATAAATTTGCATGGGGTCAATACGACGCAATGCACATGTGCGCTGTGCACCCGATGTGGCGTGGGGTTTGGTGGGTGACCCAAGCCGTCTTCATGAGTGGTTCCCGATGGAGAGTTGTCGGGTGGAAGGCAACAAACGTTGGGTGACGTTGCCGTCACAACTTGTTCTTGAAGAAGACATCGTGTTGCACGATCATGATTTGCGCAGATTCCAGTACAAGATTGTCAACAATTTTCTCATCACTGAGCATCTCAGCACCTTGGATGTGATTGATGATGGACATGGTCATTGCATCATCATCTACAGCACCGAAGTAAAACCTGACGTCTTTGCACTAGTCATCGGTGGTGCCGCAGGTGAAGCTCTTGAAAACGCTCGTCGAATTTTGGAAGAGGCATAAACAATGGGTCGTCGAATTTTGTTCATCACAACAGACCAACAACGTTTTGATGCACTGGGGTGCAATGGTGGAACAGTGGCGCGTACACCTGTTCTTGATCAGATTGCTGCTGACGGGATCAATTATCAACGTGCGCATCCTCAAAACGTTGTATGCATGCCGTCTCGGTCAACGATGATCACGGGCCAACATGTATCAACACACGGTGTGTGGATGAACGGCGTTCCTCTTCCCACAAGCGCTCCAAGCATCGCCAGTACTTTGCATGACGCCGGATACAAGACCTCACTGATCGGCAAAGCACACTTTGAACCATTCCTTGATCCGTTCCTACGTTTTGTTGAGAACCGGTTGTCATTTGAGGGGAAAAACAGTGCCCGCACGATGAACATCAAAGGTATTGAGGATTTGCATCGCGGATTTGACCATCTGGAATTTGCAACACATGGCGTTGCTGGACCACTCCACTATGCGCGGTGGATTCGCGACAATCATCCAGAATTCGCGCGTAACTTCTATGCGGTACTCGATGGTGAATTAGAGGTCAATGCTGCTGGTGGTGGCGATACCAATGCGCCCCAAGTGAAACACAATGAAACACCTCGGGACGTGTATCACACTGATTGGATTGCAGATCGCACTATCTCTTGGCTGAATTCCCTCGACGTAAATGACGACTGGTTTTGTTGGATGTCATTTCCCGATCCCCACCATCCGTGGGATCCTCCAGCGAGTGAACTTCACCGTGTGAATTGGCGCGACCTTGATCTTCCTGAGGGATACATCACAGATGCCCACACCCGCGAACAAGTGTTGTCATCAAAACCACAACACTGGATGCGATGGTACGACGGAACGTTCGTGTCGAATTACGAAGCACCTGCGCGATGGGTGCCCGCAACGTTGACTGCTGACCAAGTGCGCGAGGTCAACGCAATGGCCCACATCGAAAATGAATTGATTGACGAAGCAATCGGCCGAGTTCTTGCGTCCATCTCACAGCGTGGGTGGGCAGATGACCTTGACATCGTGTACACCACTGACCACGGTGAGTTTCAAGGTGACTTCGGCCTGTTGTTCAAAGGTCCATACCACGTTGATTCCTTGATGCGGTTGCCTCTTATTTGGCGCCCCGCGCCGTCAGCGAAGGTCACACCCGCCAAGGTTCATGCCCCTGTTGGTCTGGTCTCTCTCGCTGCCACGTTCGCCTCAATAGCTGGTTTGCCACAACCTAAGTATGTGGAAGCGTCAGCACTTCCAACGTCTGATGATGACGCTCGGACACGTGGACATGAACGCGTTCTCACCGAATGGGACAGTTCGCTGTTTGGAAAAATCGTGTCTTCTCGCACAATTCATCGTGACGGTTGGACATGCACTGCCTACGCTCCTGGCACATTGCACGACGGCACAGAAGGCGAGCTCTACAACCTCACCAATGATCCGCTGCAACATGTCAACTTGTGGGATGACCCCGCGTACGCGGCAATACGTAACGATTTATGTGATGACATGTGGGCACATTTGCCTACACCGTCGGGCGAACGTCGTTACTGCGAAGCGCCTGTGTGAATCCTCGCCGGCACTTGCTGTGTGATGCAGTGAATACCACCGCCACCCAGAGCAAGAATTGCACCAACAGGAACATCCAATACGTCTCGCTCTGGATATAGCGATCCGATCATTTGCAACATGTCATGATCCGCCTCGTGCCCGACAGTCGGCACAACCACGCATCCGTTCGCGACGTAGTAGTTGATATACGGCGCGCATTTTCTTCCACGTATTGTCTCTACAAATGGTAGGACTGGAAGTACTTCCACACTCAATAAATGTCCATTTGCATCAACGCTATGACGTGCAACTTTCTCATTCACTGAGGTACGTATAAAGTCGTCTTCTTCATCTGGCGAGCATCCCTGAAGCAATAAGTGGTTAGTGGGGGTGCACGCTGCGACATTGTCTACATGGCCGTCAGTGTCAGCATCGAGTGACAAACCAAAAGGTAGCCACACCATCTGAGAAGCTCCCAACACTTCGGACAACGTTCGCTCAATGGAAGCTTTAGACATGTTGGGATTGCGATTGGGATTGAGCAAACACTGCATTGTCGTGATACCAAGTCCACGTCCGTCGACATGCAATGCACCGCCTTCAAACACCATATTCATCCGTACGGTGCGATCCCCACGAATTCGTGCAATGTTTGTAGCAAGCGCGTCGTCTTTGTCGTAAGGAAGAAATCGTTTGCCCCAGCCATTAAAAACCCAGTCAATCGCAACACGTTCATCATTTTCGTCATACACGTAGGTCGGGCCCGTATCTCGGCACCAAGAATCGTTGATCTCTGCTACTTCGATACGCACTGAGGAACCGCATAAATCCTGTGCGCGTTCAGCAACATGCGATGGTGCAAACATCCGCACTGGCTCGTATTGTGCGATCACTTTTGCCACATCTGCGTGTGCATATTCTGCGTCAGCCAACTGACTGTCATATAAGTCTGTGTTGACTGGCCAACACATCAGTGTCTCTTCGTGTGGCGCGTACTCCGCGGGCATCACGCCTGACACTTGACTCACTCAATCCCCCCGTCCAGGGTAAGTAACGGGCCATACAAATCTGGGCGACGATCTCGAAACAACCCCCACGACAAACGGGTAGCTGCCATTGCTTCACGATCAAATTGTGCAACCAGTACTTCCTCTGCATCACGCGATGCAGAAGCAAGGATTGAGCCGGTGTTATCGCAAATGAACGATGAGCCGTAGAACGTAATTTCCGTCCGAATGCCTCGCTCAATACCAAAGCGATTTGCAGCAACAACGGGCATCAGATTTGCAGCGGCATGACCCTGCATTACACGTTGCCAGTGCCCACTTGAATCCCACGTTGGATCCGGTGGTTCAGAACCAATGGCGGTTGGATACAGCAACACTTCTGCGCCTTGTAAGGCCATTGCACGTGCTGCTTCTGGAAACCATTGATCCCAACAAATGCCAACACCAATCGTCGCGTGGCGTGTTTTCCATACTCGAAAACCGGTGTCGCCAGGACTGAAATAGAACTTCTCGGAGTATCCGGGACCGTCTGGAATGTGGCTTTTTCGATAGATGCCAAGTTGGCTTCCATCGGCATCAATGATCACAACCGAATTGAACAGTGCGTTTCCTGCGCGTTCGTACACGCTGATGGGTAACACCACATTAAGTTCTTCTGCGATTCGTTGAAAATGAGCAACGGTCGTATTGTCTGCAATCGGACGCGCTCGTAAGAGATCAGTTGCAATTTGGTCCTTACAGAAATACACACCCTCAAATAATTCTGGAATAAGGACAACCTGTGCCCCTTGTCGCACTGCGTCACGAACTAAACGTTCGGCTGTGACCACATTTCGATCAACATCATCCGACATCGACATTTGCACTGCCGCAACTGAAAGATTCACGCTCCCACTCTACGGACTATGCAATTACCAAGTTCACAGTTGGTGTTCGATTGCGCTGATGATCTCAGGATCATCTGGGGTCATCCGCGGTCCAAAGCGCGCAACCACTTCACCCGCACTATTCACCAAAAACTTCTCGAAGTTCCAACGAACGTCCCCACTCGTTCCTTCAGCGTCGGCGGTCTTCACAAGTTCCTCGTACAACGGATGACGCCCGGGACCGTTGACTTCTATCTTTTCTGATAGTGGAAAAGTCACTCCATAATTGACACTGCAAAATTCTTGGATTTCGTCTGCGCTACCAGGTTCTTGTCCGAGGAATTGATTACAAGGGAACCCCACCACTGAGAAACCGCGGTCGGAATACTCGTTCTGCAACTGCTGCAGTTGCTCATACTGAGGTGTGAGTCCACATTTACTTGCCACGTTGACCATCAAGGTCACTTTCCCAACCACCTGAGACAGCAGGTGTGGTGTGCCGCTTAATGATGACAATTCAATGGAATACACACTCATACGACATGGAACATGTGGACTGACTTCACTATTCCGGCGATTCCCATCAACGAATATGGTGAAGTCTTCGTCTGGTCACGATTCTTGCGAAGCAGTGTTATAGAATTTATTAGATGCGAAATATACTTGCTCAAAAAGTGCGGTCGGGAGAGATCGCACCAATTGACCTCGTGAACGAGGCGATTCGGCGTATTGAGCAAGCAACGAATATCAATGCAGTGACTGTCGTGCACGCTGATGCCGCCCGTGAAGCTGCGGAGCGCCACGCACGCACAGGTCCTCTTGCGGGTTTACCACTACTTGTGAAAGACATGGTTCGCGTGAAGGGACATGTGACCACAATGGGGTCACGTCTGTTTGCAGATGCCGCGCCCGACACCGGCACAGACATAATCGTCACTCGACTTGTCAACGCAGGAGCAATCGTCGTTGGTCGCACAAACACTCCAGAGTTTGGAGCCACTGCGTTCACACACAACAAAGTATTTGGCACAACACGGAACCCGTGGAACACAACATGCAGCCCTGGTGGATCATCTGGCGGTTCGAGTGCAGCATTGGCAGCAGGTTTAACTCCGCTTGCTACAACTTCAGATGGTGGAGGAAGTGTGCGCGGACCTGCTGCCGCAGTAGGTCTTGTCGGATACAAACCAACCATGGGATTGATTGGTCGCAACTTTCCTGCACGTTGGATCGGATTTTCCATGCAAGGCTGCACTGCCTCGACAGTGGAAGACGTCCTTCTTGAGGCATCGGTAGTGATGGGAGTAGCTCCTGGTGACTACATGTCCGCCCCGACATCAGCAGTGTCCCTCGCGCCACGTTTGCCAATAAAAGTGCTCGCTTGTCGTACATTCCGCGCTGATGTTGATCCCGAAATCGAAGCGGCGTTTGAAGATGCACTGACAAACCTCGCACATAGTGGCGTCACAGTGGAACGTGTTGCCGCGCCGACCGATAGGTCGACCGGGTACCTATGGCTCACCATTTCTACAGCAGAATTACTGCAAAGTCTGCGTCCGTACGAAGACCGCTGGGATGAACTGAATGATTACGTACAGATGCAGTTGAATTTTGCACAGCGAGTGACTCTTGATGACTACATAGACGCGCAACGCTCGCGTCACCATCTCACTGCACGTTTTGATGCTTTGCTTGATGACAACACGGTTCTTGTTGTGCCCACAACTAATTCACGCGCATGGAAGGCAGAAGGGCCTCTGGCTACGTCGGCGGGAAACATTGTTGATGATCCATCGATTGCGTTAAACACACCTGAACTGAACGTGACAGGACATCCCGGTGTGAGTATTCCAATTGGACATGACATGAACGGTGTGCCTATTGGGATGCAGATCATTGCCGGACGTTTCCGTGATGATCTTGCACTGGGACTCGCACAACACATGGAACGTATTCAGCCGTGGGTCCCAGTTGCTCCTGACTACACCCCGTTTGGACTCGCCTGAACATCACCCATAGTGTGACGCAGTGGCTCGGACACATTTCGATAAGGACTATTACAAGCGTTTCTATAACGATGATCCAGTTCATACACAACGAACGATCAACGCTTTAGCAAACGCTGTTCACTCACTGGCTTCATGGTGGGACCTTCCGATCGAACGAGTTCTTGACGTTGGTGCAGGTCCCGGATACTGGCGTGATTGGTACCGAACTCATCACCCGTCCGTACAAGTCACATCAATTGACGTCAGCGAATATGCATGTGCGACCTACGGCCACGAACAACGGGACATCACTACGTGGCGTCCGCGTTCAAAAAGCGACCTCGTCATCTGCCACGGAGTGTTGCACTATCTGTCAAATGATGATGCTCGAGCGGCGATTAAGAACATCGCTCACGCTTCACGTGGTCTTTTGTATTTGGAAGTGCCAACGGCCCATGATTTGGAATGCATCGTTGATCGAGACGCCACCGATCTTGAGGTCCATCATCGTTCAGCTCGTTGGTACAAGACTCACCTGTCACCGCACTTCCAGCAGATTGGCGCGGGGCTGTGGTTGCATCGTTCCAATACTTTGCCACTTTATGAATTGGAACACGCATAACGTTCGTGACGCTATGCATGGCAGACCACACGCATTTTCTACGGAATAAGTGCGATTTTCCCCGCCACCGAACGCGACTGCAATGCGCGTAAGGCATCAACGGCATCAACAAGAGAATATGTGGTGGGCTCCACCGGATGAAGTGTGCCGTTTTCAATCGCATTGAAAACTTCCACCATCATGGCTTGATTATCTTCCTGATGAGTTCCGACCCATGCTCCCCAATCAACACCCGTCACGCGACGGTTGCGAAGAAGAATCTGATTTGCAGGAAGACGAGGAATCCCGCCAACAAAGCCGATGACGATGTATTGACCATCTTCCCCAAGAGCGCGCAAACATGTTTCACCAAGGTCTCCTCCCACAGGGTCATACAGATAATCAACACCTCCTCCACTCAGTTCTTTTGCACGCTCTTTCACATCTTCAGAGCTGGAATCGATTGTCGCAACGGCACCTCGTGAAGTTGCAAGATCGCGTTTGTCTTTGCTTGACGCGGCTGCAATCACTCGTAGTCCCAATGCCTTCGCAATGTCAACAGCTGCCAGACCAACACCACCACCAGCGCCAAGCACCAAAATCGTCTTGCCAGGTTCGACCCGTGCACGCCGTGTTAGCGCGAACCATCCGGTCATGTAACTCTGCATGAATGTGGCGGCTTGGCCATCGGTCAAGGTGTTTGACAAACGAATCGTGCGGGAAGCGGGAACGACAACTTCATCTGAGAAACCGCCAATACCTACAGGAGCAAATACACGGTCTCCGATCTTTAGAGAGGTGACATCGCTTCCTACTTCACTCACCACACCAACAATCTCACCTCCGGGGAAGTACGGCGTCGGAGGCTTAATCTGGTATTTCCCTTCGATGATGATTGCGTCGACGTAATTCACGCCACATGCGCGCACGGTGATGCGTACATTTTTCGGCGCAACATCAATGTGTCGTTCGACAAAGTGAAGATTCTCTAGTGGACCAAGTTCGTCAATAACAAGTGAACGCATGACACGACGGTAGTGCAGACTTCACCACAGACCCTTCACGGAGTAGCGTTTGACGGGTGGAACTGCCACACAGGTCACGGCGGTGGTGGATGCTTATTGGCATCTACTGCGCGATGCGCATCATCGCTTCACTTGGACGGTCCAGTTCCCGTTTTGCCGACACGGTTGGCTTTTTTTCGGTTGATTATCTCGGTCGTGAATCTCGATTATGGCCAGTTCCGTTTTTCTATTCCATTGTCACCAACGACACCATGCGCGTTGCCCTTCACATCACATTGGGGACGATGGCATGGGCATTTCTCGCATTCGTCATAGCCCGGAAGTCTCGATATCCGCACTTTGTCACCGCGGTCATCTTGCTCTTTGGACTTAGTCCGCAGGTCACAAGATTTGATCTAGCAATCTTGTCGGAATCAATAGGGCTATCTCTTTTAGTCATCTGCATTGCCACCAGCGTTCAGTATCTGGCTGCGCCATCGCAACGGTATTTATACGTGTGGATTTCCAGCCTTGCTGCATTCTCCATGGTGCGTGCCAGTCAGTTGGTTGTGCTGTTTATTATCACCGCTGTCTCCCTCATCACACTGATACAACGACGAACAGTGAGACAAACAGTATTCACTGTCACGCTTGTGATTCTTTGTCTATGGGCAGGTATCCAACTTCGCAACAACCGTTCCATGTCAGAGCTCAACTTGTACACGGTGCTACAAGAACGCGTCATTCCGAATGACTCACGATTCGCATGGTTTGTCAACGAGGGCATGCCTGCATCACAAGATATACGTGGACCCGCCCTTTATGACGAACGATCTGATCTCCCTGGTGAGTTGCTTGATTACGTGAAATTGCCCGTTGCACAATTACCCCCATCACTCATTCGCCTTGGTGGCTTTCCACTTGCTGAATGGATACGAAACGACGGGTGGTCTACATACGTTCGCTATATCGTCACACACCCAGGTGACACGTGGACACGACTCGTTGATCTGTCAACACCAACTCTCAATCCGATTGATAAAGACCTATTGCCACTAGAAAACAGAACCGTGGTACCGCGAATGTTTTTCTTACCGTGGCAATGGTGGGCAATAGCCGGTGCTCTCGCCGCACTTCTCCACCTACGGTTTGGACAACGATATTTTTGCCGCTTCTTTATTTCGGCTGCAGCTATCACTTCGTTGTGGTACGCCGGTGTTGTGCTCACATCTGGTATCGAACACCCTCGTCACGCGATCAGTGTTGCAGTGGCGCTACGCGTTGTGTCGCTTGTAACAATCCTTGGATTGCTTGGAACAAAACAACTGACACCAATCAACAAAGAAGAAGTAATACCGTAGAGGTATGCCTCATCTCACTGGACCCTTTACGACAGGCAAATTGCCGCGTATCGCTCCGGGAGCAGTCACCGTCACAATTGTTCGAACAATCGCCCCCGAATTCAAAGAGGAATTCGAGACATGGTGCAATGAGATGGTCGCTTTGGTTCGCAAACATCCTGGGTGCCTTGGTGCGACCGTGTTTTTCCCCGGTGCTGGCGACGATGCATATCACATTGTGTTTCGATTCGAAGATGCGGTGACACTTCGTCGATGGGATAAATCTATTGAACGCAGACAAATGTTGACGAACGCCAACCACATGATCACCTCAGAACGAGTCACTGTTACCGCTGGTGCAGAAGAGTTTTTTCGAGCTCAAAGTGATGTGGAGAAACCAAAGGGCAAGATACGTAAGTTCATCACCGATTTGTTGTGGGTTTACCCAGTCGCTCTCGCATCTGCAGTTCTACTTGCTCCGCATTTGGCGAAGATGGCAATTTGGCAACGTGTTCTTGTCACATCATTGATTCTTGGTCTCACGTCATCAGTTGCTCTACGTCCGATCAGACGATGGTGGCGACGTCGTCGCATGTTGCCACAAAATCTTGAATTGAAAAATCTGCGTCGCTAAGACAAAACGTTTTGCATTAGAAAGCCAACGTATGGGCCCAACGTTTTCGCGTACGTTTTGGTCACGTGGTCATCATCAAAATAGACAATTGCGTCACCAATTACAGAGGGACACACATCAGTACAAAACAGATTCACAATGTCAAAGTAATGACCACCCAATGCTTCAATCGTTTCCCGTTCCACCTGCGAACGTCCACTATTGGTGATGTTGTTACGCGGATAGTGACATCGATTAAGCGTCTTTGAGTTACTTGCGATGCAATCAACAACGTCTACTCGCGGAACTGGAGTATCAGTAAACATCACCACCTGCTTACCCGCATCGATAAATGATGTTGCGGTTGTTTCCAAACCGGCGGCCATCGTTGATAATGGAATGGACGATGAATCCTTGCCTGGAGCTCGGTACGAATAACTAGACATCACAACAATGTCAGCATCACTAGTAACGATGCGGTCAATCGCATTCTGTCGCCATGTATTGCACTTTTCATGGACTCGTTTGTCGTCAAGACGCACCGACACGGTTGCAGGCGGACAACCAAGTTTGGTGAGAACGGTGATCTTCCAGCCATTTTGTTTTCCGGCTTCTTCAAATGCTGGGAACCAGTGAGCCATGTGGCTGTCACCGAACAACACAATTGACACATCAGATGTGAGATCGCCGAACTCGCATACTGGATTCTCTACATCACCATGTCCAGCAGTACAGCCATTACGGAACACGTCCGCACGATCATCTCGCGCCGCGTCCAAACTTGGTTGCACATTGGCTGGTAAGAGCGTTGATTTCCCAGATGCATCAATAAGTGGCTGAAGAGTTTGTATGACAAGTTCGTTGTATTCATCTAACGGGTCACGTGGAATAGTCGTGGCCGTTGGAGTCGTTGTTGTCGTGACTGACGCAGAGGGCGCAACGAAATCTGTAGTAGGTAACGAGATAGATACGCCCATAACGAGAGCGGCGACCGAGGAAAGAGCCACGAGACCAGCTCCCATACCAAGCGAACGCACATCGTGGTTTACGAAGTAACTGCGGCGACGAATGGGATCTTCAATCAATGCGTACGTCGCGGACGCAATAACAACGCTCACGGCAATAACGCCGAGACGTTCTCCCCATGTGGGATCTGGATGTGTTCGCTCCCACAGAATAAGAAATGGCCAGTGCCACAAGTACAACGAGTAGGAACGAGCGCCTACCCACTGCATTGGTCCCCAAGACAATGACGCTTTCAAAAAACGTGAGGAATCAACCGCAAGGATGATGAGTGCGGTACCGATCACCACAGGAATTGCTGATGCCGCGGGAAATGTTGTGGTTTCGTCGTAAACCAACATTGTCAACGTCACGACAATGAGACCCAACCAGCCTCCTATTCCTCGCAAAACATTTGCGCGCCCGCGAACCACGGGCAATGCCACCGCGAGTAAGGCGCCGGCGACAAGTTCCCATGCACGAGTGGGCAACATGAAAAAGGTCCAAGACGGTGACGAATCAACGAGGAAAATCGACCATACGAGACTTGCGACCGCAATCACCGATCCTGTTACGAGTAATCGCCGTTGAAGATGACGAGCACCGAACCAAACACATAACAACAACACCGGCCAGAACACATAGAACTGTTCCTCCACCGACAACGACCAAAAGTGTTGGAAGGGCGACGCGATGAGGTCAGTGGCAAAATAATCAGAGTCGTTTGTGACAAAGCGAATGTTCGATACGAACAGCCCGGCAAACAGACCGTCTTTTGCAATTTCACGGGCGCGTAATTCATCAAAAATTGCCCATGACAATACGAGTGTTACAACAATTGTCACTGTGGCCGCCGGCAACAATCGACGTGCACGTCGAGCGTAAAAGTGCAGCAGGCGCACACGGCCACGGTCCTGTCGTTCTTGAAACAGCAATGTCGTAATGAGAAAACCAGAAATTACAAAGAACACATCGACCCCGACGTATCCTCCAGAGAAACCAAACTTCGCGTGATACAAAATCACTGCAATCACAGCAACAGCACGAAGCCCTTCAATTTCCCCAATCTTTTTCATGTCGTTCTTCGTCCGCTATACGGCTGTCTCGCCCAGCACTCGGATTGGTTGTAGACGATGATGCAGACGAAATCGATGCACCGCGTGGGTTTCTATGTGTTCAAGCGCAGCTGCAACATCATCTGTCACAAGAAGTAGATCAAGGTCTTTGGAATCAATCATCTTCTTGTCAACCATCTCATCAAGTTGGGCAATGAGAGGTTTCCAGTACGTCGTTCCCATCAATACCACTGGGAAGTCATGGATTTTCCCGGTCTGAATCAAAGTCAGTGATTCAAATAATTCATCTAGAGTGCCGAATCCACCTGGCATCGCGACAAACGCGTATGAGTATTTGATCAACATCAATTTGCGCACAAAGAAGTATTTGAAATTGATGCTCACATCGAGATATGGGTTTGGCTCTTGCTCTTGTGGCAACACGATGTTGCAACCAACGCTCGTGCCACCGGCATCACGAGCACCGCGATTAGCTGCCTCCATGATTCCTGGACCGCCACCAGTCATGATCGTGAAACCGCGTTGCGCAAGGTCTTGCGCTAAAGAGCGTGTCAATTGATATTCAGGTTGATTTTCTCCCACACGAGCAGAACCAAACACGGTCACACAGGGCCCAACGAAGTGCAGCGCGCGAAATCCTCGCAACAATTCCACGAGAACACGATGAATAGTGCCAAACTCCTGGCTTCGTGAGCGTGGACCCTCGAGAAATCTGATGTCGGACGCCATCACACCAAACGGTACCGTGATGCCGGGTCATAAAGTGGGGACATGAACACAGAGGTTCACATCACAGCTGGTGCACGCGTTGCCGTAGTGATGGGGTCCACGTCCGACTGGTCAACCATGTCCCCTGCGGTCGACATTCTTGAACATTTCGGCATCGCTCATCACACTCAGGTGCTCTCCGCGCATCGAATGCCTGACGAGTTATATCGCTTCGCGGAACTGTCCGAGTCAGTCGGACTAGTTGCAATCATCGCAGGTGCCGGAGGTGCAGCACACTTACCAGGGATGTTGGCCGCCAAAACGACGGTGCCGGTTCTTGGGGTCCCAGTACCCACAACACATCTCGCCGGGCATGATTCTTTGTACTCGATTGTTCAAATGCCTGCCGGTATACCCGTTGCCACCTTCGCGATTGGAACAGCCGGCGCAACAAACGCCGCACTGTTTGCCATTGCAATGATTGGCGTCCACGATGAACAGACCCGCAATGCGCTCATCAACTACCGCGCGTCACGTCATTACGACGCCACACACAGTCAACTCCCACCTCAGTGAGCACCGAGACACCGAACACGCTCCCGATACTTCCCCCCGCAACAGTCGGGGTGCTCGGCGGTGGACAGCTTGGAATGTATTTCGTCATTGCGGCACGAGATCTCGGATACCACACGATTGTGTTGGAACCCGACCCTGCATGTCCAGCAAGTCGACATGCTGATGCCCACATTGTTGCCGACTACGACGACATAGAAGCACTCGACCGATTTGCGCGCGATTGCGATGTGATCACAACTGAATTCGAAAATCCACCCGCGCACGCGCTGTCATTTCTTGCTCACCACACGGTGGTGCGACCGTCTCCCCGAGCAATTGAAATCGCCCAGGATCGTCGACTTGAAAAACGGTTCTTGAACGGTAACGGATTTCCCACTGCACCATTTGCGGTGCTGTCCGATGCTGCACTGCCAACGCGCTCTGAAGTGCAATTTCCTGCCCTTTTGAAGACAGCCCGAATGGGATACGACGGCAAAGGACAAGAGCGAGTCGAATCACTTCACGATCTCGCGTCTGCATGGTCATACCTTGGCGGTGTTCCATGCGTTCTTGAACAACTACTCCCCCTTCAACGAGAACTGTCAGTCGTATTGGCCCGCGGAACTGATGGATCCACCGCGTGTTATGCGGTCACCGAGAATGTCCATGTCAACGGCATCCTGCACATCAGTTGTGCTCCATTCATTGGTCAACTTGCTGCGCAAGCAACCGAACTCGCGATACGAATTGCCCACGCTCTCGAATACGTTGGCGTTCTCGGCGTTGAAATGTTTGTTGTTAATGATGCGTTAGTTGTCAATGAGATTGCACCGCGGCCTCATAACAGTGGTCATTGGACACTGGATGCGTCACATACAAGTCAATTTGAACAACAGGTGCGCGCGTTGTGTGGTTTGGAATTAGGAGATCCATCCATGACACAACCCGCGGTGGCCATGGTGAACATCTTGGGCGATAGCTGGGCAAATGGTGAACCAACTTGGAGCACAATGACACCACATGGCCATTCACATCTCCATTTGTACGGCAAGAATGAAGCGCGCGTAGGGCGAAAGATGGGCC
This sequence comes from uncultured Bifidobacterium sp., assembly GCA_964449085.1. Lineage (GTDB taxonomy): Bacteria > Actinomycetota > Acidimicrobiia > Acidimicrobiales > Ilumatobacteraceae > UBA2093. Next base: position 138,403 of record CAYVAV010000001.1, read on the forward strand.
ACCTCACGGTGACTGCCAATACTGTCGAAGCCGCTCGTGACGAAGCGTTACGCCTCACCAAACATCGCGAGTAACTCTTCGAGCGGCGGATCGTTAGACCGCTCATGCATGAACTGAACCGAAGCAGCGATGTCTTGCTGATCTGCAATGTGCACAAACACTTCCGCGATCATGTCCCCGAATTGAGAAATCTCGGGTAGCACCGTGGTCTTTCCCCAACAGATGTAGGGCAATGCCAAAATGTCGCACTTCAATTGGGTGTTCTCAATGGTTTCGGTGTTGAACAAGCCAAGTTTTTCGATCGCGTTATACATCACTACCGTTCCATGTTGATAGGCCGCAGTAGCAATTGGAGGTAACCCATACTGTGCTCCTGCATGATCAGTCATGAGTGCCGATTGCAAGGTGTGTGATGGTTTATTGAGAAATGTCTCAATATCTCCCGCCATAGCGGTGAACGGTTCGTCACTGGCAGATTTGCACCAGTATTTAAGTGAATCAAAAGACGCATCCAACTCGGCCATCTCGGTCAGCATCGTGCGAATTGCCAATGTAATTCCGCCAGTGATGTACGGATTTACGCCATGCACACTGAGAACAGCATCAACAAAACACGTCACATCAGACACCGCAAACGGTACGGCATATTCCGATTGCTCCCTAAAAACCAACATGCTGTTGAAGTGATGAATGTTTGCAAACTCATGACCCACCATGAAGGTGTCTCGCAAGAATTCATTGAGATTTTCTGTGAGACGCGTGGTGTTCACTCCCACAAACGCGTCATCATTTTTGGGCCAATTCGTCATACAAAAGTCGACCCTACTTCCCGTCTTTGTACTCTGTTGCTATGAGAATCGGGATTCTGACTGGCGGTGGCGATTGCCCAGGACTCAACGCCACTATTCGCTCAATAGTTCGCACGGCAAAGACGCGTCACAACGCGATCGTCATGGGATTTCTTGATTCCTGGGACGGCGTGATGGAGCAGAGATTTGTTGATCTCGAACTTGACGCAGTGCGTGGCATCCTGCCCATGGGTGGCACCATCTTGGGTACGCGCAGGGGAAGCCCTCTCGACCACGAAAAAGGTCCAGAACTAACGGTGGAAACCATTCGCGATCTCGGACTTGACGGACTCATCGTCATTGGTGGTGATGGATCACTCACTGTTGCATCCCTCCTTCACCAACAACTCAATCTTCCCGTCGTGGGAGTGCCCAAAACAATCGACAATGACGTGATGCACACTGACGTCACCATCGGTTTCAATACCGCCGTGCAAGTGGCAACGGATTCAATCGATCGCCTCTACACCACGGCAGAAAGCCACAACAGAGCAGCCGTTGTTGAAGTGATGGGGCGTGAAGCGGGATGGATTGCTTTTCATGCAGGAATAGCCGGTGGTGCGACCAGCATCCTCATTCCAGAACGACAATTTCATATCGATGAAGTGGCAGAGCACGTTGCGAGTCGTCACCGTCGTGGCAGATACGCCTCAATCGTTGTCGTTGCAGAAGGTGCAAAACCTGTTGATGGATGTATGGAAATGCCAACCTATGCACTCGATGCGTACGGCAGAGAACGACTAGGTGGAGTTGGTGCAGCTGTGGCACGCGCCCTCGAGGATCGGACTCAGATTGAGACTCGACTCACGACTCTTGGTCAGGTACAACGCGGTGGCTCACCGAACGCGACCGATCGAATACTCGCTACACGATTTGGTCTCGCTGCCGTCGAGTCCATTGCATCTGGTTATTTCGGGACAATGGTCGGACTACAACACGGAAAAATGGTGAACGTGCCACTTGTCGACGTTGCTGGCAAACCACGGTGCGTCAACCTTGATCTCTACGGCGAAATTAGCGACGTCTTCTTTGGCTAGCGCTAGTGGTTAGTGTGCTTCCCATGGCAGAAGTTCGTCTAACTAAAGATTCCATCGACCTCGGTGTTGTTGTGCGCGACGCCGACAAGTCACTCGCGTTTTATCGCGACCTCCTCGGCTTTAAACCAATGGGAGAGATGCCGATGCCAGGTGGTGGCACCATGTATCGGCTGGTATGCGGCACATCTCACATCAAAATCGTGCATCCGGCGAAAGCCACAACTGCAGCGACACCGGGCAACATCATGGATGCTTATGGTTATCGTTATTTCACGATCAGTGTCAGCAATCTGGCGGAGATGACAGACGCCTGCGCAAATGCGGGACACAAAGTTGTCGTTGCTCCCGTTGAGGTCCGTCCGGGCGTCACGATCTCGATCGTGGAAGACCCAGACGGAAACCTCGTGGAGTTTTTACAAGCGTCGTAGACAACGGATGCCTGCGCCGGTTGCCATCAACATGACAGCAATACAAGTGGTTAATCATTCACCCGAACCTAGAGCGGCAGAGCCACGATGGGAACGCTCGCCACAATATTTGTGATTCGTAGCGAACCTGACCCGCGTCGTAAGTAGAGATTGAAATTTGGAAGGATCTGCACTTCAAGGCTCGTTTGACTTGCAGAACCAGCAGTCCACACAATGTCAGATAATGCGACAGAGACCGTCCGTAGTTGTCCATCTAGAGTTACCGGAATAGGTGTTGTCAACGGTCCAACGACCCTTCCCGTTACTTTGTCGACGACACGTGCAAACACCATTCGACGACTTCCTTGACCCTGATATGTAAACGACAACGTAGGTGCTCCCACAATCTCGTTACCTTCAACAAGAGTAAGAGGAACAGTCAACTTGTCCACCGCAGATCTTTTTGCTTTAGGCGCACCTTTCAACAAGCCACCGGGCGCTACTGCAGTGAGAGGAGTTGTGGAATTAAACCCTGCTTCAAACATATGAAGTGATGAGGTAGAGAGATTTCCCGATTGATCCCACCACTGAAAATACGGGACTACTGAATCGGGTATCGGAAGACCTGCAACATATTTATTGAACCATGTTTTGGAATACGTTCTCAACGCGGTTGCGGCCTCAACAGACACCGTTGAAAAATCAATCAATGCGATTCTTACTGGAGTGCCATAAGGATTATTCAAGATTCGCTGGGCAGACGACACGACTTCGGCAATTGTGCTCACCGAATCGTTCGTCCCTTGAATGAAAAGAGTCGGCGCTTGTAACTGGTTGAGATTGATGCTGGGCCCTGCAACTCCCATAGCTGCCCTACCCGAATCTGACACCACACCGTTCGACACACCGCGATGTATTCGTACTGTCAGGGCTTTATTTGTGCGAACACCTGATCTTTCGAGTCGGGACAACAACGCATCTGCTTCCCCACTTCGAAAAATATCATTTTGATGAAACGCTGTGTCCATCGAAAACCACGACGCAGTGGGGACGACTGCATCGATCCGCGGGTCGGTCGCGCCAGCAATTAGCCCTACGTTTCCAGCGAATCCACCTCCCAAGATTCCAACTGCTGGATCATTTGCTCCGTTTAAAACCGCAGGCGTGTTCTCCACAATCCAGTCGACAAGGGTGGACATATCGCGACCCTCTTGGTATGCCGTGCCAAACTGCGATATGCCCCCGGATGCAAATGATCCGCGCGGGTCCCATGTCACCACATTGAACCCAACGTCGCCGACGCCGCTAACGGTTCGCAAGTATGCGATGCCGGGTTCAACCGTACGAGTCCCATGTTGTGCATACGGGTCCGTGAGACCTGGTACGCCCAAGTCAGACGGGTATAAAAGAGTTTCTTTAACGACTCCGCTTTCAAGCCCAGAGGCGGGAAAGAAGTTAGTACTAAGAATGGCTCCATCAAATGACTTGACGTTGTAGGTAAACGCAAGCGGAGTTGTTCCTGGGGCGAGTGCGTTCACGTCAACGGTGACAGAGAAATTCAATGATCGCCTCAAAGACCGCTTCTCAGACAAACCAGCACCCGGCGCCGGACGCGCGCGCACTGTAAATGTCTCGGTCCCCTTGGGCACGTTGTCCAACCATGTTGCATATGGCAATACGGTGAAACTTTCAGGGTTTGTTGTTGTTTCAGATACTGGAACATTTCCGATGCTCATTTTTCCACCAGCGCTGCTTCCGATGACTTCAAAGATCAATGCACGGCCAGTTGTGTTCGTTACACGAAACGAACCTTGGATGATGCCGTCAACAAGCCCGACCGTTGGGTCAACCGTGATGCCATGAGCAGTAAAAGTGGTCGCAATTCGCACCTGTGAAGACGCGCTGCTGTGTGCTGTTGCACGACCAGTACCGAGGTTGACGCTGGCTCCAAATAAGGCAACCAAGGTGATTGCGATGGCAATACGTCTCGTGCATGGTTGAGTGGTATTCACTATTCAGCCCTTCAAACAGACAGTGCTAAAGACTGCCCCCAAATCATTGCGTCAAACTACTCCGACCGCGCTCACGTCATGGACCACTTCGGGTCCCAAAGATGGTGAGGGTCAAAAGCGTGCGTCTCAGACAAAAAACGAGGCCCCTTCCGATTTCTCAGAAAGGGCCTCGCATGAATTGGTGGCGGGGGCAGGATTTGAACCTGCGACCTTCGGGTTATGAGCCCGACGAGCTACCGGGCTGCTCCACCCCGCGTCGTAGTAGGCACAGTACGGTAGCAATCGGCTACGCCTCTCACAACCTCACTTTCACTATGTTCTCCCGTTCCAAAAAGACTCACCTTGCAATTGAAGCGCTCACTGCAGATATTGCGTCATTGCGTGCGGAGTTAGAAACTCACGTCGAACAACTTGCAGCCGAGAAATCTCTCCGCAATGACATTGCTGATCGTCTCACTGTGCTTGAAGGACGAGTATCAGGAATGGGTTCGGAACTTTCCCGTCAGATGCATGAATTGTCCGATGAAATCGAACGCCTCTCAAATGCAACAAAAAGCAACGACAGTGATGCAGTTATCGCACAGTTGCGCACATCTCAAACGCGCCTTGCCACAGAACAAGCACGCTATGAAATCGCATTCCGACAGGATTTAGCAACACTTGCAGAAATGTTGCGCCGGAAGAATTAGATCAATCCAACTCAGCAAGTGCACGTTGTAGTAATTCACGCGCTTCTGCTTGTTTCTGTTGATACGTCGCAAAATCAGGTGGTGATTTTGCAAGTGCTGCGTCAGCTTCAGCAAACAGTTGCTCAGCACGCGTCAACAACTCTTGTGCAGAAGATCCCGCCGGTGGTGGCGCAACTGTTGTTGTTGGAGTGCTTGATCCACCGTTTGAACCCGGAACTGTCGTTGTCGTTGTAGATGGCCTTGATCCAGGAGTGGTCACGCGATCTCCAAGATCAACGTTGAATCCAGGGAATAACAACTTCACAGTTTGGGTGATGCTGTCACCAATGACTGAACGGCCGTCATAGTGACCGAGGAACTTACGGACGAACACTTGCTTTGAGTCAGAACTGTCTGGCTGCACATACATCGGACGTAAGTACATGATTCCCTTGCCGACAGGCACAATCTGCAGATCGCCATAGGTCACTCGCGAACCTCGCAGGTCAAGCGGAGTGATGATTTCAGCAATGACGGTGTCGCTTTCGAATTCTGCAGCAACAGTTGCAGGGCCTGGAGGCAACGGGCTCTGCACGTCGTAAATCGTGATCTTGCCGTAGGAACTCGGATCACTGCTCACCACCATGAACGAGCGCAACTCCTTACGACTTCCATCAGGTGAGAACGGAACAAATGGTCGCAACATTGAAAAGACCCCGTTGTCTTTCGAACCTGGTGCGTGGAAGATTGTGTAGTACGGACTGAAGCGAACAACGTTTGCGTCGTTCACGTTGATGGAGTCGACATTTTCGGCAGTTGTTGTTACGGATTGAACAGGGGCAGACGTCGTACCCTGCGGTTCGAGCGGTGGAGCTTGCGAGATACTCCATGCAGCATCACGATTGAAAAATAATGTCGCATCATCAAACTGGTAACGACCATACATATTTGTTTGAACCCGGAACAGATCTTCGGGATAACGGAGATGCTCACGAATTGCAGGATCAAGGTCTTTCAGCGGTGAGAACATGTCGGGGAATGTTGCGGCCCATGCACGCGCGATCGGATCCTTTGAATCAACAATGTAGAAAGCGATTTCACCTGTGTACGCGTCGACCACAGTTTTCACGCTATTACGAACATAGTTGAATGAATGATTAAGTCCACTTGCTCCATTGATTTGTGTGGTGTCTGCAGTTTCTGCGTATGGGTAACGATTTGTGGTGGTGAATGCATCGATGATCCATTTCACTTTCCCATTCACAACAACCGGATATGGGTCGGCATCAAAATGGAGAAACGGCGCGACTTTACGAACGCGATCGCGAATGTCTCGCACCCACAACATTTCCGAGTTTTCAGTAATGAGACGCGAACCAAACAAGTTGTATTCACCGAAGTGAACAGCAAAGGCAACCCGGCGAAGGAAGCCGTTCATCTTCACACCGGAACCGCCCTCGTACTTCGAAGTGGTAGATCCCGGACATGCCTGTTCGGTCTGTGACGTACCGACAATCGCGTAATCATTGAGACCATCGCCGAAGTACAACTCGGGACGTGAGACTTTGAGGTCGACATACGATGGTCGACCATCGTCTGTCACCACACTTGCAGGAGCCGCAATGATCCCACAACCATGGGTGTAGAGCAGGTGACGAGACACCCACGTACGGTTAGGAATACCGTCTGCGTTCAGTTCGCGTGACGCAATCAGAACCTGTTGTTTACGACCATCAATGGAATATCGATCAACGTCAAGATCGCGGACGCTGTAAAACGATGTTTGACCTTGGTCCAAGATGAATCGGTCGCGCATCTGGATGGGATCAAGTTGGCGAATGTCTCGAAGTGCAACGTCATATTCGTTCACATCATCTGAAGACAATTCCTCAAATGACGTCTCCACTCGCTCAACTTCACCTATCCCCATTGCAGCTTTCGTTGCCACGATGTTGCGATCAATAAATGGCAACTCACGAGTGCTGACGTTTGGCTGCACCACGAAACGTTGAATAATTGTGGGATAAATCGTGCCTGCAACTATCGCAACAACAACCCACAGACCAACTGCCAGTGCCGGTAAACGCCATCCCTTTTGACGAATGTTCCACAGAAGCAACGCAGCTACCGCGATGGATACGAGAATCATCAAGTTGATGGCCGGTAACTGAGCGTTAACGTCCGTGTACAGCGCACCACGTACGACACCACGAGTTGACCGTGTGAGATCAAATCGTGACAACCAGTAGTTCGCAGCACGAATTAGTGCGGCACCTGCAAGCAACACCGAAAGATGAACTTTTGCTTGTGGAGACACCCGCTGCACTTTGTCTTGTGGACGAATGCTGCCATTGATGAAATGAAATGCGATTGTCAGCAACGTAGCGAGTACCAACATTCCGAACGCCCACGACACCGCGAACTCAGCAAATGGCAATCGGAAGACGTAGAAACCAACGTTGGTGTCAAACTGGGGATCGGCTACCGGAAATGCCTTTCCGTTCAAGAACAGCAACCATGATTCCCATTGGCTTGCAGCTGGAATTCCAAGCATCAAACCAATCAATAATGCAATGGCTACACGCAAACGACCGCGATAACGAGCTGTTGCTTCCCGAACTCGCATCACCGCTTGATCTTCAGGAGTATTTGGCAGGTTCACAGGCGCCAAACGGTCAGCCAACATCAAGTTGATCCACACGAACACTGCCGCGATCAGTGTGAAAATGATGCCGAGTTCAAACTTTGCTCGAATCGTTCGCCAGTAAACATCGCTACGCCCAACACTGTCGAACCACAGCACGTTGACATAAAAAGATGACAGGCTGCGCGCGCTAAGGAAGAGAATGAGGATCGCCGCCAACACAACGGAAATGACGACCCGTCCTTTCGAAGGACGACGAATACGAAGTTTTGGAATGCGCGGTCCGCCGAGACCGCCGTTTCCGCGAGGTGGAAGATCCGAGGGGTTACGCACGCATTAGAACGCTAGTGCGAGATTGGGCAAACGAGGCAGCGGCATCCGGCATGAGCAAGCGGATGACGGTGTCCGGTCGGAAAATCCGCACCTACAACGATGTCTCCCGCGAGAGCATTGTCGTCACAATCAGCACAACAACCCTGAGTTGGGCTCACCATCCAAGAAATCCCCACACCAGATTCGAGCGAGCAATATGCACCACGATTAAAGGCAGAGCAGGCAATGTCATCGACATGCTCGTCTAGCGATGTCATTTTCCATTGACGATAGACATCGCGCATCAGGTTTGCGAGAATGTCGCGATCACCTTCTGCTTCACCGATTGCAATACGGGTGTCTTCACGAAATTTCGCAACTAACGAATCAGAAATTGCAATGAGCACGGTCGCATTGAGATCTTTGGGCGAAATCCGCTTTGATGAACCGCCGAGCGCCTTCATCGACTTCGCACCCTCGCTTGCTGCCTTCATCATTTCATCAGCAATTGCATCGCAATAGCGTTGAGCATGTTCACCTACTGAGCCAAGAACCGCTTCGATCTCCAGTGATGACCGCTTTTTGCGTAAGTGCTCCAAGACGTTGTTCTGTTCATCTGCAAGAACACGCTTCAATTTTCTCGAAAACTGCCCAACTAGCGAAGACAGCGCCTCATCACGATGGGCAAACAACGCAGGATCGGCATCGCGTTTCTTCAGCGCTTCAGTCTTGACCGACTTGGCACTGACCTTGGCTTCTGGTGATGATGCGACTGACTCAGAGGCAGCCTCTGCAACTTTTGATGTTGAGTCAGCTCGAAGTCGAGCAAAAATGTCGTCCACTTTGTGGGCATCGACCTTGTGTGCACCGTCTTTGTGTGTATCAACAACGTCTTCTGCGATTTCTTCAACGTCATCTAGTTCTGATTGAACTTCGGGCAGTGTCGGGGCGACACGTTCACGACCAAACAGCGAGACAACATTTGACACAACCTGATCGTCTTCTGCAACGTCAATTACAGAGTCACCAACAGTTATCTGAGGTTCTTGGACAACTTGTTCAACTTCAACCTCTGCAGTGTCAACTACTTCAATTACATCAACCGCTTCAGGTTCTATTTCTTCAACTGTGCGAGCCTCAGCAGTTTCAGGTGTATCAACTTCAACTGTTTCTGTCGCAACTTCAATCTCATGATCAAAGATCTCAGTCACGATTTCTTCAATCACATTGTCGATTGATTCGTCTACTGAATCGTTTTTGACAGCTGGTCGGAGAACATCCTCAACATCTTCGTTCTCACGATCAAATACTCCAACTGATGGATGAGCCGGATTAATAACAGGAACTGGTCCAGTCACTGGTGCCAGATTCACAATAAATTCAGGCTCATCATGAGCTTCGGTTAAACCGTTGATGACATCTTCGCTAGCTAGACGCGCACGTTCAAAAGCACTTAACAAGCGATCACGACCATGCAACAATTGTTCGATTTGTGCGCGTGCTGCGTCACGACGACGTGACAACTCGGACAAGACTTTCTCGCGATACTCGCGCGCCTCGTTCACCATGTCACGGCCCTGTTGTTTTGCCATTTCGATTTCTGCTTCAGCATCTGCTGCGGCATCATCGCGAATACGTTGTGCCTCTAACGTTGCCGATTCACGGATACGTGCTGCATCCTCTGCAGCATCTTTCACAAGCCTCGTTGCACTCTCTTCGGCACGTTCGCGAATTTGAGTGCTTGCATCGCGCGCGGTGGACAACACACGGGCAGCTTCTTCACCTAAAAGGGTGGTGACCGTCTCTTCATCAAGCCGGCCAGGTGATGACATCCCGCGTGTTTGCATCGCGCGCATCTCGGTTTCCAAGAAACGCTCACGCTCTTGCAGCCGGGCGAGCTCAGCGGCCACCATCCGGAGGAAATCGCGTACCTCTCCTTGATCAAACCCACGCCTGGCAACGGGAAAACTGGCAGCGCCTACTGCTGCAGGAGACGACGGATCGGGACGCGAAAAAGAGATGGCCATGGCATCTAAAAGAGTAAAGCGAGAAACAGCGAGAATGGTGGCAATCCTGTGGATTACCAGTTACTACCCCGGAAGTGCGTCACCGCCATTGTCACGTAATGCTTCAAGGGCATCTTCGAGAGTTGCAACGGGAACAACCTTCACCCCCGGTCCTGCCGCTTTTCGCACTTCATCAATGACCTGAGGAGACTGTGATGCGGGGATCAGGAACAACGTCACACCAGCATCGCGAACTGCAACAGCCTTTTGACGAACAGCCCCTACTGGTCCCACTTCTTCATCATCATTGATTGTTCCGGTGGCGGCCACCTTCCCACGACCCATCAGATTGCCCTCCGTCAATTCATCAAGGATCGCGAGAGTGAAGGCCAATCCCGCCGACGGACCTCCGATGTCAGAGGTCGAGATACCAACATCGAAAGGTAACTGCACGGTACGAGTGTCCACAGGCACAAACCCGATGATCGTCTTCGATGTATCGGATGGATTGGCAATCATGCGCACTGTTCGCGTTTCAGCAGAATCTGATGCGTTAGGGCGTACCTTGATTTCTACTTCGTCACCTGGCGACAAAGTCTCCGTGAGCGGAAACAAGTCGGTCAACACATTGACTGGTACACCGTTGAACTCAGTAATTGTGTCCCCCACGTCCATCACTTCACACGCACTCTTTGGATGTGGCGTTTCTTCGCAAATCACATCCGCGACGATCGCTGGTCCCATAATGAGTTCTACGTTGTATCCAAGACGTTTCAATGCCACATACTCAGCAATCTGCTTAGAACTCACCATGGCTTGTTGATTCAGTACCCGCTGACTTGACGGGGTTTGATCACCGAATCGTTCCTCGTATGTATCAACTTGCACATCGGGATCGAGCCATCCGACAAATGAATCAAGAGCCGACAACTTGGCGCCGTACGCCGTTACAAAATGAATTCCGTCATCTGTTTCGTAGCGAAGAGGAGCTGGCTCATCCCCTGAAACAAATTCAATGCGCGAACCTACTGTTAACGCTTCGCCAGGAGCAAGCTCCCACCGTTGAATACGCACCAATGACGCGATAATCACCACGAAAATAATCAACCACGACAAGGTGAGAAGTGGCAGCGCTAGATACAGGCGACGATTGTTCGATGGCGCACTCGACAACGGCGGTGGCGGCGGGAGGGGTACGCTGGACTCTGTCATGAACGTGCTTGCTTCACTTTCCGGAACCGATGTTACGGTTCGCGCGGCGTGGGTAGTCGCCTGTGCCCTTGTTGCACTTGCTGTCATCAGTCGTATGAAGCCTGCCACGCCACGCCGACCCGTGGTAGTGCGGGTGGATCAAAAACCGACACCTCTCTATAAGCAGCCGGAAAAGAACCGCAAATGGCAATCTGCCGGCTATCTGAGTGCAGGATCTCTCATTGTGGGAGCGGTGATTGCATGCATCGTCGCGTTTGTTCTCGTGTTTGCTTCAAGTGCACTCAGTGAGTTCGGTCGTTGACCAACACAACGTCCCCGAACAGCGACGACGAACGATTCGCTGTCATTAGCGCGGGCTTCCACGGAGACCTTGCAACGGCACGACATAGTCTTCAGCACAACGACGCACTCGTACGAATTAGTGCGTTACGAGCGTTAGCGCGACTTGAAGATCTACGTGATAACGATCTCCACCTTGCGATAACGGATTCAGACAAAGGGGTGCGACGATGTGCAGCCGAACTGGCTGCCACACATCGCGATGTTGACATCTCATCGCTGCTAGACGACTCAGATGTATTCGTTGCCGAAATGGCGGCGTGGGCAATGGGAGAACGTTCAGCCCCGTCTGTCAGTGATATGGAGTCATTAATTGATGCAGTGTTTCATCACAAGGAAGCATTAGTACGTGAAGCCGCTACTGCATCCTTGGGATCACTGGGCGACATACGCGGGTTGCCAGCGATCTTGCGCGCGTGTACAGACAAACCCACGGTGCGACGACGGGCAATCCTTGCACTTGCACCATTTGAGGGACCTGAAGTCGATGCCGCACTTCAGAATGCATTGCAAGACAGAGACTGGCAAGTGCGCCAAAACGCCGAGGACATGTTGCAACCACGCGGGTACTAGACACGTGGCATGTCTGAGAAATGTTGTGTCGATAAGTGATTCAACATTCGTCGCGTACGAAACAACCTGGAAGATGATCATTCACCATCCCGACAGCTTGCATCAGCGCATACATCGTGGTGGGGCCCACAAATTTCCATCCGCGTTTTTTCAGAGCTTTTGACAAATCTGTAGACGCTTGCGTGACTGCTGGAATCCCCGATGCGTGTGTATTTCCTACTGCCTTATCTTTTCCACTAGGTGCAAAGGACCACATGAAGTCACTGAGTGAGTCTTCCTCTTTAATCAATTCACAACATCTTTGAGCATTATTGATTGTTGCTTCGATCTTCCCACGATGTCGAATGATGTCTTCATTCTTCAACAGCCGTTCAACATCTTTAGGACGAAACTTTGCAACTTCATGAAAATCGAAATTTGCAAACGCCGTTCTGAAGCCCTCACGTCGTCGAAGAATGGTGATCCAACTCAAGCCGGACTGGAATCCTTCGAGGCACACCTTCTCAAAAAGTCGTTGATCATCGCGTACAACACGACCCCATTCGTTATCGTGATACTTCACGTACTGGTCATCTTCACCACACCACCAGCAACGCGTATTCCCATCAGACCCAATAAGTAGCCAATCATTAGCTTTCCCCATGCCGGCAACAGTAGATCACATTGTTGATTTGTTTGCAGGTCGATTCACTTACGGACGATTCATTCGTAGAGTGACACCATGCGCATCGTGTCGCTTCTCCCTTCCACCACAGAAATCGTGTGCGATCTCGGTCTCGCAGATCAACTTCTCGGCGTCACTATCGAATGCAATTGGCCAACGGGTGTTCGCAATGGCAGAGAGATCGTTGTTGGAACATTTTCCGATCCTTCTATGACACCGGCAGAGATTGATGCCATTGTTCGCCAACGCATGGCAGATGGTCTCGACCTCTATGAACTAAATGATGACGCACTTGCACGTTGCAATCCCGATCTCATTCTCAGTCAGGACTTGTGCCGAGTGTGTGCGGTGGCAAGTGGCGATGTGGATGCCGCGGTGCAACGTCTTAATTGCAACGCAAATGTTTTGCAGATCGACCCACAAAATTTAAATGAAGTGATCGAATCGATCCGCATAATCGCGGTGGCTGCCGGCGTTCCAGAACGAGGCGAAACGTATTGCGCTGACCTTCGTGATCGTCTGCAAAATGTGGAGAGTGCGGTGTCTCACATCCCCCATGCAAATCGCCCGAAAGTATTCATTTTGGAATGGATCGATCCACCTTTTGGAGCGGGACACTGGGTTCCTGACATCATCACCAGTGCCGGTGGTACTCCTGTTGTTGCACGTCCCGGACAGCGCTCTGTACAAACAACGTGGGATGAGATTGGTCAAGCCATGCCAGACATCGTTCTTGTGTCACCGTGCGGATACGGACTTGATGCGTCGACAGAACAAGCACAAGCCGTGCTCAGCAAACTTCCCGCCGAATCGCAGATATGGGCGATCGACGCGGACGCTGTCATGGTACGACCAGGACCTCGACTCGTTGATGGCGTTGAAGCAATTGCTGCAATGTTGCACGGTATTAGTGAAGTGCCGACACACCTTTTGCGCCGTGTTCGCTGATCTGTATCGCCGATTACAACATCACACAAAGTAGTTGGCTACTCCGATTAGAACTCCGGCACTTATAAGCCATGTCGTGTTGAGTTTCGTGATGAGCAATATACCCAATGAACATGCTGCGATTACAACAGTGAATGGATCAACGAGAGCATCGTTGCTGAGGTCGACTAATACTCCAGCCATCAATCCAAGAGACGCGATCGTCACGCCATTGACGAATAGTTGCACGTTCACATGACGCTTAACCCACGGCACAATGACAACAAGTAGCGCGACAAAAACAAAAGACGGTAAGAAAATACCGACAGTTGCCCCAATAGAACCCCATACACCTGCGACTTGCCAGCCAATAAAAGTTGCTGTTGAAAACAACGGTCCTGGGGTCACCTGCCCCACCACGACTGCATCGAGTAATTGTTGGCTCGTTAGCCAACCCAATTCATTCACAAGTTGATTCTCAAGAAACGCCAACAACACATAACCACTGCCATACAACACCGCGCCAACTTGCAGAAAGACAAGAAAGAGTCGCCACAATGACGCATCTTTCACATTTCCTGTCGCTACTAATGGCAATAATGCAACACCAAACAGCAATGACGAACTACCTCTGTCGCCACGATTACGCCACGCACTATCAATGTGCGACCACGTGATCGCAATTGCTCCTGCCACAACAAGAATGACGAGTTCGTGAATACCGAGCGAGTACGCGGTAAATGCTGCACCTGCAGTTATGCCATTCCGTATTGATGTGACGGTAGCGCGGCTTAAACCAGCAAGAGCATGCGCAACAATTGCGATGATCACCGGTAGCACCCCGTAACGAATATCAACTACGGCGGGATCAGTGCCGTATTCGGCGTACAACCAAGCCAGAAAAGCCACAATGGCGACTGCCGGAACAATGAAACACACACCAGCAACAAACAAACCTTTTCTGCCTGCTTGGCGTGCACCAATGTGCATCGCAAGTTCTGTCGAGTTTGGTCCGGGGATGAGATTTGCAATTCCCACCATCTCTAAGAACTCATCGTCTTCCATCCACCGACGACGACGCACGAACTCGTCGCGCATCAATGCAATGTGAGCAGCTGGTCCGCCGAACCCAGTGACACCTAGTCGTAGAAACACACCAACGATGTCTCGCGCCTGCACCACGCCAGTGTCGCATGCTCATACGTTCTGCGAATAGCCAACCTGACATACTTGAGAAAGTTCAGCGACCCGTCACGAGGAGTTCATCATGTCTGACCAGTTCCCACTTCCGTATGCCAGCACCGACCTCACCGGACAAGTTGCATTCGTCACCGGTGCAGCGTCTGGACTTGGTCGTCGCTTTGCAAAAGTTCTGGCATCTGCAGGTGCATCCGTTGCTGTTGCCGCTCGTCGTCGTGATCGACTCGATTCACTTGTTGAAGAAATCACCGCTGCTGGTGGAAAAGCATTTGCTGTGCAACTAGATGTGACCGATGCGAACCAGATCCCTGGTGCGATTGACGCAGCCGAGAATGCACTCGGTCCGGTATCGATCTTGGTTAATAATGCGGGCGTTCCCGATGCGCAGTATGCGGCTCGCATGTCGGTGGAATTGGTCGACAAAGTCATCGACACAAACCTTCGTGGTCCGTACCTTCTTTCGATTGAAGTGGCACGGCGCCTCATTGCCCGCAAAGCTCCCGGGCGCATGGTCAACATCTCGTCTGTCGCGGCGTACAACTACGACGGGCATGGCGCCGCACTGTATTCGATCACCAAAGCTGCAATTGACCGAATGACTGAAACACTCGCCGTCGAATGGGCTCGATTCAACATCAATGTGAACTCCATCGCGCCAGGAGCATTTAGATCTGAAATGTTGGAGGGAATGCTTGAGCGCGTTGGAGACATCAGCAAGGCATTCCCACGCAAACGATTGGGGGATCCCGCACAACTCGACAGCACGCTGTTGTTTCTCTGCGCCCCATCGTCTGAGTTTGTGACCGGATCTGTCGTCAAAGTTGATGACGGTCAAACTCCTCGCTGAGCCCCGCCGTCACGTACGGTAGATACGTGACTCTTGCGTCTGATCCCGAACAACATCTGGGAGGCGCACATACACACACCGTTACTCGTGAGCGAGGTGTTGCTTCTGGTCGTGAGTTCGTCGCACTGATTACTGCGCTCATGGCCACTGGCGCACTTGCAATCGATGTGATGTTGCCGGCATTTCCGAACATGCGCGAAGAGTTCGGCATGTCATCGGACTCCACTCAGGTTGCATGGGTTCTCACCGCATTCTTTCTCGGTATGGCAGTTGGTCCGTGGTTATACGGTCCCATTTCTGATCGTTACGGGAGGCGTCGCCCACTGTTTGTTGGACTCGTTCTGTATGTGGCAGCAGGAATACTCGCAAGTGTTGCAACCACCTGGGGATTGCTTGTGTTTGCACGTTTCTTGTGGGGTGTTGCTGCAGCATCGCCGCGTTCTCTAGCAACTGCAATGATTCGCGACAGATACCAAGGCAGTGAAATGGCACGGCTGATGTCAATGATCATGGCGGTGTTCTTGCTTGTGCCAATCATTGCCCCCAGCATCGGCGCGGCGCTTATTGCACTATTCCCATGGCGCACAGTGTTTTGGTTTCCATCAATTATTGGCGTCGGACTCATCGTGTGGTCACGTCGCCTTCCTGAAACTTTGGATCCGGCCAATCGCAGACCGTTCACTTTTAACGCAGTCGCAACCGCAGGACGTGAAGTTATCTCTCATCGACAGACGATGAGCTTCACCATCGCGATCACATTCTTGTTTGGCGTCATGATGACGTATCTTGCCGGTTCAGAAGTGATTGTTGAGGACGTGTATGACTATGGCGCTTACTTTCCGTTCTTTTTCGGTGCTATCGCAATCTTGCTAGCAGTCAATTCTCTCAACAATGCTCGACTTGTCGAACGATTTGGTGTCGCGAACTATGTGCGTCGCTTATCGATGATTGCAATCTGTACATCTGGAATCTTTGTTTTTGTTTCACTCTTGAATGACGGCAAGCCCAACTTCTGGTTGTTCACGATCTCACTCGCCGCGGTAGTCCCGCTTGCTCAAGGACTCGTCCCAATCTGTAACACCGCAGCGATGATGCCCGTTCCCCATGTTGCTGGGACGGCATCAGCGATTATTGCCACCATCACCACTGCGGGCGGTGCGGTTTTAGGAAACATTGCAAGTGCACAATTTGACGGTACTGTACGACCATTCGCTGTTGCATTGCTGGTATTTGTTTTGCTGGCAACTGCATTGATCTACTGGGGGTCAGCACAGTATGACGAGCATCAATATCACTCCTAAGAGACTTGCGAATTTACGGTCCTGGAATCTCGGACTCAGCATTCTCCACATTGCACAAGCGATCATCATCCTGATAATCGCTGGCGATTTCAGTATCACTGTCACGTCAACGTTCCCGGATGGGCCTCCAGGAACACGCATCACAAATCCCGAAGGTTTATTCGGAGTCAACATCGGCTGGTGTATCGCAGTATTTTTGGCTCTCGCAGCAGTTGATCATTTCGCAACGGCGACCTTTTCTCGCACAACGTATGAAACCGACCTTGCAGCTGGCATCAACCGCTTTCGATGGGTTGAATACTCGATAAGCGCGACAATCATGGTCCTTTTGATCTCTGCGTATGCAGGCATCACCGACATCACCGGGATAGTCGCCATTGCTGGTGCAAACATTTCAATGATCCTGTTTGGCTGGCTGCAAGAACGCATGAACCCACCTGGGCGTACCAAAACGACGATGATGCCGTTTTGGTTCGGCACCATTGCTGGCCTTGCACCATGGGTTGCGATTTCTATCAACATCTTTGGTGCCGACACAGTGCCGGGTTTTGTCTACGGCATCTTCTTTGCGGAATTGATCTTCTTCTTTAGTTTCGGATTGAACCAGTGGCTGCAGTACCGAGGCGTTGGTCCGTGGCGTGACTATCTCTATGGAGAAAAGGCGTATCTCGTTTTAAGTCTGGCTGCTAAATCTGTCCTTGCGTGGCAGATTTATGGCGGATCTCTTGCCGATTAATTTGCAACTCTCTCGAAAGGAAGCGTCATGCGCGTAGTGGGTGTCATGGAATTTGGTGGACCTGAAGTCTTGAAGGTCTATGACATTCCCGAACGTCATGCTGGACCAGGTGAAGTACGCGTTGCAGTTCGATCTGCTGCGGTAAACCCCACTGACACGTACATACGAAATGGTGCACGTGCAGAAATGTTGAAAGCATTTCCACCGCCGTACGTACCCGGTATGGACATCGCCGGTGTTGTCGATGAAGTGGGTGACAGAGTCACCACCGTTCGCGTGGGTGACTCTGTGATGGGAATAGTCGTACCCTCTGGATCTCACGGAGGCTATTCGGAAAGCATCGTGTTGCCTGCGGGTTCGGTCACTCATACTCCACGTGGCACTAGCCACGCTGAAGCATGCACGCTGCCAATGAACGGCCTCACCGCACGTCTATCACTTGATCAATTGGCGTTATCACCTGGCGACACTCTCGCAGTTACCGGTGCCGCTGGTGCGTACGGTGGCTATGTCGTGCAACTTGCAAAAGCAGACGGACTGCGGGTGATCGCAGACGCATCAGATAAAGACGAAGAGTTAGTTCGCTCACTTGGTGCAGATGTTGTTGTACGACGCGGACCTGATGTGGCAACGCGAATTAGGGAACATGTTCCAAATGGTGTCGACGGACTCGCCGACGGGTCCGTACAAAACGATGAAATTGTTCCAGCGGTAAAAAATGGTGGAGCGATTGCGACGGTTCGTGGTTGGAAATCCGATCTTGAACGAGGCATCGCATTGCATGAAACATGGGTACGCGATTACGCCCAAGCATGGGACAAACTAGATCGTCTTCGTGAACAAGCGGAACAAGGTTTACTGTCACTTCGCGTTGCCCGCACATTTCCCTGTGATGAAGCAGGAAAAGCACACGAACTCTTACAAGCTGGTGGCACTCGTGGTCGCTTTGTGATTGAGTTCTAACGCAGTTCTACTCGAGACCGACTTTGTCGGGTCGCCAGAATGTTCGAGTCGCAAGACGCTCTTTGCTCAGCTCGAGGGAAAAAGCGTGTTGACGCAACGCTTGATTTGCACTTTGTTCACCAACTAAGAACACGCCGGCACTTTCGACACCATTGCGTGTCAAGAAATCTGTCAACCACGATTTCATAGCATCTTCATCAACACATACTGATAATGCTCCTGGTGCGAGAGCCTGCGAAATTTCCTCAACACTGTGCGTTGTCTTAACTGCAACAGCGACAGGGTTTTGGGTTGCGCCCGTGACTGCAACCGCGGTACCAATCACCGTCTCATCCCCCATCACTGCCACATGCGTCATATCCGCTGTCGGTAATTTCACCGGACGTTCCGGACCTTGTCCGCTCAATTCGTCTCCCGCTGACAACTGGTCAAGGTATGCAGTGGCAGGGCCACGCGTGGTACGAAAACCAATGAATTCAAACGTCGCATCCGTAACGCGGTTCACGGTATAGCGCCGAAATGTCTGTGTGGTTGGCGCAACGTCCACTGCAATGGTGTCTCCCGCAACAAGCGGGGTATTTGAGGGCATTTCACATGTCACTCGCACGAATGCTCCGTCGTATCCCGCTACATCCACAACCGCAACGGACCATGGGACGGTCTTGTCTCGGTAGGTCGTCGTATTGCTCACTGCGTTACCTCGCTCATCACTGCGTTACTTTGTCATTTCGCTGCGTTACTGTGCCATTCACTTAAAATTCACCTGCACGTCTCAATCTTTCACTGTCAAGTGTCTTAGCGTGAATGATGATGACAATGCAAGTAGCAATCAATGGATTCGGACGCATGGGACGTCTGATAGTACGGACCCTCTCCCATCATCCCGAACTACATCTTGTTCACGTAAACGAACACAAGGGCGATGTCACAACGGCTGCCCATCTTTTGCAGTTCGACACCGTTCACGGAAAGTTCGACGGTGTATCTGAGACGAACGGGCAAGATCTCGTGATTAACGGCCAGCGTGTCAGTTATTCCTCACACTCATCGCCAAAAGATATTCCGTGGAATGACCTCGGGGTTGACATCGTTCTCGAATGCACAGGAGCGTTAAAAACCGTCGAGAAATTGGAACCGCACTTTACAAATGGTGCCAAGAAAATTGTTGTTGCAGCGCCAGTAAAAGACACTGAAGTGCTCAATGTGGTGATGGGTTGCAACGACCACCTATACGACTCAAGCAGTCATCGAATTGTCACCGCTGCTTCCTGCACCACCAACAGCATTGCTCCAGTAGTCAAAGTGTTACATCAGAACATCGGCATTGAACGAGGCGTGCTCACAACTATTCATGACGTCACCAATACTCAGGTGATTGTCGATGCTCCTCACAAAGATCTACGTCGTGCGCGCTCGGCACTCAATTCATTGATTCCGACATCTACTGGATCTGCGACAGCAATCAGCATGATTTATCCAGAACTACAAGGAAAACTGAACGGTCTTGCCGTTCGCGTTCCATTATTGAACGCGTCTCTCACCGACGCGGTTTTCACCATGTCTCGCAGTGTGACGGTAGATGAGGTGAACGGAGTACTCTCGGAAGCCGCCAATGGTGATTTGCAAGGAATCCTAGGATTCGAGACGCGACCTTTGGTGTCAGCTGATTATGTCAATGATCCGCGTTCGGGAATTGTCGATGCGCCTTCAACGATGGTGATTGATGATGAGATGGTGAAAGTTCTCGTCTGGTATGACAACGAATATGGATACGTTCACCGCATGGCTGAACTCGCTGCATTAGTTGCTCAAAAATTGATCTGAGTACAGCACATGAAACTACGCAACTACATCCTGGTGACATCCGGATACTGGGCGTTCACCTTGACCGATGGTGCCTTACGCATGTTGGTGTTGCTGCACTTCAACGACCTTGGCTACTCCGCGGTTTCGATTGCGTTCCTGTTTCTCGCCTACGAGTTCATGGGGATCCTCACCAATTTGGTGGGTGGTTGGATTGGTTCTCGTCGCGGACTCAATCGAACTCTCATCTCGGGGCTATTCCTACAGATCATCGCCCTGCTTGCATTGACACTTCAAGACGCAAGCTGGGAGACGTGGCTCTCGGTGACATATGTGATGGCCGCTCAAGCGCTTTCTGGCGTCGCAAAAGATCTCACCAAGATGAGCTCAAAGAGCGCTGTCAAGAGCATCGCGGGAACCAGTGATGGCGCACTATTCAAATTGGTTGCAATCCTCACTGGTTCAAAGAACGCGCTGAAAGGTGTCGGTTTCTTTTTGGGTTCAGCGTTATTGGCGTGGCTGAGCTACGACACTGCGTTGTTGGTCATGGCCGCTGTACTCGCAGTAGTTGTTGTCGCACTCATCATCTTGCTTGATGAGGACATTGGTAAATCCAAAAAGAAGGCACCACTTCGTTCAATTTTTTCAAAATCATCCGCAATCAATCGACTTTCCTTCGCGCGATTCTTTTTGTTTGGTTCAAGAGACATTTGGTTTGTTGTGGCCCTACCAGTGTTCTTGTCGACCGAACTCGGTTGGTCGCACCAAGGCGTCGGAGGATTTCTTGCCGCATGGGTCATCGGATATGGAATTGTTCAGTCGTTTGCACCTCGATTGATTCGAACATATCAACCTGAGTCCGTCAGTGAAGTCACTGCAAGTCGACTGTGGGCGATGCTGTTAGGAATTGTCACAGCACTGCTCGCACTCGTTAGTGCATTTGATGATGTACGCACTCCCGCGATCATCATCGGACTTGTGATTTTTGGCATCATCTTCGCAGTTAATTCATCTGTGCATTCGTTTCTGATCTTGGCGTACTCAGACGATGACAGCGTCGCAATGGATGTTGGTTTCTACTACTCATCAAATGCCGCCGGACGATTGATAGGTACTTTGCTGTCGGGCATTCTTTACGTATGGGGTGGACTCACTGTCGCCTTGTGGGGTTCAACTGTGTTTGTTGTCATCACATGGCTTGCATCATTTGCTCTCCCGGAATACGAACGCAAAGAGTCCACAACAGTTATTTGATCGTGTAGCGATACACGTTTGTGCTTCGTGCCTCAAACCCAATCCGCTGGTACAAACGATTTGCTGCCTCGCGCGATGGTCGTGATGTGAGGTCGACTGTGATTGCTCCCCGCTTGCGCGCTTCTTCAATTGCGGTGAGATTTAGCGCTTGACCAACTCCGTGCCCACGTGCCGAGTCATCGACAACAACGTCTTCGATCCACGCACGAACACCGGTAGGAATACGAAACGTCGCAAGGGTCAAAATCCCCGCGATGATGCCATCAACCCGAGCCACCAACAACACTGTTGCCGGCGACGAAATAATCTCAGCTAATTCTTCTTTTGTAGGTGGAGGATTAGACGATGACAACTGTGGAATTAAACGCTTGCATGCTTCAACAAGTTCATCGGTTGCTTCCGTTGCGCTGACCACTGTTGTCGCCATAGATATACACACTACGGTGTGTGCATGGTTGCATCGCCGTCATCAACTCATGTACTTGCTCGCCGTCTCGCGTCAGTTCTAGAGCCCGTCACCGGACAGGTATATTTCTCACGCGAGTGTCACGACAACTATGTCGCACTCGGATTTGGTCCGAGCCCGCGAGACGTCAACGGAGTACCGGGACCCGACTTCACGGCGTATTTCACCAGTCGTGGTTCTGTCATGGGGCAAGTTCCCGGTGAGGTCGTTGCGGCAGCCTTTGCCGTTTTCAACCCCGCGGTGGTCATACCTGCGGTGACGAAAGGCTGGTCGTTAACTGATGCAGTCACAATCTGCCAAGCACGTGATGACGGAGCAATTGCAGCACTTCATCGAATTGTCGGGGAACAACCCACTAATGCAAGTACGGCGCGCGAACTGCTGTTGCGAGCTGTTGCTCCACTTCGTCCTGAAGGACGTCCGCTGTATGCAGGTCTTTGCTCGTTAGCCCTTCCTGGATCAGTGATGGGAGATGTGTGGCGACTGGGAGACATGCTTCGTGAATATCGAGGAGATAGTCACACCGCTGCTTGGGTGAGCAAAGGAATTACTGCAACAGAAATTGGAGTGCTGTCAGAGTTGTACTGGGGTCTATCCATTAAGTCATACAGCAGAACACGTGGATGGTCTGACGATGATTATGCAGAAGCAATCGAATCACTCGCGTCACGTTCGCTCATCTCTACAGATGGTCAACTCACAAATGCAGGCCGCGACCTTCGGGAAGAAATCGAAATCGCCACCGATGAGCAAATGATGCCCGTTCTTCAGACGCTCGGCGATGATGTACACGCACTGATTTCAATCCTTCACCCGTGGGGCATGGCAATCCGCGAAGCCAAGGGATACCCAATGTCAGGGCCACACGATCTGGCTGAATCTGCCCGGTCGTAGCGATAACGTATGAGCAATGGCGTCATTCGATCACGTTCGTTGGCTCTCGCAGCCCGAACTACGTCGCCCCGTTATCATCGCTGCATTCAGCGGATGGAATGATGCAGCCGACGCTGCTAGCACAGCAGTGCGCACTCTCGTTGATGCTTGGGGCGCGGAGCCACTGGCTGAAATTGATCCGGAAGAGTTCACAGACTTTGCGACGGTACGACCGTCTGTTGCTCTTGAGCGTGGCGTAACGCGAAAAATTGTGTGGCCGAAAGTGTCAATGTGGCACGCCTCCACACCTGGGACTGACGTGATCTTGCTTCTGGGGCCCGAACCCAGTCTCAGATGGCGTCTTTTCACGGAACAAATCATCAGTGTTGCAGTTCATTTTGATGCGGCGATGGTGATTTCACTAGGTGCACTACTTGCTGACGTTCCCCACAATCGTCCGGTTCAATTGATCGGTACTGCAACCGATACCAGCATGGTCGAACGCTTTGACCTACAACGCTCACGTTATGAAGGACCCACTGGAATTGTGGGTGTCTTGCATGATGCTTGTAGCGACGCTGAAATTCCATCCGCTTCTTTGTGGGCAGCTGTCCCCGCATATGCATCGCAGATTCCATCTCCAAAAGCGTCATCAGCACTTATTCAACGAGCCGGAGAAATCATTGGTACACCTGCACCGGTTGGTGCTCTGCACAACGCAATCGTGTCGTACGAAGAACGTGTTGATGATCTTGTCGCAGAAGACGAAGATCTAGCGGCCTACGTCGAACGTCTCGACTCAATGGGCGACAACGTATTTGAAGATGACAATGATGATCAGCAATTGTCTCTCTTTGATACACAAGACGATGACGGCAGTTCACTTGTTGACGAAGTAGAACAATTCTTGCGCGAACAAGACGGTCACTAATCAGTGACCCGAACCGCGCCACATCTCAGGGCGTGGTACATCAAACGTGGCAGGACGTTGCTCGCCACGAATTGCTCCAAATGCCATTGGCCCCCACCAGTCGACTCCCGCAGTCGCTTCTGGAAGTGCATCTTCTGCAAACCAGCCAACATCAGCTGTTTCAAGAGGGTGACCTTGTAACGACCCACCAATTGCACGCATATGGAAAATAAGCATGTACATACCAAATCGCGAAAAACCCATCCGCATGCCATCAACAACACCAAGGAGTTGAACGGGCTCAGCCAAAATCCCCGTTTCTTCCTCTACTTCCTTTACAGCAACCTCTGATGCGGAGTAGCCAACATCTGCCCAACCAGTTGGATATAACCAAATGCGGTGTTCTGGTCGTTGCACCAATAAGAGTTCGCCTGCATCGTTGCCAACTATGCAACCAATCGCAATTTTTGGAGTGATATAACCAGGCACTCCTTCGCCAATTGCTTGCATCCACTCTTGAACAAAGTGGTCTTGTTCGCGTCGCACTTCAATTGACTCTTGAGCCGACGCTTTGATGTCGGCAGCAACTTTTAGCACCTCTTCATAGCGCTCTTTTTCGTACAGACTTTGTGTAAACCCCATTCCAGTACGCGCAATAGCGGACAGGGTTTCACTCCAGCGGATGAGATCACGGGTGAATTCTTCAGGGGAACTTGTCACCCTCGCAATGCTACTTATGAGGCAGCGTAAAGCAGAGCGCGTTCGATTTCCCGACGATGATCAGGGTCTGTCACCTTATTGCCAGCCTGGGTGCGTACGTAAAAGGTGTCAACCACTTCATTTCCGAGTGTTTGTACACGTGCATGTCTGATGTCAAGCGACAATTCAGCCAGAGTCTTGGCCACTCGGTGCAGCAAACCGATGCTGTCGGGAGCACGTAATTCGAGCACTGTGGCATTTGATGAAGCATTGTCAACAAAGCGCACTGAAGGAGGTTCTGGCTTCTTTGCAGAAAGGTATTTTTTCGGAGTACTAGAACGAGCACGTTCAGCAAGACGTGCTTCAAGTGCTAACTCACCACGTAACGCCTTATGAATGTTTGTAACAATGGGATTCCATTCGATGTGCGAGTCATACAAGGGAACAACACGAAACTCCGAAGCGGCCATTCCTTGTTCATCGGAGTGTGCCTCCCCTGTCAGTACATCGAGATTTGACAATGCAAGAACAGCAGCAACTCGACTGAATGTTCCTGGTCGGTCGGGGCTCACCACTGTGATGCGATCGTCATCGGTCACCACCGCAATGTCTCGTTGCGCCATTAATTCCAAAACCTCAGCATTAGGAAACAAACGCCATGTCACTTCATGTACGTCTCCACCGCCCAGCACATGCTGTACACGACGCACGAGATCCGTCACCAGACTTGCTTTCCAATCACTCCACGCTGACGGTCCAGTCGCTTTCGAATCGGCTTCAGTGAGTGCGTGCAGCAGACTCAGGTTCAATGATGTTTTTACGTTCTCAGCGACCATGGTGATTGTTGTGTCATCAGAGATATCACGTCGGGTTGCAACATCTGGCAGAAGTAGATGGTGTTGAATCATCAAGATAATGATTTCGGTGTCTTGCTCACTCAACCCCATGCGTGGACCGATTTGTTGCAACATCTCCACACCAACGTCAGTGTGATCTCCCGGATAACCCTTACCGATGTCATGAAAGAGTGCGCCAAGAACGAGCAAGTCCGGTCGTGCCACTGAGTCAACTAATCGTGTTGCGTTTGCGACCGCTTGCCACAGGTGGCGATCGACGGTGTAGCGATGAAATTGATTTCGTTGCGGCTTACAGCGCACCGCTTCCCACTCAGGAAGTATGCGAGAGATGAGATTGCGTTGATCCAATGCTTCAAATACCGGAATAGCAGCATCACCCTCCAACAACAACGCGACAAGATCATCGCTTGCTCCGGTTGGCCATGGGTTAGGAAACTGCGCACATCGCTCACCCAATCGGTCAAGAGTGTCTCGTTGAATACGGGCACGCTGACGTGCTGCTGTGGCAGCTACCCGCAGAACCAAAGTCGGATCATCTGCGGGATCAATGTCATCTGTTAATCGAACTTCTCCATTTATCAACTCGATGCCCGATGCAAGCGGTTGCGGTTTTGACCGCGCCGAAGATGGTGGGTCAAGACGTGCCCATGCCTCGTCTGCGATCCAGGCAACACGTAAAGCAGCTGAAGAAATTGTCTTCATGAGTGTGTCATCATCCTCGTATCCCAACAGTGCTGCGACCGCTTGCTGCTGTTCAAGGCGCAGAACATCCCCCACTTTCTTTGCGTGTTGATGCAAAGCAGTGCGTGCGGATAACAAGACCTCATTGCATTTCCACAGAGCATCAACATCGTCGTCACTTAATGTCAAACCCGCTTCAATTGCCCACCACAACATATGAATGTCGCGAAGTCCTCCGACTCCTTCTTTGAGATTGGGTTCGAGAAGAAATGCGACTTCCCCCGCAGCCTCATGACGCTCTAGTACGCGTTTATGGAGAACACGCAGCCAATCTTGTCCTTTTCGTTCCCAGTTCTCACGAACTGCACTCAATACTTCATTAGCGAGGGCTTCATCACCCGCGATGAATCGTGCGGTCACGTGTGCCGTTGCAGTATCGAGATCGGATTGACACATGGAAAGAGTCTCTTTAGGTGTGCGCACCGCATGTCCCAACTTCATTCCAGAATCCCAAATCGGATACCACAATCGAGAGGCAATTTCGTCAATGTTCTTCACTTTGTCGTGTATCAAGACGACATCTAGATCACTAAACGGTGCTAACTCGCGTCGCCCGTAGCCGCCAACGGCAAGAAGTGCACATCGTTCGCGTGTTGAGATACCAGATGTTGCGTCAGTAAAAACACTCCGCAACCAATCATCAGTGTGGTCGCTAATTGCGTGACACAACTGGGTTCCCTGTTGCGATGCCTCCATTGCGATTAACTCTCGCGCCGGAGTCATGTGATCTTTCCTTCTGCTCGGCGTCGTGAGAGAACAGTCGCCGCCTTCCATGCTCCCCACTCAATCCCAGCATCATGAACGTCTTCACCAAGATCTCTCCATGTATACGGACCGAGTCCAAACACGTCATCAGGGTTGATCTGTTCATCAAAATGATCTCGCTTGGGTGTCGGAATACCGGCATTCAATAAAACCTGGGTAGGAAATCGAGCGGAGTCACGCAAAATCTGTAATGGATTTGAGGATTGTTGATCAACGTCTGTTGTGAGCAAGATAGATAACCGCTGAGAGACAAACTCTTGCGCCTCTTTTCCGGCAACGACAATTGCCGTAGCAATGCCATCATTCACGACACCAAGATGATGACGAACGATCTTGCGCACGCTCTCATCCACCCACACCGGGACGGCAGCGACAACGACATCTAATAGCCGCTTGGCATACGGCGACAGTTCGTCGTGAGTTGTACCCATCACGTGTCAGGGTAATGGCGCTTTCTCGCCCCCTCTAGGGGAAGGAACTCATTTAACACACTCGTTACGATCGCGAAATACGAGTGCCGTTCGTCAAGAATTTGGCCGAATACTTCAATTTCAGCCCAGTGAAATTTGAAAATCTCGTGCTTTTTTGGGAACGGCACTCCGGAGCAATGGATACGCGTTCTTGCCCGGGCACGCGGTGTAGGACATGTCTCTGTGCCCTGAGATAGGACGGGCACGCACAATTTCACCTCGTGGATACTTATTGGATCCGCGCGATGTGAACATCACGCGTTTGCTCTGACGCAACTCAATGTTGTAACGATGCGCGAGCCAACCAAGCAATTTTGCCAACGAATCCACCATTGCTTCAGAGGGAACGTCATTTTCAAAGTTGCCTACCAAACACACAAGTTGAGCAAACCCTTGATTACCACCAGTTGCATCAGCACGAACTGGAGACGTGAGACTGCCCGTGCGACCCTCCCACACCCCACCGAATTGATCAACGAAGAAGTTGTAACACGTGTCGGGCCATCTTTTTGTTTCGCTCTGGTGAAACAAAACAATGTTCCTCAGCATCTGTGGTACTTGTTGTTTTGAGTACAAACTTGGGCCAGCAGTGTGATGCACCAGCAAAAACTTCACGTCTGGTTCTGCACGCAACGCACGTCGGGGTGCTAAGTCACCACCCCAGGCCGCACGTGGCACTATCTGCAAACCCGGTGCGACCTCAATAGACCGAAGAGTTGTTCTCGCGCTTTCAACTGAACTCTGTCGTACAGACTGACTAATAGCAGCTGATGTTTTTGTTCGCGACGAAAAAATTGCGGCGGACGTTACGGCACCGAGAGCGGCGACGAAACGACGACGATTCACGACTTATATCTGATGTACAAGTTCGTCGACCGGCGTCACCATGCCGACATAAAAATCACCAAAGTCTGCATACACAGCTGAAGCTTCATCAAACCGCATTGTGTAAACAACTTCTTTCAAGTCATCTGGGTGTACAGCAAACAATGTGACGCCCCACTCATACTTGTCAAGACCTGCCGAACCGGTCACCACCTGAATGACTCGTCCGGCAAATTTGCGTCCACTCACTCCGTGTTCATGCATCAACTCGCGTCGTTGATCAAAAGGCAACGTAAACCAGTTTTGACCATTATCACGACGCTTTGACATCGGATAAAAGCACCACGCATTTTTTCCTGCTGGCGGTAGCTGCGGATACAGACGAGCGTTCTTCATCTCTTCCGGAACTCCATCTGCGTATTCACTCACTTCTGTAAGCGACACGTAGCTATCGATGATGGTGAGACCAGCGTGCTGTAGACCTGTTTGTAGTGCTTTCAACTCACGCATGTCAGATGACAACGCCATAAATGCACAATCTGCTTTGTGTCCCAGCATCGACACACCGATCACAGCGACTCCAGATGCCTCTGCATTTTTCACTGCGCCAATTACTGCTTCACCATCAAAATTTGCTCCAGGCGAGCAAAAAAGGTGAATGACAGCAAGACCGACCGAGGGGGACATTGGTTCGCTCATAGGGTCAGGCTACCCCTGAGTGCTCAAAGTGAAGAAGTGTCACTCCATAATGGACAGAACGGCATCGGCAAAACGTTCCGCAGACCCACTCGAGGTGTGGAAAAAGAACGAGGGTTCTGCCATTTCGATTTCAATAATCACCGGAGTGCCGTCACCACGCGGCACCGTGTCAATTCGGGCGTACAACGGGGCCTTTCCCCATCGCTTCACAAGAAATGCCATCGTTTCATCACCCAGCGCACGTTGAGCAGAGTTTGGCTCACGAGCGCTGATGTCTTCCACCACAAACAGACCATTTTTCACATTGACACCAGTGGACAAGATCGCACCTTTACGAAAGGCATGACTGAATTTGCCGTTGAAATAGTTGAGTGCGGTCTCGTGCTCATCATCAATCGCACTCTGGTACGGCTGCACCATCGCGACCTTACCCATATTTAACACTGAGTGCACGAACGCCAATGAAGCATCGTAATCACCACGGAATCGCTCAGTGTTATTGCTTCCGGCACTGACCGTTGGCTTCACCACCACATCAGCGTGCAACAACTGGGTGACTTCGTCAGTGATGTCCTCAGATGTTTGCACGAACAACGTGGGAATAATGGGAAGCCCAGCCTCGACGCACTCATGTAAATACGTTTTGTCGAGGTTCCAAGTAATCACGTCAGCACTGTTGTGTAAGACAGTGTCATGCGAAATGCGTCGCAACCATTGAGAGAACTCATCAAAGCGACGGTGATAATCCCATGGAGAACGAACAATCGCCGCGGCAAACCGTTTCCAGTTCACCGCGGCGTCGTCCCAGTCGCGAATTTCAACATCTACCCCGCGTGCAACTAGTGCATCGAAGACAGGTTGAAGGTCTTTGTCGTGATCGCGCGCCTCACGTGCGGTTATGAGCGCGACAGTCACGATTAGGAAAAGTTGTGCGACTTAGAAGTCGCCCATTCCCATGTCGCCATGGTCATGGCCACCTGCAGCAGGCTGAGGCTTGTCGGCGATGACAGCTTCGGTGGTAAGGAACAATGCTGCAATTGATGCAGCGTTCTGCAATGCAGAGCGTGTCACCTTTGCAGCGTCAATCACACCGAGCTTCACGAGGTCTTCGTATTCGCCGGTTGCGGCGTTGAGACCCTCAGCGCCCTTCATGCCCTTAACCTTCTGCACAACAACGCCGCCTTCAAGACCAGCATTTTCTGCAATCTGCTTGATGGGAGCTTCAAGTGAACGTGCAACCATGCGTGCGCCCGTTGCCTCGTCGCCCTCCATCTTGTCGGCTGCGGTCAATACTGCATCTTGTGCGCGAAGCAATGCCACTCCGCCACCAGGAACAACGCCCTCTTCGATGGCTGCCTTGGTGGTGCTCACTGCGTCTTCAATGCGGTGCTTCTTTTCCTTCAGTTCAACTTCGGTAGCAGCACCAACCTTCAACACAGCAACGCCACCCGACAACTTGGCGAGACGCTCCTGCAATTTCTCACGGTCATAATCAGAGTCGGTGTTGTCAATTTCAGTCTTGATCTGATTGATACGACCAGTGATATCGGACTCAGATCCTGCACCTTCAACGATTGTTGTCTCGTCTTTGGTGATGATGACTTTCTTTGCACGACCAAGAAGATCAAGAGTGGTGTTTTCCAACTTGAGACCAACTTCTTCGCTGATGACCTGCCCACCAGTGAGAATCGCCATGTCTTGCAACATTGCCTTGCGACGATCGCCGAAACCAGGAGCCTTCACCGATGCGCTACGGAATGTTCCGCGAATCTTGTTCACAACCAAAGTTGCAAGCGCTTCGCCTTCGATGTCTTCAGCAATGATGACGAGTGGCTTGCCACTCTGCATCACTTTTTCAAGCACTGGGAGCATGTCGCGAACTGCGGTGATCTTGTTTGCAACGAACAAGATGTACGCGTCTTCAAGCACAGCTTCCATGCGCTCTGGGTCGGTCACGAAATACGGTGAGATGTAACCCTTGTCGAAGCGCATACCTTCAACAAGATCCATCTCCATTCCGAAGGTTTGGCTTTCTTCAACGGTGATAACACCGTCTTTGCCAACTTTGTCGATTGCTTCAGAAATCATCTGGCCGATCTCCTGATCAGCAGCTGAGATTGATGCAACCTGGGCGATCTGTTCTTTGGAATCAACTTCCTTTGCAAGCGCACGGATGCTGTCGACTGCTGCTGCAACTGCTGCCTCAATGCCCTTTTTCAAAGTCATTGGGTTTGCACCGGCTGCAACGTTGCGCAACCCTTCGCGCACCATGCTCCACGCAAGAACGGTTGCAGTTGTTGTTCCGTCACCTGCGACATCGTCTGTCTTCTTGGCAACTTCTTTCACCAACTCTGCACCAATACGCTCGTACGGGTCTTCAAGTTCAATGTCTTTTGCAATCGACACGCCGTCGTTGGTGATGGTGGGAGCGCCCCACTTCTTTTCCAACACAACGTTGCGACCCTTTGGTCCGAGCGTGACACGCACGGCATCGGCCAACTTGTTCATTCCCGCTTCAAGTCCGCGACGGGCTTCTTCATCAAACGCAATCAGTTTTGCCATGGTTGTTCCTCCAAGTCAGGGGGTGCTTCGTGTCTCACCCGAGTCCGCCTATGGCACTCGAGGTGACTGAGTGCTAGCACTCTACAGCCGAGACTGCTAACCGCCACCGTGCCCGTTCGGCTCACCGCCGAACTCGAGTCGTGACGGCTTAACAGCCGCCTGCGACCGCCGGAATAATGGAGACGGTATCGCCGTCTTTGACCGGGGTGTCAAGTCCCTGGAGATAACGCACGTCATCGTCTGACACGAAGATGTTGACGAACTTGTGCAGATCGCCATTGGCATCAAACAACCGTTCGCCAAAGCCCCCATGCGCCGCTTCGAGATTCTTCAAAACTTCGCGCAAAGTCGTGCCGTCTACCGACACAGTATTTGCGCCACCCGAAAGTGGGCGCATGGTGGTGGGGATGCGAACGGTGACTGCCATAGAGGCAAAACCCTACCGACTCACTAGGGAATCTGCACTCTCGATCACGCCGTGCCTTTACGGACTACACGGCAAGCGGTGCCACGCGATCGCGCCACGGCATTGATTCTTCAAGTTGTGATGCAACACGCACTAACACATCTTCACGAAATGGTGCTGCAACTAATTGCACGCCCATAGGCAATCCGTCTGCACTCCAATGAAGCGGCAAGCTGATTGCAGGTTGACCAGTGATGTTGAACTGAGACGTGAACGCCATCAAACCAGTCAATAATTTGCCCGCACCGCGTCCAGTTAACGCGCCGATCTTTGGTGGTGGACCTGCGAGCGTAGGGCACAACAACAAATCAAAACCGTCTGCACCATTGTCTGGGGTCCACCACTGAACGGTACGACGCGACCAATTTTGTAAGTGCTTGCGTGAGGACACATAGTCCTCTGCTGAGATTTGTTTGGCCATTGAACGCAAGAACGCGTTATCAAACTCAAGTTCCTCGTCGGCGATTGGTCGACCCAATTCGCGTTCAAATGTTGCGATGTCTGAATGGGTGTACGTGGCAACCATCTTCACAAAATTCTCTGTGTATGTAATCTCCGACAACGTTGATGGCCATGCTTCCTCGATGCGATGTCCGAGTCGATCTAACTCTCGTGCAACAGATGCGATCGCAGCGCGATTTTCCGGATGATCAAATTGATAATCGAATAACGGATGATCAAGCACGCCAACACGCAATGAACCAACGTGTGCTCCAACTTCTTCTCGCAAAAGACGAACGAATGGCGGAGCTGTATACGGATCTCCAGGCTCGTAACCAGCAATGCAATCCAAAACTGCCGCCGCGTCACGCACACTGCGTGTGACAACACCTTCAATACTTAATCCCATCCATGCTTCTGCCGCATCTGGACCATTGCTCACACGACCACGTGATGGCTTCAAACCAACAAGCCCACACTCACTAGCGGGAATACGAATGGAACCGCCACCATCATTTGCATGACCGACAGCCACAACATGTGCCGCTACGGACGCTGCTGAACCACCTGATGATCCACCCGTTGAATGTTCAATGTTCCACGGATTACGTGTTGGACCGTATGCCAGTGGTTCAGTTGTAATTGTGCTTCCAAACTCGGGAGTGTTCGTCCGACCAATGGAAACGAAACCAGCATCACGAAATTTTCGCGTCAAGTAACTGTCACGCGGTGCAACGAATTGTGCGACTTTTAAAAAACGCGCACCCATGTGGTGAGGTTCACCAGCCATTGCACAATTGAGATCTTTCATCACCATTGGTACACCAGCAAACGGACCCGAGACTCCTGCGTGTGCTTCCTCAAGTGCGCGTTCAAAGCGTGGGTGGATAATTGCATTCAGTGTGGGGTTCACCGACTCTGAATGCGCAATAGCTTCGGCGACTAATTCCGCTGGAGACACTTCACGCGCTGCCACGCGCTGTGCTTGTTCTGTCGCATCCATGTGTCGATATGTGTTGCCACTCATGAACGCACCTTATTTCGCCTCTAGGGTGAGGTTGTGATCGTTCTCGCTGCGGCAGACAAGTTCAAAGGAACAGCCACTGCTGCACAAGTGTGTGCAGCCATTGGTCACGCATGCTGGGAACTAGGAATTGATTGCATTGAACGACCCATGGCCGATGGCGGCGAAGGAACTCTTGACGCGCTAGGTGGCCCAAATCGGGTGACAACAGTGACTGGACCGTTGGGAGATCCAATTGATGCACAATGGCGATTGCACAAAGGTGTTGCCGTCATTGAAATGGCGCGCGCCTCGGGACTCACCTTGATTGGCGGTGCGGAAAAAAACGATGCAATGGCAGCATCAACACAAGGAACCGGCGAGCTCATTGATACAGCACTCGATGCTGGCGCAAAAAAGATCATCGTGTGCCTTGGAGGATCTGCAACAACTGATGGAGGTCTTGGTGCGGTGCGTGCCATTCACGCACCAGCACGACTGAAAGCTGTTGAGTTTCTCGTTGCGTGCGATGTCGACACATTGTTTGTGGATGCAGCGGAAATCTTCGCACCCCAGAAAGGTGCAACTCCCGCACAAGTAGATCTCTTACGAAAGCGATTGGAACGACTGCAACAAATGTATGAACGGGACTATGGAGTAAATGTCAGCTCACTCATTGGTGCAGGTGCTGCGGGAGGACTTGCTGGTGGACTTGCTGCTCTTGGCGCAACGTTGGTGAACGGATTTGATCTCGTTGCAGAAGAAGTCGGTTTTTACGATCTGATCAAGACAGTGGACTTTGTGGTTACCGGCGAAGGTTTTGTGGATGAACAAAGTTTTGATGGAAAAGTTGTAGGGAGTGTTTGCGATCTCGCTGAAGAGGCTGGGATTCCGGTTGCAACAATCTGTGGTGAAGTCGACGATGCACTACCAGATGACTTACGCATACGTGCTCACGCGCACAGTTTGACCACACTATTTGGAGAATATGACGCAATGACACGACCATTGCAACTCATCGAAGAAGTTACAACAACGGTGTTAAAAGACGCTATTGCTGCGGCGGAATAGTGGTCGTTGCGGTTGACGCATCGCCACTTCCTGCACCAATGCTTGGCAATGGCTTACCTGCCAAGTCAGTGCCCACCAAGATCAATACACACGCGTCGTCAAGGTCACCAGTTTCAAGTGGCACGGGTGATGGCATTGCGCCAACTTCAACATTGCCACCGAGAACTTGTTTGATGTTCTCTGCACCTGCTTCACAACCAGCGAGATAAAACACTCCAGTAGTTGAACGACGTGGTGTACCAGGCGCAGTGTTGAGCGGTGGTTGCACGACATAGCCAAGACCTTGTAAGTCCGTGGTCATCTTTGCGGCACTTCGTGCAACACCAGACGCATTCGCAACCTGAATCTTGAAACCACTGACAGAGAACTCAATAGTGGTAGTGGACGCGGGGTCCAACGTGTCGCCCGTGGGCACACTGTCGGTGACGTCTCCACCGCCACCTCCACCAGAGGGAGAGCTATCAGCATTCACATCACGAAGAATGAGAAATCCGAGCAGCAATGCGATCACCGCAACAACAGCACCAAGGGTTGCGTTATTCGGTGCTGCTATTGAAGTTCGTGGACCGCGTGGTCGTTGCTGGCTCATGTGATGTTCCTCCACGGATAGATCGCAGACTGCCCCAACGGTAGTGCCCGCATTGGTGCTACGGGGCGCACCTTATTTATAAGGCAGGCATGGAGCCGAGTGTGGGACTTGAACCCACGACCTACCGCTTACAAGGCGGTTGCTCTACCACTGAGCTAACCCGGCGTGAGAGATAGAGCCTACGAGCCTAAATGGGTACGCACACGGGCAACTTCGTACACCGCAAGTGCCGCGGCTGCAGACACATTGAGAGAAGAGACCTGCCCTGCCATTGGGATGCTCACCACCATGTCGCAGCGCTCGCGCACGAGTCGAGACAGCCCAGCTCCTTCAGCCCCAAGCACCATGCATATCGGTTCGCTGGCGAGATTTCCAAGATCAAACAACGTCTTGTCAGAGGCATCATCGAGACCCACCACCCAAATGCCCTTTGAACGCATCTGTGTAATTGCATTCGGCAATCCCGACACAACTGTCATTGGGACATACTCAACTGCCCCTGCTGATGTCTTTGCCACAGTCGGAGTGACGTGCACTGCACGGTGTTTTGGCAAAATCACTCCACTCACTCCCGCGCCATCACAACAACGCAGTAATGCGCCCAAGTTTCCTGGATCCGTCACTCCATCAACTGCGACGAGAAACGGAACATTTCCATCGCGTGTCGATATGAGTTGATCAAAATCTGCTTCCCGTAGCGGTGCCGCGAACGCAAGGACTCCCTGTGGTGCTTCACTACGCGCCTGCGACTCAAGTTTGCGACGTGGCACATCAAGAACGGACACGTTTGATGCATGCGCTAGTTCAACAATGTCATCGATGATGTCTGACTTATCAATGTCGTTAGAAATCCAGATTTCGCGAATTTTTCGCGACCGCGCAATTAATAACTCACGCAC
This sequence comes from uncultured Bifidobacterium sp., assembly GCA_964449085.1. Lineage (GTDB taxonomy): Bacteria > Actinomycetota > Acidimicrobiia > Acidimicrobiales > Ilumatobacteraceae > UBA2093. The sequence goes on from CAYVAV010000001.1 coordinate 174,492, forward strand.
CGCTTGGCGACCTTCAACTTGTTCGCCGCCTAATCCTTTGTCACGTTGTGGTGCTGTGCGTGGTGCTGCATTGCGTGGTGACGCGTTACGTTGCGGAGTACTCCGATTAGGTCTGCGTTGTGATGATCGAGCACCGCGTTTAGCCGCCATAAAAATCCTTTATTTCCCGATTCGTATTGTTATCCGACTTATTGCGACAGAAGAGCTGATGCAAAACACATAATGCCCTCACCGCGACCAATCGCACCTAGTTGTTCACTGCGACGACCCTTAACACTGACTGGGGCTCCTACAACTTTTGACAACGCAGACATCATCGCATCGCGATGTGGTGCGATCTTTGGTGATTCACACACAACACTGCAGTCAATGTTGCCTATCTTCCAACCCTCACTACACACTTTGTCTACGACATCAGCCAGTAACCGAAGAGAGTCAACACCTTTCCATTTGGGATCCGTGTCGGGATAATGCATACCGATGTCACCTAACCCGGCTGCACCAAGCAACGCATCAGCAATTGCATGAGCGATGACATCCGCATCACTGTGTCCCACCAGTGCGCGCTCGCCCGGAAATGACACTCCTCCAAGAACAAGAACGCGATCTGACGGTGTGTCTTCAAATTTGTGAATGTCAAATCCGTTACCAACGCGAATCTGCATCACACTTCTCCGAACAACAGATCGTGTGCATGTGCTCGCGCCCAATCAAGATCATCGCGAGTTGTGATCTTGCGATTCATTTCGTCACCTGGCACAACTAATACTGTGCCACCAACGGCCTCCACCAATGCCGCATCATCTGTGCCCTCGCCATCACGGTCATGAGCACGACGCAACGTTGACGCTCGAAACGCTTGAGGGGTCTGGACAGCCCGTAACGTTGCTCGTTGTGGCGTCCCAATGACGACATCAGATGAGTTCACCTGTTTTATGGTGTCAGTGACCGGAACGCCAGGAACTGCTCCGTCGTTTCCATCAACAATCGCGCCAATGACACGTTGGTACACAACCGATGATGCAAATGGGCGCGCCGCATCATGAACACAAATAATGGTCGCGTCGTCGGGAACTGCTGCTAATCCGCGACGGACTGATTCACTTCGCGTCTGTCCCCCCGCCACTTCATACGGTTCACGTACTTGTCCGTCAGGAACAACAACCACCACTCCCATCGAGTGATGACGCGCCTCGTCAACGGCCCAATCAACAACACGGCGATCCCCTAGGGTTTCGAACTGCTTTGCGCTACCAAAGCGCAATCCAGAACCTGCCGCGACGATGATCGTCCAAACGATCTCATTCGCTGGTGTGGACATACCATTAAAGGTAGTACCGTCATAGTTGGTATGAACTACACAACCTCCCTTGCCGCCACCGAGTTCTTTGCTGATGCTTCAAAGGACATCCTCGAAAGCCTTGCGGCTGTTGCGACAGAGCGCGATCTCGTACGAGGCGACGTCTTGTTTGAAGTGGGCGATGCCCCTGACTTCATCTATCTCGTGGTCTCAGGTCGTATTGCAATTGCTCTTGGTAACAAGCCTTTTGATCATCGCGAAAGTGTTGTTGCACTTATGGAAGATGGTGACCTCTTTGGCGACTTGAGTCTCCTTGACGATCTGCCGCGTTCAGCGTCAGCTCGCGCGCTTGAAGCATCCAAACTTCTTCAACTACCGAACGACAAAGTGCGTGGCATTCTTCAGTCAAATCCTGAGTTGATGTGGAACGTTGTTCGCGTCCTTGCACGTCGAATTCGCGTCATGGATGAGGCACTTGCCGACAGTGTGTTTCTCGATGTCACTGGTCGCACCGCAAAGCGACTTCTCGAGTTGTCTGGTGGCAAAGACGAATTCTCACTGCCGGTTACACAGGAAGAACTTGCCGGCATGGTGGGTGCGTCACGTGAACGCGTCAATAAAGCAATCGCAAGTTTCATCCGCCTTGGATGGCTTGAACAACACGAACGCCATTACAAGATTTTGCAGCGTCCGCAGCTTGAGCAACGCTCGCGCTAACTGTTTCACCAGGTCTCTATTGACCGCGTAACCATTTTTCTGTACGCGCAAATGCGTCAGCCGCATCTTCTGCTCTGTGCGCAGGACGTGACACATCGTGTGCAAATCCATGTTCGGCTTCGTTATACACCTGCACTGTTGCACCAGTTGCACGTAATAAGTCAACGTCAGCCGGAGGTGTGTACGAGTCACGTGCACCAATGATCGCTAGTACTCGGTCGGCATGACCGTTACGCAACATGTCTAACGGCTCACCTTGTCCCGACGACTTCCATGCCTCGGGTAATGCGATCATTCCGTAGAAACTGGCGATCCGGTTGAATCGGTCACTTCGAGCCGACTTGAAGCAATACATCCCACCCATGCAAAAACCCATGAGCCCCACTCGTGGTGTACCCAATTCATCGGCCGCTAACTCAAGATCTCGTAGGTGGGCATCATCGGAAATATTGGGGACGGCGACAAAGCGTTTCTCCACGTCTGTACCCAACTTCGCCTCCTGACCGGGGAACGGTTCCACGGCGACCACCGACATGTTCCATTCTCCTGCGAACCGTGCGACGTGTTCATCAAACAACGGTCGCAATCCAAAAATGTCGGGGGTGATGACTAATCCCATTGATGGAGAGTCAACTCGGACAATTTCTGCCGCAGTGCCAGAGGACAGGGTGATACGCATGCACACAGTCTTATCGCAGGGTGAGACCCGCGAGCACACCTGATCCCCTAGGTGAACACCATGTGGTTTGTGACTGTGCGGTCATGGCTACACATCACACTTCCATCACCCACCGCACGGCCGCCCCCGCGCTCGTGCACACAGTTGCCCAAAATGGGCCAACGCGACAGCTCATCAATGAATGGGAGCGCATCTCCATCTCTCGACCCACGTTGCGAAAGGTCAACAGTTGGGGACTCACACCAGAGCCGATCACCCATCTTGATGAATTACTGGTCTACATAGGATTTGGTCGACCCGTTGATGACGCGGAAGCAGACCACATTTTGTGGCAGCTCATCTGCCGTGCGGAACATGACGAGTTGGCAGCACGAATCGTGTTGCATCGGGTGTTGCCGTCGGTGATGTCGATTGCGAAACGACGTGGACGCATCATGCGCGGGGGGATCGAAGCAGCAATAGATGAAGTCATGCCCACAGCGTGGATGGTGATTCGCACTTTCCCCCATCAACGCAGGAAGGCAAAGGTTGCCGCCAACTTGGCGCGAGACATCGAGTACCACGCGTTCGTTCGACAGGCTCGTTTACGTACAGTTGAGATCGATCACGGTGCAAGCAACTACATGTCGATGATGGCAAGTACTCCCGAACGTATGGATTCATCTAAGGAGTTGGAAGATCTACTCGATGATGCTGCAAAAGCGGGGTTGTCGCGCCGTCACGTGAGTCTGCTCCGTGATGTCGGACATGGCGTGTCAACCGAAGAAGCCGCGGACGCGCGAAACATGTCACCGCGCACCATGCGCAATCATAAGAACTATGCGATTCAAGCGTTTTTACGAGTACACAAGAAACAACTCAATGTATGAGTTGTGCAACATGTGGTTTATCGAAGGCGCAAACTATTCAGCACTACAAAAACACTTGATGATGCCATGGCAAGTCCTGCCCACATCGGGTTCATTGCTCCAGCCGCCGCCAGGGGAATTGCGGCGACGTTATAAGCAAACGCCCAGAACACATTGGCCTTAATGGTGCGTAACGTCGCTCGAGACAATGTGATCGCAGTCGCCACCAATCGCAAGTCACCAGACACAATGGTGAGATCACTCGCTTGCATCGCAACGTCAGTGCCACCACCCATAGCAATTCCGACATCAGCTTGCGCTAGTGCTGGGGCATCATTCACGCCGTCGCCCACCATCGCAACCGCATAACCACGGTCCTGAAGATCCTTCACTACTGATGCTTTCTCATGTGGAAGCACACCCGCATACAAGTGGTGTTCATCGGTCTCAATACCCACTTGCTCTGCGATTGCGCGTGCCGTGTCAATGTTGTCACCAGTCAACAACACAGGAGCAAGACCCATGTTGCGCAATGTTGCAATTGCTTCCTTGCTCGAATCTTTAGGTTGATCAGCCACTACAAGAACAGCACGCGCTTCTCCACCCCATGCACCAACTACAGCCGTGCGACCGAGCATTCGTGCACTGTGCAATGCCTCGCGTAACGATGCTGGAACAATGATCAGCTTCGAACGCAACATTTCTTCACGACCCACCATGACGGTGACGCCGTCAACAACACCGGTCGCTCCAACACCTGGTAGCGCAACGAAGTTCTCGACATTCGACAGTGATCCGGTCTCACTTTCGGCGGCGCGCGCTATGGCTCGCGCGATGGGATGTTCGCTGGCAGATTCAACGGCACCGATGTATTTCAGTGCGTCATTTCGCGTCACACCATCAACACAAGCGACATCAATCAAAGTCATTTCACCCGTTGTAATAGTGCCCGTTTTGTCCAACACCACCGTGTCTATGCGTCGAGTACTTTGCAACACATCAACACCTTTGATGATGATGCCCTTTTGTGCTGCGCGTCCACTTCCCACCATGAGAGCAGTTGGCGTCGCAAGACCAAGCGCACATGGGCACGCGATAATCAACACCGCAACTGCAGCACTAAACGAATCATCAACAGAGTCGCCCAGTGTCAACCACAACACCAACGTGACTGCAGAAATTGCAAATACGAGTGGCACGAATACTGAGCTCACGCGATCAGCAACGCGTTGTACTGGAGCCTTCGTTGCCTGTGCATCACGCACCAACTTGGCCATTGTTGCAAACGTTGTGTCGGAACCCACTCGCGTCGCTCGCACCACGATGCGACCAGTGAGATTGATCGTTGCGCCAGTGACATGAGATCCCGGGGCTACATCTACAGGAACGCTTTCTCCGGTGATCATGGCCGTGTCGACACTTGATTCACCTTCTTCAACAACTCCGTCCGTTGCAATCTTTTCCCCTGGACGCACCACAACCAAATCATCCACACGTACAACGGATGCCGGAATGAGCACTTCCTCTCCATCTCGCAACACCACGGCGTCTTTTGCGCCGAGAGCAAGAAGTGACCGCAACGCATTGCCAGCGCGATACTTCGCACGAGTCTCCATGTAACGGCCCGCAAGAATAAAGGTGGTGATGGTTGCACCCACTTCGAAATACACGTGCGCTCCATCGTGAGTCATCGACGACATACCGGACATCGAATGACCCACGTCATCGGTCGCTCCACCCCAAATAAGCGCCCAGATCGACCATGTGGTTGCCGCGATGACACCAACGGAAATAAGCGTGTCCATTGTGACCGTTCGATGTCGTGCGTTCATGAACGCGGCACGATGGAAAGGCCACGCTCCCCACGTGACAACGGGAAGAGACATTACGCCGACCACCCATTGCCAGTTATCGAATTGCCATGCCATCACCATCGAAATGAGGACGATGGGCAATGACAACACAGCGCAGACAACTAATCGCAACGCAAGGGCACGTAATTTTTGGTCGATTCCGTCATCGACACTGTCTTCTGTTCGCACATCAGCGTCATACCCAATGCTTTTCACTGCATTTATTACCGATGTTGATGACGCAAATGAGGGGTCAAATACCACCATTGCGGATTCGGTGGCGTAGTTCACTGCCGCATGCACGCCCGGCAGGTCGTTTAGTTCTTTTTCGATGCGTGCGGCACATGCGCCACACGTCATTCCATGGAGTGAAAGTTCTACTTCCTCGCGCTCACGAGAACTGATGTCTGTCATTGCTGCTAAGGCTAGTGAGGACGTTGTGTGAAATTTGGGTGGCGTTTGTCAAGAAACGCTGAAATTCCTTCTTGGGCATCAGGCATCACAACGGCACGCGCCATCACATCAGTGGCGTGTTTATAGGCCTCATCTTCGTCCATGTCGATCTGTTCGTAGAACGTCTTTTTCCCTAAACCTTTGGAGTAGATAGACCCTCGTGATGCGCGTGACAACAACGCGATTGTCGCATCATGAAGTTGATCATCATCAACAACTTCATTGATGAATCCCCACTGCAATGCTGTCTCTGCAGAAATCGGATCGCCCGTAAGTGCTAACTCGAGTGCACGTTTCTGAGGCAAGTTGCGAGCGACGGCAACAAGCGGTGTGTGACAAAACAGTCCACCTTTGCCACCCGGTAATGCAAATGCAGCTGACCTCGCAGCAACCGCTAAATCACATGTGGCCACCAATTGACAACCAGCTGCGGTGGCAAGTGCATGAACACTCGCGATAACCGGCTGAGGAATGTTGTGCACTGTTTGCATCAGATTGGAACACACCGTAAATAAATGGTGTGCATCTTCTTCAGCAGCGCCTTTCATTTCACCAAAGTTGTGCCCCGCAGAAAACACGGGACCCTCGGCATTTAAGATGATGCCTTCTGCGTTACTTGCTCCTACTTGCGAAAACGCGTGTGTCAACTGCTCTAAAACATGCAATGACAACGCATTTCTTTTCGCCGGATTACACAACGTGATTGTGGCGAAGCGATCGTTGTGACTGATGCGAACAACGCTGGTATCAATCTCGCTCATGAATGCCTCTCATCTTCAACGCTAAGGGTAAAGCGCAGTTTCACGATCCAATGATGCCACCATTTTTTCGTCGAATAACGACAGTTGCGTCACGCGGAACAGGACCCGAAGAACCCGTGTATTCCTCTGGAAAATTTGTCGCCGTTCGGCTTCCACCACCTGGATGTTGAATATTCACAAACATCGTCCGCCGATCAGGAGTGGTTGCCACGCCAGTGATTTCGCAGCCAGGCACACCGGTGAACAACCGCTTATATATCGATCCATCTGTGTCAGTCACAAGAAGTTGATTGTTTGCGCCTCCTGGTTGAGTGCCATCCGTTTGGATGAATACTCGCCCATCATCATCGACCCAAATGCCATCGGGCGATCCAAACATCTGCCCATTCTCATCCACGACATCCTTCGCGAGTGCGAAGATATTCCATCGGAAAGAAGTGCCAACGTGATCGCGTGCATCCTTCCAACGAATGATATGGCCCCATGGATTTTCAGTGGTTGGATTCGCAGCATCAACGGTTGGATAACCCGATCGTCCACGTCGTGAGTTATTTGTCAGCGTGCAATACACGTGACCGTCAGGCGCAATTGCCATTCGCTCCGGTCGATCCATTTTTGTTGCACCAACAATATCGGCTGCAATTCGTGCATGGACTGCAATCCAATCATCAGTTCGATCAGCGAGGAGAGGATTCCGGTTACTGAGTTCCAGCCAGTTTCCTGTTCCGTCTGAGTTAAATCTTGCGACATACAGACGACCTTCATCGAGAGGACTCTTTTTCTCGCCTATCAGTACGCGCCAATCTTTTTTCGACACGAACTTATAGATATATTCAAAACGTTCATCGTCTCCCATGTAAACCACAGCGCGATTTCCGCGACCTATTGCAAGCGTTGCACTCTCATGTTTGAAGCGACCGAGTCCAGTTCGTTTTGTTGGTCGAGACGTTGGATCTTTGGGATCAATTTCAACAACCCAACCGAATCGATTGCATTCATTTTGAAATTCTGATGCCGAGAGATCAAAACGTCGATCAAACTTATGCCATCCATAGCCGGAACCACTTGCACTTAGACCGTAACGCTGCTGCTCTGGAGTCGGAATCCACGAAGAATCATTTGCTCCGAAATACGAATGAAAGTTTTCTTCGCATGTGAGATAAGTACCCCAAGGAGTCGAACCGTTCGAGCAGTTTGCAAATGTGCCACGAAACTTATTTCCAGCGGAATTGACAACCAATGCACTGTCCGCTCCGGGACCAGAAAACAACATACGCGTGTTCGCAGTAATTCGCCGATTTGATGAACTTCGAATGTTGCGCCATGTGCCCGTTTTCCCCTTCGCCACCGCCGCGATAGTGACTCCATGTGCTGCTTGGGATACCCGCACATCGTCTAAGGAACTTGGCTCTGATCGTCCAAAAATATGAATGTTTGAACCGAATTCATGATTAATACATAAGAGACCCGCAATATCAGATCCGCTATACCACATTCCATCGTGACCGATACCGACGCTTTCCTTCTGTTGGGCTTCAGTGAGACCCTCACGTTCAAATGATCTTCCAGAACCATTGAGTCGCTCACGCCACGGCAATACCACCGCGTATTCGTACTCTGGTGCGATTGTTGGAACAGGAGTGGTTTGAAGAGGAATAGACGTAAAGCGAATCTTTGGCCGTTTCGCTAAGAACCGACCGGACCGTAGAAATGTGGACCCAGATACGTGTTGGGTGTTCAACCAGTCAGCACCGAGCAGTGTTAGTCCAGTCACACCAATTCCACGCCGGATCACCACACGGCGGGTAACGCGCATTGGATTTCTGCGAGACAATTCCGTATCGTCCTACAAGATAAAGAAGTCAAACGACGTAAACATTTTTGGCCACTGGCCGTTCTTTCCAACAACGAATTTCACACGACATTCAGTGCCGTACGCACCTGTTGCTGTCAAAGTTTTGTTAGCAACCGCGCAACCCCCGGATTCGACCACCATGCGAATGCGTCCCTTGGAGGACAGTCGAACTAACTCTTTCGCGGTGTAAGCACGATTTTGTTCGACAGTAGGTGTTTTTTGCTGTACACCAATCAATATTTTCGAAGATTCATCAATAGAAACAATTTTGTTTCCTGAATCAAGAATTTCCAGCCTGAAATCGTATTTTGCTCCCGCATTGAGATTACGAATACGACATGTGTTTCGTGTGGCGTTCACAACACAACGCTTCTTTGTACCAACTACTTTTACACGATATTTTGTCGCGCCGACGTCTGATCCGACAGCCATCCCCGTCCACGAAACCACTGCATTACGATTTCGCGACTTCACTTGCATCGCTTGGCTTGCTTCAAACTTCGCCACAACAAGATCTGCTTTGTTATCGCCACCACGAGTGACCGTTGTAGTTCCCAAATCCAAACTGGCTGCTGCACCATAGAAAGTACCGACCATCAGAACATGATCACGATAGATCGCGACGTTCGGATTACTCAGACCGTCGTATGCGGGCAGGGCATTGGGGGTCGTGATGTCACGAGTCCATCGACGTTCACCCTTGGGAGAAAATTTGATTAGGAGGCCATTTGTCGCGGAACTTGTTAACGCAATTCCATCAAATGAAGCAGACCCCTGATACGTAAGACTTGCATAAACATTGCCAAATCGATCAGTTTCAACACTTTCGAAAGTTGCGAACGCTGTCGGATTAGCAGTCGCATATGTCGCGAGTTGAAGCCACCTTGCAACACCATTTGTATCTATCGACACCAAGAATGTGGGGACACCGGTGTAGCCAAATTTTCCGAATGCGCCGCGACCAGTTTCCGGAGGAGCTGTGATTTCATTAGTTGTCCCGGTAAGGAACACCGTTCCGGTTGAACTGACCGCCATATCTAGAACTTGGATGAACGATGACGTTCCTCCAAATGCTTTGATCCACTGTGATTGCCCATCTTTGTTCAATTTTTCAAGGAATCCTGCACTGCAATTCCCATCATCGGAACATCCGTTGCGCCCCATCACGATGCCATCAAACTCAGGGGTCTCAAAGTATCGACCCACAACGTAGACATTTCCTGCATCGTCAGACTCAACATCAATTCCGGTTGCGAAACTTGTCGCACCTCGTGTTGACACCCAGACGGTATCTAACAGATTATTTAATTTTGCGACAAATGCGTCTGTTCCAACGGGATTTGCAATGACAATGTTTCCATTCGGTTTTGTAAAGATCGCATTCTGTCTGATCGAACCAGTGACATACACCGAACCTGACGCGTCAACATGTATCGCGTCAATAAACGTGCCGTTATCGCCAGGTACCCCAGAGTTAAATAATCGACCGCCATCTACACGACCATCATTAGTCTTAATTGTCGCGATAAAGCCAGCGTTCCCACTGGTTGGCGTGAATTGTGCAAATCCAAACTTGACTCTCGCATACGTAGTGCCAGCAATGTACAAATTGTCTTTGTTGTCAACTGCAAGACCTCCTAATACAAGGCGAGAGTTTGCAATGTTCGAATACAACTTTGTTGCCCACAACGCAACACCCGTCTGAGAATACTTCACTACGAAAATTTGAGAACCTGTACTCACATCATCAGCGATTGCAGGATCACTATGCATGACCCCCCGCTGCCCAAATGCAAGCGAACCAGATTGAAACTCACCTGCCACATAGATGAAGCCGTACTTATCGACAACAACTTTGGTGTCATACATGTTTGCACCACTATTGACTGATGTTGTAGCAACTACAAGATCCGATTGGGCTGCATCAACACCATTTGCGTTGACGACGAATGACATCGCCCCGATAGCAACGGCAACACACGCCTTCGTCACAATTGACCATCTCAGCCAATGCATGTCATTCCCCCCGTTGCACGACAAGCCGCAATGACACTACGCCAGCGGTGCGCCCTCTGGGGCTCGAACCCAGGACCTGCGGATTAAAAGTCCGTTGCTCTACCAACTGAGCTAAAGGCGCGGGGGCGGAGCAGAACCCGGAGCGAAACTCGCCCGGAAAACCAAACCGACCGGACTTACAGGCTAGTTCCAGACGCGGGAAATGTAACGGGTGCAGACAAAACTCGCCAGCGCAACCACCTGGTAGGTGGCTTAGCCCGTGTCCGCGCTCGATCGTGGATCTGTCACAGAACCCCAATTGGTTCAAATCGTGTCGAAACTCCCTCAATGTGATGAACTGACAGAATGAATACGTCCAAAAACAGATTCAAACTTGGTCTTGCCTCTGTAGCAGTCATGCTTGTCGGAGTTGGATTCTCGCCGAACACCGTCACATCCACCGGCGATCCCGTCGCCACAATTCCATCGTCTTATCGCGATTATCAAGACTTCCCAATGTGCGCGAATGCCTCAGACACCTTCTGCATTTCTTCCTGGGGGCTCGACAGCGACGGAGACGGTTCCTTTGAATTACCGAATCCCAATCTAAACGTCTCATTCCATGCGTGGATTTGGGACATCTCAGCCAAATTGCCCGGGCTTGCGTATGAATTGCGCACAAACGGACAGCAAGAAAACATTTCGGCTGTTCCGAGTGGAACGGCAGTTCAATTTGCAATCAACACTGGAGAATTCAAACCCTCGCCAAGCCTTTACACTCAGGCTGAAGTGCTTTCATTTTCACAAACCAATATCGACGGTAAATGGATCACTGCAGGAACTGTCAAAACTGCTGGATACTCTTTCGCCACAGAGTGCTATGCAGAAAACAAATGCGCAGCGCCTCGGAATCGCATCGACTTTCAGTCGCATTTCCAGGGCGTGCAATTCTACGAAGAGCCCAATCCACTTCTCGATGCAAAAACCGGAAACTGGGTTAGCACAAATGCCACTGAAACATACGGAATTGAATTTGATCAGAAAACACTGACATGGACCGTACAAATAATGGGTCCGGCAACAAAGATGGACGGCAGTCCCAACGTTTTACGTTACGCCACCTTCATTCCTGATTCGTTTATTCAATACGCATACGGCACTACCGCTGACCTTCTTACAACCTCACTAACAACAACTCGAATTGACGGTGAATTAACAACAACAGTTGCATCCACAATTACCCGCGTCACAGCACCAATTCCCGGCATTTTGATTTACATGCCGAATATTCCCCTATCTGGATCACCAGTTTCCTCCGCTTCCGTAAATAAGAGCGCAGGAAGATACTCAACAACACCGAAACTAAACATCAAACCGAAAGTCGGGCTCCTGCAGGCACCGCAAATACGGCGCGCAACGCGAATTAATTCCCAGTCGATTCGCGTTACCGGAACAAAAGTATCTGGAGCCGAAAAATACCAAGCGATGTGTAGCCGTGGACTTATCACAAAGGCCGCTTATGCCAAACAACCTTCGGTAAAAGTTGGTCAACTCACTAAAGGTAAATGGAAATGCAGTATCCGCGGAGTGAAACGAATTGGCGGTAGGTGGTCAAAATCGATGACCGTTACGATCAGGTAATGGGATAAACATCGATTGTTACGAGCGTCTCATTAGATGATGCTCACAGCATCGTTGCGAAAGGTCTTGTCACCTGTTGCCACTGCTTGGATTCAACATTTGCTCAATGCGTTGCAATTGGGCCTTCACCAAAGCCATATCGGTTGCGCTCGCATTGCGGTCCGCCAGTGTCACAGCGATGTGGCCATTTGGTTCAACGACGCATCGCACGACGTCCGAGACATCATTGCCCCCAGCTTCAACGATTGCCTGAGTGAGATCATCAGTTGTCATTCGAAGTCGTCGCAGGTTTCGATGATTAATAGCTCCTGACTCAACGATTGGAGTTGCGGTACCTACAAGAATTCGACGCAAAGTCCGGCTACGAGACACCGCTATAAGCGCCACGCCATTGATAACGAAAAGGGTTGATGCCCCGATAATCGCACCTGTTAGTGAGTTGTCCTCACCGATGATTCCATTTTGAACTGCATTCGCAACAGCCAATAACACAATGAAATCCATTGTGTTCAGCTGACTGAGTTCGCGCTTCCCGCCAATTCGTAGGGCAAGTATGAGAAACCCATAAATCACCGCAGAGCGAAGGATTTTCTCCGCCACCGAAGGATCAAGGGTGAACATGTCATTCCACATACCGTGACATTAGATCCGTTGTGGAACGCGCGCTGTTCACAATTGTGCGTAACTTTGGCATCACATTTCTTGCAAAACGCTCAAGACTTTCGTTATGTGCTGATGGTCGTACACCAGGTGGAGCAACATAGGTCACTAGATCTGTGATTCCGTATTCCAGCAAGAATGCAGATAACTCTGCGACAAGATGATCTTCATTACCAATTACCCACGTTTGAGGAATACGGTCGTCTGACTCCCACGCTTCAAAATTGTCGCCGGCTTCATGATTCCAATCGCGATACATCTTCGCGCGGTATACCTCACCTGCCTTGATAGGTGGCCAATCACGCTCGCGATCATCAGTGACTAACCACGAACGCATGATGCCTACGCGAAATTCGTTTGCATGACGTCCATGCGCAGCGAGTGAATCGTGCCATGGATCAAGCACCAATCCCCGAGACCCTTGTGGCAAGAAGTTGAGCCCCATTCGTGCAGCACGCTCTGCTCCCGGTGTGCTCTGTGCCGCAATCCATAGAGGAATGCCACCATCTTGCACTGGCTTTGGAAATACTTTCACGTTCGATATCTGATAACGCTTCCCTGAAAAATTCACCGCATCGTCAGACCACGCTTGTCGCAGAATCTCTATTGCCTCTTCCGTTAACGAAACACGGTTTTTTCGGTTCATTCCAAACGCATTGAATTCGTGAACGGCATACCCCATGCCAAGACCCAATTCCATACGGCCACCGCTTAATTGATCAAGGACGGCCAAATCCTCTGCCAACCGAATGGGGTGATGGAATGGCGCAAGCGCAACATCAGTGGAAATTCGAATACGCGAAGTGCACGCGGCAATTGCACCAGCAACAGGTTGGAATGATGGCAAGTACCCGTCTGGAACAAAATGGTGCTCGCTTAACCACACCATGTCGTAACCCAGTTGGTCAGCGAATCGAATCTGTTCTAGGGTTTCTGCGTACAGGTCGCTATGCGAGAAGCCCGCACCGGGTGGAAGACGAAAGTCGTATGCGATCCCAAGTCGCAATCTGGGCGCGGTGTCTGTCATGGACACAGTTCAGCACCCTGCTAGGCCCGACGTACTAACCCTAAACCGAGTATTTGACCTCCATCACCCACTCGTGAACCTCCTTTTGACTCAATTTGGAGTTGGTTTCGTATCTGAGTGCTGTATGTCACTATCGTAAGTACGTCCTATTTAGGGGTGTCCCAAGACGGTGCGCCCACAACCCGGAGAGCAAATACGTGTCACGTTTAATTACAAGCCTCGTAGCAGCTGAGGGCGGATACCAGGAATTTAACCTGCGTGGTGGCGAGTGGTCGGTGCTGTTGTTGTCAGCAGCCGCGGCCCTACTTGCCATTGCAGTCGGTTTCTACTTGGTCCGTTCTGTCATGGCTGCTGACGAAGGTACGCCCAAGATGCGAGAAATTGCTGCGGCAATTCAGGAAGGTGCTTGGGCATATCTCAAGCGTCAGTTCCGCACAATCGCAGTCATTCTTGTACCACTCGCAGCAATTGTGTTCCTCACATCAACTGCGATTAAGCGCCCAGATGGATCCGAAGCACTGAACTTCGCACAGGCCGGAATTTGGCGAACCGTGGCGTTCATCCTCGGATGTATCGCATCAGGTTTCACCGGTTACATCGGCATGACACTGGCAACGCGAGGCAACGTGCGTACGGCAGCAGCCGCACTCACTAATTCAATGCCACGCGCACTCACAGTTGCATTCCGCACCGGCGGTGTTGCGGGGATGTTTACCGTAGGTCTTGGTCTCCTCGGAGCAACCGGCATCATCATGATCTTCCAGAACACATCAAGTGTGATCTTGGTGGGCTTTGGTTTTGGTGGCTCACTCTTGGCATTGTTCTTGCGCGTTGGTGGTGGCATCTTCACAAAGGCTGCAGACGTTGGCGCTGACCTCGTTGGCAAAGTTGAAGCAGGTATTCCTGAAGACGACCCACGCAACCCGGCAACTATTGCGGACAACGTTGGCGACAACGTGGGCGACTGTGCCGGTATGGCTGCTGACCTGTTTGAGTCCTATGAAGTCACATTGGTTGCGTCCATCATCTTGGGCGTCGCTGCATTCAAGTCAATTGATGCAAACCCAGCACTCGGTTTGGTGTTCCCACTTGCTGCTCGCGCGATCGGTGTTATCGCATCCATCGCCGGTGTGTTCGCAGTAAAGGCTCGCGAGGGCGAGACCAACGCTTTGCGTCCTATTAACCGTGGTTTCTTGGTTGCGGGAACATTGACTCTCCTTGGAACATTGGCACTGGCATTGACATACGTCGGCAACGATCAATTCAATGCTGGCTGGCGCGTCTTTGGTGCCGTAGCCATTGGTCTTGTGCTCGCACAGTTGGTCAGTCGCTTGACCGAGTACTACACCGGCACCGAGTACGGCCCGGTTAAGGAAATTGCTGAGTCATCAGAAACTGGTCCAGCAACGGTTGTGTTGTCAGGAACATCAGCTGGTCTTGAGAGCAGTGTGTACGCGGTGGTCGCAATTGCAATTGCAATTGGCGTGTCACTTGCGCTTGGTGGCGGCAACTTGCAGTTCTCGCTCTATCTCGTTGCATTGTGCGGTATGGGAATGCTCGCGACAACTGGTGTCATCGTGTCGGAAGATACTTTTGGTCCAGTGTCGGACAACGCAGCTGGTATTGCTGAAATGTCAGGCGAGTTCCATGGTGAGCCAGAGCGCATCATGGTGAGCCTCGACGCAGTGGGTAACACCACCAAAGCAGTGACAAAAGGTTTCGCTATTGGTTCGGCTGTGATTGCCGCTGTTGCCTTGTTTGCATCATTCATTGAAACTGCGGCGGGTGAATTGCTCGACAGAGCAAGGATTGACGAACTGCTCAATACATCACGTGGTGTTTTCGACGAAGGTGTGCTGCAGATCAACGTTGCTGATCCAAAGATCTTCATTGGTCTGTTGATCGGTGGCGCTGTGCCGTTCCTCTTCTCCGCTTTGGCAATTCGTGCCGTTGGTCGCACCGCAGGTGTGGTTGTACAAGAAGTGCGTAGCCAGTTCAAAGATGGCGGCATCATGGCAGGCACCAAGAAGCCTGACTACGGCCCGGTTATCGACATCTGTACAGCAGCATCACTGCGCGAGCTAACTACTCCTGCACTTCTTGCTGTGTTGACACCCGTCATCATCGGTTTCGGTATCGACTGGAAAGCACTGGGTGCATTCCTTGCTGCGGTGATTTTGACTGGTCAGTTGATGGCGAACTACCTCAGCAACGCTGGTGGTGCTTGGGACAATGCAAAGAAGTACATCGAAGATGGACACCATGGAGGCAAGGGCTCAGAGTCCCACAAGGCTGCAGTTATTGGTGACACCGTCGGTGACCCGTTCAAGGACACCGCTGGTCCTGCGTTGAACCCGCTGATCAAAGTGATGAACCTTGTGTCGTTGTTGATCCTTCCAGCGATTATCTCGCTGCAAGACAACGATGGCGGTCGTCTCGCGATTGCTGGTGCGTCACTTGTCATCTTGATCGGATCGATCATCTTCTCAAGTCGACAGTCCGCGACAATCAAGTAACGCACTGTTCACATAACTAGCTAAAACCCCGGGGTTCACACCCCGGGGTTTTTTTTATTTCCTCCTCATCGTTCAGGAAATCAATCGGCGTGACACATTGCGTTCACACACCAATGAAAGTTTTGAAACAACATCGAAACATTTGCCACATACGTTTTTGGTGGTTGCAAAACCTCAAACTGACTGGAGTACTAAATGGAAAGTGGAAATCTTGCATGGATCATGATTTCAGCAGCCCTTGTGCTGTTCATGATCCCAGGCCTGGCTTTCTTCTATGGAGGCATGGACAGAAAACGCAACGTCCTCAACATGTTGATGATGAACTTTTATTGCGTCTTAATTGTCCCTGTTCTGTGGGTAATTGCCGGTTATTCATTGGCACAAGTCCCCTTCGGCAATGATTTCATTGGCAATTTTGATTCCTTCTTCTTGAAAGACATCTCAGTTGCTGGTGATGGCGGTGCACTCGCAACAGTTGCCTTCCTCGGCATGTTCGCTGCTATTACCCCAGCCCTCATCTCGGGAGCGGTGGCCGATCGAATGAAGTTTTCAGCATGGGCAATCTTTGTACCAGTGTGGTTGTTCTTGGCGTATGTGCCGATCTTTAAATGGGTGTATGGCGGCTGGCTTGGCCAACGTGGATCGCTCGACTTTGCTGGTGGTACTGCTATCCATGTGAACGCAGGTATCGCAGCACTCGCCGCAGTATTGGTGCTTGGCAAACGCAAAGCTGATCCTTCACCACCACACTCGATGCCACTTGTCATGATTGGTACCGGCATTCTGTGGTTCGGGTGGTTCGGATTCAATGCCGGCTCAGCACTTGCAGCAAATGGACAAGCAGCACAAGCATTCATGAACACATTCCTCGCGGCAGCTGCAGCTGGTTTGGCATGGGTGTTAGTGGAATGGATTCGTGATGGTCACCCGACCAACTTGGGTGCGGCATCGGGAATTGTGGCGGGACTTGTCGCTATCACTCCGGCAGCTGGTTATGTCTCTGGACCAGCTCCAATTGTGATTGGTCTCGTCGCTGGAATCGTGTGTTGCTACGCAGTCAAACTCAAGAACAAATTCGGTTATGACGACGCATTGGACGTTGTCGGTGTCCACTTTGTCGGCGGCATCGTCGGATCGTTGCTAATCGGATTCTTTGCCAATCCCTCATTCTTCGAAGGAAGTTTCAAGGAGGGAATCTTCTACGGTGGCGACATTCATCTTCTGCTTGAACAGGCTCTCGCAAACGGCGTTGCAATTGTCTGGTCATTCATCATCACTTTGATCATCATGCTTGCATTGAAGGCAACTATCGGTGTGCGCGTGAAGGACGAAGTAGAAAATGGTGGACTGGATCTGGCGATTCACGGTGAAACCGCATACCACGACTGATTTGATCACAAGAAAGTAAAGGATTAGTTATGAAACTCATCACCGCAATCATCAAGCCATTCAAGGTCGATGACGTCAAAGATGCACTCAAAGCTGCCGGTATTGATGGAATCACGTCATCGGAAGTGCGTGGATTCGGTCGTCAAGGTGGACACACTGAGACCTACCGCGGCTCTGAGTACAAAATTGACTTTGTTCCCAAAGTGAAGCTTGAAATTCTCGCTGCCGATGACAATGTTGGTCGCATTGTGGAAGTCATCACGAAAGCCGCACAAACCGGCAGCATCGGAGACGGAAAAATTTGGGTAACGAGCGTGGATTCCATCATCCGCATTCGTACTGGCGAAACGGGCGAATCAGCGATTTAATTCACTGCGTCTGTTCAATGAACTGAACAATTGTGTGGGCGAGTTCCTCACCTTTGTTCTCTTGTAAGAAGTGCCCGGCATCGGTGATCGTGACATGCGGTTGTCCTTCGGTGCCGGGTACTTCGCGTAAGAACACCCCGTCACCACCTTTGGTGATGGGGTCTTTGTCACTGAAGGTGCACAACCACGGTTTATCGAACTTCCGTAGAACTTCCCATGCTGCCCGATTCTCTGCAACTTCTGGATAGGACTCATCAACAGGAACAAACGAAGGAAATATCCGCGCTCCTGCTTTGTATGCGTCATCCGGAAATGGCGCATCATACGCAGCCACTTCTTCCGGCGAAAGTTGTTGCAGACTTCCACCGTTGACCAATGTCCCAACATCAAACTTGGGTGTTTCTTTGGAGAACTTCTGCCAAGCCAGAAAAGCCTCAGAAATCTTTCCGTCGCCACGAGGCAGTCCGGTGTTACCGACGACAACACGATCGAAACGGTCTGGTTGTGCGGCCACCAATCGAAGGCCCACGAGACCGCCCCAGTCTTGACCGAAGAATGTGATGCCACGAAGGTCAAGCACGTCGAAAATCAACTCACTGGTCCACGCAACATGGCGCGCATATGAATAGTCGGAGAATTCAGTGGGCTTGTCCGAACGACCAAAACCAATAAGGTCGGGAGCGATCACACGATGACCAGCTGCCACCAACACGGGAATCATTTTGCGGTACAGATACGACCATGACGGTTCGCCATGGAGCAATAACACTGGATTAGCGTCCCTCGGACCTTCATCCACATAGTGCATTCGCAACTTCCCACCTTCGGTGTCGTTGACCTCGGCGTAATGCGGAGCGAATGGAAAATCAGGAAGATTGGCGAACCGATCATCAGGAGTACGTAGTGCTTTCATAGCGGACCTTTCAATAGGGGAAAATTCAGAGAGATATGTCGCCAAACAATGAAGACAGTGCGGTGCGAAGTGACGACACAATTCGTGAACTAGGCATACCTTGATCAACACGTAACTGCTCAACGTGTTCAAAAGACAACAATGCGTTGATAGTGAGAAGTAACGATTTCGCTTTTTCAGTTGGTAACACTTCACACTCCTGGGCAAATAGTCGCTCAACCTGTTTACGTAATTCCTTGCGTGATGATTGAACGTGGCGTAGCACGGTGTCATTACGTACAGCATGCATTCGAGTAATGCGCATGACGTTCATCATGTCGAGATACAAACCCACTCGTTGCTCCACAACCGCTGCAATTTTTTCGTCTGTTGACGCAGTGGTGGAAACTAATAAACGTGTGCGATCCGCGAGACGTTTCCACTGCACAACAAATGCCGTATGACACAAATCATCGATGTCATCAAAGTGTCGAAACAGTGAACGCTCAGACACACCCGCACGTTCGGCAATCTCTGCAGCGCTTGGATCCACATAACCATCGGCATACAGAGATACGAGGGCTTCCACTATTGCCTCACGGTTTGCTTGCGCGCGGCGGTGACGACCATCGGTGCTCACTTGCTCTGTCTCTGCGATGCTCATATCACTCTCTGTTGCTTATTTCGTATTTTTCACTGCAGCTGCTGTCACAGAATCAAGTGTTGTTCGCAACGTCAGTACGTACGTTGTCGAAGGATCGTGTCCGCAATATTGATCAATGATGCGATCAGCGTCCTCTGGCTTCTCTGCATGTAGCAAGTCCACAATGTCCCACATTCGTCCGTCACTCAGCACAGTTCCTTCCGCAACAAATGTTGGAATTGCTGAGTCTGTTGAGCCAGGACCGTCAACACCACAGCGGACAACCATCACCGTTGTGTGTGGTTTTGTAGGAACAGGGCGTTCAATTTCATCAAGGGCACTGTCGGTGGGACGACACGCGATTAATGTTGTGCGTAACATGCCGGCGGCCTTGTGTTTGTGTTTTTCACCAAAGTCTTTTCGTGATTGCATTTCCACGAACGACAAGCGGGTGGGATACCGAACAATTGCAATGCGGTCCCAATCATCTACCCCAACGTCTGTGCGCTCCACGTCTGCCACAAATACAATTGCTGCGCCGAGCTTGTTCAAAATTGATGCAGGGTTGTATTGGTCGTCCGCATCACGACCGCTAATCGGCGCACTTGCACCATCTTGCGCGTCATACTCTGCGATCTCGCGGTATTTCATGAGATTGACCATGTAGATAGGTCCATCTTCTTCAGGTGGTCGTGTCGCAAGAGTGAAGGCGTACTCCTTGTTGATGATGCCGTAACTGTGTTTCAGTTTCGGTTTCTCGTTGTCATCACTGTGTGATGCCGATGCGTCGCTGTCATCCATGGTGTACCGCCCTGGTAATGTATTGTCAGACAGTCTGACAAAAGTTGTAGGGCTCGTCAAACTGGGATTTTGGGGGAAACATGGGGTCGTACGAACCTTTTCACGGCGTCATTGGTGACACGGTTGCCGATTCAACGCCACATTGGCCAAACCCGCGTCATCCCCGCAGCGACGCGCCGAACGTCGTGATCATCCTCATTGATGACCTCGGCTTTTCACACTTCAATTGTTTTGGTTCCACTCTCGAAACACCACATATAGATGCACTTGCTGCTCGCGGACTTCGTTACACCAACTATCACGTCACTCCCTTGTGCAGCCCCACGCGTGCTGCACTGCTCACTGGCCGTAATGCCCACGAAGTGGGAATGAGATCTGTATCCAACTTCAACACGGGTTTTCCCAACATGCGGGGATGCGTTTCCCATCACGCCGGAACGGTCGCAGAAGTGTTGCGTGAGGAGGGCTATGCAACATTCGCATTAGGAAAATGGCATCTCACACAAATGGAGAATGCATCAGCTGCAGGACCATTTGATCAATGGCCACTTGGTCGTGGTTTTGATCGCTTCTACGGCTTTCTCGACGGTGAGACCGACCAGTTTCATCCTGAGTTGGTGTACGACAACCACCACATTCCCCTTCCAAAAACAGTTGAAGAGGGATACCACCTCAGCGAGGATCTTGTCGACCAAGGTCTTCACTTCATTCGCGATCTGAAATCAATTCGTCCCGATAAACCATTCTTCACGTATCTCGCATTCGGTGCAACACATGCACCCCATCAAACACCACAGTCGTATTTAGACAAACATCGAGGTCGTTACGACTCGGGCTGGGATGTCGCGCGTGAACAATGGTTTGCACGCCAACAAGAAATGGGCATTATTCCATCGTCTACGCAACTCGCTCCTCGTAACCCTGGCGTTGAAGCATGGGATTCATTGCCCGATAACCAACGCAAACTCGCAATTCGATTACAAGAAGCATTTGCTGCATTCTTAGAACACACTGATGCCCAAATTGGTCGCTTTGTTCAAGAACTTGAACGTCTCGGCGAACTAGAGAACACACTTATTTTTGTGCAATCAGACAATGGTGCGAGCCAAGAAGGTGGTCCTTTTGGCGTGATGCATGAGATGAAGTTTTTCAATCTCATCATCGAGTCTCCCGATGAGGCAGTGAAACGTATTGACGACATCGGTGGACCTCACAGTCACGCGAACTATCCCTGGGGCTGGGCGCAGGCAGGTAACACACCGTTCAAGTGGTACAAACAGAACACTCACGAAGGTGGTGTCCACGTGCCACTTGTTGTCCATTGGCCACGTGGTATTTCCGATCACGGCGCATTGCGTGATCAATTCCACGTCGTGAATGACATCGTTCCCACCATCTATGAAATTGTCGGAGTCGAACCCCCTGCGACTCTGAAGGGCTACGAGCAAATGCCAATTACTGGCACCTCACTTGCGTACAGCTTCGGTGACGGGCGCGCTCCAAGCAATAAAAAAGTGCAGTACTTCGAAAACATGGGGCACCGCGCCATCTATTCAGATGGTTGGAAGGCTGTAACTCGACACGAGTCAGGAACACCGTATGAAAACGATAATTGGGAGTTATACGACCTGCGAACTGACCGTTCTGAATGCAACGATTTGTCTGCACAAATGCCAGACAAACTCTCGGAAATGATCGACCTATGGTGGCATGAAGCACGCGCGCACAACGTACTGCCGCTCGATGATCGTGGCGTGACCTTGTTTGGAATACGTCCTGGCGATCATGGTCCGCATCGACACGACCGCCACTACATCTACTACCCGCCCATAACTCGTATTCCCACTGCAGCTAGTGCGCCGATTGGCGGACGTTCGTGGGATTTCGACGCATACATCACACGACCAATGGGAGCAAACGGCGTTCTATACGCAACGGGAACGGAGAACTCTGGTCTCAGCATCTTTATTCAAAACGATGTTCTCGTTTTTGACTACAACTACTTTGGCGAGCACTGGGTGTTGGAATCAACAGCTCCAGTTCCAGTTGGAGATTCAGTTGTTGGTGTGCGATTTCGTCGTGGAAAAAAAGATGCGAATGTGAACCTCATCGTCAATAACACAACTTGTGGCGAGATTCATCTTCCGCGTTTTATGCGCATGATGTCGAGCGTGGGGGCCAGTGCCGGCTTTGATGATGGTTCTCCCGTTAGCGATCGGTACAAGGGAGCGTTCCCATTCACTGGAACAATTCAACGCATTGAAATTCAAATCATCTCAGCGGATAAAACCAGCGAACAAGAAGCCAACGACGCGACAGGCCGCAGTATTCAAGCACGCCAGTAGGCACATATCACTTTGGTATCCGTAAGCATGTCATACGCCTGAATGAATCAATAGAGAGCACTGCATGATTACGGTAGTCAGATGTACAACTGAATAGATCTGAATACAGCTTGCTCACTTCAAGATCGCCAGTTGTTCGGTTGAGTGGCCAATCACCTGAGATGTCAGACACACGAAGTTGAGGAGATATCTGATTAGGTGCGATTGTGCCGGTGTATTTGCCCTCGTCATTCAATTGTGATGTTTTCTTTTCCACCAGAGTTGCTATTGCAGATATACGTCCATCAAAGTCGTTAACTGTCTTCTTTAACTCTTGAACATTTTTTGCAATACCGGTGATCTCAGATCGCAGCGTCTCAATTTCTGTTTCAATTTCACGAACTCGAATTTGAGTGGAGTCTGAAGATTCTCTTAACGCAGTTACCTGTCCTTGAAGATCGGTGATGTCGGTAATAGCAATTTCCAATTTTGTCGTTAGTTCATCAAGACGTTCATTTGGATCAGACGAAGGCTCGCCGTCATCTCCAGGTGAATCTGGGTCATCGGACGGAAGCGAGTCAACTGGGGACACTTCAATAGGATCATCGTTACCCAGCGCTCCCGTACTCGCCCATACAACACCAACAAGTGCAATAGATGCGGCGACTGCGATAAGCGCAGCACTCACACTGTTGCTAACTGACAAAAATCGACGGGGCGTTTGACTCATATGGTCACCGTACTGAGACGGTGTCTCAGTGCTGACACGTTCATCTGAGTACTCAATCCACTTTTACAACTCGTTCAAAGAGTCCAGACAGGCCTATGAAAGAATGCACCAGTGCATTTGCAGACCTGTGCCGATATTGAACCCCTCGTCGAGAATCTCGCCGAACGTCTGCGCACTCCCCTGTCCGATCCCATGGCAGAGGAAATCATCGTCGTTCCAGTTGCCGACATGGCTCACTATCTCAAGCGCGAATTGGGGTATCGATTAGGTGATTCCGGAAAAAACAACGGCATCGTTGCCAATGTCAATTTCATGTATCCACGCGAACTGATTAACGCAACAGCCGATATGCCCACAGGTGTCAGCAAATCACCATGGGACGCAACACGACTCACATGGTCAATCATGTCGCTTATCAACGACCAAATTTTGCCCTCGCTTCCAAAGTCGTTCGCATCCACCCCGCTCACCAGTGCGCGACGTACAGCTGAGTTGTTTGATCGTTACGCGTCGCACCGTCCGGAAATGTTGCGTGCTTGGACCGATGGACACAAGTACGACGTGTCTTCGAACGGCACACAAGATTGGCAAGTTGAACTCTTCAAGTTGTTGAATGCACATTTGAGTGATGCACCTCAGTCACAACGAAGCGTTGTTGATCTCGAAGTATTCGCAAACACTCTCAATCACAACCTCATCCCTGAACGCATTTCATTTTTTGGAATTCAAGCATTGAGCCGCGCCGCACTGGATGTCATCACGGTGCTTGATACGGTCACAGATGTAGCGATGTATTGGTTGTACGCGCCCGGTGAGAAACTGCCCACACCTACTTCACCTGGTATGGCACGAAACGCCTACGCTCAAGTCAACATTCAACATCCGCTTTATTCGCGATGGGGTGCACGCGTGTTGGAATCACGCGCCCTCATTGCATCAACAGTGTCTGATACAAACACCACAATTGTTCCTTCACTCACACGAAACGGTTCCCTACTTCACCGATTACAGGGTGGTGTGCTGAATGATCAACACACCTCACACGTGTTCACTGATGATGAGATGGCTGAGATCTTGAAACATGGTGACGGATCAATCCAAATACATGCGTGTTATGGACTTCATCGACAAGTGGAAGCGTTGCGAGATGCGCTGTTACACGCATTAAATGACGACTCCTCACTGCGTCTCCGCGACATTCTCATCGTCTGCAATGATGTGGCCGCCGCCGCTCCGGTGTTGAATTCAGTCCTTGACCCCGAAGAAACCGTTGGTGACAACGTTCCACGTTTACCAATCAACGTTCTGAAGGGTGCAATCTCTCGACCAGATGAAGCCACACAAGCGTTCCTAGAGATACTGCAATTGGTGACAGGTCGTTGTTCGGCAAATCAATTGCTTGATGTGGCTTCTCTTGCCCCCGTGCGCAGAGCATTCGCATTAGACGACAACGCGCTCGAGTTGCTTGAGCGCTGGACTGACCAGTTAGGTGTGCAGTTTGGTCTCAATACCGAACATCGAAAAACATGGGACATCGCCGACACCATCACGAACGGCACATGGCAATTAGCTCTCGACCGTTTAATGATGGGGATCGCAGTTCCCGCTGAACGAGATCTGATTGGCCCAGCAGACGTTGTCCCTTACGACGCCATTGGCACTAGCGAGCTCGTCGTAGCCGGCACTTTGGCAGAGTTTCTCGCCCGTATCACATCTCTACATGCAGTGCTTCACCCACATGATTCCGAACATTCCCTGTCATTTACCACTTGGAACGGAGTGTTGTTATCTGTCATTGACCAATTCATTGATGTGCCACCAAGTGCGTCTGATGTTCTCACTCGTCTTCGTCGATCTATCCAGCAGATGTATGCAGATGCATCCACAGAAATCGATGTTCAAGATGAATGCTTCTCTCTACGTGACCTCATTCTGATTACGAAGGATTACATCACCAACAATGTGTCCGACTTTTGGAGCCAGTTCGAGTCAATCACAGTCGCAGATTTCGGTGGAATGAACATCATTCCATTTAAAGTGATCGCATTTGTGGGAGCCGACGAGTCCGCGTTTGCGGGAAGTCGCGCGGACGGTGACGACGTCTTGTCGAATGAACCGCGTGTTGGTGAGCCTCAATATTCTCTTAGCGGTCGCGAAACGTTCATGAACCTCCTGATGTCCGCGCGCGAAAAAGTAATCGTGACGTGTACCGGAGCAGACGTCCGCAACAACAAAGACATTCCTCTGTCCGTCCCTGTTCAAGAGTTGCTCGAGCACCTCGCTTCATTGGTTTCCACCGCGAACGAGCGTGGCACTCAACGCGTCCTGGTAAAACACAGCCGACACAATTTTGATGTTCGTACATTGCAGCCAGGACATGTTCGCGATGACGTCGCCTACACATTCGACAACAACTCGAGTGTTGTGTGGAAGACATTGAACGACCAAAGTGTTGGCCGGCCTGAATCATTGACACCGGACCGACGCGGTGTTTCGGTATCGAATGAAACACCACGAATTCGAGACATCCAGCAATTGATAAAGATCATTTCGAATCCTATTTCCTTCTATTACAAGGACGTTCTCAACGTTGACATTCCACAGGGTCCGAGTAGCGAAGATGAATTCAACAACGATCCACATTTTGATGGTGATGGTGTTCTTGCCCTTCATCTGTCCAATCTTGAATTCTCATCAGAGGGTCGTCGCCTATTGCAATTGATCGCAAACTTCAGTGGTCTACACGACATCAACTGGCTTGACACGGTAATCAACGAGTGGCTGTCTGTGCGTCCACTCACTGGCCTTCTCCCGCCGGGGCGCATTGGTGATGTCGTCAGTCAAGAAATTGCTGGAGAAGTTCGGAAAATGATTTCAACATTGCCCCCCGAACTTCAAACACTGCAGGGTGAAGAGATCGACTGTGATCTGAGCATCGGAGACAGAACAGCGTCATTTCGCATTGCTGATGTCATAGAAAACGACGACACTGCGAAATTTGCGCGAGTGCGATTCAAACGATTCTCTGAGTCTCTTCTGCTCGAATTATGGGTGGAATTAGCCGTTCTCACCGCTCATCGACGCGGGAAACCGGTTGTTGCCCACCTCGCCACTCGTAGTTCTTCTTCAAGTACCGCCGAACCCAAGTGCTATCAAGCGCACATCCGTGGAGAGTCTGATGAGGAACGTCTTCACAATGCGCAGCGTGCACTGTCTGTTGTTCAGGCTATTTCAACAATCGCTTCGCACATACCCGTCGACTTCTTTCCCAAGGCATCGTTTGTTCTCTCTCAAAAGAAATACGACAAGGTCGACAAAGAACTACAAAGTGATACGAAGTACGACCCAGAACTTGCCTGGTACCTAGACGGCCAAACGCTGACCGACCTACAACAGTCTGCGCCAACCGATTGGGAATTGCAGATTCTTCAAGTTCACGCTGGTACGAACATCCCTCTTACATCACGAGTAGACATGTATGCCTCCTACGTTTGGAATGCATTTCTCGACACCTGTGCAAGCCAGCCCATCGCTACAGCAGTGAGCGCTGAGAAAACCACCGCTACGAAAGGTGGCAAGAAATGAAAGGCAAACACTTACTCGAATTTGACATCACCGCAGATCCACCGTTCACACTGAACACACACGTTTCAATCGAAGCCAGTGCTGGTACTGGCAAGACATACTCGCTCACTGCTGTTGTTGCTCGCTTGGTGGCAGAGCAAGGTTTGCGCGCTGATCAATTATTACTGATGACATTCACCAACGAGGCAACAGCTGAGTTGAAACTGTCCACACGCACGCGTTGCATCGAAGCACTGCAAGCACTGCGCGGAGTGGGCCCAGAGCCTAAGTGGCTCGAAGAACTCGTCAAGTCAGATTCCTACGTTGCAACTGGCATCCGAAATCTTGAGCAGTTTCTCTCTCGCTACGACGAAGTTACGATCAGCACGATTCATGGTTTTTGTCAGACGGTGATGCGTCAGGCCGGACTGAGTGGCCTCGTTCCGACCAATTTCGAAGTGGTCGCATCAATTGACGACATTATGGATCAAACCATCACTGATGTTCTCGCAGACGTACTGAGCCAGGATCCGTTGTATCTGTGGGGATCGTCAGCACAAGATGCCTCAGGCGCCACGAGCATGAAGAGAATTTCATCAACACTCACGAACATTCGTGAAGCAGTAACTACCACCTTGAATAATGAAGGCGCTATTACCCTGCCTGCGCCAGCGGGGTCCCTACTTGCCATCAACACAGCCGTCTCCAACCAGTCCACTGCTAATCAACAGGCCCAACGCATTGGTGACACTGTTCGACGAATCGTGCAAGAAATAAAAGACCGCTGTTCTGCCGCAGGACTCATCACATACAACGACATGATCAATTTGGTCGCCACTGCTCTCACATCGTCTTCAAGTGACAGCATCACACTGGCCGAGCAACTAGCTCGTCAGTACCCCGTCATCATGATTGATGAATTTCAAGACACCGACTCAATGCAATGGAACATTTTCAATCGAATATTCGAAGTGAGCAATGGTGAGACATCATTGATCACAGTTGGTGATCCCAAACAGGCCATTTATCGATTCCGTGGTGCAGATGTCAATGTGTATCTCTCTGCGGAAAAGCACGCTAAAAAATACAAGCTCTCAACAAACCGTCGTAGTGATCAACCGTTACTTGAAGCCCTGCAAGCCATCTTCCGTAACGAGTATTTCGACAACAATCAATCCGTTCCCTTTGTGGAAGTGCAGGCAGATGCCAATCGACATTCATCAGGGATGAACACTGGTTCGCGAGTGAAGAAACCAACACCAATGGTCTCCTCAGCGCCAATAGAAATTCGATATATCCCTGACGTGGGGAAATCAACCCCATCAAACGATGCCAGATACAACATGATCACAACAGATTTGGTACAGCGCATCATCACGATGTTGAACGAAGATGAGATCGTCGACAAACCAGGCGACCGCGACACGATGCGACCAGTCACCACGTCTGACATCGCCATCCTTGTTCGCAGTCATCGTCACGGTAATGCGGTGTATGAGAAGTTGACTGCCGCCGGTATTCCTGCAGTTCGCCTGAAGGCTGGCTCGGTGTTTGACACCGAAGCAGCACGTCAAATGACCATGCTTCTACGTGCGCTTGCTCACCCGAGCCGTTCGCAATATGTCCGTGCGTACGGACTGTCATGGTTCAAGGGTATGAAAGAAGACGATCTGCACAGTTCAGACTTGAATTCACTCATCGACCTACAACGTGAATGTGCGAACTATGCAGGGCATTTGGTGAAAAACGGGTTTACCGCGTTGTATCTCGCGTATCGCAACAACAGCGACTTCCTCTCTCGTATTCTCTCGCTCGACGATGGACTCCGACACCTCACAGATCTTGATCACATTGCTGATGTTCTTACAAGTAGACCGCAGTTTGCATCAACAGTTGGGCCACTCGAATGTCTCGATGTGCTCACCGACCTCATCGAAGGCGCCGAAGAAGAATCTGAAGAACAAGTGCGTCGTATCGAAACCGACCAACAAGCAGTTCGCATCATGACAATTCATGCGAGTAAAGGACTGCAATTCCCCATTGTGTTTTTGCCGACGCTGGCTTATCCACTATCACGGAAAACAAAATATCCCGTGATGTTCCCGGCGTCACTGTCAACTCATACGGATGACGTGAGAGTGATTGATCTTCCGTCAGCATTTGGAATTGATAAGACTGCATCACCGCGTGATTGGGTGTATTCCCCCGAAAATGAGGCACAGCCCGTTGAAGAAAGCATTGAGACGTGGGCAAAGCGAAAACAAGCCACCCAAGATGACATTGATGCTGATCAACGCCGCTTGCTCTACGTCGCAATGACTCGCGCTCGTCACAAAGTGGTTGGATACTGGTTTCCAGGACAAAAGAACCCTATTGATTCGTTCAGTAATGCTGTGGCTCACTCACTCGGGATGGCGACTCCCCCCACATCCGCAGTAGACGTAGCAAATGCGTTTCATCACCTTCACGGGGAATCATCAGGAAACATTGTCGGTATCAACATTGCGACACATCCTTTGGCTTCTCAGCAACTCGCCACAGAAAGTGGCGACGAGCCCAAGTCTGAAGATGCAGAGATGATTGCAGCCGCCACCTTTGACAGACCGGAAGAAGTTTCCGTGTATGGATTTGGTCGTTGGTCATATTCGTCAATTACTCGTCGCCTGAAGGAAGGCTCGTTGGATAAGAGACGTCCTACTGCGCCAGAAGCGGTGTCGGGTCTTGGTGATGAATCAGATGTTGATGACTCCACTTCTCGTTTACCCGCAACATTCAAATGGAATGGTCTGCCTGCAGGCGCCAGTTTTGGTGATGCGGTTCACCAAGTGCTCGACCACATTGATCCAGCATCTCCTGATCTTCACAATCATGTTCTCGAGATTGTCGCCTCGACGTTTGCGTCGTGGGGAACAGACTTTGACCACAATGCATTAACTGAAGCGCTTGTTCACAACATTCAGGTGCCGCTTGATCGTGACTTTGCGGGCAACAGTCTCGCTGATCTTGGTCAACGACATCGCTTGTCTGAAATGAAGTTTGACTTCCCACTTCCGGCAAGTGATGCTGTTCAACTTTCAGCCATTGTTGACATTCTGGTCAGCGACCCCAACATTTCTGACCAAGCTCGTGTGTACTTCCAGACACTTCAAAACTCTGCGACAGCAAGTGCTCAAATCGCCGGCTACATGAACGGATCTATCGACGCTGTGTTTCGTGTTCAAGGCAGCAACGATCGCTACATCGTCTGTGACTACAAAACAAACAAACTGCATTACGACACGGATGTTGATCCACTTTCTCGGTACACCACATCTTCGATGGAAGAAAAGATGTTGGAAGATGGCTACTTCTTCCAGGCGTTGATTTATTCAGTGGCTCTTCATCGCTATCTCAAGCAACGCATCGCTGATTACCACTTCGACACTCACTTTGGTGGGGTGGCGTACCTGTTCTTGCGCGGACTTGACGGTGCAACGGACGAGACCGGTGCACTACGTGGTTACTACCGCTGGATGCCAGCGAAACAGACGGTGCAACAACTCGACGAATTATTCACCGAGGAGCTCGTCTGACATGGCTACTTTGACCCCAACAACAGCCCATAATGAGTTCGCAACTTTCATTGATGCGGGGGTATTCACCGTTGCCGAGATCCATGCTGCGGAAACAATCGTTAACGCCGTCTTCAGAACGATAAAGAAATCACCAATATTTCTTGACTATCTGTCTGTTGCAGTTGCAGTGTGGGCACCAGCAAATGGCCACGTGTGTGCTGATCTTGCCACGATTGCTCAACGTGTTGCGGATGAGTATCGACCAGATGTCGATGGCTCTTTGGAAAAGCGGTCGTCGTTACCATGGCCCGACACCGCGCAATGGATCAATCACTTGAAAGGCAGTCCACTTGTTCGCGAAGTAATCGTTGAGACTTCATTGGAAGACACCACGATGCATCGATACCCACTTGTTTTGAGTGGAAACCGTTTGTATCTCACTCGTCAATGGATTGATGAAGGTGATGTAGCCACAATGCTGTGGACTCGGTTTTCCCAACCACTTGATGACGCAGACCACGTGTCAACACAGCACATCGCAAATGAACTTGGTTCGTCATTAACTGACGAGCAAACACAAGCAGTTGTGAACGCACTCACCCGCAATACCACCGTCTTGTTAGGCGGACCAGGTACCGGCAAGACATACACGATCGCCGCGATTCTGCACATGCTTTATCGCGAACACGCCAATAAGAACACCCACGATGGACCATTGTCGGTTGCACTTGTTGCGCCCACCGCGAAGGCGTCGCGCCAAATCGGTACATCAATTGAAAATGCTTTACGCGCTGACACATTTCCGAAAGATTTTGCGACAGAGCTTGCAGCAGTAGGGCAACAAGCTGGCACCATCCATCGACTACTTGGCACTAACTTCGACAACCGTGGTCGCTTCCGCCACAACAAGCGTCACCATCTCCCCTACAAAGTCGTGATAGTTGATGAAGTGTCGATGGTGCCATTGTCACTAATGTCGCGACTCCTCGAAGCCCTCGCTCCCGATACTCGTCTTATCTTGGTGGGCGACGGCGAACAGTTGAAGAGCGTTGAAAACGGTGCCGTATTACCGGAAATCGCCGAACTGCGCCATGCCACAGGAAATTTCCCGATCACCACCCTCACAAAGAACCAACGACAGATTGATCCAACGACAGGCCAACTAAACGCCATCGGACAACTCGCCGAGCTCATGCGCCACCCAGACGCCAAAGATGGTCAAGGACTTGCACGAATCTTGCACGTGTTGCGCAGCGATTCCAAACAAATTCAATGGATTGAATTGTCGTCCACTAACCCTGAACCCTTGCACCAAGACGATGTTCTTGATCGCATCGAAGAATCACTCTCAGAGTTTGAAGTAGCAATAAAAGAGGCAAACAACGGGCAGTCACACGCTGCCCTAGTGGCACTGGCAAAGGTTCGAGTCTTATGCGGTCACCGAAAAGGACGATATGGCGTCAGCGAATGGAACAGGGCGCTGTCAAAGATGTTCAACATTCCACTTGATCGTTCATCGGTTGGTTTGCCATTGCTCAACACCAAAAACGACTTGCGCACTGGTCTTGTAAATGGTGACAATGGAATTGTTGTATTGGTGAACGGTCAACCGAATGCCGTGTTCGCCGTGACTGCACAGGTGGGCAACGAAGATGACGCCGATGCAGCAAAAGAGGCTCAATTACGGTTTTTTGAACCGACGTCGCTCGACAATGTTGAAGTTGCATTCGCAACGACGGTCCACAAAGCACAAGGCTCGCAGTACGAAACAGCAGTTGTTGTGTGTCCACCAGAAGAATCGCCGCTGGCAACAAGAGAGCTGGTCTATACGGCAGCCACGAGAGCAACAAATCGACTTATTGTGATTGCTGATGAGAGATCTCTTGAGAAGGCGATCCGCACGCGAATCACGCGCGAATCAGCCCTCGCAGAACGAATCACTCAACTCGCAACCATCAAATAGAGAAGCTGACCTTGATTGATCCGACTCGTATGTACAACTTGAACGGATCAAAGCTGATTGAGATTCCGGATTTCAACGTCCCCCAGTGATCCCACTTGCCCCATTTATGCGCAATGGAATTTCGTAATCGGCTGTCGATTGACACTGAGGCATCGGCATCAAAGCTGGCATAGGGAGACTTGTCGCTGAGTGTTGCGTCTATCGAATACGAGAAGCAGCCTTGCCACTGGACACCACCGATATTCCCTGAAGTGTCACATTGTTTAGAGCTGTATGACACGACCTTTGTGAAATGACCGCCCGTATCAAACTTGATATCACCCATTGAGAACGTACGTCCCTGCAGAACCACTGAGCCATTTGCAGTGATTTCGAATGATTTCAATTTCGCACACGCCTCATATTTGAATGGGTTAAGCGATTTGTGACTCTGACAGTTGCCTGCCGATACAGACACATTTGCTTTCCACTTATCAGACACATTCAACGAACCGTCCACATGCATGTACATACCGACCTGTCCGGCGGTGGTGCCATACATGCTGAGAACACCATTGAAATTGAGGAATCCGAGTTCGACAGACGTTGTTCCGACGTAACTGGCCTTCTTCGGTGCCTGCTCAAGACTGAATGTCGTTCGGCCAAGGTTAAAACCCTCCACCGAATAACTCGGATAGGAAGCAGAGAAACTTGATGTCGGATACGGCATTCCGTTGTATTGCTCGATCTTGAAGCTTCCTTCAAGTTCCAATTTTGAGCCAGCAAAATCCATGTCGGCTGAGGCGTTAACGAATTGGGACTTTGCATCAAGGGCCGCGTCAACGTCAAAGTTCGCAGTGACGCCAGCGACGGTGAGATTGCCTCGACCTTCCAGGTGTGCGCCAGTTAATGGCGAGAGATCACCCTTCAAGTAGATCGCATTCTTCGTGTCAGACGATGTGAATCGCATGTTTCCATCGATTGCACCAAATGGAAGGCTCGCGATGCGACCAATTGAAAAGTCGCCCATCATCTTGAAATCACCGAGTGTGATACGCACATCCGTGGCATCAAATCGCCAATCGCCGCGGAACGCCGGCATCGGCAACTTGTCGAGAATGCTGTCTGATTTTTCGTCTGACGGAGGACGAGCAAACGTCATCATTGCCGGTGTACATGGGAAACCAGTCGCCATGTATCCATTCACCGTTGCGTCAATAATGTCGGGGACAATCACTTGGCCTTGCACGGCAATACATTCGTTGCGATACGACAGTCGAGCCGGACGTTTTTCGGTGCCAATCGCCCAGCCACCCTCAGCTTCAAGAATCATTGACGCATCGACTGCCCAATAGGGCTTGGTAGATGCTGCAGCTTTCGCGGTTGCGGCCGCTGCATCTCCGGTTGTCGGCGCTGCAGGTTGTGCTGCGTACCACCAAATAGACAAATCGCCTGATGCCTTCTCCATTCCTGGGATACTCAGGTCTGTTTTGAACTTAAAGAGGATGCTGTTTAAGCGACTTCCCAAGAAATCAGCCTCTATTTGTTCGACGCGCAACGATGTCCCTAAGAACTCAAAAGTTCCTGTTCCTGTCAACGTGGTGTAGAAGTTCTTCACCATCGATGTACTGGTAGTTGCTGACAATGCTGGAGTCCACCGCACTCCAATACTGATCGAGAGATCTTTAACCTTCAGTTCCCCCATCGTGTATGTCTGAGGAGAAGCAAGAGTGAGTTGTGCTTGCATTCCGTCTAAGTACAAACCTTCTGGGCTTACAGGAGCAGAGATCGAACCCGCAATTGACAAGTTCGCATCAAAGAGTGCGACCTTTGCAGCAATCGCCAACTTGGTCGTGCCAACGGTGTCGTCCAGTGTGAGGACGAGATCGACGCTGTCGAAACGGAACGAATCCTCGACAGCTCCAAGATTCAGACTGACAACAGTTCCAGTGCCTACGTACTTGAACACTGGAGCAAGGCTGACAGGGCCGGTGAACGTTATTTCCTTGTCGAACACATTGCCGTGAATGATCAACGCGTTCTGTTTGTACTTTGCGCCACCAAAAGAACATTCACTGGGAGCAAGAATATATTCAAATGTCTTCGCAGTGAGACCGGTGACTTTGATATTTACGGCTTTCGTAGAGGAATCTGGGGTGCCGACTGAGACCACCGCACATAATGTCTGGTCGTCTGGATATGCGGTAAGACGAGTGCTGACTCCGTCGGGAACATTGAGACGAGTTCTCATGTCTTTAGGCAACGTGGCATCAGCAGTAATGGTTCCATTTGCATTCACCACATTTGTCAATGTGACGCCCGCTGCAGATGTGGCATCCGACAACCAAGTCGGCACGTCACTGAAACTGGCCACCGATGCACTCGCACGAACAACATCACTTGCTGGGCGTGCAGTGACTCGCACTGTCTTACGAATCTCGGATGAATCAGTATGTGCGATGTACTGAAACACAAACTGAGTTTCTTTGTCCACATCTGGCAGTTGCACGTGTGTACGCACATGACGTGGATGCGCAATCTCAACTGAAGGCGCGATTCCGCGCTTGCAACCGGCAAATTCCCGTACGTCTTGAGCAGTTGTGCAGCGTTGTACCCACGTGTGACGGAGTGCTTTCCCATTATGTTCGCCGTCATGAGCGGACAGAAGTACTGAGTTGCCCTTTGTGTTCGCAATTGTGACAAGTGATCTTGGCGATGCTTGTGCATCAGCTGTAATGCGCTGATGCACCTGAAAATAAGTTTTCGAAACGGCGTGCAGAGAGCGGAAATCAATCTCGTAACTCGTGCCATCGGTTCGAGCTTTCTTGGAAACATTAAATGTTAATCGCGCAACTTTTGACTTTTGTTTTGGCTGCAAAGACGCAGAATATTTGCATGTGAGAAATGATTGTTTTTGTTCACATGACCAGTTATTACCGGTAGCACTTGCAAATTTGAATACCTTCGGTAGCCGTGCGTGAACAGTGAATGTGTCGTGTGGAATTCCATTTGCCAAATTATGAAGACGAAGTGAAATTTCCGCCTTTCCACCGGCATCCGGATCAACTAAATGATGCACGTCGATTTTTAACGAGTTCGAACGATGTAATGCTTTGACGCTCATTCCAACTGTGTGCACACCACCAGTGGAATCATTAGTGACTTTGACATCATGAAATCCCATGATGTCCTGCGGTTTATTCACCGCAAATGTCACATCAACTGATGTCACATGTTTCCCAGGAGCAACATCTTCGTTAGCTTCGACAACGCAGGAAATATTGGTCTTGTCAAACGAACAATCAGAATTCGGAGTATTTGATACAACCGATTTGATATCTACTTGACGAATCTTTTGTCGAATTGTTACTGATGTCCCTTTTGCAAGTGCTTGATGCCCTTCGTTTAACACCACAATGCGATAGGTCACTTGCTCATTGACATGCACTTCATGCAGTCCGCTTTCCCAGCGTTCCCACTTTCCAGTTTGAGCAATGCGATGTCGAATGTGCGGAACTAGTACTGGATGTGCCACATCATTCACACTGATGGGAATTACTTGTGTATTCGTAGTTTTTTGTGCGGTCGTGCGTGCCATCAAAGTGATCGCTTCAGTGACTGGATTTTCAACTTCTGTCGCACGTACCAATAACCGGACCTCAGCACGTGACTCACTGTTTAATGTCTCTGAGTAACGACAGCGTGCGATGTCTCGTGAGTCAACGTCACCACATTTCCACTGATCATTATTCGTGGAGATTGACAGTCCTTTGGGTAGTGCCACATCCACTGCAACATCCGTCGCAGGTTCAAAACCTGTATTTGTCACAGTTACGTCGATGGGGCGTGTTTGACCGGGAATCAAATGACCACCGCGAGGAAGAGTTGCGTTAATCGTTAACGTTTCATTCGAGTCAGGTTGAGTGCCGTATGGAACCTTCTCCTCTGCCTGCACCACTGGTGCTGCCTGAGCATGAGAGATCGATACGATGGGCGCCAGCACAGCAAGCGCAACGATGGATATGGCAATACGCCGAGTAACAGTCACGGGCTAATAATAAACACATCGGCGAGTTCTTTGGATGCCCAGCCAAAAACCCAGAGTCGTCCCCCATCTGAGACCGGACGATTCCTAGCCCTGGCAGCGGCGTTCTCTTATCTCACCAAATTCAAAACATCGCCGTTTGGTGTCTTTCACCTTGAATTCCCGAAACCATTTGATTTCAGTTGGTGCCACTTCCGGAACTGTGCACGGATAGGTCTCTGTAAACGGACACGGGTTGTCAGTTACGGCAGCCACCACGTGAGAGATGTACCAACCAAGACCTAATGTGCCTTCAAGTGTCGTATGTATGCCATCAGAGCGAAACCACGACTCTTGCGTGCCGGCGAAATAGTTCCAGTCAGCGATGATGACATCTGCAAACTCCGGATTTTTTGCAATCGTTTGTTTCAACATGATGTTGTAATCGGCATACATTGAACGATCACCTTGTGAGCCGCGTGCTGGGAAAAATAGTGACTCTTTGAAAGTGAGGATCACCAATTTGCTATCGCGAATCTGAGCAGCCCGCGCGAAAGTTGCAAGTTCTTCTCGAAGTTCAAAATCTCGACTGTGATAGCCCGCCATCAGCACAATCACATCAAATTGTTCGGTGTACTTTTCCAACGCATCAACTGCACTTTCAGGCATCCGTTCCTCACGCCCCATACATCCCCAAAAAACAATACGTCGACAGGGTTCCGCGTCGAGGATGTATTTGAAACCCGAAAGTGATGCTTGTCCATCTTCAAACCAGCGCAAAGCCGCCAACGTGGAGTCGCCCATCAACAACACTTGTGGTCGCTTGCGTTGAACAGGCGCATTGGGATCAATAGATGTCGTTGTCGTTGCAGACACTTGAGTTGTATTCGATGGAGTAACGGTTGTAGCCGTTGCATCCACCGTATTGACGTCGTCAAATCGCTCAGGTGCTGCCAAAACCGGACCATCTGCAATTTTCGGAGCGACGACTGCAAAAGCAACTCCACCAATCAAAGACACAGCTACAACTGCGATACCAGCGGTAAGAGTGCGCTTCGAAGTACGTGCCCAATATGCGCTGTTACGAATTGGCTGTTCCACCAAGTCATACGTGACCATTGACAACGCAAAACTCATCGCCATCAAGATTGCTGTCTGAAGACCCGAGAGCAATCCAAAGTGTGCTTCGAATAGCACCAGTACGGGCCAATGCCACAAGTAAAAGGAGTAGCTTCTCGCACCGATGTATTGCAGAGGCGCAACAGATAAAATGCGCTCAGGACCAACGGCAGACCCCACTGATATAATGACTGCGGCGGTACCAAGTACGGGAAGCAACGCTGCATAACCAGGAAACTCGGTGTTGCCATCAAACTGCAATGCCGACAATGCAATGGCACCAAGACCAAGCCAGCCAATTACACCGCGGATATGTTGTGGGATCATTTTTATCTGAGTGAAAAGAACAGCAAGACCGG
The DNA here is from genome assembly GCA_964449085.1 of uncultured Bifidobacterium sp. Classification (GTDB taxonomy): domain Bacteria; phylum Actinomycetota; class Acidimicrobiia; order Acidimicrobiales; family Ilumatobacteraceae; genus UBA2093. Next base: position 212,506 of record CAYVAV010000001.1, read on the forward strand.
CACCGATTAACAGCTCCCATGCTCGTGTGTGTGGCAAGTAATAACCAGCTCCAGGGTTTTCCGATGTGATGGTGATCGAAGCAACGAGAGAAAAGCCACCACCGAGAACAATCACCATCAACAGCAAATTGCGAAACATATCGCGGGTGTATTTTGCGAGGCAAAACACTATTAGTGGCCAGACGATGTAGAACTGTTCTTCCACAGCGAGAGACCAGTAATGCTGTAAAGGTGATGGAAGAGTCACATCTGACAAATACTCGCCAGTGGTGAAGTACAAGACAAAGTTGGCACAAAAACCCAAGGCACCTAACGCAACAGCCGCAAGATTTTCAATTCGCTGTTCTTCCAACATAAAGATGGATGCAATCACTGTCACTGCAACCACCAGCACTGACATCGGAAGGATACGCCTCACCCGTCGCGCCCAAAAATAGGTCAAACTCACTGTGTTGGATTGTTCGACCTCACGTAACAACAGCGAGGTAATAAGAAAACCAGAGATCACAAAAAAGACATCGACACCGATAAACCCACCGGACAATTGAGTCACTCCGGCGTGATAGGCAACAACCAGCAACACCGCCACTGCACGGAGACCTTCAATATCTCCTCGTCGAGTCTCACCTGCGCGCATCACAACGGTACGGAAGGTTATGTCACCAGTAGGCAGTTTTTAGGTCGCCGTAACTCTTGTCACCTTTCAGGCGACGCTGAACTGACTTCTTAATCTGACGTAACCCATAACGAAAGCCAACTCGTTTTCGCGCGGCTTTTGACACTGCATTGATGCTGTCCACTGCTTCTCGAATCACTCGTACCGCAGCTGTCTCTGTTGAAGTCATGACCCGCGGCGCAAGATTGGTTTCATAATTCGGTACATCGAAATCGAAAGCATCATAATCAGCTCGATACACCTCTGTGATTCGTTGCGCCGCTTCCTGAGAACACACCTCTCGCACCGGAATGCGGAGCCCTTCATTCATTCGAGTTGCAATAATTTCTTTTCCTGAACGCTCACTCAACAATTGTGCAATGGAATCGACTTGTCCCGCACGGTTCACATGAATGATGTGGTGATATTGCACGCGATCTGGTTTTAGTAAATACACATGGGGCCAAAAGTGATGGTTTGACATGAAGGCATCAGGGTGTTCGGCGAGCATTTGCGTAAACAGATCAAATGACGCACTGACGTTGATGCGATCACCTTCCATCACATCTGGGCACAACTCTCGAGCTCTGGCTAGGGAGGATGGGGCCCGTAAGAAGATGCGATTCTCCCAAGCTGAATATGCGCGAGCGACAGGATCGCGCACCGCACCAATACGTACCCAATCTGGGCTCGTTAACGCTTCTTCGATTTCATCGGTATCAACTTCATGAATCAGCGGTAATCCGTGAATCAAGGGTTCATGGATCAACTGCTTTCTTGATAGTGCAGCGATAACCAGATAATCAGCAGTCTCTGGAGAATACGTTCCTTCCGCCTGAGCAAGCATGTATTTCAATGATGTGCAAGCCGACTTTGGTACTGGTGTGTACAGAACTTTGAGCTTTCTCGCGATAAGAGCGCCGGGTGCACGGTCTAACAATTCTTGTCGTCGTGCATCTTCCTTCATTACAAGTCAGGCTAGTCGCCAGCAGTTAATACGACAGGGCTCACAAAACGACAAACTGGAGGACTCACACCGCATACACACCGTCAACAATGAGAGCAATACCCAATGCGACAGTTGCAACCATAAATAATCGGAAAAGCCATACGACAACTACTGAGTTTCTGGCAATCCACAGTGGGGGCACAGACATTGTGACTGCCATTGCAATTGCAATTGCGATCGACCAAGTCCAACCTTGACCACCTGCACCCACAGCAATGGCCAACATCATTGTCTCAGGTCGCAGAATTCCGTACAACAAGAATTCAACGTTTGAGGCAAGGGAATCAGATCGCGAGCGCAATTGCATAGCAAAAGCAATAAGAGTTGTCACTACCGCTGCTGCACCCGCCGAAACCACAGCAGTCGCCGCGCTGACATTCAGGGACCGCAGAATTGGTCCTCCAATTGCTGCCAACAGAATCAAGACACCTGACCCAACAACACTGATGCGTATTCCTGAACACGAAGCACCCCGTTGCATCAAACGCCCAGGGTTAATAAGAGCAATTGCACTCAACACAACTAATAATGCGTTCTCAGGTATCGGCGTGCGACGAGGTGTATTTGGTGCATCCAGATCCACATTGCGTGCGGCGATCATCGCAGAAATCGCGTGTTGCTGATCATCCATCTGCGTAATACCAAATTGAGCCCATGCTCCTCGGGCAGACGTTGGATCAGATAACTGAGCGGCATCTTTCTCATCGATCTGACGATCGACTAGCAATTCGGCCACGCAATAAAGACGCTCGTGCAACCACGGTTGCTGGTCGCGAAGTGCGGGTTGCTCTGCGACAACAATCTGCCATGCGCCGATTGCCTCACCAAGTGTTCCTAAGCCAGCACCAAGTGTCTGTCGACCACGCGTATAGCGATTCAAACCGTCGTTTGTTCGCTGAGATTCATAACGAACCTGGATACCTGCAATGCCCAGTTGTTTTCGAATGAATTCAGTCGTGTGACGGTCTGTCAAAAACTGTGGTGCCGTCTTCGTCAATACAGCCATCGCGTAGGCACCCCAGTGATCGGAAACATCGGGTACGTATCCTTCGCGCAGCGCACGCTCTGTTGCCAAGTATCGGATGATCGCAGCTATCTCTGTATCAAATTCCTGTGTCTCTCCGATTGCTCTCGCCTGTGCGAGAAGAAACAATGTTTGTCCGGTGGCGAAAGGTGAATACGTCCCAGGCTTTCCTGTTCCAGTTTCAAGGTCAACTTCATTCAACACACTGCCGTCTGTCTGCACCTGTGCGGCGACAAAACGAGCCATTTTCAACAAGTTGTCGTCTAGATCTGTATCTCCCGTACGAATACGTCGTTCCGCCAACGCAATACCGGTTAAGGCAGTACCACCTGTTACCGATGACGAACTTTCCATCGCAATTGTTTGGCGATCACCGATTCGAATGTTCCGATAATTGGCCTCAATCGCAGGCCAACCTTGGTCCGCAATTAGAGATGCAGTCTCACCGACGTCTGTGTTGACGTATCTCGCTGTTTGTTCAAGTGATAACAACACGCCAGCATGACGCACCCAGTTGTACCCACCGAGATTCTCATCTTTTTCCACGTTGTAGCGATACAACCACACACCACTATCACTGAGGTTTCGCTCCAGCCATCCGACTCCCTCCGCAATAGATGCATCAATCTGCTCGTTAGTGACATCACCGCAATGTTCGGGCAGGGCCACTGCACCCCTTGCTAAAGCAAACACTCCAATACACGCTGCTAGCCACGCAATCACAACGCGCCAAGAACGTGAGTTCATACAATGAGATTACAGAAAACGACTTACTGGGTGATCTCTAACTCTACGACGCTATTTCTGTAGCAGCATCTGCGATGTAATGCTTCATTGCGTGCTCATGCACCAAACTTGCAGCGGCATGGGCAGTCGACATCCAGTTGAGGTCACGATACGCAGTGTTTACTAAACCAAAGACGTTGAATCCGAAACCAGCGACACGCACGCCAAGCCACACTGCTCGCACTTCCTCTTGCGTATCTTTCTTCTTCTTTGTTACAGACATCATCTGATCAAGCGACTGTTGAAACAGTTTCTTAACTGCATCCCGTAATTCCGGATGGTGTCTGGCAGCCAATGTGGCTTCGATTCGAAACAGTCGCACATCTTCGCTTGCTGACGGAGTACTGAGTTCCCGAATACGCGACGCAGATAAATCCATGCGTTGATGCTCATCGCCTTCGGTGAACATGATGTCGTTACGCACTATTGAGTCGCGAAAGACAAATTCTGCCGCGTAGGTCATAAGTTCTTCTTTTGAATCAAAGTAAGCGTACGAACTACTGAACGCCTTGTTTGCATACCGAGCGATCCGATTCGCTGTTGCCTTTTCAAACCCAGTTCGCATAATGACCTTTGTCGCAGCAGTTATTAGTTCGCCAAGCAATTTGTCCTCTGTCGTAGGAATGCTCAGCGGAATAGGATGAACTTCTGTCGGCATTGGCCGATCGACACGCAGTGACTTATCTTGTAAGTACTCACGCCACAATGTAAATGCCCTCACATAGTCACGTTGAGTCCCTGGCAGTAATGGTCCTACAAATAGCCCGCCAAATACGTAGACAACGTACGAGAGAGCAATGTCGACTGGAAGATCAGATAGACCTTGCAAGTAATTCTGTAACTCGCGGTCAAGGTCGATTTCAACTGTCTCAAGAAGATATTCAAAACGGCGTGCTGCTGACAGACATTCAACCAGTGCGGTGCTCTCGAGAGAGGGGCAATACATCTGATCTGTCAGCCAAGTGAGTGCACTCTCATCCCCATTTATTGCAAATTGTTGTGTGTAGTAAAGAACAAGTCGCAGATGCTCTCGAAGATGGTGATCCCAAACATCAACAGCGAGATCAATAGAGTCGTCGTAGCGTCGATATAACGGGCTCTTTGAGGTCTTTGCTTCTTGTGCAACTCGTACCATCGACAAACCGTCGACTCCAACGGCAGCGAGTTGACGAACTGTTACTTCTCGTAAACGCCGCGAGATTCTCTCGGTTTCTTCCGCCCGCGTCTTCTTCGATTTCGATTGCGACACGGTAAGTCTTCCCCAATTAATGATGTGGCGATGATGTCATTTCTTTATTTTGAATTCGGTGTGGCAAATGACAAGAGGGCTCGCCATAAATTGGCAAATTCCTCATTGGACACTTGTCGTGATGAATCCAGATCATTGATAGTAAAGCCAATAACCACAGATTGAAAGAGGAGAGACAACGCGCGTGGCTCAACGGGTACTGGAGACTGCAGTTTCTGGAGTGCTGTAGTGATCACCTGCTCAAACGCATCATTAATGCGCATCTGTGCCTCCGCCAGACGAACTTGCAACTCGGGGAGTTCACGAGCTGTTGCCATGACTGACAGCCGCTTCCATCGCACCGCATCTGCCTCCGGACGATTAGGCAGCGGCAAATACTCAAGGAGTTCTGCAATAGACAATGACGGTGACTCGGCAATCGCCTGATGGACTCGCTCAATCTCGTTAGTCATAATCGACTCAAATTGGTCGGCAAGTGCGGCTGCAACAAGTCCATTTCGGCCGCCAAAGTGACGATAAATCAACGGTACTGCAGCTTTTGCTTTTTCCGATACTTCCAAGACGCGAAAACCGAGTACTCCGCGTTCATCAATCTCTGACTTTGCTGCCTCAAGAATACGCTCGGCTGCCGGCTTCGACGACTGTGCATTTTTGTTTCCCACTTCTGGTGATCCATTTATCGTTGTCGACACGAAGTACATCCTTTGGAATAACAAACAGAATTTACGAATACTGAGTATCCAAACGATAACAAATCTACTAACCCGTTGTGCCATCAGTCTCGGACTGTTCACTACCGTCAGTATCTGGCGCAAATCATGGGTAAAACACATCATGGGCCAAGACTCGGGAACTGTGCAGTGACGGCCAATTCGAGTGCCCACATTGTTTGGTTCAAACGCGACCTTCGCGTCCATGACCACGAACCTCTTGCTCGTGCGACGCTCGCTGGACCCGTTATCCCTCTATACATATGTGAGCCCGATGTGGTGTGGAGCAGTCACGATCATGATTCACGACACTGGGCGTTTGTTAGGGAATCTCTAGAAGACCTGGACAACGCACTGACCAACTTGGGTTCTCCCCTTGTTATTCGATGTGGCAACGCGGTGCAGATCCTTGAGGAGCTGCGTGACAGATACAACATCACACATGTGTGGTCGCATGAAGAGACCGGAAACCTCGCAACCTTCGCACGTGACCGCGAAGTGATTGCTTGGGCACATTCGCAACGCATCACATTTACTGAGATTCCACAGTCTGGAGTTGTTCGACGACTGAAATCGCGTGATGACTGGGGAAACATTCGTGCTCAACGATTGTCACAATCAGTAGTGTCGCCACCTCAGAACATCACCTCAATTACAGACGTACATAGTGAAGTGTTACCTCCTGCAAATGATCCGATTCACACGTATCGGCAACGTGGTGGCGAATCTCAAGCAAGACATCTCGTAACGGAATTCATAAACCATCGTGTTGATGGTTATGAAACTCGCATTTCCAGTCCAATCACTGCATGGGATGGTTGTTCTCGACTATCGCCGTATCTTGCATATGGTTGTATCAGTTCGCGTGAAGTCATCAAAACAATTCAACAACAAAAAAAGATTGCTTCTGATACTCGACGATTTTCTTTAGACGCATTTGAGCAGCGACTTGCGTGGCGCGATCACTTCATTCAGAAGTTGGAAAGTACACCAACAATTGAAACTCGCAGTTACTTTCCTGCTTTTGATGAAATGCGACATCGCGTTGACCAGCAAAAACTGGACGCCTGGATCGCAGGCAGAACTGGATATCCATTTGTCGATGCCTGTTTACGATCACTTGCAGAAACCGGCTGGATTAATTTTCGAATGCGCGCGATGTTGGTGTCATTCGCGGCAAACAATTTGTGGTTACCATGGCAGTCTTTTGGCTCCCAACTAGCGAAATGGTTTGTCGATTACGAGCCTGGGATCCACTGGTCACAAATTCAGATGCAGTCAGGCACCACCGCAAACATGACTTTGCGTATGTATAACCCCGTGAAACAAAGTCACGACCACGACCCGGATGGTGATTTCATCCGCACATGGGTACCTGAACTTGCTCATCTCGACAACCAGACAATTCACGAACCCTGGCGCCACCCATCTCAACTCACTAGCGATGCAAAATCATATGCGGTACCAATCGTGAATCATTACCGTGCATCACAACTCGCATTGCGCGAGATAGATAAAACACGTGCGACTATCGGGCTACCGCGACGTCGCTGACAATCCGGCCACCTCAGTACACCACGACCACAGTGCCTCGCGTGCAGATTGCGTATCAGATCTTTTTGTGGCTGGAAGTCGATGCAATGAGCGCGTGGAGCGATCGCACCAAAAGGAACCACTAGGTGCAGGTAATTGAGACTCCATTGCTAACCATGCGATGGTGTCTGCTCCCTGTGCAGGAGTTCGCAACAGCGCCTTGGCGAGTTTACGAAACGTTGGCAAGGACTCTTGTACTCCGGGAGTATCTGCCCAACCTGGATGCATTGCGTGAAACTCAACGTCTGTCTGAGCTTTTGCCCACATTTCATTCAATGTCACTTGTGCGCGTTTTGCCAATGCATATTGACGCGTGCCGTCATATTTTGTAGACGACATTTCCAAAGAACCACCTTGACGTAGATGCGGCAAGGATGACGCGTACATACCCCCACTAGAAACCGTGATGACTCTGCCGTTCACTTTTTGCAGTAGGGGTAACAGCATTGTGGTCATGAGAAATGGACCCACAACATGTGATGCGACAGTGCTTTCTAAACCATCAATAGTCTGCGAAAAGGCTTTTGATAATGCTCCGGCGTTGTGCACTAAGACATCAATTGATATCACAGCACTACTGATCTCATCGCATGCGGTTCGTACAGAAGCAAGATTTCCCATGTCGGCAACGACAGCGGTGATCTCACCCGTTCCTCTCACTATTGATAGTTCGTTTTTAAGAGCGTCAAGTTTTTCTGGGTTACGTGCAACAAGCACAAGATTCGCATTTGCTTGTCGAAGAATCTTCGCTACTTCTTTTCCTAGTCCAGAAGTAGGTCCCGTCACCACTACTGTTTTTGTTGTCATGTCGTAGTCAGACAATGGTGTCCAGTGTTCAAGACGTGAACGTGTTTCATAACCGGCTCGAGAAAAACTTCCCGCGATTGAACACTCAAGAAGGGCGTCGGCTACTCGCGATACTGGGATTGTCATGTCTGTATTTCCTATTTTCGATCACACTTTGTGTGGAAGACCAACCAATACGGGAACTCCCGATGAAAACATCACATGAGGTTCGCCAAGAGGTGTGGGAAGACCTGCGGCGGTAACCAATGAGTCATCTAGTGACACGATTGTTGCGCGTTGCAAGGGCCACGGTGGATGCTCGACTGGTGCATACCGTAATGATTCACGACCCGCGTGGGAGTACAAACCCCATCTTGCACTGACGAATACATCAAACTCCGTTGGAGCATCGATGTGTTCACCAATGCGAACATGCATCGCAGTCCGTGGAGTACTTCGGTTCTTGATACGCGGCCATCGACGTTGGACCGTCGTATACACGTCATCTCCTTCGCGCGAATGCGACACAGCGCCAAAGCAGTACGGCAACTTGTATGTTGTTCGCGCAACAAGTGTTGGTGCAATGCGATTGATGTCAAGCGAAAAGAACCACACACCGGGAACTCCATTTCGGGTGACATAGGTACGCACATTGACTTCCGGAAATGAACCGAAATATGGGATCGCCGGCAAACGTGGGACACCGATGCCCCGCATAGAAAATGGAATGAGACCCACCCATGCTTTGTCGTTGTAGGTGTCCACTTCGAGACCCGCGGGTAGCAACTGCTGTACAACGTCTACTGGATACTCAAAGTGAACGTATACAAGGTCATACCATCCTTGTTTCATAATCGCGCGCCGCACGATGTCACGCTACGAGGGCGGTCGCAGTTTCACCATCACATAAAGTCGGTGCGTGGAAAACTTCGTCACACGTGAAATGCACGGACACGCTGCCGTCATTACTTTGAACCGACCCGATGCATTGAATGCTTTCACCCCCGCGATGGCCGAAGCACTCGAACAGGAGGTACGATCCGCGGTTGCCGATACCGCTGTGACGGGTGTAATCATTACCGGCGCCGGTCGCGGATTTTGTGCGGGACTTGACGCATCAGCGCTGGCACAAACGGCCGAATCAGGGGTCTCCGCTATCAACGTGTCAGGCGAACCCGAATTGCGCGGATTGTTCAGTTATTTGCTGTTGCAACCAAAACCAATTATTGCTGCAATTAATGGTGTCACCGCTGGTGGCGGACTAGTTCTCGCATCGAAATGCGACATTCGCTTCGCTTCTCATGATGCTTCATTTGTCACTGTCTTCACACGACGTGGGCTCATTGCCGAGCACGGTCTGACATGGCTCATTCCTCGACTTGTTGGCACTGGCGCAGCACTTGACATGCTGTGGTCTTCTCGACGTGTTGACGCACAAGAGGCGTACCACATGGGACTCGTACAACGCCTTGTTTCGCCGGAAGAACTCCTGCCTGTCGCGATTGATTACGTCAACGAACTTGCAGCGACGGTGTCACCTAGTGCGATTGCTGACACCAAGATGTTGGTGTATCGCCATTTTGGCCACGCGATGGAAGAGTCCTTTGTTGAGGCAGACAAAGTTGGATGGGAAGCATTTTCTCGACCAGACGCAACGGAGGGAGTTGCGTCATTTCTGGAAAAGCGTCCTCCTCGCTTTTTGCCTTTAGGTGAGGGTTAAATCATCATCGTATGAGCATGATTGATTCTTGGATCCGACTTCGCCAGATTGCACTCGTTGCATCCGATCGTGATGTAGTCACTCAACAACTATGTGACGTATTCGATCTCAATGTTGCCTATCACGACCCGGCTCTTGAGACGCTCGGCTTGCACAACTCCCTGTTGGCGGTAAACGACCAATTCGTCGAAGTAGTCGCACCTATTCGAGAAAACACCACTGCAGAGAGATATCGACAGCGTCGCGGCGGAGATACCGGATACATGGTGATTTTTCAAACCAACAATCATGCAAAACATCGTGCTCTTGTAGAAAAACACAACGTCCGTGTGGTTGCCAACTTCAGTGCACCCGGTTTCCACAACATGCAATTACACCCAGCCGATACTGGTGGAGTTTTTTTCGAAATTGATCAAGAGGACGACCTCAATAAATGGCATCCAGCTGGAAAGAGTTGGCGTGACACCATCAATACAACTGTCGCCGAAGGAATTATCGGAGTAGACATCGCGTGCACGAACCCCGAACACACTGCACAACGTTGGAGCCAGTTACTTGATGTTCCTGTTTCTATCGGTAGCAACTGTGGAATGCACAAACTGCGTCTTGGTACCGAAACCATTCGTTTTGTTCCCGCAGGTAATCGAGGTGAAGGTCTTGAGGCTGTGGAAATAAAGACACCTAACATCCTCACGGTGATCGCGCGTGCGAAGGAACGATCTCTTTTGTGTGATGAGAACAGCGTCACAATTGGTGGCGTGACTTTTATATTGAAGAATCAATGATGCTAAGTGGAAACAGGTAGAGGAAAAAATCTGATGCGAGCCGAAAAATACACTCCATTAACTGCAGACAAATTGGAGTACTGGTCGCAGTTTCCGCAATGGGATCCAAGCACTCGACACTTCAATACGCTTATGGGATTTGTCTTAGAAGAAGTGCGTGTTGACTATTCACGTTTACGCCTGCCGTATCGGCCCGAATTGAACCAGCCGGCTGGCGTAATGCACGGTGGTGCGATTGCAAGCCTCATTGACACGGCAGTCGTTCCAGCGATTGGTGCCTACTACGAGGAAATGCCACGAATGGTCACAATTTCATTGAATGTCAATTATCTCGGATCCATCATCGAAGAGGACGCAGTGTGTGAAGGCTGGGTTGAACGTCGTGGAAAATCAATTGTGTTTTGTTCCGCAGAAGTGTGCGGTGTCACATCAGGAAAGGTAGCCGCAACGGCAACGCTCGTTTATAAAGTGTGAGCACTATGGCGTTGCGATTGAGTTCGTTGAATGGCAGAGCTCACATAGTCGTTTCACATAATGACCGCACTGCTCATGTTGTTGATCTAGAGGTATCTAGTAGGAGCGCCTTTAGCGTGGACCCAATGAGTGCATACGAGAATTGGGACGCAGTCCGTGATTTTGTAGCAACAAACACAGACCAAGGAATTGAAGTGGAGATTTCTTCATTAGATTCACCAGCTCCCCGTCCGAGACAAATCTTTGCTGTGGGCTTGAACTACCGACAACACGCGATTGAGTTTGGTTTGGATATTCCTCCGAGCCCTCTCGTATTCACCAAATTCCAGTCGTCGATTGGATCACCATTCACACCGATTCCTCTCACCAACGAACAAAGTGATTGGGAAGTTGAACTAGTTCTCATTGTTGGTCGCGGCGGTCGCTCAATTTCTCGTGATCACGCTTGGGATCACATTGCAGGTATCTGTGTTGGCCAAGACATTTCAAATCGTGTTGAACAATTCACAACGAATCCTCCACAATTTTGTCTCGGTAAGAGTTTTCAGAATCACACGGTCTTTGGACCGTGGGTCGTTGATGCCCAATCTGTCCCCAACAAAGACAGTCTTCACATTTCATGTTTTGTGAACGGTCGAGAAGTGCAATCATCCAACACGGGCGATCTCATTTTTTCAGTGAGTGAGATCGTGGAGTATCTGTCAAACATTGTCGAGCTTTACCCAGGTGATGTGATTTACACCGGGACACCGAGCGGAATAGGTAACTCCCGCAAGCCGCCTGAGTTTCTCAAAAAGGGCGACGTAATTGTTTCGACACTCGAATCAGTTGGAACAATCACCAATGTTTGTGTGTAGTCGAACAGCGTGAATTCTTAGAGCGCTTGTGCCAACATCACAATGCACAATGCTCCCCGAGCACTCCATGCAATCGTGCGTGGCCAATTTGTCACCACCAAACGATGCCCCACGGTGGAGTCCGGATTCTTAGCCATCTTGTCGTGCAACGGCACAGACAACAAGATGGTGCAACCAAGTGCAACAGCCAAAAAGACTCCATTGACCCATGGCAGCCACCACGACACGTCATCTGGTAACCACACCAATAGTGCGAGCGTGGAAACACCCTCAATCAACATGGGTGGCCCCACCACATTGCCAGTGCGACGTTGGTGCTCTTGTGCCACATCTGAAGCACGTTCAGTTCCCACAATCGCAAGAAGTGGATAATGAACAATTTGTACCATCCAAATCAGTCCGACCATGTACAACGTTGCAGCAACATTGGCGATAAGGGTTATTTCTTCCACATACAGCAACGTACCGACGGAAGCGTCAAACACCATGCGAGACTGTGAGCATGAGCGATCACCATCATGGATTTGGCCGCGAGGTCATGGACGAACTGGCCCCACTTGGACGCGACTTACGCGAAAAAATTCCAGGCGTGTACACCGGCTATGGCGAGATGCACAAAGCCGCGTTTGCCGAGGGAGAACTTAGCAAGAAGACAAAAGAACTCATCGCGTTAGCGATCGCAATAACCACTCACTGCGACGGATGCATTTCCGCTCATGCCCGAGCACTTGCACTGGCTGAAGCAACCGAAGAAGAAGTAGCCGAAATGGTTGGTGTTGCCATCAGCATGAACGGCGGACCTGGCACCGTCTATGGACCACGCGCATACGCGGCTTTTCGAGAATACAAAAGCAAATAAAACCTTACGCCGTTGCGGACGTGTGGTGCACTTTGCCTTTCCTTTGCATCGCAACAAAATACGTTGCGCCGAGCAACACCAGACCAGTCGCACTGATAACTAAACCTTGTGCAATGTCGTTGTCGATGTTCAACATTGAGAACATAGCTACGCCAGCGATAATCATGACCGCTCCGACGATCAACATCTCTACTTGGAACTTGACTGCACCGTATGCGTAGGCGGCGGCTCCAAGTCCAATAGGAACAATCACTGCAAAACCTCCATGGTGATAACCCGCCATCGCAATCGCAGATTGCGCAACGAGTATCAAACCAAAAACACGAAGCAGTGTCGCCAATGGCACCGTGAGAAAACCAAGTGCAACAAGCACAAGGCCAGCAATGCCTACCAGATACGGGGGCTGGTCTTGTAGGGCATCGATTTCTGATGTCACCATGATCGCAACAATGAAAATGGATGGACCAGCTCCAATTGCTCCGACCATTTTGGTCGAACGTAATCGCCACAATGACCACAAGAATGTGGCAGAACTGCAGATAATTGCGCTGACCTCACCTCGAAGGCCCGCATCGGTAATCAAGATTCCTGTAGCAAGCGCGGCGGTCAACATGGAACCAAGTTCCAAGACTTCACTAAAGCGGTGCCATACACCGGTCCTCTTTCGTAAACGAAATGCGAAGAAACCTGTCACAAGTGCAACAACATAAAACGCCATCGAGATAATGACTGTTGACGCATCTTCAAATGCGTACACCGCAATGCGAATCAGGCCAGCGACAACCAACAATCCACCGAGGTACATCACTAACTCTTTTATGGGAACTACCCACTCAGGCGCAGTACGCACTGCAGTTGCTTCTTGTTCGGTGAGTTTTCCTGCCGCGATCAGTGACTTCAGAATCTCGCGTTGTGTTCGGCGTCTTTCCATGCCGAGAGTTTTTCACGAACTCTTGGACGCTGTAAACCAGTCGATAGTGGGATTGAGCGTACTCGCGAGTAACGGTGCAAGAAATTCCGCGTATGTCGTGGTGATGTGATTGTCATCTCTATAAACAAGAATGTTGCCAACAATCGGGGGGCATACGGTTTTATTACAAAACCAGTCGCGAGTTTGAAGTAAAGCGACGTTGTTCTCAATGGATAAATCGCTTCGTACTTCCGCAATATCTTCACGGAAACTTTCACTAACTGCCAACGTGCATTGTTGAACATTGTTGATGTTTGAACTCAAACATGTGGGAACATCTCGCCCTGGATACGGTGTATCGGCAAACAACACTGGTTCTGCACCAATGCGACGCAATTCTTTGATCGTTGTTTGCAAACCATCACGCCAGTCCTTCTGCCAAATAGGCAATTGATTTGACGCGCTCAATAATCGATCAAAGTGGACAACTAGCACCACCTTCACTCCATCAGCGCGCATCTTTTTTTTCACGTTCTTACGCCAGTCACCACACTGCGTATAGGTCTGACCGAGAACACTGGAATACGTCAAGATATTTGCTGGAGGACATCCACGTTTGGTGTAGACGATTAACTTCCAATCGTTTTGTTCTGCCGCCAACTTTAAAGCCGGAAACCACTGTGCTGCATGTGAGTCGCCATACAAACCCACCACCTTTGTTGAATCAGGATTGCCATACACACAGTTTTTTGGTTGTGTCGAACCAAAATTTACGTGACAGTTGTTCTTGTAAATCTCTGGTTCATCCAAATACACCCTGCCTAATGTGGGAGTGAGGTTTTGTGGCACACGTTTTATTGTCAATGATTCAATCACTGGCGGAATTGCACGTGTGATGGGCGGCAACGTTGGTGCAGTAGGAACCGCTGGAATAGTTGTGGTCGATTCAGCAGGACTCGGAGTGGTCGTCGTTGTCGTCAAAGTCGGTGCATCAATGATGTCTGTGGATGCAAGGACCGGAGGATTGTTGCGCATCAACATGCCGCTTCCAACGACAACTATCAATAGAGAAGCGGCCAGTGACAGCGCTCGTAGCCCCACAATCTTCTTGTTGATATGCAAGGGATTTTCAATGAAGCGAAACGACAATTCTGATAAAGCAAGAGAAATAACAAGGCAAGCACTTGCTTGAGAAAGCGTTAACTTCTCACCTCTTGCGGCTTCCGCCAGAATCAGTACCGGCCAATGCCATAAGTACGCAGAATATGATCGCGACCCTAACCATTGCACTGGAGGTGCCCGCAATAGCCAAGTCGGTCCATACGTTGCGTCTCCACCACGAATTGCAATTGCAGTGAGGACTACTGGCAATAGTGCCCACGGCCCCGGAAAACGAATCGAATCATCGAACAGCACCGCGACCACAAGAATTGCGATCACCGCAATCCACGAAGCACTTACTTCTGCAGCGCGCACAATTTGGTGACGCGTCATCGGAAGTACAGCAAGCAACGCACCAATCGCCAATTCAAACGCGCGTGTATGTGGTGAGAAGAACGCCCATGCAGGCGCCGAATCCATTAAGGCCATACATGCAATAAAGGATGTAATCGCAACTACACCGCTGGTGATGCCAACTTTTAAGCGAGTGTGTCGAACGCCAAGTGTTACCAAAATGATGAGTGCTGGCCACACCAAATAGAACTGTTCCTCAACAGCGAGAGACCAGTAATGCTGAAGAGGCGACGGCGGAAGAGAAGCCTGCAAATAATCAGCACCACGATCAGCAAAAATGAGATTGGAAGAAAATGTTGCTGTGCCAATCGCATCAACTCCCAAACTTTCGCGCCGCAAGGGTTCAAGCCAACGCAACGACGCAATCAAAGTGGCAACCACAACAACAGCTGACATTGGCAAAATGCGTCGAGCTCGACGGGAATAAAAGTTTGAAAGTGAGATTCGACCCGTATCTTCTCGCTCTCGCACTAAGAGTGACGTGATCAGAAAGCCTGAGATCACAAAAAAGACATCAACTCCGATGTAGCCACCCTGCATCCATGAAAAACCCGCGTGGTATAGAAGGACAATGCCAACGGCGATTGCACGCAGCCCCTCAATGTCGCGTCTCTTCACCCGTTCGTGTAGCACCGTCTAAAAGTATTGTGCTTGGCACCTACGAATGAGTCGCATGTCACAAAGTATGTGTCACACCCTGGGAACTGACGCTTCTGCTCACAACGTCTACTTACGGTAGCAATAGAAGTGGAGTGAGACGTTTTTTGAAGACTCGAGTGCCAATTGCACTGCTGGCATTGGTGGGATTTGCCATGCTCTCCGCCTGCAACAATGACAAGTCGACTTTGATCGGATATGAACCCCCGGCGGAGAAAATTGTCTCAACGGTGACAGCCACTGAGGTCCTCACCGACACATCACAACCATTTCAGTTTGTCGCTCCCGAGGACCAGGTCTTAGTCGTCTATTTCGGGTACACCAACTGTCCAGACCTATGCCCCACAACGTTGGCAGCCGTGCGTGCCGCAAAGCGAGAACTCGGCGACCTTGCTGATCGTGTGAAACTAGCAATGGTGACCGTAGATCCAGAGCGCGATACAAAAGACGTACTTCCGGCATATCTGTCATCGTTTTCAGATCAGTATCACGCACTCATACCCGCATCAGATGCTGAACTCACAGCGGTCAAAGATGCCTTTCAAGCATCATCAAGCGTGACAAAAAATCCGGATGGCACAATTGAAGTTGGTCATAGTGCAACGACATACGTCGTGAATGACCAAGGCGTTGTGGTTGTCGAGTGGCCATACGGTCTCACCGCCGATGACATGGCAAACGATCTAAAAATTCTTCTGACGTAATGCAACGTCCATTATTGAAAGGAACCAATGAAATATCATCACATCAAGCATCTTGCAATCACGGGGCTCGCTCTCACAACCTTTGGCTTAGCAGCCTGCGGGGACGATGACATCTCGTCATCAGACACAACAACTGCAACCGATATCCAAGGTGAGTTAACAATCACTGGTCAGTGGGCCCGCACCAGCCCAGCAGCAACAACTACGGGTGCCGCATACATGACCATCACTTCACCTATTGATGACGTTTTGCTCGGTGCATCTGTTGATTCATCGATTGCTGAATCAGTAGAACTTCACGAAATGGTGATGGCGTCAGACGACATGTCAATGGATGAGGGCGACATGGATCACTCTTCAATGTCTGACGACACTATGGACCACAGCGACATGGATAACGACATGTCAGGCGAGATGAAAATGCAGCAGGTGATGGAAATTGCACTTCCTGCTGGCACTCCAGTTGAATTGAAACCAGGTGGCTACCACATCATGTTCATCGGGTTAGTGAATCCATTGCAAACTGGCGACACCATTGAATTAACACTCACATTCAAAAACGCTGGAGAGATCACCATTTCTGTTCCGGTCTTGGAAGAAGCTCCCTGATCATGTCGAAGCGTTCGATGTCCGGATGGGGGAAAGCGATCATCGCGTCAATTGCAGTGATGATTGTTGTTGTTGCAGGTGTTATCGGCTTTGCACTTACCCGTTCGGACTCGGACTCTTCCGAACTGTATTCGTTCACCATTGAGGCAGGTACGAAAGAACTGCTGGACCGAGGCGAGTCACCTCCAAACCAGCCACCGACGGATCTCACATTGCAGGTAGGCGACACTCTCGAAGTCATCAATCAAGACTCTGCGGTTCACTCTTACAGTTTCATCACTGTTCGACCTGGTGAGACTGGTCGCTACACCTTCAAAACGCCGGGAACGTACATCGGCGCATGCACCATTGGTGCCCATACCTCCGTCACCATCATCGTGACGTAGCGATACATGTTTTCGCGTCGTTTTATTCTTTCTATTGCAATGGCAGCAATCACTGGATTGCTTACTGCTTGTTCGTCTGGGTCATCATCAGGTACTGACTCGTGGCCAAGTACAGAGGTCATTGCTGTGTCTTCCAATACCGCTACGAGCACCGAAACAATCACCGGCGACAACGTCACCATCATCAATCTGTGGGCATTGTGGTGCGCACCATGTCGCGAGGAACTACCTCGGTTACAAGAGGTCTCTACCGCTCATGGCGAAACGATCGACGTGGTTGGAGTAAATATTGGCGACGACTTCGATAGGACCACTGCATACATCAATGAGGCTGGGCTCACCTTCCCGATGTACTGGGACGAAACTGGAGACCTGCTCACCGCTCTAAAGATCCCCTCGGTTCCGGCCACGCTCGCTGTCAATAAGGACGGGGACATCATCTGGTTCCATCTGGGAGCGCTGAGCGCCGAGGAACTAGAGACAAAAGTGAATGACCTCACTAACGCCTCGACTCTGTGAGATAAGGTTCGTACCCACAAGTAACCAACCTCCCCAAGGAGTATTCATGTCCCGATTGTCTCGTAAGACAAAATTCGTCGCCGCATTTGCAGCGATCACACTGACCGCAGGCCTTGCCGCCTGTGGTGATGACGATGGCGGAAGCAGCAGCGACACCACCGCAGCAGGTGGCTCAACTGAAACAAAAGAATTGACCTTTGACGTTGTCAATGAAGGTCAGCTCACCGTATGTACAGACGCACCATACCCACCGTTCGAATTTGAAGATGAGAGCGGCAACTGGACCGGATTCGACATGGACATCATGCGCGGATTCGCCGAGACATATGCCCTTGAGCTCAATGTGTCTGTTCAACCATTTGACGGCATCTGGTTAAAGCCAGCCGCAGGCGACTGTGACATTGTTGCATCAGCAATGACGATTACAGATGAGCGTGCCGAAAATGCGTTGTTCTCAGATCCGTACTACAACGCAGCACAATCTTTGATGGTGCGTAGTGACGATGCCGAGACTTACACCACCCTCGAATCACTTGCTGGCAAGACCATTGCAGTGCAAGCAGGAACAACGGGTGCTGTGTATGCAGAAGAGAACGCAACTGGTTCAACAATTCAAGAATTTGATGACCCAGCAGCAATGTTCCTTGCTCTTGACTCGAACCAGGTAGATGCAATTTTGCAAGACCTTCCAGTGAACGTTGATCGCGTCAAGGAAATGGGCACCACCACCGTGACCGCCACATTCGAAACAGACGAGAACTACGGATTTGCGGCAGCGCTCGAAAACACTGCCCTGATCGAAGCACTCAACGAAGTTCTTGCTGAAATGCAAGCAGATGGTCGCTACGACACTCTGTACAGCAAGTACTTCAGCTGATCACAGCAGAATAAATAAACCTGTATAGGTAGTTACCCAACGACAGGCAGGGGATCGCAATGGCGTTAAGCCCGCGAAAAAAATCACAATACATTCGATACGGCGTATACACGTTCTCGTTGATTGTGCTCGCGGCGATCATCCTGCTTGTCGATTGGGGCCGCCTACAACGTGCGATGTTCCGATGGGACATCATCACCGACCAATTCCCCGACATTCTCACCACCGCTGCACGCAACACACTGATCTTCACTGGTTTGGGCTTTGCTGGTGGTCTTTTTCTCGGACTCATCTTTGCACTCATGCGGTTATCAAAGGTTCGTCCGTATCGATGGTTTGCCGCCATCTACATCGAAGTTTTTCGCGGTATTCCACTGCTTGTTACTTTGCTGCTCCTCGGATTCGGAATTCCGATTGCAACTGGTTGGCGCTGGCCCAACCCGTATTTACAAGGTGCCATTCCCCTTGCGCTTGTTGCTGGCGCCTACATGGCCGAAACGGTTCGTGCGGGCATTGAAGCAATCCCGCGCGGACAAATGGAAGCGGCTCGTTCGCTCGGTATGTCATACCCGCGAGCGATGGGAACAATCATTG
Organism: uncultured Bifidobacterium sp.; assembly: GCA_964449085.1. Lineage (GTDB taxonomy): Bacteria > Actinomycetota > Acidimicrobiia > Acidimicrobiales > Ilumatobacteraceae > UBA2093. The sequence goes on from CAYVAV010000001.1 coordinate 231,784, forward strand.
TTCCTCAAGCATTGCGCGTCATCATGCCACCACTCACTAACGAATTAGTTCTCCTCATTAAAGACACCAGTCTGATCTCTGTTCTCGGCGTCACTACTGCCACAAAAGATTTGGCCAGATTTGGTCGCGATGGTGTAAACGACTCAGCGAACGCAACTCCCCTGATCGTTGCCGGATTTGTGTATCTCATTCTGACCATTCCACTCACCCAGCTCTCTGCGTGGTTAGAACGTCGCGCTAAGGCAGGACAGCGATGAGCGCATCCGAACCCGTCATCTCGATCCGCAATCTGCAGAAAAGCTTCGGCAAAAACGACGTTCTTCGTGGTATTGACCTTGACATTCATCGCGGTGAAGTCGTGTGCATTATCGGTCCATCTGGATCTGGCAAGAGCACTTTGTTGCGGTGTGTGAATCTTCTTGAACAGCCCTCTGGTGGCGACGTTTTTGTTTTGGGCACTCACATCAACCATCCTGATGCGTTTGTGGATAAGTGCCGTATCCAAATGGGAATGGTGTTCCAGTCATTCAATCTCTTCCCTCATATGACCGTGATGGGCAACCTGTGTATCGCACAACGCAAGGTGTTAAAGCGCTCGGTTGCAGAATCTCAAGAGAAAGCGCGTCAACTTCTCGCTCGCGTTGGTCTCAGTGAGAAAGAAGACGCCTATCCAGCGCAGTTGTCAGGCGGACAACAACAACGAGTTGCAATTGCACGAGCTCTGGCAATGGACCCAGCGGTCATGCTGTTTGATGAGGCAACAAGCGCACTCGATCCAGAACTTGTGGGTGACGTTCTCAACGTCATGAAGTCCTTGGCTGATGAAGGCATGACAATGATGGTTGTCACACATGAAATGGGTTTTGCACACAGTGTTAGTACGCGTGTCGTGTTTATGGATGGCGGTTACATCATCGAACAAGGAACCGCAGAACAAGTTCTTGATAATCCACAGGAAGAACGCACAAAGAAATTCCTCACCAGCGTCAACGAACGCTGAACTTATTGACTCAAGTATCCACCACTTCGTTTCAGTTTCTTGCCACGATGTGTAACCGTGTCGGAGATAAGTGACAGCGTCATTCAATCACTCGCTGACATCACCGACTCTTTGCAGTGGAAACCTGTGACCATGCCGGGGCTTCCTGTTCCGTGGCTTGGTGTGCACATCCCCGAAATCAACACTCATGGTCGTCCGTGGGTATGGGAAGTGGTGACTCCGTCGCAGTACACAAGTTCAGAACACCTTCACGATGATCCGATGGTTTTGTGTGTAGAACATGACACGGTAATTGTGACCATGCATAACCGTGACGTACCGAAATCATCCGTGCGGATGCAGGTATCAGTGAGCCGAGTGCCAGACGAACTGGAAATGCATTGTCCACTTGACCGCGCCAACAAGTGGTCCGTCACAATGGCAACGGGATGGTCGGTTGGCACCGTTGGTCGCGCCGCCCAAGACTGGATCGAAGACAACACCGACAGCCTCGCGCGTATCGACATCACTGAACCAGTGTTACGCCCCAATATTCGCTATCAGTTGTCCCCTGATATTGATGTGGAGTCGGCGGCGTTTGACTCACTCCTTACACTGTCTTTGCATGATGCTGGCATTGTGTCTTCCACACTCTCCAGCATTCATGATGCGCTCGCAACGTATCGCTGACACTCTCGAGTATCAGATCGATACGTACCCGCGCGTAGTACTCCTTCTTGCTGAGGGAGATCATTAATGCAAACTACGTACGCTGTCTCACTCATTGCACCCGACTCCACTGAGAAAGACCGCATCACCGCTGTTGACATATGGTCCGACTGGCTGGCTGAGAACTATCCATTTGATTCACGTCCGGCTGGATTGAGTGTGCGAGTTCGAGAACGAAGTGACGATCCCGTTTTTCGTATCACCATCAACAAATCAGAGACCAATAACACCAACGTCTTGACCGTCACCATTGCATTAATCAATAACAATCTGCATTTTGATGTTCGTAATGTGACATTCCCAACCACTAGCAAGGTTGCACCTTCAAAACTGATCATTCCTGAACGCTCGGTGATAGAAACCGTCCGCAAAACCCTCTCACATGTTGTCTTAGAAGATGCAAACGTTCGGGTTGGCGATACGGCTCGTGTCCTGACAACAAAACTGGAAGGCGAAGAAGTCGGTGCACTCATTCACGATGCTCCGAGTCGACGTCTCCCGATTGTTATCGAAGTTCAAGATTTTGAACGTGGAACTCCGCCTCTTTTAGGGCACAGCCTCGGACCTCTCGTGGGGTTAGCACACCTCGTATTGATTAATGACCCAAGAGCGTTGGATGGCTTCTCCGAGATGAGTGGTCTTCGAATGATGACCCCTGGATCCATTCACATCTGCTGGGCTGGCAACGTCGAACCAAATCGTTACGACACGCCCATCCCACAGGCATCACGAATCGCAACGTTTCGAACAATCATCGAAACAATCGTTTCCACGGCGGCATTATCGCTACCCATGCCACATCTTCCCCCTCCACCACGTGATGACGAATTTGATGACACGCACAGTCTTGAACGACCGGAAGACAATTCTGTTCACAGCACGTCTGATGATTTATCTGCCGAATCTCTAAGAGACTCTGAGCGTCGCGCAGAAGAACTTGAATCAAAAATCATGGAACTTGAAGCGTCGCTGTCAAGTGCCGACCACATCATCGAACGTCAACGAAACGAACTTGAACAAAAGGGTGTTCAACTCGATGAAATTGTGCTTCGTAACGTCGCTCTTGAAATTCAGGCAGGCAACACTCCCGGTGTTGTATCTATTTCGTCTGTCGAAGAAGCACTGCGAATCGCTCAGTCTCACTGTCCATTTCTCATATTCCATGACCGCGCAATTCAATCAGCGGCGACACTTCATGGCCCGGATCCTGTACTCGTGCTCCAAGACCTCGTGCGCTTAAACGATGTCGCACGCCGATGGATGGCGGGCGAAATTTCCGACACGAGCATCGTGCTGGCTTGTCGGCAAATGGGCCTCGATTATGCAGCCAAGGTATCCGACACTGCCCGTCAGAAGTTTGAAGCGGACTACCTCATTGAATGGCGGGGACGGCCGGTAATGGCGGAAGCTCACATTCGGCGTGGACGAAAAACCCACCTCGTTCGAATTCATGTGTATTTCGATAGAGAGACACATCAAGTGGTGGTTGCCTATATCGGACGTCACCTTCGTGACAAAGGCAGTAGCACTTAACCCTCTACGCTTGACGTCGCATGTGGCTAAAACATCCCATCACAAAAACAATTGCACTCTTTGTCGTGATTTTTTCACTGATGGTAGGAGCCTCCGTTGCGAAGTACATCGTGGATCACCCGGGCGATTCGATTCAGCAAAATGTGGCAGCGTGGGCGCGTAACAACGACCTTGGTGTAATTGTCGACAGACTCGAACAAGTTATGAAAGGTGATCCGCCTTCAACAGAAGCAGCAGATGAACTCGCACTTACCGTTGAAGACGATGTTGAAGAGCCAACGTCAACCACAGTCCCGCCAGCCACCACCCCCACAACAGTTGTTCCTGATCCATCCAATGGAGTCATTAATGACACCGGCCGACCCGCACCAATCACACCTGTTGTTTCGCCCGCACTTGATGGTGAGGGAAAGTGGGTGAAGTTCGCAGAGCTCTCCGGGTCGCCCGTCGCATACGCAACTTCATTTCGTCCGTTTGCTGACTACGCATCAGTCCTTGCCACCGCAATGGTGATTGACCAATCACGACTCACAGCAGGCTTATTTAATGGCAACGAGCTACCCGGTGGGAAGTGGAATAACGGCGACCGTGTGATGAAAGAAGCTCTTCCTTCACTAGTGCTTGCTTTCAATGGAGGCTTTCGGTTTGAGCACTACCAAGGTGGGTACTACACCGAAGGCAAAATGTTGCGAGAACTACGAGACAATGAGGCCACGCTTGCAATTGACAACAACGGTCGCGCAACCATTGGGGTTTTTGGCAGTGATATTTTCAATGACGGGACATGGAAAACCCTCCGACAAAATCTTCCACCGATTGTGATGAATGGAGAGATCACGTTGGATCAATATCGCAATACCTATTGGGGTGATGACTTCGGAAAAGTGATCTATACGTATCGCTCTGGTGCATGTTTGCGATTTGATGGTCGTCTACTTTTCGCCGTTGCTGGTGATGTTGACATCGACATGTTCGCTGAAGTGATGAAGATGCTTGGGTGTAAAACGGCGATGCAGTTGGACATCAACGGAACCTGGCCGCAAGCGGCAAAATACAGCGGTTTTGGAACAACTGATCGCGCTGGTGAAGTGCTCGATCGGCGCATGAAAAACGGTAACCGTTACGTCAGTAAGTCTTCGAAAGACTTCTTTGCATTTTTTGATTCATTGACCCTTCCGGCCGGCATTGTAAAATGAAGGCGTGGCAGAAAATCGTTCCGAAGAGACCAAGGACACTGGTCCAAATCTCGCGATCATTGGCGCAGCAGTCGCTGTTGTCGTTCTCGTTTTGTTTGTAGTTGCAAACACCAAAAAAACAGAGGTCAACTTTCTGATCTTTAAAGCCGATGATGTATCCGTGTGGTGGGTCATCGTGTTGTCAGCGGTTATCACGTTGATTGGTGAACGTCTAGCCGGCTTCGCTTGGCGCCGTCGTCGCGCGAATAGAGACAAACGAAAATAGCGATTTGTCAGGCGTGGTGAGCGCCCGGCACCAATTGATATATCGATAACAAACGCGGTTGATCGCCGTCGACCATCGTGACAACTCCATCGTTGGATAGTTTGCGCAAGTGGGACCACACGCTACGTCGCGCAGGTTTGTGTAGAGGTTGTGGAACATCAACGTATAACACTTCAACGATCTCATGAATTGATCGCGGGCCGTGTTCTAATTGCGCGATGATTTGGCGTTCGCGCTCGTAACGATGATGTGCATACGCATGTAAGAACGGTTGTGGATCAGTGACCGGACCTCCGTGTGTTGGCCACAAGATTTGATCATTTCTATGAATCACCTTTTGCAGTGATGCCATGTAATCGGTCATGTCACCGTCTGGAGGCGACACAACGGTGGTGCTCCATCCCATGATGTGATCCCCGGTGAATAACGCATTTTCCTCTGCGAATGCAACACACATGTGATTCGATGTGTGTCCAGGTGTTGCAACAGCAGCCAGCGAGAACTCTGGTGTGGTAATGAAGGTTTCGCCATCTGTAACTGCAATGTCTGGAACAAAGTCAGTGTCGATGGTTTCCTTATGTTCCTCGTCATCGTCGTCGTGGTCTTTCTCTGACGGGGGGTCTAAGTGTGAATCGTCTTCGTGTACGTATCCGGGGTGTTCCGCATGCGGTCCGATTGCAAAACGTGGTGCGCCAGAGAACTCACTTAGCCAGGCCGCCAACGGCGAATGGTCCGCATGACAATGTGTCACCGCGACACCGATCACGCGTCGTCCATCGAGTGCTCGTTCTAATGCCTGACGATGAGACTCAATCTCAGGACCGGGATCAATGACAACAACATCTTTAGTGCCGACAATGTATGTACCTGTCCCGCGATACGTAAATTTTGAAGGATTATTCGCGATCACACGTTGAATACATGGTGAAACCTGTTCAGCAATTGCATATGGTGCATTGTCAATTCGTGACACAAATGGAATGCCACTCATGTGACGTCGTTTCCACTATCACCATTGCCACCGTTGCGACCAAAACGCGTCTTTCGCTGTTTAGGTGTTTTTGGTTCAGATCCCTCAATTAACGGATTCTCAATCACCACATGTCGTGTTCCACTGCTACTCACCAATGCTTGAGCCATCGCCGCCGCGGGCAATGCGAGAATCGCGCCAACGGGACCCATGACCGCTGCTCCTGCAAGAGCTGCACCAAATGCAAGCGCTGGATGCAGTTCCAATGTGCGTGCCGTAATACGTGGTGCGAATAGATAATTCTCTAACTGCTGATACACAACAATGAATCCAATAACGATCAGTGCCTTGACAGGTGATTCGATGAAGGTCAACACCACTGGCAAAATGCCTGCGAGATATGTACCAATGACTGGCAGGAACTGCGAGACCAAACCAACCCACACTGCCGACGCGATTGGCGCAGGTGCTCCGATGGCCTGGAATGCAATCCAGTGAAAGAAGGCTGACAATCCTGCAAGCAGTGCGCGTGAGTACAGATAACCACCAGTCTTTGTGATCGCAAGGTCCCACGTGTCAAGAACTCGCACTTGTTTATCCGGGGCAAGTCTGCTGCAAATCGCCCGACGCATTCGCGGTCCATCGGCAACGAGATAGTACGAGAACAAGAACACTGACAAAGCTTGTAGCAATCCATTCAGTGCAGTGAGCGACAATGAGAACACTCGGTCTTGCTGGGAATCAATGAAACGTTGTACCGCACCGTTGGGATCGTTGATCTCTTTATTAACTTCCGCGGGATCAATGTTGGTGTTGAATGTGTCATTGATGAACTCAACAGTGTCGTTCACGTACTTCTCACTGTTTTGCGCCAAGTCTGCGATCTGGCTCGCTACCAACGTTCCGACCGCGCCTAAAAACACCAAAGTAAAAATGACAACTGAAAACAAGATGCCTGCAGTCGCCTTTCGTCGGCCCCATCCCCGTCTCACCAAACGATTAACTCCCGGTTCAACCGCAAGTGCGATGAACAAGGAGATGAGAAGAAGGATGAGAAAAGAACCCAACCGATCAAATACGTGACGAAACGACAGTGTCGCCAGATACATCAACCAGAAAAAGATGATTGCTCGCGGTACCCAACGAGGCATACGGCGATCCTCTCGCCCATTGTTTGACGGTTCAGAAGACGTCGGAGTGCTGTCAGTCACAGAGGTCAGGCTACTGGCACGAAAATCACAGAAAGCGCGTAGGTGTTGGCCCTGTTTCTTGGCACGATTGACGTATGGCTTCGGCACTTGACGCTCTCGCACCCAATCTTGAAAACGTGCGTGTCGCCTTGGCCACCGCGTTGCGCGAGAGAATCATCGGAGACAATGCGGAAGAAAAGTCGCGCTCAATCATGCTCGCAGAGGGTCCCCGATGGTTTTCAGAGGACCGCCCAGTTCGTCGAGTGCACAGCGATGCATCAATGTTCATCGGTGGTATTCGTGCGTTGCTGTTGCAGTCGCTGCATCCCCTTGCAATGACCGGTGTTGCACAACACTCAGATTTTCGTAATGACCCATGGGGTCGTCTCCAACGCACGGCTGATTTTCTTGCGATCACCACGTTTGGTACTGCGGAAATGGCAGAGCAAATCATTGCTCGTATTCACGCTGTGCATGAGACGGTCGTTGGCACCACGCGCGATGGAGTGCCGTACGCGGCAAATGATCCACATCTCTTGCGATGGGTACATGTTGCAGAGGTCGACAGTTTCCTTGCTACGTACCAAGCCTTTGCTGAAACACCTCTAACTCCCCTCGATGCAGATGGCTACGTGGAAGACATGGCGGTTGTTGCACGCAAGATGGGTATTCCCGCTCCTCCCACTTCAGTTCGCGGATTACGTGACCAACTGCATTCATATCGACGCGAACTGCGAAGCACTCCCGAGTCACGTGACGCCGCAAAGTACCTCTTGCTGGAACCACCACTCGATGCAAAAGGAAAGGCTGCCTACGCAACATTGTGTGCAGCAGCGATTTCAACACTGCCTGTGTGGGCCCGCAAAGATCTTCGACTCCCGTGGCTACCCGTCACGGAACGTGTGGTCTTTCGCCCGCTCGGAACGGCCGCTACAAAGATTCTGCGTTGGGCAACGAGCGCCGACACCGACGTCGTTCGTTACCGCTGAGCGACGAACAATAACTAGTCGGCGACAGAAATTGCCACCGTGTTAATTACAACATCGGTGAGAGGTTTGTCAGAGCGGTCGGTCGGAACTTTCTGCATCTGATCAAGCACATCAAGTCCTTTAACTATCTGACCAAAGAGTGAGTACTGCGGTGGCAACGATGCACCACTTGGACCACTGATCAAAAAGAACTGTGAACCATTCGTATTCGGGCCAGCGTTTGCCATTGCAACAGAACCGATTTGGTATTGACCAGCTTTTGGCAACTCATCTTCAAAGCGATATCCCGGACCACCACGACCGGTACCGGTGGGATCACCACCTTGACAAACAAACCCGTTGATAATGCGGTGGAAAATAATGCCATCGAAATACTTATATCCCGCGAGAAACACAAAGTTGTTGACAGTTTTGGGTGCCTTAATCGGATCAAGCGCAATCACTATCTGACCCATCGATGTGTCCATCGTTGCGGTGTAACGCTTTGATGGATCAATCCCGAACTCGGGGACGTCATTGAATTTCTGTGTGCGTGGCGCTGAGCCATCAAGTGCGGGAAAAGGAAAAGGCATAGCGAAAAACGCTACAGACCATCTTGATGCTCACCACCGCTCTACGATGAATACCGTGAATCCGGAATCCATTGACCTCGACCGCATCGAAGCCGATCTTGCCGATGTTGACACCGCGTTGCAGCGCTTGGAAGAGGGCACATACTGGACGTGCGAAATCACTGGAGCCCCAATTGACGATGCAGCTCTTGCTGAGAATCCCACCACCCGACGGGCTTAAACATCTCTCATGGCCGACTTTGCACATTCCATCCACGATGTGGGGCATCGAGCCAACGCTTACAAACACTGCGAGTTATTGATCGCGTCAACGCTCAGCCGTTGGATTGATGTGATTGAAGAACCATCTGCTCGAGTGTTGTGTGGCTCTCATGCCCACATTCATGCTGATCACGCGCAGTTATGGCACGGTCGCATTCCAGCTTTATGGGATAAAGAGGCGTCCACATGGGTAGTCAATAGAGAGGACGAATTAGTTGCCAAAGTTGCGCAACTTGATACGAATACACCCGCGTCGACCATTGCAAAATTTGAGTTGATGTATCAAGTCATCTTGCCCACGATGCTTCAAACATATAGCGCACATCTAGCCACGGTTGATCCGCGTGTTGACCCCGGCACCGCTCGCATGTTGCAGACATGTGTGATCGATACTCGCGATCACATTGAGCACGCAGTAGAAGTCATCGCTCGTCTCTCTTCAACGTCATAATCAATTGATGAGTGCGGTCAGACAGTCGTTCAAAGACGTAACTGGTGCTCGTTTGTCTGTTCTCGAAGCAGGTGATGTTGGCGCACCAATAATCATGTTGGTGCACGGTTTTCCAGAAAGCGCATACTCCTGGCGTCATCAGATGCAACCACTTGCCGATGCGGGCTATCACGTGATCGCCCCCAACAACCGCGGATACGCCGACAGTTCAGCACCGAAAGACGATGTCACTTATTACGGCATTCAACATCTGACCAATGACCTTATTGAGATCGCCGAACAGTACGGACAACAACAAGTGATTTATGTTGGTCATGACTGGGGTTCGTTCATCGTGTGGGAACTCGGACGACTCCGACCAGAACGAGCAAAAGCAATCGTTGGTGTGAGCGTGCCATACACGCAATGGCCAATGCGACCAACAGAACTTTTCACTCAACGCTTTGGTGATCGCTTCTTCTACATGCTGTATTTCCAACGACCAAATGACGCAGAGCGCGAACTAGAGCACGACGTACGAAACACAATGTGTCGCATTTTGTGGATGGCATCTGGTGATGGTGCGCGTGCGCCGCAAGATCCCCTTCCGCCAATGGAAGGAACCGGTTGGTTAACGCATACGGAAGAACCACCACCATTACCGTGGTCGTGGCTCAGTATCGATGACTTCGAAACGTACGTCTCACAATTTGAACAGTCCGGTTTTTTTGGACCAGTGAGCTTCTACAGAAACCTCGATGCGAATTATGAATTACTAAAAAACATGACAGGCGAACGACTAACGATGCCATGCTTCTTCATTGGTGGCGAAAGAGACATGGTGATCGCGAATAATCCCACAGCGATTGCATCAATGGAAAAGAAAGTGGCCAACTTGCAGGGTGTATCAATCATCCCCAAAGTTGGCCACTGGATTCAGCAAGAAGATCCAACAGCGTTTAATGCCACGTTGTTGAACTTCTTATCGAAGGTGTGATTATTAGTTTTCGCGCAATTTTGCAAGCAGACGCAGAATCTCGAGATAGAGCCACACGAGAGTGACCAGCAATCCGAGTGCTGAATACCACTCCATGTAGGCAGGCATCTTATTTTTTGCGCCCATTTCGATCATGTCGAAGTCAAGCGCAAGCGTAAATGCTGCGATACCAGCAACGAGAACGCTAAAACCAATTCCCATTGGTGACGCGTCAGTAATAAAAGATGGCATCGCACCAAAGATGCCGAAGATAAACGAGATCAGATAAAACGCCATCAATCCGAAAATGGCACCCATCACAATGCGTCGATATTTCTCGGTTACCCGAATGACTCGCGAGCGATACAGCAACAGCATTACAACGAACACACCAAGTGTTGCACCCACTGCCTGAATCACAATGCCGTCGTATTCCACTGAATAAGCGCGACTAATCGCGCCGACAACAACACCTTCTGCGATCGCATAAATCGGTGCCAAAATCTTCGACAGATGTGGTTTAAACGATGCAGCGATTACCGCAATGAGACCAATGATCAAACCTCCAATGACCCAACCGGTAGGAAACTGCAACTGTCCTTCCACTGGTTCATCAATCGCGAACCATGTAACGGTGGCACTCGCAATCAACAACAACGCGAGCATCAACGTCGCAGATGCTGCTCCTGACACGGTCATCACTCCGCTGTCCCAACGAGACACCGGGCCATCGCTGATTGGTGGATTCCATGTGTCTACTTGGCCAGTTTGTGCTGACGGAGCAGCCCAGCCAACTCCGCCTTCCTCGCGGGCTACGGCTGAGCCCATCGATTTTTCATTTAACAGAGGGTTCGACATGGCCCAAACGCTAACAACTGCAACGTTTGTTTGGATGTCAACGTGTCGTCTTTCTGTCTGATGACAGGCATATGTGACTCAAAAAATGTTGTCCTTTTGCAAGTTGTCTGACAGACCCCTTTCGGTATCCTGACCGATATTCGGTCTGGAGTTGGATCGAATGGGAGGGAACACAGTGGCGAAGGATCGTGTCGACCGCGATGAAGAAGACCTTGTCCGTCTTTATCTCACCGACATCGGACAGTACGCACTGCTGACCAAAGACGACGAGGTTCGTCTTGCAAAAGCCATCGAAGCTGGCAAAGAAGCCGCCGAGCAGATGGCAAACACCAAGGATTTATCAACGACGCAACGTCGCGAACTGCGCAAGGTCGCCCGCGCTGGCGAAATCGCTGAGCGTCAGTTCGTCCAGAGCAACTTGCGTCTCGTTGTTTCGATCGCAAAGAAGTATCAGGCATCTGGCTTGCCCCTTCTTGACCTCATTCAAGAGGGCAACTTGGGTCTCATGCACGCAGTCGAGAAGTTCGACTGGCGTAAGGGTTTCAAATTCTCCACGTATGCAACCTGGTGGATCCGCCAGGCAATCACCCGTGGAATCGCGAACACTGGTCGCACAATTCGTCTGCCAGTCCATGCTGGCGACACCTTGGCGCGTTTGCAGAAGGCTCGCTCGCGCCTTGAGTTGAAGTACGGCCGTCCAGCCACGCTTGCCGAATTGGCAGCAGAAGTTGAGATGCCCGAAGACAAGGTGACCGAAGCACTGCGATTCGCTGCCGAGCCGCTGTCATTGTCTGAGCCACTTCGTGAAGATGGTGATGCCGAATTGGGCGATGTCGTTGTCGACCGATCCGCAGAGTCGCCATTCGAAGCCGCCGCAACCGCGTTGTTACCAGAAGAGATTCAGCGTCTTCTTGCCCCACTTGATGAGCGCGAACGTGAAATCTTGCGTCTGCGTTTCGGCCTCGACGGAGTCGGTGAACAACGCACACTGGAAGAAGTCGGCGAACATTTCAATCTCACACGTGAGCGCATCCGTCAGATCGAAGCGCGTGCAATGAGCAAACTGCGTCACCCATCAAGTGATACAGGTGCTCGCGACTTGCTGTCAGTCTGATTAAAACTCAATCAGATTGTACTGTTGCGATTACTGAGTCCTTTGTAACGTCAGGAAACACGACGCGTTTTACACCATCAACAAGAGCAACAATGCCTGCTCCAAAGATGGTCGGAACAATGATGCGCGCGAGAAACTCCGCATCAAGACCCGGAACATAAAACGCACGAACCTGATCACGTACTTGCCAAGTCAGCACGAGAAACGTGAGACCAACACCGGCAACAATTGGGTCAACGATCATCGAACGTCCCTTAGCGTGAGCGATTAGGGCAACTGCGCTTAACACAGTTGCTACAGCACTAAAAACAAACATGAGTGGCGTGATTCTCGCATCACCCGGCAAACCAAGAAATTCCATTGCACCAATGATGCTTCCCGCTGTACTGATCACCAGTAACAAAATAAGCAGTGCACGTCGATTTGCGATCGACAACACAACTGCCGCGATCAGAACAAGTGCTCCAATGCCCCACCACAAACGTGATGCAGCATCACGTAAATACAACTCTCCGGACACAGTGATTGCTTGTGAATCAACCGTGAGAGGAATCACCCACGTTTGTATGAGTCCATCACCATTCATCGGCGCTGGTGGTTTTTGACTCATCCAGTGCACGCGATGGTCGTGCCACATGTATTCACCATTTGTTGACACGGTTTCCCATTGCACCTCATCAGCCGTCACTTCAGGAACATTGCTTCCGTAACGCGTTTGGTTCAACAGATAGGTAATGGAATTGACGTTGACGCGCACCTCGTTGGCCGTCGAAATCTCAATGTATGGTTCTTGCTCATACCCAGGAATCACTACTTCATGACCATTTGAGCGCACACGCACAAATGTGTCGGTTCCCACAATGTCGACTTTCACTCCGTCTGGCAATTGTGGAGAAACAGAGGTGACAACCGCTTCAGTATTGCGGGGCTGGACGTCATCGCCTGAGCCCAAATGTGATGGACTCATCATGCTGATGAGTGACATCACGGCAACCATGAATCCACGCACATCTGTGACGGTAGCGGTTCTCTAATGTGGAGCCATGGTCGATAGCGGTGTGCCTCTTGTCGTATTGGTGAGCGACAACGTGTGGGAACGTCGTAAGGACGCGCTTCTTGCAACCGCTCCACACATGACGCCAATTATCTACGAAGGCAATGAGGTGTTGTCGCCGGACGTTCTAGACACCATCACCGTCGCTTTCTTCAGTGGCGACATATGGCCTGAGAGAACCCGCGGCTTCATGCTGTCCGCTTTAAAGTCTCCCAATCTTTCGTGGCTTCATACATTTTCAGCGGGTATTGATAACGCGGTATTCACCACCTTCAGAGAACGTGGTATCCGTTTGTCAACCTCAACTGGAGCCGCTGCATCGCCCATCGCACAAACAGTGATGATGTACATGCTTGCTCTTAGTCGGAACTTGCCGTTGTACATGCAACATCAACGTAATCATGAATGGACACCGCATTCGTTTCATGAATTAGATGGTGCAACCGTCACAGTGATTGGTCTTGGTTCCATCGGCTTAGAAGTAGTGCGTCTTTCACAAGCCATGAACATGACTGTTATCGCATGTCGTCGAACACCAACTGGCGATGAACCATGCACCACGTTTCCACTGACTTCATTACTCGACGCAGTGAGAACAGCAGACTGGGTAGTGATCGCACTTCCACTAACTGACGACACACGCAACATCATCGATGCTTCGGTATTCAATGCAATGAAACCAGGGGCCGGATTCGTGAACATTGGTCGCGGTGAACTGGTTGACGAACAGGCTCTCATCGATGCGTTGCAGTCAGGACACCTCTCTTGCGCAGGACTCGACGTTTTTGCTCAAGAGCCACTGGAAGCAGAAAGCCCGTTATGGGACATGCCCAATGTGATCATCACACCACATGCAAGCGGACAAACCCACGGTAGTTACTTGCGCGCTGAGGAATTATTTGTTGACAATCTCGCCAAATACGTGCGCGGCGAAGTTCTAATAAACGAAGTGCGCTAACTCAATCCTGCGTCGAAATATTCTCGACACTTTTCTCCTTTTACTCCGTATACCTGCACACATTTACCCCGCGTCTCTGTCCAGACGGGTCAGCGACGTCTGTGCAAGGAGGTTGTCGTGCTCACAGTGTTCATGTCGTCAAAAGGTGGCAGCGGAACCACCATTACCGCTTGTGCAACTGCATTACAGGCGGCGACTCGACACGGTTCTGCATTGTTCATTGATTTATGTGGTGATGTCCCCGCAGCACTTGGGATGTCGGAACCTAATAGTCCTGGAGTTAACGAATGGCTTGCCGAAAATCAAACCGCTGACGGTGAAGCATTGTTGTTACTTGGTAATTCCACGGTAAATGGACTCATTGTTGTTCATCGCGGTGAGAAATTCGTAGAAGGTCAACCACGCTGGTGTGACCTTGCACATGTACTTTCCTCCATGCCAATGCCAGTATTCATCGATGCAGGAACCAGCTTTGTCCCCGACGAATTACGTGCGATCGCAAAGCATGTTGTCTTGGTAACACGTCAGTGTTACTTGTCTTTACGTCGCGCAACTCTTCTCCCAAAACCCACGGGGGTTGTTGTGGTGGAAGAAGATGGTCGTGCACTGAATGCCAAGGACATTGAGTACGTGATTGGCTCGCCAATACTTGCAACTATTCCCGTCACACCCGCCGTGTGTCGTGCGGTTGATGCTGGACTGTTTACTTCTCGATACGAACAGGTCTGCGGCAACAATCTCCCTGAGTTGTTGTAACAGCTTCACATGTCTCAATCCCTTATCGACCAACTTCGATCGTTCGTCCTTTCATCTGCCGATAATGACTACGAGACGGCTAGCAAACATTTGCGCACGCTCTCGCCACTTCTCTCACAGCGAGAGCATGACTCCATAGTTCGCGTCACTCTCGCCGACATCAACGGTTTAGGCCCGTTGCAGCCCCATCTTGATAACCCACGCGTAAAAGAAGTGATGGTTGTTCGTGGTACGGACGTATTTATTGAAGACCACCGTGGCATTCATCGCGTTGGCTCAATCGCACGAGATGAAGTATCACTCATTATTGAACGTATCTTGCGGCGCACATCGCGACGTATTGATGCACTTTCCCCAATTGTTGACGTACGACTTGTTGATGGTTCGCGTGTTTGTGTTGTGATTCCGCCCGTTGCTGTTGATGGGCCAGTTCTGAGCATTCGCAAATTCTCCAAGAACATTCTCGACTTCACTCAATTCGGTGATGAACGTCTCGCAGCAACTATGAATGCCCTCGTTCGTGAACGCAGCAATGTGGTCGTTGCTGGTGCAACATCATCTGGAAAAACATCATTGCTTGCCGCTGTGTTGTCACATTGTGATCCACGTGAGCGAATAGTTCTCATTGAAGACACCGCAGAATTACCAACACATCACCCTCACGTAGTGCGATTGGAATCGCGTCCTGCAAATGTGGAAGGAGTCGGTGAAATCAATCTTCAACATCTCGTTCGAACGTCTCTACGCCTAAGGCCAGACCGTCTCGTAGTGGGCGAAGTACGAGGCAGTGAGGCACTCGACATGTTGATGGCTCTCACTTCCGGCCACAGGGGCTGTTGGTCAACATGTCACGCACAAAGTCCACTTGATGCCCTTCATCGTTTATCAGCACTGGTGATGCGTGGAAGCCCACAGTGGACGGATCCGGTCGTCCATCGTGCGATCGCAAGCGCCATTGACTACGTGGTGTTTGTTGAACGCTCACACGATGGCAGGCGTGGTGTCTCTTTCGTTGGACGTGTCATCACATCTACGTCTGGTGAATTATCAGTGCAACCGGTCCATATTCTGGAGCAAGAAAATTCTAAGAACGCAAACGAGACAATGCATGCGTGATCTCATCTTCTCATTACTTCTCGCTACAGGTCTGTGCATTACTGCTGTTCCATTGGTAATGAAGTACTGCGATCGCCTTTTAACTCGTCGGCGCTTTACACACGTCCGAGATACAACAGTTGTCGAGTCAATCCCAAAGGAATCAGTACCAACCACACGATCTGAGTCTTGGTCCCACGCCGATTGTCTTGAGGCATTGTCACGCTCAACGCGCCATAACTCAACTGCCGCCGATGCGCTACTCGCATTGCCAACTCACATTCCTGATGTGATCCGCGAGATTGTTCAACTCTTGCGAACGCAACTCAGCGTTACCTCTGCGCTCGAAGCCGCCACATTGCGAGCAACACATGAAGATGACCGCACAACACTGTGGTTGTTACGAGCAGCCTTAGTGCAGGGTTTCTTCGTTCCTCAAGCGCTCGACCGTGGAGCAGTGGTGTTACGTGAAATCGCAACCGCACGTGATGAATTGGCGGTGGCAAGTGCTCAAAGTCGACTATCAGCGCGCATTCTCACCTTCATCCCTATTGCTCTCACAGTATTTGCCGCGATTGTCAGCGAAGATGCACGAGAGACGATGTTTGGCACCGCAAATGGCTTTGTTGTGTTGTGTGTCGGACTTGGTTTGAGTTGGCTCGGCTGGAGATGGATTCGCCGAACAATTTCTCGCGTCACCGCTGATCCACTTGATCATGCAGCGCTAATTGCAATTATTGATGCGTTTGCAGTGTCATTACGCGCCGGTCTGACAATCTCACAATCTTTTGAACGCGTTGCGGAGCTTGCACCTGCATCAATTCGCACTCAGTGCCAAGACGTTGCGCGATCACTTCATCATGGAATGAGTTTGGGTGAAGCGATCACGCCACTTCGCATATCTCTCGGAACTCGTTCGGCGGTATTTCTGGACATGGTGTTATCAGCCGACAGCGACGGATTACCCCTTGTCAACTTGATTGACCGATTGTCTGAGGAAGCACGCCGGCAGCGTCAGCGTGATACGGACATACGTATTCGTCAAGTGCCAGCAAAATTGACATTCCCGCTCGTGTTTTGCATCTTGCCATCGTTCATCGTGTTGACGATGTTCCCAATCGTGAGTTCATCATTTTCCTCACTGCAATTGCCGTTTTCAGACACGGCCATCGTCACGTATTCCACGGAGCAACCATGAACATCTTTATTCGCATTCTTTCATTCATCGAGGCTTGGCAGGATTTCAGTCTCTTGCGACGGCTTCCGCGTTTCCTGCGTCATCGCCAACGCGGACAGGCAACCACTGAGTACGCATTGATTTTACTTGTGGCGGCAGTTGTCGCAATTGGCGTGATCACATGGGCTACTGCAGGCGGCGGAGCAGGCAAAATCGGATCACTGTTTGATTCAATTCTCGACACAGTCTTGTCTCGCGCCGAATCAACATTCTGAAACTGGTGACGTATACATTGCGGCGCAAAAATCAACGAGGCCAGTCAACGGTGGAATTTGCGCTCATCTTGCCACTCGCTGTGGCGTGCATGGTCTTTGTGCTCGCGACAGGAATCATCATCTATGACCATCTCTCACTTTCCGATCTTTCGCGATCAGCAGTGCGAGCCGCGGTCATAAGTGATGATCCCGCGGCTGCTGCGGAGCAACTCGTGAAATCAGTGGATGAGAGCATCCGAATTCGAACAATTGTCAATGACGAAAATGGCCTCGTATTAGTGAAACTGGATCGTCAGCGTGTATTGCCGCTTCCTTTCATCGCACAAATGCTCCCGCGTTTTACGGTGCAAGCATCTGCTGTGATGATGATTGAACCACCACAAGTGATTGGTGACGGTCTTCCCTAGCGCGGGCACTATCGTCACGGATAGTGAATCTGTCTACTCGAAGGCGTGTGATTGGCGACGTTGACGCTTTGATTGTTGAAGGCGACGTCGATATGTCGACAATCCCACAATTACAAGATTCGCTCACCCGTTTGGTGAGCGAATCTCGAGGTCAATCTTCAGTTGTTGATCTGGACGGTGTCACGCTTCTTGACGACACCGCATTGGGAATATTGCTTGGTGCTGCGGGACGAGCACGATCATCAGGGGGAGAATTGATCGTTGTCTGCACGTCGGAGAAGTTACGTATGCGCTTTGCCGAGACCAGATTTGATCAGGCAGTGCACGTCCGCAGCACCATCGCAGATATTTAGGCTTGAACGAAAGCAGTTCCACTTCCCTCGAGTTCACCCAATTCGCGTGGTGTTTCATGTGAACTGAAGCCACGCTGACCACCACCATGGCGACCACCGCGTGGACCCATTTCACCGTGAGGACCGCCTTCGCCACGAGTACCTAATTCGCCACGAGTTGGTCGAGTCTTGGTCACCATTTGGTCAACATTGGCTTTGAACTCAGCCAACTTTGCATCAGCTTCTTCACGTGTGTGCTCACCCGATGCAACTTCTTCATCAAGATGCGCCGAAAACTCAGCCACCAACAAATCAGTCACCTTCGACAACGCAACATTCCTTTCTTCCGCAATGGTTGCAAGTGACTTGCCTGAATGAAGCGCGTCATGCAGTTCATCAACTGTCATCCCGAACAATTCAGCCATCGCTTCACTATGAGGACCCGGTCCTCCGGTATGCATCACTTTTGTTTCAGCACTGACGGTGGAGCCATCAGATGCCACTGAGACATCGCCAGATGCCGCAATCGCATCATCTGCACTTGCGACTGAAAGATCGCCGGTGATCGTGCCGGTTCCGTTGATCGATGCGACCTCCGACTGAACCGAATTATTCGCACTTACCAGACTGGTGATGCCAAGCGACACACCACCAGAAGCGGCAACAACACCGACAGTGATGAGGACTTTGTTAAAGCGAGAGAGGCGTTTCATTGGGGAATGTTCCTTTTCGTGTGTGGCTCGGCGTGTTCCGGCCACACACACTTTCTCCAATGTAGGTAAGGATGACCTTTGAATGAGGTAAGAGAAAGTAAAGAATCCATGCACATCTGTAAAACCCAAGCCTCACAAGGTCGTGCTAGGGATATCGTGTCTGACGTGGAAGGTATGCGCGTTCTCGTAGCTGAAGATGACCCTGCGGTTCGCAAAGCCGTCCAACGCACACTTGAGCTTGAAAAATACGAAGTAACGGTGGTCAATGACGGAGCAGCGGCACTCGATGAAATCACTACGCGTACTCCAGACCTTGCCGTTCTCGATGTAATGATGCCATTTGCAGACGGAATGACCGTGTGTCGAGAAGCACGACATCGAGGTATCACCATCCCGATCTTGTTGCTCACTGCGCGTGCAGAAGTCGGTGATCGCGTTGCAGGATTAGATGCTGGTGCTGATGACTACGTAGTGAAGCCGTTTGCAATCGATGAATTACTTGCTCGTGTACGTGCACTGTTACGTCGAGGAAATGTCACTGCCTCAAGCGATGATCTAAAAGTCGGTGATCTTGTCCTCAGCCCCTCAAAACGTGAAGCATTTAGAGGAACTCGTCAACTACAACTGACCAAAACGGAATTTGATCTCTTGGAACTCCTCATGAGTCAACCAGGAATTGTCGTGCCACGCGATGACATCTACGAAAGCATCTGGGGATACAACTTCGAAACAAATTCGAAATCGCTAGATGTTTACATTGGCTATTTACGTCGCAAGACAGAAGAAGACGGTGAATCTCGAGTTCTTTACACGGTGCGTGGAGTGGGATACGTGGTGAAAGAATCATGAGTCTTCGCACACGTTTTGCAATGCTCACGAGTCTGGTGGTGTTGCTCGTTGTTGCCGCTATTGGCGTGGGTGCGTATTACGTGTCAGCTCAACAATTGCGTAGCCAAGTTGATCGCTCACTGACACAACGTATGTCACAAATCAATGATGCGCTTGAACAGGCCGAACGGCGTGTACCAGGAGAACGTCGACGCAATCCTGTTGAAGAGTCGTTCATTCAAACCGAATTCGACGCCGTCACGCAGTTGGTTGATTCCGACGGCACGATCCTTGTTAGTTATGGACGCGTGGATATTCCACTCACAGAGCGCGATTTGGAGATGGCACGTGGTGGACAAGACTTCTACCGCTCGACGGTGAACATTGACAGTCGCGTGTACCGCGTGTACACAATGTCATTTCCCGAAGGTGGACTACTACAAGTCGCCAAGGATATGCAGGAAATCGAATCTGCAAAAGATGGCATGCGATTCTGGTTCATCATTATCGGAGCCATTGGTTTTATTTTTGCCGCGTTTGTTGGTTGGGTATTTGCCCGACGTGTGACAAAACCAATTGAGACTCTTGCAAGCACCGCCGATGTTGTTGCAAAGACGCAGAATCTTGATCAGAGAATTTCAATCGAAGGAGATGCAGAAGTACTGCAACTCGCAGGAAGTTTCAACACAATGCTTGGTGCATTGTCTGACAGCGTCTCCAAGCAACGTCAACTAATTCAAGATGCCAGTCACGAATTGCGTACTCCTCTCACCAGTTTGCGCGCCAACACAGAACTACTACAGCGATCAGGTCTGTCTGATGAAGACCGCATCTCAATTCTTGACGACATGCGCAAAGAGGTCGACGAACTTGCGGACCTCAGTAAAGAACTCAGCGAATTAGCCGCAGATCAACGATCATTGGAAAATCCTGTTGTTGTTGACCTCTCAGAACTCGCAGAAGATGTCGCGGACCGTGCTCGTCGCCGCACGACTGGCAACGTGACGGTCACTGCCACGGGTGACGTCACAGTGGTAGCACGACAGCAGCAATTGGAACGAGCGGTTACAAACTTGGTTGATAACGCAATCAAGTTCAGCCCTGACGGTTCAGACATTGAGATTTCTGTGTTTGACAAACGTATTCAAGTGCGCGATTACGGACCAGGAATACCCGATGAAGACAAGCCGCGTGTATTTGATCGCTTTTATCGCTCAACCACCACGCGCTCAATGCCCGGGTCTGGTCTCGGACTAGCGATTGTTCGCCAATGTGCAGATGACAATTTGGCAACCGTGTACATCCAAGATGCGCCTGGTGGCGGGACCATCATTGGACTGAGTTTTTAAGTCGTCTTTCTAAATCCACGACGATCTTGAGATTTTTCGTGAGCGCGTTGTTCAATCTCTAATGCTTCTTCCTCTTGTACGAGTCGACGCATCGCATCAAGTCGTTCAATTCTTAACTCACCACTTTTAATTGCGGTTTGCACTGCACATTCAGGTTCTTCACGATGTTTACAGTCTCTGAATTTGCAGTGATCAGCCAAATCAAATACGTCTTTGAATGCGCGCTCAATTCCACTTCCACTTGTCCAGAGCGAGACCGCACGCAGTCCGGGAGTGTCAATCAAGAAACCACCATCAGCCAAGTGCACCAGTTCTGCCGCGACAGTTGTGTGTCGTCCCCGTTGGTCACCTTCACGCACATCAGCCGTTCGTTGACGTTCACGACCCACTAAAGCATTGACGAGAGTTGACTTTCCAACACCGCTAGCGCCAAGAAATGCGACGGTTTCCCCTTGTGTCGCGTATGCGCGAATCGATTCCACTCCCTCACCAGTAACAGAACTCACTGTGTGGATCGGAATGTCTACTGCAACTTCTCGTAAAGCCTGCATCACCACTTCAATCTCTTCAGTTGTTACCGCATCAGTCTTGGTGAGCACAATGACAGGTTGTGCTCCACTATCAAAAGCAAGTACTAACTCACGTTCGAGGCGTCGCTGATTTGGTGGACTCGTTACAGCGTGTAGCAAAAACACTGTGTCAATGTTCGAGGCAACGATGTCACGCATTGCTCGCGCACCTTCAAAAGATGCTCGACGCACTAATGCACTACGTCGAGGTAGCACCTCATCCACACGTTCGTTGTCAATCGACACCACTATCTCATCACCGACAGCAACTTCAACGCCCATGTTGCGAACACGAACGATCGACCCGTCATGACGTTCGATAGTGCTCCATCCACGATCAAGGCGAACAACGCGACCACGACGCGATGCGTCGAATGTGTCTGTGTGCGATGTGGCGGAGTTCATTTCCTCACAAGGTAGCCCTGCAAGTGCGGGCATAGGCATGTCCCCCTAGCATGGCAAAGGTTTTGCTTCTATAGAAAGAGGGCACATGCTCGCTCGTTTTGCACGATTTGCCGTGCGCAGACGCCGCCTCATGGTGTTTGGTATCTGGATTCCCATCGCAATCATCATCACCATTATCAGCGCAACCATGGGCAACGCATTCACAACGTCGCCCTCACCGCCACCTTCTGAGTCCCGCGATGCGAATGAATTACTCAGTGCAATCAACCCCACACAGGCTGGCGTCACTTCCCAATTAGTGGTGAAAACGTCAGGCATCACGGTTGACGACCCCTCGTTCGCCGGACAACTTCAGAAGGCCCTTAACGAGATCAACGCGTTGCCAAATGTTGACGTCAAAAGTCCTTACGACTTTCCTAACCAAATCAACCAGGATAAAACCATTGCGTTTGCAGAAATAGAAGTGCCACAAACGTCACTCAGTGATCTTGAACTATTCGCAGAGGACATCCAAGACATTGCAGAACCACTTCGCTCAGAAAGCGTTCTAATTGAATATGGTGGAGACATCTTCGCTGAATTTCCAATACCTGAAAGCGAAGCGCTCGGACTACTCGCCGCGATCATCATCTTGGTCCTTTCATTCGGATCTGTTCTCGCCATGGGACTTCCGATCGGACTCGCACTCATTGGTCTTTTAGTTGCCGCTGGCATTGTGGCGATTTTGAGTCACGTCATCACAATGGCCGATGCAACGACATCGACAGTTGCGATGATTGGAATCGGCGTTGGCATTGACTACGCCCTGTTTATTGTCACGCGATTCCGCGAAGGACTCCATGACGGTATGTCGGTTGAAGACTCTGTTGTCGAAGCAGTCGACACATCAGGACGTGCGGTGATTTTTGCTGGCGCAACCGTGATCATCGCGTTGCTCGGACTCTTGGCAATCGGGTTGTCGTTTGTAACTGGTCTCGCAATTGGTATGGCCATTGCTGTTGCAATCATGTTGATTGCATCCATTACTTTGCTGCCATCACTCATCGCAATGGTTGGACATCGCATCGACACAACTACTAGAGCAGCGGTGGTGTCACTTATTTCAATTGTCGGTACCGCGCTGATTGGTCTTCTCATTCACAATGCAGTGATCTTCTTCATAGGCCTTGCAGTTGGTGTGCTGGTGCAATTAGTCAGCCTCGCCTATAAGCCATTGCGTTCACCAATCCCGCATCGCCACCACAACAATCATCAACACACCATTTGGTGGCGTTGGAGCCGGGTAGTTCAACGCGCGCCATGGCGATCCTTGATTGTTGCTTCGGTCATCCTCGGAACATTGTCATTGCCGTTGTTTGCGATGCGTCTTGGTTTTGGCGATTATGGCAACAGTCCGAAGGACTCAACGGTTCGCAAAGCGTATGACCTCATTGCTGAGGGCTTTGGTCCAGGTTTTAATGGTCCATTGATTATTGCTGTGTCCGGCGAAGCGGTCACCGATCAAGCTCAAATGTCAGAGTTTGTTGGAAAACTGCAACAACTTGACAACGTACGTTACGCGGGCGCGGTGCCACTTGGTTCGGACTCCGTTGGCTTGGTCACGGTCTATCCAAACTCAGCACCACAAGATGAGGCGACCTCTGATCTCGTTCACTACTTACGTGATGAAGTGATTCCCGCAACGGGAGTTGATGCCAAGGTGGGTGGCTTTACTGCTGCAGGTGTCGACTTTTCCGACTACCTCTCAAAACGACTATTTGTGTTGATTGGCGTCGTTTTGGTGTTGTCATTTCTTTTGTTAACCGCAGTGTTCCGCAGTGTTTTAGTTCCGCTGAAAGCCGTGTTGATGAACCTTCTGTCGGTTGGTGCTGCGTACGGAGTAATCGTCGCGGTGTTCCAATGGGGATGGGCAGCCGATCTGATTGGCTTAGGGAAAGCAGGTCCGATTGAACCATGGTTGCCAATGTTCTTGTTTGCAATCGTCTTTGGTTTGTCAATGGATTATGAAGTGTTTCTGTTGTCACGGATTAAAGAGGAATACGACCGCACGGGTGACAACGCAACAGCCGTCGCTGATGGTCTTGCTGCAACAGCACGAGTGATTACTGCTGCCGCAGCAATCATGGTGTGCGTTTTCGCAGCGTTTGTTCTTGGTGATGACCGCGCATTGAAACTCTTTGGACTCGGAATGGCGGTTGCTGTTTTCTTAGACGCGACCATTGTTCGCATGCTGCTGGTGCCTGCGACAATGGAGCTTCTCGGCGACCGCAACTGGTGGATTCCTAAGTGGCTCGACCGCATTCTTCCTCGTATTCATGTCGAAGGACACGGCCACGAGGGTCACGTTATTTCCTAATACCCGTAAGCATTTCCGCTCATTGCCTTGACAAAGGCAGTGGAAATGTCCTAGCCCTGAAAAAGATATGGCTAAAGCACTTGTCATCGTGGAGTCGCCCGCAAAGGCGAAAACCATCTCTCAATATCTCGGTTCCGACTACGACGTTCGCCCTTCGGTGGGTCACATTGCTGACCTTCCGAGCAAAGGACTTGCCGTTGATGTCGACAACAACTTTGCTCCTGATTACGAATTGACTGAGCGCGGTCGCACAGTTGTAAAAGAACTTAAAGAGTTGTTGAAGGATGCAAGTGCTCTGTATTTGGCAACTGACGAAGACCGCGAGGGTGAGGCAATCTCGTGGCACTTGTTGGAGCGCCTCAAGCCAAAAGTGCCAGTGCATCGCATGGTATTTCACGAAATCAATAAGAAGGCGATTGAACACGCGGTTGCGAATCCGCGTGACATCGATTACGGACTCGTTGATGCAGCAGAAACTCGACGCATCCTTGACCGTCTATATGGTTATGAAGTGTCGCCAGTTCTATGGCGTCGTGTACGACGTGGTTTGTCAGCAGGTCGTGTACAAAGCCCCGCGCTTCGTTTGATCGTTGACCGCGAATGGGAACGCATTGAATTTCGCTCTGCCACATATTTCGACATCGATGCACTTACAAATTCATCACCATCTTTCACCGCTCGCCTCGTGGCAGTGAATGGCAATCGTCTCGCAACGGGTAAAGACTTCGATGAAACCGGTAACACAAAAAATGATGCCTTCATCCTCAATGAAGCACGGGCGAACGAACTGGTCGCTGGTCTAAGAAACATTGACCTCACTGTGCGCAGCGTGGAAGACAAGCCCTACCGCTCGTCCCCCAAACCTCCATTCACCACCAGCACCCTGCAACAAGAAGGTGGTCGCAAGTTGCGCCTGTCTGGCCGCATGGTGATGAGCACAGCCCAGTCGCTGTATGAGAACGGATACATCACTTATATGCGTACCGACAGCGTGTCGCTTAGCGATGAAGCCATCGGTGAGGTCCGTTCTCGAGTGAAGTCGGAATATGGAGACAAATTCATCACCGACTCGCCGCGCGTCTACACATCAAAGGTGAAAAACGCCCAAGAAGCCCACGAAGCGATCCGTCCGGCTCTACCCCTGCGCAGTCCTGAACAGGTTGCAGGAGAGTTAAAACAACAAGAGTTGGCGCTGTATCGACTCATTTGGCAACGCACACTTGCTTCGCAGATGGCAGACGCTACCGGTGTGACAGTCAGTGTTCGCCTTGGTGCCACTGCAAACGATGCGCAATCTTCAGACGTTGAATTCAGCGCGAGTGGTACAACAGTGACGTTCCCTGGTTATCGACAGGCATACGAAGAATCAACAGATGACGACACTGATACAGACAGCGACGACAAAGCATTGTTGTTGCCGCCACTCATAGTTGGCCAAGGAATTGGTGTCTCCGAATACATTGCTCAATCGCATGCCACTACTCCACCACCGCGTTACACCGAAGCTTCAATCGTTAAGAAACTTGAAGAGCTTGGCATCGGTCGTCCGTCAACATGGGCCTCGATTATTTCATCAATGGTTGACCGTGGTTTCTATTTGTGGAAAAAAGGCAACTCACTAGTTCCTACTTGGTTGGCGTTTTCGGTTGTTCGACTGATGAAAGAACACTTCACGGAATTGATCGACTTCAACTTCACTGCCGGCGTGGAAGAAGACCTTGACGCAATCGCGCGTGGAGAGAAGCGAAAAGTCGAATGGTTGAAACACTTTTACTTCGGTGACGACGTCGATGAGAACATTCCTGGTTTGAAAAAGATTGTGAGCAATAATCTCGACACAATTGATGCAGCAGAGATCAACACGGTGGTGTTGGGTAAACATCCCGACACTGGTGATGTCATCATTGTGAAGCCCGGTCAATACGGGCCATTCGTGCGATGTGCAGAAAACACCGCGGGTGTTCCTGATTCGATGGCTCCCGATGAACTCACCGTCGATGCAGCGATCGCATTGTTGAACGCTCCAAAAGGTGATGAGCCAATCGGTGAGATTGATGGTCATCCTGTGTTCGCCAAATCGGGACGATATGGCCCGTACGTGCAGTGGGGAACGATGGATGAACCACCAGC
The DNA here is from genome assembly GCA_964449085.1 of uncultured Bifidobacterium sp. Lineage (GTDB taxonomy): Bacteria > Actinomycetota > Acidimicrobiia > Acidimicrobiales > Ilumatobacteraceae > UBA2093. The sequence goes on from CAYVAV010000001.1 coordinate 258,250, forward strand.
TGGTCTCGACAAACCAAAGACTGCTTCGCTGTTTAAAACAATGAACATTGATCGCATCACCATGAAAGACGCGACTGACTTGTTGTCTCTGCCTCGAACACTTGGTGCTGACCCAACAGATGGTGAAATCATCACTGCGCAAAACGGTCCATATGGTCCGTACATCAGCAAAGGCAAAGAAAAACGACCACTGCAAACAGAAGAACAACTTCTCGAAGTGAACTTGGACGAGGCTCTCGCTCTTCTTGCTCAGCCGCGTGTGTATGGACGTGGTCGCAGCGCGCCAAAACCACCATTGCGTGAGTTTGGTAATGACCCGGTGAGTGGCAAACCTGTGGTCGCAAAAGAGGGACGTTTTGGTGATTACGTCACTGATGGTGAGACCAACGCTGGTCTCACTCGTGGCGACCGTCTCGAAGAAATGACCAATGAACGCGCGTACGAGCTATTGCAACTACGTCGCGAGTACATCGCCGAACATGGCACAAAGAAAAAGCCAGCCCGAAAGGCTGCCGCGTCGAAAAAGACTGCTGGGGCAAAGAAGACGGCACCAAAAAAGGCCACAACAAAGAAAAAAGCTGCCCAAAAAAAGAAGGCAGCGCCGAAAAAGAAGGCGCCTGAGGAATAGTCCGACTAAAACAGAGGGCTATGGCAACCGCGCGTTACATCGCTCTTGAGGGTTTGGAAGGTTGCGGGAAAAGCACTCATGCCACGCGTCTTGGTGTGCACCTCAATGCGGTAGTCACTCGTGAGCCTGGCGGTACACCTATCGGTACAAAACTTCGCGCGATCCTCGCTGACCCAGACAACACAGATCTTCACGCGCGCACCGAGGCACTCTTGATGGCAGCCGACCGTGCCCAACACATGGAACAAGTGGTGCGTCCGGCATTGAATGCTGGTCAACACGTCGTGAGCGATCGCAGTATCTATTCGACACTTGCCTATCAAGGATATGGACGTGGCCTTGACGTTGATGAATTACGACGTATCAGTACATGGGCACTTGATGGAACACTTCCCGACATCGTGATATTTATGTCGGTTCCCACCGACATTTTGAATGAACGTCTTGCCAAAAGAAATCTTGATCGCTTTGAACGCGAAGGTGCTGACTTCTTTGCACGCATTCATGACGGATTTCGCGCATTGATGGCTGCTGATCCACAACGTTGGATCGTCATCGATGGCACAATGCCAAAAGATGACGTGGAAGAAGCAATACGTGTCGAAGTGCTGTCACGTATTGAGAGTCAATGATGTCATCAGTATTCGACGGGATCGTTGGTCAGGACCACGTCATTCAACAATTACGACATGTAGCGAACAGTCCTGTGCACGCATTTCTCTTCGTGGGACCAGAAGGATGCGGTAAAGATGAAGCCGCTCGAGCTTTTACATCCTTATTACTTTCTGGCAATGAAGACCCAAGCAATCGCACAAATGATCTTGTGATGCGCGAAGCGCACATCGACGTTCATGATGTACGTCGTGTCGGTGCGTCCATCTCTGCGGAACAAGCCGATGAAGTAATCCGTATCGCGTCCACCACACCAGTTGAAGCAAGTCGCAAAGTAATTGTGTTGCATGAGGTTCACCTCATGCGTCCCGAAGCTGTGGTGCGATTGTTGAAAACAATCGAAGAGCCCGCAGAGGGTATCTTCTTCATTTTGATCGCCGATGAAGGAACTTCGCTGTTATCAACTATTTCATCTCGCTGTCTTGTCGTGCACTTTGTTCCACTAGATACCGACCTCATCACACAAACGCTGGTGTCAGAAGGTGTCAATCATGATGCCGCCTACTTTGCCGCCCAATCAGCGCACGGCAATATCTCACGCGCTCGACTTTTAGCAACTGATTCTCAACTCGTTGCCCGAATGCGAGTATTCACCGACATTCCTGCTCGCATTGATGGCTCCGGTGCGACAGTGGTGGCGATCACTGATGAAATCCTCGGACTCATTGACGAAGCAGCTGAACCCCTCATGCGTCAACATGAATCAGAAGTGGCGACCATGGAAGAAACACTTGCCACCATGGGAGTGAAGCGTGGCGGCAAGAAAGCCCTCGAAGACAAGCACAAGCGAGAACTACGTCGACATCGCACCGATGAGTTACGAGCTGGGCTTACAGCCATCGCCTCGCGGTATCGCGATGAACTCACACAGAACGCACACCTCCATCGCCCTGATGCATTCATTGAAGCGATCGAACGTATACACACTGCGATGGGACGACTATCACTCAACGTGAATGAGACGATCTTGTTGCGTGATTTGTTATGGCAGCTTCCATCACTGCAATCAGACGTCCTGCACCCTTCCCGATAATCTTTCTTTAATGGTCACTCCACGGGTGAAAGCTGCCGGCGGTTTTGCCGCAATGAAGTACGTCCTTGCAAAAGGTCGTGGTGTTGGCACTATCGCGCTGTACAAACGTCTTCGTAGCAAGAATGCTTGTAAAACATGTGCACTCGGCATGGGTGGCCAACGCGGTGGAATGGTCAATGAAGCCGGTCACTTCCCCGAAGTCTGCAAGAAGTCTGTGCAAGCGCAAGCAGCAGACATGGGAAAGGTCATCACCGAATCTGACCTATCTCGACTAAGTCTTACGCAACTCGAGAAACTGACAAGTGCGGAAGCGGAAGCTCTTGGTCGTCTCACATTTCCCATTGTGTGTGCACCCGGTGACACTCATTTTCGCCGTGCATCGTGGGACGACGCGATGCAATTAGCAGCCAATGCATTCACTACAACGCAGGCAGACCGCACGTTTTGGTATGCAAGTGGACGCTCAAGCAATGAAGCGGCATTTCTTATGCAGATCGTCGCGCGTGCATACGGTACGAACAACGTCAACAATTGTTCGTATTACTGTCACCAAGCATCTGGCGTTGCTCTTACATCCATCTATGGCAGTGGCACCGCCTCCGTATCACTTGATGATTTGGCAACAACCGAGCTGGCAGTCGTTGTGGGCGCAAACCCAGCCAGCAATCACCCACGACTCATCACACAACTCATCAACTTGCGCAAACGTGGTGGCAAAGTCATCGTCATTAACCCTCTATCTGAATTGGGATTGAAACGATTCCGTCTTCCCTCGCAAGCGCGCAGTCTGATGGTGGGTTCCACAGTGAGCGATCTCTACATCCAACCACACATCGGCGGTGACATTCATTTGTTCACTGCGTTGTTGAAAGGCGTCATCGAAACTGGCGGAGTGAGCACCGAGTACATCTCTCAACACACCGACGGCTGGGAGACAGTTCGTGATGCCGCATTAGCGACATCTTGGGACGATCTAGTCACTCACAGTGGAGTGTCGCGCGCCGACATCGATGTTTGTGTTCAGGAACTAGTGAAGGCAAAGTCCGCAGTGTTTATGTGGGCCATGGGACTCACCCATCACACATACGGTGTCGACAACATTCGCGCGCTTGGCAATCTTGCGATGTCACGTGGCTTTCTCGGATCTCCTGGTAGTGGACTCATGCCCATTCGTGGTCATTCCAATGTGCAAGGTGTGGGATCAGTTGGAGTGTCACCACAGTTGAAAGAGTCGTTTGCTCGCAGTTTGCGTGAGCATTATGGAATCACCACTTCATCATCTCAAGGCATGGACACCTACGCGTGCATGCATGCTGCACATAACGGTGAAATCGACGCAGCATTGATGCTTGGTGGCAACTTATGGGGCAGCAATCCTGATTCACACTGGTCAACAACCGCACTGTCACGCATTCGTACATCTGTCTCGCTTACCACGAAATTGAATCAAGGTCACTTCAATGGTCGTGCTCAAACCACCATTATTTTTCCTGTGCTTGCGCGTGATGAAGAACAAGAAGCAACGACACAAGAATCAATGTTTAACTTTGTGCGTTTATCTGACGGAGGTACGCCCGCAGTTGAAGGTGAGATGCGATCAGAGGTTGCGATCTTGTCTGATCTCGCGCAACGCATCTTGCCAAAAGATCGCTTTGATTGGTCAATCATCACATCACACGATTCTCTTCGCCAAGCAATCGCAGCCACTGTTCCTGGCTACGAACAAGTAGGCAATATTTCTTCCACCAAAAAAGAATTCGAAATTCCCAACCGCGTGTTTCACGATGGTTCATTCCCCACATCAAATGGCCGCGCTCAATTCCACTCTGTGACCTTCCCTCAGATCACACGAACGCCCGACACATTCATGATGATGACAATTCGCTCAGAGGGACAATTCAACACGGTGGTGTATGAGGAAGAAGACCTATACCGAGGCAACACACGCCGCGATGTGGTGATGATGTCGGCAGACGACGTTGCACGACTCGGATTACGTGAGGGTCAAACCGTGACGGTACGTAGTGAGACAGGGTCAATGGATGTTGTTGTGTCAGTGGTGAACATCCGATCAGGCAATGTGGCGATGTACTACCCCGAAGCCAACGTGCTGGTCGATCGTCGTGTCGACCCCGAATCGCTCACCCCAGCGTTCAAATCAGTGCCGATTACGCTGCAACTTGCCTAACCCGTTGCCATAAATCTGAATCCAGTTTCAGACTAGATTGGTTCCTTGTCAGTTTCCATCAAGGAGTTCTCCATGGCACGTCGTTTTCGTTCCGCTCTTGTGTCGGCAGTTGTTTTAACAGCTGCAGTCGCCACTATGTCATCGCGCCCTGTTTCAGCAACTGCGTACGTAGAAGGTTTCGATGCCATCTTTGAACAAGCGATGATTGATCGCGGATACGACTCTGGCGCGGTTGATGGGAAACTCCCGCTCGCCAACATTCAAACCATCACAACTCTTGATCTCAGTAATGTCCAGTTCACCCGCATGGGAAGTAACCAAAATGGCATGGCGAGCTTTACCAGTTTGCGTTCGTTAAACATCTCTGGCAATACTGCAATCACAGACTTGGATGATATTTCATGGCCATCCTCACTACGTGTTCTCAATATCTCCGGAATGACTGAACTCACGACTTTGCGCTTGTCTTTCCTTGAATTTTACGATTACCAAACTGCATATTTCAGTTCAGGATTCAATCAACTCATCACTGGAAACAACGTCAAACTTGCATCTTTAGCAATTGTAAACACGTCGGTTACGACCATCGATCTAAGTTCGATGGCGGCATTAACAGAGCTCACCATCAGTGAATCCAAATTGTCATCACTTACTGCTGCAAATTTGCCAAATCTCAAATCAATCTTTCTGCCTTCAAACAACCTCACTTCGTTAACGATGACTAATCTGCCGGCATTAGAACGTGTGGAAATTCAGCGAAACGGTCTGACAACTCTGGATGTATCCGGGCTTGCCAAGCTCACGCAACTCTATGCGTCATCAAATAATCTGACGTCACTTGACTTGAGACAGAATGCAAACCTCGAATTCGTCCAAGTAGAGCAAAACAAATTGACCTCACTTTTGATGCCAGCAAGTGCACCTCTTCGCAGAATTGTTGTCTCAAATAACATGTTGAAATCAATTGATGTTAGTAAATACCCAACGCTGACATTCCTCGCTGCAAATAGCAACGGCTTAAAAACGTTGAACGTTGCCTCAAATCCGCTTTTGTCAAATCTGTCGGTGAGCAATAACCAACTGAAATCAATTGATCTGACAAATAATCGTGACCTCGTATCGCTTGATGTTTCTTCAAACAAACTAAAAACTTTGTCCCTCGCATCTAATTCACAATTGACGTATCTCACTGCTTCTAATAACCAACTCAAAAACTTGGATCTGAGCAGCGTAAAAGGACTACAGAGTCTTTATGTGCGATCAAACAAACTGAAGAAGATAGACATTTCGGGGATGTACTCACTGATGTGGCTTGATGCATCAAACAACCTTCTGAAGAAGCTTGATCTCACTGCAAACCCTTCAACGTTCTGGGTGCGCGTAGCAAAGAATCCTCTTACTTCATTGAGATTGCGGGCTGTGACAGCAATAGTTGGAGAGCTTGATATTCGCTCAACGAAACTCCAGACACTCGATCTTCGTCAATGGGCTCCGGAATTGCTGCGTGCCAATGGAAACATTCGTATTCGCGTTGCGGATCCGGTGGGATCTTTCCTTGATTGGGAAACTGATCTTGGTAAAGATGTGAAACTAACGAAGTAAGTCTCGTCTACAGGTTGTTGTCATGAAGCGCGTCGTTCGACTCATTGTCCTGCTCGTTACCGGGCTTGTGGGTGTGGTGACCGCTTCGCCAGCAAGTGCCGCTCCACTCCCGTCAACTGGAGTGTCACTCCTGTGGTTCAGTGATCCGGATCCATCTGTTGTTGGACACAGAGCGGCATTGAACATCAGTGTCTCTAGCGCTCCAGATACGTATGGAACATTTTATGTTTATGAGGGCACAACCGTGCCCTCCAGTGGAACTGCACTCGCGACACTCGTTGTGAATGGTTCAGCTCAATCGGTGATGTTCACAACGGCAACGAACGTTGGTGCCGCCACTCGCTTCAGTGTCAAGTTTGTTTCCAGTAATGCGTCGTACTCCAACACGAACTTTGAAAACATCCGACTCACTTGCAGTGCAGGGACCTACAGCACCTCGGGCTTCGGACCATGTTTAAATGCGCCTGCTGGCCACTATGTCGCATACCAAGGTTCTACAGAATATCTGCCATGTCCGCCAGGAACTTTTCAAGCAAATGAAGGTGAAATGCTTTGCATGTTTGCACCTGCCGGAGCCTTCGTATCCGGATACGGTGCGACTGCTGCAACCTTGTGTTCCCTCGGTACATTCACACCTAACACTGGATCTCTGTTTTGTGAATCTGCGACAGTAGGCCAATTTGTCAACCTTTTATGATCAACCGCCCCCACTCCTTGTCCCTCTGGATTCACAACGTCTGGATTGCGATCTAGCGTCTGTCATCAATCTCAAGATGCATTGGAGTCAACACCACGCGGTGTCCTGCTATCAGCAACAAGCGCATCTCTCACGATGACTTTTGCTCCATCACCCGCCGTCGCTGGGACAATTTGGGTGTACCAAACGCCGCACATTGATGGTGCGCCACCGGCTGCAGGTATCGCAACTGTTGCTGCGGGTACCACACGTGTTGAAATACCGCTTGACCTCAGTCTTGCTCGTTCATCAGATTTCATCAGCATTGCTTTCGAATCAAGCAACAGCAATCACAACACCACGTATTGGGAAAACATCGGTCTCTACTGCGGTGCTGGTTCTTACAGCGGCACCGGATTCGCACCATGCAATGCTGCACCAGCTGGCACATACGCGTCGGAAGAAGGAAGTACACAAGCGACTAGTTGTGCGCCTGGCACGTATCAACCACAAACAGGACAAATCGGATGTGTCGACGCACCAGCAGGGACGTATGTTTCAGACACTGCTGCAGTGTCACCGACTCAATGTCCCGATGGACACTTCAATGCAAATGTACGTGCAACTTCGAGGGATGCCTGCACGCCAGCAGCTGCTGGTAGTTACGTGACAACTAGTGACAGAACCCGCGCACAAGTGTGTGAGAAGGGTTCATTTCAACCAGGACGTGGCCAAACTTCTTGTATTGCTGCTGAACTGGGATACTTTGTCAATACTGATGGTGCATCTTCACAAACGAAATGTCGTCGCGGAACAACTACTGATGTCGTCGAATCGACTAGTTGCAAGTTGTCTCCAAAGATTCCAAAATTGCCGACATCACTATCACGCACTCGAATCAACACGGTGTATCTCAATGCTGGGAAGAACACAAACGGCCTACGAGTAACGCTCTCATCTCGTGCAAAGACGTGCAGGATTCAAAAGGACCCATCTGGCTACAAGATCGTTGGCACAAAGACGGGCAAGTGTCTAGTCGTTCTGAACATCAAGGGCAACAGTCGCTTCGCGTCCATAACGGTCACGCGAAATCTGCAAGTCTTGTAGATACACTTTGGGACTTCGCCCAGGTAGCTCAGTCGGCAGAGCAACGCACTCGTAATGCGTAGGTCGCGGGTTCGATTCCCGCCTTGGGCTCTGATAGTTACTCGACGCAGGATGCCGCAATTGCTTCAAGGTCAATCCCAGAAGCATTGCCACTCAGAATGTCTTCTTCGGCCTCAACAAACTCGGCGTACGAGATTTCATCTTCAATAACTTCCAAGGTGCACCCGCAGAGATCCTCAATCATGGCCACTTCCTCGTCTGTGAGTGAAGCGTCAGTAGCGCTTGATACACAACTTTCAAGGTAAGCAGAACGCACTTCCTCTGGATATTCATCACCAGCTACCGAAGATTCTTGGTCAGATGACGACTCGCTGTCACTGTTTGATGAGCCACCGCACGCGTTAAAAGTCAACAGTGATACGGCACTAAACGCGATGGCTAGCGATTTTTTGGTGATTCTGAAACTACTCATCTGACGAGAATAGCAAGTCTTCTTAACCCTTGAATTAGATCCCCCGTTCATCTCTCCCAGATAAAAACTCTGTTCTGGCCATCTGTCCAGCTGTGCTAAACAACACAATACAAATTGTTATGTAGTTGTCAGGGAAGGGGATCTCAGATGACAACACCTCATTCACGTCGGACATTCGGCAAACTCCTTGCCGGTCTTACCCTCGCTTCAACTGCGATTGCTTTCACATCGCACTCGCCCATTTCAGTATCGGCTGCTGCCGGAGATGGCTTGATCGACATCAATACCAATCAAGGTCAATGCAATAGTGCTGGCAGTATTGATGCGTACGAATCTGCATGGAACTGGACTAAACCAACACTTGAGTATTCCACCGACAACGGTGCAACATGGAATAGCGCCGGTGGGTCATATCCGTATGGAATGACGGTGTGTCGCGACATTCGTGAGAATCAACAACCAGGTCGCCTGTATTGGTTCATCATTCAAAAGAAAGATGGAAACGATGACATGGGAGCAGATGGTCTCGTCCCCCTTTTCCGGGCCACAATTCCATTAAAAGCAGGTGATTCCACCACTCGTCTCACTGGATACTCAGAAGTCAAGAGTTTTGTCGAGGAAAACGGTGCAGCTGTCGTGGTAACGAAAGCATCGGGACTGGCAAAAGTCAACATGGGATCAGGTGAAAATGACTTCAAGACGCGTCATCCGGAATGCGCTTCAAAGTCGTGGCAGGAAATTCAGGGCGGTCGCTGTGACATCGATAGAGCCGACCGAGACATCACTGCGATGGTGATTCAGCACATCGAATTTTCTGAATCACCTCTCACCAGTTGGCAACAGTTGTACAAAGGTCTATGGATTGGTGCAAACGTCAACGGTTATAACGCCGAATTGTCGTGTGGATCACTCGGTGGAGACAGTTCTGGAAACAGTGGGAATAGCGGTGGCTTCAATGACGGTGGTCAAAACAAAGATGGTGGTGGATCACAGACGACAAAAGCTCCATCGCTTGAAGTATCGGTAAGTGGAACACCGCACCTCACCGCCGCCGGTGGGATAAATGAAGGTGACATGCAAGTCTTTATTCCCGCAGCAACTGCGTTGAGTTGTTTTGGTGATGGATTAGAAACCACGACTCTCTCAACGATTGCCACAGCACTGGCTGTTGTACGCAGTGAAGCAACGCAAGGCACTTCCACTCCGACGTATACATCAACTGCTGTCACTGCCCCGGTTGCCGGAATTCTTGTTCAAGTAGACAAGATGACTTTCTCAAGCCCGACATACAAAGTGACGAGTTCGCTCACTGCAAAGTTGTCACACTCAGTCACCACAAAGGGAAAAAAGGCCACGTTGAAATTGACGTTTGCCAAGGCAACCAAGATCAAAATCTTTGCGCTTAATTCAAAAGGTAAAAGCAAGATGGTGAAAGCTCTGAAAGCCAAGAAGGGCACAACTTCAGTCACTCTTGCCTATGCCAAAGGCATGAAGTATCTGATTAAAGATGCAAAGGGCAAGACAACCCTGAAGACAATTACGCCGTAACTGTCAAAGCAACTTGTGCTACCCGGCGATGTCACGTCGGTCAAAGAACACATACGTCGCGGCTACACACGGCACAATCAACGCAATGATTGCCGCTGTGTAGCCAAGACTTGTTCCCTCAAATAACGGTTGTGAGCCAATCGTCCATTGCATTGGGTTGTACGGCGTTGTCTTGTCAAGAAAATCAACCAGCGGACCTAACGAATACAACACAAACAGCGCAATGGCAACAGCCATGGAAATACCGAGCGCACCACTTCGCTTACCAATCCAAGCACCCAACATAGCGGCAAGCGTCATCATTAAAAGTCCGATACACAGCAAACTGAATCCAGCAGACAAATACTGATGCACGGGAATAGCCATTCCAAGCCAACGCGTGCCGATAAGCAGAGCCGCCGTGAAGACAGAGAGTGCGAAGACCATTACTGTCGCTGCCGCGACAAAGCGCGACGTCACATACATGGTGCGTGATATTGGAAGCGACAACATGATGTCAGCGGTGGCAGATTCTTCATCTTCGGTGACGAGTCGTGCGCCCCACGTGCACCCCAAACCGATAATGATGAACGGCAAAGTGAACGACAACAACTCTGTTGTCAAATAACCGCGTTCTGAGGCGTAGTCCTCCATCCGAAACATCTTCTTGAACGCTTCAGGAAATTGATCAGCGAGGTTCGACCAGTCTGTGGCGGAAGAGCGAATCGTTGGATAGACAGCGAGTTGGATAATTACTAACGCCAAGATGCCAAGTGTCCAACCAAATATGCCGCGACGATGCGACCGTAAAGTACGAAGAACCAGTGGCCAGCACACCATCACTGTTGCTCCGTTAACGATAAGAAAATGTCTTCCAATGTCGGTTCTTGCGATGTCACTGAGATCACATCGTGAGCAGCTGCCACAGCTAATAGCGGTGCTTCGACTCCCGAAACAGTGCACTCTACAAAGCAACCGTCAGTAGTCACCGAAGTAACACCTTCCACACCAGTGAACGTCTCAGGAGACATCGGCCGAGGAAATTCAAGACGAAGTGAGCGACGAATGCGTGACTTCAGTGCAGCGATCGTGTTTGCTTCCACTAATCGACCGCGAGACAAAATCATCACGCGATCCGCTAACTGTTCCACTTCGCTCATCACATGAGAAGACAACAGCACTGATGTGCCTTGTGCTTTTACTTCCGAAATGATTGCTTCAAACTCTCTCTGCACAATCGGATCAAGCCCCGCTGTGGGTTCATCAAGGATCAACAACTTGGGATCATGCATAAGCGCCTGCACTACGCCAACCTTTTGTTTCGTGCCCTTCGATAATCCGGAGATGGCAATGTCGGGTTTTAATGCCAGCCGCTGCATTAATTCGTTCATCCGTTGCGTGCAGTCGACACCGCGAATAGTTGCGATGTAATTGAGATAACCACGCACCGTCATGTCTTTATAGACGCCAAAGATTCCTGGCAAATACCCAACAGTTGAGCGAATGGCGTGGTTCTGTCGATTCACCGGCTCACCAAAAATGAATGCCTCGCCTGATGTTGGATGAATCAGTCCCAGAAGCATTCGCATCACGGTCGTTTTCCCAGAGCCATTGGGCCCGAGAAATCCCACAACTTCCCCCGGGTACACGGTGAATGACACATCTTGAGCACCCACGGTTGTCCCGTACAACTTCGTCAGATGTCGTACCTCAATCGTTTTAACTGCGCGATCATGCACCATCACTACGCATACTAACCATCAACATTTCTGGAAAATTGCTGGGGAAATTAGCCTAGGATTTCTTTATACGTATTCGAATTGCGATACGTCCCGGAGGCGACAAAATGCGAAAAATGCTGATGGCTGTCGCCGCAGTTCTTTTAAGCAACTTCGTACTTATTGAATCTTCACGTGCTGCGTATACGACAACCACATTGACCGGTTATAACACGCGCTACATAGAGTTAGCCGTGCAACGTGACTCAACACGTGCCACGGTGATATTGGTATGCGACATTGGTGCCACTGAATGCACAATTAACAATGCTGAAAATTCTACAAAGGTTAAAAGGTATGACTGCTATGGAGGGAACTCGTTGCCATGCGGACATACGCAATTCGAATCGATTATTTACAACTTTGCGTCGTTGTATTCCACTTGGCGTGTGAACTCCCCAGCGGATTACGGTCCACTGCCGGCTGGTACCTACAACGTGAAAATTTATGAAGAATTAAACAACGACCAAGACGATTTTGTTCTGCTTGAAACAATCCAAATAAGTTTTCCTCAATATTCATTCACTTTTGACTCTGCCCCTGTTATCAAAGGCGATCCCGTAGTTGGAAGTACATTAAGTCTTAGTGATACAAAGTGGTCTCCCACTCCCCAAGTTGTGGAGTATTTATGGATGAGATGTAATAAACAAATCCCGCTCTATCCCGATCTCTTGCAAATTATGGATACGCCTTACACAATGGGATTAAACGGAACTCGTAACACGGATTGCTACTACCTCAATCAAGACGGATCCATTAAAGAGCCAACTATTGATCCCGGTATAACTACCGTTCAACCGCGGCGTGTCAGTGGAGGCGGATTCACGTCCTATCAATTAACCGAAAAAGATCTTGGTCAATACATTACGGTTCGCGTTATTACAGAATCCCCAAATGGCTTACGTGATTACAGCATTGCTTCAACTGCGATCATCGAAAAAAAGACGACTCCCATAAATCAGACAACGCCAGAGGCGACATTTACAAAGACGAAAAAGATCAAGAAAATAGCGGTCGGTGCACAAGTGACTGCAACCACTGGAACATGGAAATGGGCGAACACCACCACGTACCAGTGGTTTGCCTGTACAAAGCGCCAAAAGGCAGCGACATATATTGACACCAAACAATGCAAGTCCATTAAACGCGCAACAAAGGCGAGCTACAAGGTCAAGAAAACTGACAAACATCGTTTCCTCGTCGCTCAAGTGACCGCCACGAATGAACTAGGTTCAACTGTCATCTATGCGACCTCTCTCAAGAAAATTTCATAATGAGTAAAGGTGCCTTTGACGGCATTGTTGTTGCTGACTTTGGTCATGTCATCGCCGCGCCCTATGCAGCACGGATGATGGCAGACCACGGTGCAGAAGTGATCAAGATCGAATCTTTTGATGGCGACATGTTGCGTAAAATGGAGGTGCAATATGGAGGTGACCTCAGTAGCACGTTTGCGCAATACAACTTGGGAAAGAAGGCGATTGCAGTCAATCTGAAGGATCCACGAGGCAAACAAATCGCACACGACATCATCGCGAATGCTGATGTTGTACTACAGAACTTCAGCACCGGAACATTTAACAGACTTGTTGGCACCTACGAGGAACTCACCAAGATCAATCCAACAATGATCATGTGCTCTATTTCTTCTTTCGGAGCAGAAGGCCCCTATGCAGACCTGCCCGGATTCGGGTTTGTCGCTGAGGCGTATTCGGGACTTATGAGTCTCGCTTCTGGCGATGATGGCTATCCATCATTTTTCGGAACAGCCCTTGCTGATATGAACGTTGCAACACATGCGTACGCCGCGATTACCACCGCACTGTTTCGGCGCGAACGAACCGGTCTTGGCACACACATCGACATGTCATCGTTCGACGCGTTAGTCGTACAGATTGATCAGGCAATGGCAATTTCAGCAGTGTCAAACGGTGAGAAAGAGTTTCCTCCGTACAGTCGACGACATGGAGCAACCGTTCCTAACTCGATTGTGCGTACAAAAGACGGCGAGCACGTGGTGTATGGAGCACCAAGTGATGACTTCTTTCGTCGCCTTTGCGGTGCGATGGGGCAACCCGAGCTCACGCAAGATCCTCGATTCAATTCGAACGCGAATCGTGTTGCTAATAGGTCTGCTCTATACGACATTGTGGAGAAATGGGCGGCGTCATTTGAGACGGCGGATGAACTCGTCGATGTACTGCGAGCACAAAACATGGCGTGCGCACGCATCCGTAAGTACACCGAGAACATCACCGATCCCCATCTCATTCAACGTGGCACACTCGCGCCCATCTCACTTGATGGCGACCGCACCGTTTATATGCAGACAACACCACATCGCCTGCAGGGCTCACCAGTGGCTCCTCAGGGTCCGGCACCCCACATTGGGGAACATACGGCTGACATTCTCCATACCATTGGCAGAACAGAGGCTCAGATTGCCGAATACTTTGCAGATCTCGTAGTGCGTTGACGGCGCACTCAACAGACGATGACTAGTGTCATCGCATGCCTAAATCCAGATTCACGTTCAATCTGTTGACCTGTCTGGCCGTAGCCGTGGGTTCCCTAGCATTGGCCGCAACGCCAGCGTCTGCTGCTGGCACATCACTATCACTAGTCGAAGCAACAACATCCATTCACGACAGCGGTGTTGCCACTTTGGGTGGTGATGCTCCCCCTGCAATGAGCAATGCTCTGTCAAATGATCTGCAGCCGTATGCATACGGCAAGTACGCCGTGATTTGGAATCTCACAAACCCAGAACTCAAGACGATAACCAAGTACTCAGTAGCCACTTTTAAGTGCAACAGCCTTGCAGATGTCAATGCACTGATATTCGATCCTTCACGATGTGGCGTCCCAGCAAGTCGCCCCGTTTGGAACGTCAACGCTGGCGATCCAATGCGACGAACAAGTGCTTGGACATTCACACAACAAATTGGAATGAACGAACTTCACAAAAAATGGATTAAGGCTCGCTTACGTATAGATTTCTCGGACGGTACGTACGTTCAAAGTTGGACACGCTCTCGTTACTTCATCAGCGATGGTGCTCGCAACGAAATACCCACTGCATCAGTGCGTGGTGCAGACAACGCAAGCGTTCCACAAAACACCCCGATGACCATGACTTTCAACTCTTGGACCGGACTGGGAAATTGGGCTGCAGGTAGTACAAACGTCACTCGTGCAACTGTGGTGTTTCGTTGTAATGAGCGTCCGACAGACAGGTTGAATGGTTTTGTGTCGTACATCGAAGCACCAGCCGGATGTACACGTCTCGTACGCAATGGATTGCTAGAAGCACATAACGGATTACCAATCACATTGAACTTCACCAGTGGTGCCAAAGGAACATTCATTTACGCCTTCGACACGCTCGCGTTCAACAGTATGCCCGGCGTAAATGACGTTGTGTATTTACAAAAGCGCGCAATCTATTCAACATACGATCCCGCTGAACTTCCCGCCGGTCCGGCGCCTGGTGCCGGTGGTGCAGACCCCGGTGCAGCGCTCACCGCATTGCAAGTTGCTGGTATCGATACAACAGTTGCTCCAATAGTCAGCGAAACCGGACAAGTCACGTCAAATGGCATCACAGCTGTGATTGATGCCAATGGTCGTTACAAGCGAGGTACACAGCGCCGTGCGATCAAAGTGCGTATTCAACCAAACAACAAATCTCAAGGTGCTGTTGTTGCGGCACTCGTATCATCTGCTGGTGGAGTAGACACTGTGCATCTCGCCAAAACTAAAACCGTTCGCAATGGCAAGGCCCGCTGGCGCTGGCGCTTCCCTGACACGCTCCCTCGTGGTCGCTACAAGATCTATGTCTCATTCACTCCTACGGACGCAACAGTGAACCCAATGACAATCACCAAGCGCGTCCGTCTCCGATAGCGATCGCATGAGTCTTCATCTCTTGATGCGTCGTAGTGCGCTAATTGTCGTTGGGTTCGTTTCTCTTACGATGACTGCCTGCACAACGTCTGAACAAAACAGTGCGGAGAGCATTACAACGACACCAGAAACCGAAGTTGCAACTACACAACCCGATGAACGAATAACAGCCTGCACCGTCGAGAATTTCTCAATTGCGCTCGGTGAACAATCAACGGAGCCCTATTGCGTAGAAGATTGGGCCACCGCGCTTCCACAGGAATACATCGAGAACTGCGGCGACTGTGAATCCGTGTGGTTATTTCATTGGACAGGAACGGAGTGGGCACTGAAGGGCACCTGTTATCAATTCGCGCCGCTAACTGAAGACGGGGCTCCGTGTTCCACTCCAGACGGGACGGAACTTGACGAATTCCCACCAGCGAGCGTGGCGTGCGCAATATGGCCCGCGAATTCCTTTGAGGAGAACGTGGCGACCACGGGTTGTACCACCTAACAGCAGAACTACTATTTTCTCCTACACGTTGCGTGCTTCGCATCGCAGAGGGGGACCATCATGAAAGTGCCGTTGACTGTCATCGACCACTTGCGCCGCGCCGAACAGGTGTATGGCAAACGAGTGGCGTTTGTTGACGAACCAGATCAACCTGCCGAATCGTGGGGCACAAAGACATACGCGGAGATGGCTGACATTGCACGTGCACAAGCTGCTGGTCTTGACGCACTCGGTATCCCGCAAGGTGCTCGCGTCGCAATGGTCACGCAAAACTCCGCCCGTCTTCTCACCAGCTTCTTTGGTGTGAGCGGATCGGGGCGTATTCTCGTGCCTATCAACTTCCGTCTTGTCGCAGAAGAAGTCGCATACATCGTTGAACACAGTGGTGCAGACGTTTTGTTAGTCGATCCCGAACTACAGGATTCATTGAAGGACGTCACCGCAAAACATCGTTTCATTATTGGCAAAGAATCTGATGAGCAGTTGTACGTATATGGCAAAGAGCCGCGTGCATGGGATCCAGACGAAGACGCCACTGCAACCATCAATTACACAAGTGGCACCACCGCACGCCCCAAGGGTGTACAACTCACACACCGCAATGTGTGGTTGAACTCTGCAACGTTTGGCTGGCACATGGGTGTCAATGACCGCGATGTGTACCTGCACACACTCCCCCAGTTCCATTGCAATGGTTGGGGAATGTTGTATGCGGTCACCGCAATGGGTGGTGAACACATCATCTTGCGCAAGGTTGATGGTGCAGAAATTCTTCGTCGCATCGACAAGCACGGCATCACGTTGTTGTGTGGTGCGCCGGCTGTCATCAACATGGTTCTTGATGCAGCACAAAATTGGCAAGGTGAGATCCCGGGTCGCGATCAATTGCGTTGCGTTGTGGCAGGTGCACCGCCGCCGACACGCACCATCGAACGTGTAGAAACCGAACTCGGCTGGCAGTTCAATCAGTTGTACGGTCTCACAGAAACCTCTCCATGTCTCACCATCAATCGCCCTCGTTCAGAGTGGGATTCGTTGTCGTCATCTGATCGTGCTACACGTTTAAGTGCTGCCGGTGTTCCGGCAATTGGTGTGCAAACACGCATTGATGCGAACGGTGAAGTTCTCGCACGAAGCAACGTTGTGATGGATGGCTATTGGAATCAACCTGAAGAAACTGCGAAAGCAATTCAAGACGGATGGTTCCACACGGGTGATGGCGGCACTATTGGTGACGATCACTATCTCACCATCTCTGACCGTAAGAAAGATGTGATCATTTCGGGTGGTGAAAATGTGAGCTCCATCGAGGTAGAAGATGCGATCTTTTCTCACCCAGAAGTTGCAGAAGTTGCTGTCATCGGTGTCCCTGACGAAAAGTGGGGTGAGTTGGTACTGGCACTTGTAGTGAAGAGTGACGGATCAACATTGTCTGAAGACGACGTCATTGCATACACAAAGACAAAACTCGCTGGTTACAAGTGTCCAAAGAAGGTGGAGTTCCGAGTGGAACTCGCACGTACGAGCACTGGCAAGCTACAGAAGTTCAAATTACGTGCACCGTATTGGGAAGGTAAAGAACGTCAAGTTAATTAGCTCGAACCGAGTCAATTAATCGCGCGAACCAATGTCGTCTGACACCGGGTTTGTCATCAGACGGCGATAGCCAATCTCAACAAACACTGCACCGACTGCGCCGATCAAAGCGGACTGCCAGAACAACTCCGCTGGGACGTTGAAGTTAAAAAATTCGCGTCCAGCCGGCAATGCAAATGCAAGCACGGCAAGAAGGATCATCGCGCCGATCAGGCCTGCCTTCCACAAACGAAGTGGTCGCGCAAGCACAATCAGAATCCAGAAAAATACGATGAGCACAGCGATTGTTGTTCCAGAGCTCACCGTCCAGCACGGTGCGTTTTCGGCAGTGAATTCGGCGTCTGAAATGCTGCACTCAAGACCCTCAGGTAATGGAAAGCGACGACGTGCGAAAAAGTCCGCCACCATTACTGCAAGACCAGCGATAACACCAGACGGAATCGCAAACCGCAGTATTCGTTTCAAAAAACCAGGGACGTAACGGCGTGGATTTGGGGCAAGCGCTAAGAAGAACGCAGGGATGCCAATTGTTACCGAGGACAACAGCGTCATATGGCGAGGCAACAATGGGAACTCTTCCATCAAGATTGCCGTTGCAATAATCGCAACAAGGCTCATCGCATTCTTCGCAACAAACAAGTTGGCAACACGCTCGACGTTGCCGATGACGCGCCGGCCTTCTGCCAACACCGATGGCATGTGAGAAAAGCGTCCGTCCAACAAGATGAGTTGCGCTACAGCTTTCGTTGCGGGTGCACCGTTATCCATTGCGATTCCGATGTCCGCGCGCTTCAACGCAAGTGCATCGTTCACGCCATCACCAGTCATAGCGACAACTTCGCCATTTGATTGCAATGCCTGTACAAGTGAGCGCTTTTGTTCTGGAGACACGCGTCCAAACACCACCGTGTCACGTGCGATGTCGCGTAGCTCCTCCGGCGTATCTCCAATAGTTTGTGCATCAACTGGTATGCCCACATCTAAACCCACACTGCGCGCAATAGCAGCCACTGTTTGCGGATTATCACCAGAGATGATCTTGATCTTCACACCCTGTTGTGCAAAAAACGCCAGTGTTCCCGCAGCATCAGAACGAACATCTTCGCGCAATGTGACGATTGCGGCGGGTTCCAATGGTGTCGGCAGTTCTTGTTCACCAAGATCAGCAGACGAACGCGCAAGGAACAACACTCGTCGCCCCGTGCGTGCAAGTTCGGAAACTTTAGCAATCACCGGATGGTCACTGGGTAACAACACATCAGGTGCACCAAGTACCCATGAACCATGACCTGCAAATTGCGATGCACTCCATTTGCGCGCAGAATTAAATGGAATCGCTGCAACGACTTCCCAATCACACGCCGGCATTGCACGACCTACTGTTGCAAGTGTGCTGTTTGCACTCGGATCATTCGCAAGTGCACCAAGTGCATTGCGAACCTCGGCTTCATCTAGACCACTCAAGACTTCAATGCCTTCAAATTCAATTGCGCCAGTGGTGATTGTTCCTGTTTTGTCAAGACACACCACACTGACGCGTGCAAGACCTTCTACCGCAGGAAGCTCTTGCACCAATACCTGTTGACGAGTTAACTGCACTGCCGCCAACAAAAACGCAAGTGTTGTGAGAAGTACTAAACCTTCGGGTACGAGACCAACAAGTCCGGCGGCAGAACGAATCACTGCGTCTTCCCAATTGTCTGACTCGCTCACGTTGAACTGCGTCCACAACTGCAGTGGCACCGCAAACACAATTACCCACGTGATGTATTTCAACAAGCGGTTTACCGACACTTGAATTTCAGACTTCGTCTTGCTGAAAACTTTCGCTTCAGCCGCAATGCGATGCGCATATGCTTCAGCACCAACTGACTCAGCAACAAACACACCGGACCCAGCCGTAACTACGGTTCCCGACATCACTTTGTCGCCCACGTGTTTCAAGATTGCATCTGATTCACCGGTCAGATTGGCCTCATTGACTTCCAACCCATCGCTATCGAGTACTTCTCCATCGGCGGGAACTTGATCACCAGATCG
The DNA here is from genome assembly GCA_964449085.1 of uncultured Bifidobacterium sp. Lineage (GTDB taxonomy): Bacteria > Actinomycetota > Acidimicrobiia > Acidimicrobiales > Ilumatobacteraceae > UBA2093. The sequence goes on from CAYVAV010000001.1 coordinate 277,971, forward strand.
CAACTCAATGACATCGTCAAGCACAACGTCTTTTGTTTGGATGTCCACTGCAACACCATCACGAATCACTCGAGTTGTTGGTGCGTGCAACAATGCCAAGTTGTCGAGTTTCCTTTTGGCTAGATACTCCTGAATGATGCCAACAAGTGAGTTAATAATGAGCGGGAAGCCAAACAACGCATCAGCAACAGAACCAGTGCTCAGCACCACGACAAACAAGGCACCAAGAATCGCATTAAAACGTGTGAAAACGTTTGTGCGAATGATGTGCCACAAAGGCCTCGAACTGGAGTCGTCAACCGCATTCGTCAGGCCTTTTTCAACGCGTTCGGCTACTTCGGCAGCGGTCAGTCCAGTAGGGCTCGACACGCTCTGACGCTAGCCGTTGCCGATACAGCACACCAGCCCCCGTATGTCACACCCCTCAATTCACCAACTACTGTGGAGACCATGTTCTCGCACATCAGCCATCCAAAGAATCAGGCCGAAGTCGAGCTTGATCGCATGTTGCGGATGGGTCGCGCATGGCGAGAGATTCGTCGTGGTTCTGCTGCTGGCGCAGTACGCGACCGAGTGTTCGGTAACGATGAAAATGCTCTTGATCCCGGTCAAGTCGACACACTTGATCTCCTTGCGACCAAAGATCTGTGGCGAATGGGCGATCTGGCCGAAGCACTACACATCGATCCAAGCACCGCAACTCGGGCGGTTCAGCGACTGATTACCACTGGCCTTGCCGAAAAAGTTGCGCAAGAAGGTGATGGTCGTGTTGTTCACGTTGCGCTCACCGAAATTGGACGCAAGACAGCTTCGTATTACACCGAACGTCGCGTAGAGACCATTCGTGAATTGCTGTCAAACTTCACTGAATCCGAGCAAACAGCGTTTCTCGAGTTCTTGGAGCGTTATATCCACAACATGTCAGAAATGACCCAAATTCCGATTGTGGAAATCGAACAAGTCACGCAGCAAAAAACCGCGATCCAGCAGTAATACATAGTCAACGACCGTCATGGCTGACCAGAAAACATTCGCAAATGATGCGATGCAATATGCACCGCAACTATTTTCTGGTGCGCTACGCCTTACTCGCAATCGCGCTGACGCCGAAGATTTAGTTCAAGAGACGTACATGAAGGCCTGGCGTTCCTTCGATTCGTATCAAGAGGGCACCAATCTGCGTGCATGGCTGTTTCGCATTATGACGAACTCCTACATCAATCGATATCACCAACAGCAGCGTCGACCCCAAGAGACTGACCTTGGCGAGGTGGAAGATCTCTATCTATATAGAAGGATCGCCTCATTTGATCAGGCGCACCTCAGCGCCTCGGCGGAAGACCAGATGATGTCGCTGTTCACCGACGATGAGGTGAAAAACGCGATTGAGGAACTCCCTGAGGCATTCCGCCTGCCGGTCCTTTTGTCCGATGTTGAGGAGTTTTCGTACAAGGAAATCGCGGAAATGCTGGACGTACCCATCGGTACGGTCATGTCCCGGCTCCATCGGGGAAGAAAACTCATGCAGAAGTTGTTGTATGACTACGCCGTCGAGCGAGGAATCGTGAAGCCGGCCTAGCCCAGCCCCACACCATCAATAGTTGCCCTCAATTTTGCCAACAATCACTTTCGAGTTTCACACCAGGGATACATCACTCACCATGTCAAATTGTGACGAAACACTTGAAGAACTGCATCGCTTCTTAGACAAAGAATTGCCAGCTGAATTGGTTGACAACATCATGGGCCATCTCAGCGAATGCATCGACTGTCAGCAGGCCTACGAATTCCATGCTGAATTACGCACGGTCATCGCAAAGAAAGCGCGTAACGATGAGATGCCCGCTGGGCTAATGGACAAGATCAAAGCCTGCTTTGGTGACGAACTTCTCGCCGAATAACGCCTGTAACGCCGCGATCTGACCAACACGAGATGGTCTCTCAGATGACCTGCTGGCTAGTATGAGATCCATGATTGCTGCGTACCCCTGGCACTACTGGCTCGCGATTGTGCTTCTCCTCGCGGGTGTTTTGGCTCTTCTCCAAGTCATCGTTGGATACGTCATCAAGGTCACTGCAACGCGCTACCCAAACCGTCGTCAGCGCAAAGCAGCTCAGCAACAATCAAAGGCGTAGTTCTCTGTCGCAGCCGCTGATCAACCGGCTTCTTTCTCTTTGTAATTTTCCTGAACCAGGCACGGCTGTGTCGTGTGCGGTGTCAGGTGGTGCAGACTCAATGGCTCTCATGGTCCTTGCTCATGCGTACGGATTGGATGTCACCGCGATTCATGTTGATCACCAAATTCGAAGCGAGTCGCATCGCGATGTGGAAGTCATCACCCCCGTTGCGCAGCAGTTATCCATTCCCTTGATCACTCACGTAGTGGCGGTGGAGTCGGGTCCCAATCTTGAGGCGCGCGCCCGCGAGGCACGTTACGACGCGTTGCCGGTGGATGTGATGACAGGACACACTGCGGATGACCAAGCTGAAACAGTCCTCATCAACTTGTTACGTAGTGCGGCATCACAAGGCCTCGGTGCAATGAGGCCCGATAATCGCCGACCACTGCTTGCACTTCGTCGCGCCGATACTCATGAACTGTGCGCAGCGATGAACATCGTGCCTGTGCAAGATGAAACAAACACTGACCCTGCTTTTGTGCGTAATCGTGTACGTCATGAGTTGTTGCCACTAATGAATGACATCGCCAATCGTGACCTTGTACCAATGCTGACGCGCACAGCAGACATCGTGCGTGCGGACAATGACTTGCTTGACGAACTTGCATCAACAATCGACCCAACTGATGCAATTGCACTATCGCGTGCGCCGGCTCCACTTGCACGACGCGCAATTCGTCATTGGCTCGCTAAGCCATATCCACCCGACCTTGCAACGGTGGAACGAGTGCTCGCTGTGGCACGAGGAGATGCTCTTGCCTGCGATATTGGACAAAATCGTGAAATTCGTCGTAGCAAACAGCGACTCACCCTCCGCCATCTCGGGTAGATTTACTACGGCTTTTCGCCAAGGATTGTAGGAAGAGGACACAAATGCCACCCAAGTTGCGAGGAAAATGGGCTCTTGGAATCACTCCTCGCAACTTCACTTGGATCATCAAAGACAAGTTGGCAGTGTGTGAGCGCCCTGGTGGCTACGGCGACAATCACCGTCGAGTCCGCCGTCAAGAAGAGATCATCTGGATTCGTGAAAACCATTTCGATCTGCTGATTTCCATCATCGCAGCACCCCACAACCTCCACGCCTACGACGAACTGAATCTCAAATATCGTCACCGTCCTTTATCAGGTGCTCACGATCTTGATGCCTGGTTGCGCTCGTTCTACAAAGAACTTCATGAATTGATGAAGAAAGACGCAAAGATCATCGTGCACTCAGAAGAAGTGGGCGACAGATTGCTCGGCATCATGGGTGGCTACATCCGATGGAGTCGCATGTTGGAAGATCCGTCAACCGTGATTGAAATCACTGAACGCATCGGTGGACGCCAACTCGACACATGGGCACGTGAGTTGATTCTCAACGTGCACGAACTGCGCTAGATCACGCAACTGTTGCAAGCAGTGATGCTGTTGCATCGCGCAGTGCTTCTGTTGCTTGCGACGCTGGCAACGCTGCGCAACTTTCTTCGGCACGTGCAACAAAAGTCTTTGCTGTTTCGATTGCAGATTTCACGCCGCCATTTGACCGCACAATGTCGAGCACCTTTTCGCGCTCTGCACCATCCAATGGTTTGCCCAGAATTGCAGTGAGTTCTGCCGCTGCTGGACCACCGGCTGCCAGCGTGTGCAATACGGGCAATGTGTAGACACCTTCCACCGCATCATGGCCTGCTGGTTTACCCAGTTCTTCGTCGGTAGAAGTGATGTCGAGAATGTCGTCAACTATTTGAAACACCATGCCGTAATGGGTTCCGTAATCAGTGAGGACATCAATCACACCGCGATCATGTCCACCGACAATGCCACCGATGCGCGCAGCCGTTGAATACAACGACGCAGTCTTTCCATCGATGGAAGAGAAATATGAATCAATCGGACGCGCCATGTTGTATGTGTGACGCAATTCTTCGATCTGACCCTCACACAGCCGACCAATGGTGCGCGCCAACAATCCGGCGACTTCCACCCCGAGTGATGCAGCAATTTCGGACGCACGAGCGAGCAAAAAGTCTCCCGCCAAGATCGCCTGCAAATTGCCCCATCGTGCGTTGACTGTTTCCACTCCGCGACGTGTTTCAGACTCATCCATGACATCGTCGTGGTACAGCGAACCGAGATGCACAAGTTCGCACGCAATGCCACCTTGGATGACATCGTCAGTTGCGTTCTGACCATCGCGACCTACAAGTGACGCCGCAATTGACATCACAGGGCGTAAACGCTTTCCTCCAGCAGAAATAAGGTGCGAAGCGATCTCAGTCAGATAGGCATCGGGGGTCTTCACCGCCTCGAGCAACGCCTGTTCTATGCGCGCACGATCTACATCCATTGTGGATAACGACAGCAGTGGGGACACTGACACACGGTCAGGCTACGGGGGTGGCGAGCGAACTGCCCCCAAAAGGTGACTTGACACGAAGTGTTCATGTAGCGGGGAAACCGCCTGTTTTCAGGCCCGCCGATAGGATGAGGGTCATTATCCACCCCACGTAAAAGGTGGTCACCTTGTTTGAACGTTTCACAGACCGAGCCCGCAGAGTAGTAGTCCTCGCGCAAGAAGAGGCGCGTCTTCTCAACCACTCCTACATCGGCACCGAGCACATTTTGCTCGGCCTCATTCACGAAGGTGAAGGCGTTGCCGCAAAAGCTCTTGAGTCACTGGCTATTTCTTTGGAAGCGGTACGTGCACAGGTCGAAGAAATCATTGGTCAAGGTGGTTCTTCACCGTCAGGTCACATTCCATTTACGCCACGTGCGAAGAAAGTTCTCGAGCTGTCATTACGCGAAGCGTTGCAGTTGGGTCACAACTACATCGGCACAGAGCACATTCTTCTCGGACTCTTGCGTGAAGGTGAAGGTGTTGCCACACAAGTTCTCGTGAAATTGGGAGCCGACCTCGGACGCGTGCGTCAACAAGTCATTCAGTTGCTCTCTGGTTATCAGGGTCCTGCTGGCAAGAGCGAGCAAACACCTACAGGCACTGGTGGCGGTGAAAAGGGCGAGCAGGGAGAAAAAGGCGGAAGCCAAATTCTCGATCAGTTCGGTCGCAACCTCACACAACTTGCACGCGAGAAGAAACTCGATCCAATGATCGGACGCGAACGTGAAACCGAACGCGTCATGCAGATTCTTTCGCGTCGCACAAAGAATAACCCTGTTCTTATCGGCGAACCTGGTGTTGGTAAAACTGCAATTGTTGAAGGTCTCGCTCAGCGCATCGTGTCAAACGATGTTCCTGAAACATTAAAAGACAAGCAGCTCTACACACTTGATCTTGGTGCGCTTGTCGCAGGTAGCCGTTACCGCGGTGATTTCGAAGAGCGTTTGAAGAAAGTGTTGAAAGAAATCAAGACACGTGGCGACATCATTTTGTTCATCGACGAAATCCACACACTTGTGGGTGCAGGTGCAGCAGAGGGTGCAATCGATGCAGCAAGCATTTTGAAGCCAATGCTCGCACGTGGTGAGTTGCAAACAATCGGTGCAACAACTACCGATGAATACCGCAAGCACTTAGAAAAAGATCCCGCTCTTGAGCGTCGCTTCCAACCGGTGAAGGTTGAAGAGCCAACCATTGCGCACACGATTGAAATTTTGAAGGGTGTGCGCGACAAGTATGAAGCTCATCACCGTGTGACGATTACTGATCAGGCGATAGTTGCTGCAGCAAACTTGGCAGACCGTTACATCAGTGACCGTCATCTTCCTGACAAAGCAATCGACCTCATCGACGAAGCAGGTAGCCGTTTGCGTATCAAGCGCATGCAAACACCGCCTGATCTCAAAGAGATCGAAACAAAGATCAATGAAGTGCAAGAAGCAAAGAAGAAAGCTGTTGAAGAACAGCGCTTCGAAGACGCTGGTCACCTGCGCGATCAAGAGCGTTCGTTGCTTGAAGAAAAAGCGCAGAAAGAATCAGACATCAAAGCACAAGGCATTGACCTGTTTGATGAAGTCGATGAAGAGGCAATCGCTGAAGTATTGAGTATTTGGACGGGTATTCCGGTGTACAAACTCACCGAAGAAGAAACCCAGAAACTTCTCAACATGGAAGCCGAGTTGCACAAGCGCATCATTGGCCAGGAAAACGCCATCCGCGCCGTATCGCAAAGTATTCGTCGTACACGCGCTGGTCTGAAAGACCCACGCCGTCCCAGTGGTTCGTTCATCTTCCTCGGACCAACCGGCGTTGGTAAAACCGAACTTGCCAAGACACTTGCCGAGTTCTTGTTTGGCAACGACGATGCTCTCATCACCCTCGACATGTCTGAATACATGGAAAAGCACACGGTCAGCCGACTCGTGGGCTCCCCTCCTGGCTACGTCGGATACGAAGAAGGCGGCCAGCTGACAGAAGCAGTACGTCGCAAGCCGTTTTCTGTTGTGTTGTTTGACGAAATCGAAAAGGCACACCCCGACGTCTTCAACACGTTGCTGCAGATCTTGGAAGAAGGTCGCCTCACCGACAGTCAGGGTCGCAGCGTCGACTTCCGTAACACCGTCATCATCATGACTTCAAACTTGGGAACACAAGATTTGCGGAAGGCAAATGTTGGTTTCTCGAAGGCTGACGAAGCGGTGTCGTACGAGCGCATGCGCGAAAAAGTGAACGAAGCATTGAAGCAACACTTCCGTCCTGAGTTCTTGAACCGCGTTGACGAAACCATCGTGTTCCACGAATTGTCAAAAGACGAAGTGGTGCAGATGGTCGATCTCATGATCAAGCGCCTCAGCGTGCAGTTGGAGAGCCAAGGTCTTGGCATCGAGTTGACGACAGCCGCGAAAGAATTGCTCGCCGACCGCGGATACGACCCGCAACTCGGTGCACGTCCTTTGCGTCGAGCAATTCAGCGTTTGGTGGAAGTCGAACTGTCAGAAAAGATTCTCTACAAGCAGTTCGCTGCTGGTCAGATCATCGTGGTCGACACCGAAGACGATCCGGAAAATCCGGGCAAGATGCGTTTGTCGTTCCGTGCAGTTGAAGGTTTCCAACCACCAAGTTCTATAGAGCTTGCTGGTGACGGAGCCGGTAGCGGTTCTGCCGAATAATCAATTGTCTCCAGTTTTTTGATTTCACGTCACCGCATTTCACGCTTTACACAACTGGCGCTGGCAGTCATTGTCGGTGCGGTGTTGTTGTCATCGTGTCGTGTGGATGGAACCGTGCAATTACAAATGAATCGCAACGGAAGTGGCGAGGTCACGGTCACCGTTGTTGCCGACAAAGCATTAGTAACAGCAGAACCAGGAGTGCTCACTGACTTTCGCAGTGAAGATTTGTTAAAGGCTGGCTGGACTATCACCGGACCTGAGACACTTGACGACGGCAGTGCGCGCGTGATCGTGAAACAAACGTTTCGCAACCCTGAAGAAGCAACGAACATCTTGAGCCAAATCAATGGGGACAAAGGCCCATTGAAAAACGTCGTAATTAGTCGTGCGGGTAAAGACACCAACTCCACATTCACGTTGACTGGTCAAGTAGATATCGATGGAGGTCTGGAAGCATTCGTTGACAACGAGACCCTTGTGCTGCTCGGCGGTGCACCATATGCGGCAAATGTTGCGGAAAGCGGTACTGATCTTGGTGATGCGGTGGGCATGAATTTTGAAGCGATCCTGCCGGGCGACATTGAGGAGACGACGGGTCTTGAACGTGACGGAGTGATTTCGTGGCGCGTATCGATGGATGGTGCACCCACTGATCTGAGCACCGTGACGCAAAGTCTCGACATCGTCTCCAACGTGTCCCGCGTAATGAGTGTTGTCGTGCGTGCACTATTGGTGCTGTGGATTCTTGGTGTTCTCGTGCTGGCATTTGTTGTCTACAACGCAAACGCACGGCGTCGCACACCCCGCATATAAAGTCACTCCGTGGCAAAACTGCGACTCATTCACCGTTGCACCGAATGCGGTGCTTCTCACGCCAAGTGGTCAGGAAAATGTCTCACCTGTGGTGCGTGGAATTCACTCGTTGAAGATGTTGAAGATCCAAATGAAGGTGTGGTGTCACTCGCTGCAGGTATGGCGCTCGTGCCACCAGGTGAACCAACCCTCATTGCAGACGTCGATGCAACGATTGGGTCGCCCTCTCCCACCAATATCGGCGAATTAGATCGCGTGTTGGGTGGCGGACTTGTACCGGGTTCTGTCACGTTGCTTGGTGGCGAGCCAGGCATCGGAAAAAGCACGTTGCTATTACAACTTCTCGCAGCAGCAAGTGGCACAACCTTGTATGTCACCGCTGAAGAAAGTGCACAGCAAGTGCGGTTGCGTGCATCTCGTCTCGATGCGTTATCTCCACAATTGTGGTTGCTCCCCGAGATGTCTTTACCCAACATCATTGCCGCGATTGATTCGGTGAAGCCACAGTTAGTGGTAATCGACAGTATTCAAACCGTTGCTGATCCCGATCTTGGTTCCACTCCCGGCTCAGTGGTTCAGGTGCGTGGCTGTGCGCATCGGCTAGTACAAGAAGCAAAACGTCGTGACATTCCTGTAGTGCTAGTTGGTCACGTGACAAAAGAAGGTGGCCTTGCTGGTCCGCGTGTGCTTGAACATGTAGTCGACACCGTGTTGTCATTTGAAGGCGACCGTCATCACGCGTTGCGATTACTGCGCGCCTCAAAACATCGCTTTGGTCCAACAAGTGAGTTGGGATTGTTTGAGATGACAGAGGCCGGACTTGTCGGTGTTCCCGATGCCAGCAAGTTATTTCTTGCCGATCGCCGTACCGGAGTTCCAGGTTCGGTTGTCGTTCCTACTCTTGAGGGACAGCGTCCCCTTCTGGTCGAAGTGCAAGCTCTGACTAATCCCACACACGGAGGCACGCCTGCACGTCGAAGTGTGCAGGGTGTTGACAGTGCCCGATTGTCCATGCTTCTCGCTGTTCTTGAACGACGCGCGCGTATTTCACTGAGTTCCCACGACGTATTTGCATCAGTAGTGGGTGGTGTGAAGATCACCGAACCAGGCGCTGATCTTGGGTTGAGTCTCGCTATTGTCTCTGCGATTACTAATACGCCACTACCCGCCGACCTTGTTGTTGTTGGTGAAGTGGGATTAGCAGGCGAAGTGCGTCATGCATCGCACATTAGCCAGCGACTAAACGAGGCGGAGCGGCTTGGTTTTACACACGCCATCGTGCCCAGTCGTACATCGCGTGAGTTAACAAAACTTACTTGCCGGACAGTTAACACTTTGAACGAGGCGCTCGCTCACGTGGGTCTCATAAATTCAAACACCGATTAAATCTTCAGTAGGGTGAGATACATGGTTACGGCATCAAAATCACCCTCTGCAAAAAAGTCGCAACCTAAGAAGCCTCTCGCGACGAAAAAAGCTGGCGTAAAGAAAGTCAGTTCGAACAGTGTTGTAACGATAAACGGACGTCGTCGTCGTCCATGGGCTCTGCAATCAAAAGACAGAATTCTCGCCGCAGCTACCGAGGAAATCGCTGAGGTTGGTTTCGAGCGTGCGCGTCTTACTGAAATCGCGCGTCGAGCCGAAATGACACCCGGCTCTGTATACACATGGTTCAAAAACAAAGAAGATCTGTTTCGCGCAGCGCTTGAAGACGCACTTGAAAAACAAGTGGAATCTAATCTTGTTGCGTTGCAACACCTTGGGGAAGTAGATGCCACACATTGGTTGATTCAAATTGCATCACTGGTACCACGCAACGTTGACAACCCTGGCCCCACACCCGCACAAATTCTGTTACTCGAGGCGTACTACGCCTCATGGCGCGATCAATCAGCGCGCAAGAAATTCTTGCCACGTATCGAACAACACTTTGAGCTCTACGAACGCATCGTGCGTAAAGCCCAAAATGATGGCTTCCTATCAAAAGCGCTCGACACACAACTGATTGCAATAATCTTTTTGGCGATTCCCACAGGCATGTCAATGCTGCAGTTCGCAGGCCTTCCAAGACCATCTGATGAGAAATGGTTGCCTGTCTTCGAGCGCTTAGACACCACATTTAACAAATAGCGTTCAATGAAAATGCAAGAAGCCGGAGCGCTTTCGCGTTCCGGCTTCTTCTCAATCGGGGGGTGATTGAGATCTCCATCCCTTATGGGATGTGAAGATTTATGACTGCTGGTCGAGTGGAATAATCACTTTGTCAATGACGTGGATAACGCCATTAGATGCGGTGATGTCTGCTGATGTGACAGTCGAGGTTGACGCGCCAGTGGTGAAGCTGACAGTCGTTCCGTCTGATGCAACGGTCAACTTCTCACCGGATACCGCATCGGCAACTTGACCATCAAGAGCAACAGTGTCTGCTGCAAGGACGTTACCCGCAATGACATGGCTCAACAAGATGTATTCGAGAATTGCTGGATCTTCGGTCAGAGTTGCAGCAAGGTCATCAAGTGTTGCCTCTGGTCCGATCAACTCTTGAGCAAGTGCCAAGAATGCTGCATCGGTTGGTGCGAGCACAGTGAATGGACCATCTCCTGCGAGTGTCTCAACAAGACCTGCAGCCTCAAGTGCTGTCACGAGGAAAGCAAAGTCAGGATTTCCGACTGCGATGTCAACGATTGTCTCGCCGCCAGCTGCTTCGTCACCTGCAGTGTCATCCACTGCGACAGTGGTGTCTGATGAGGAGTCATCGTCGTCGCCACAAGCGGCAACGCCAAAACCGAGGGCAGCGACAGCAACAACTGCTGCGAATTTCTTTGAACGACTCATACGCATGATGTGTTCCTTCTTTGGGGAGTAGTTGGGGGGAGTACCCGAGCCCGTAGGCCCGGGTACCAGCTGGTAGGTATAACCAACCGGGGACGGGAATCATTCCCATCTGGGCTGAAATTTTCCTAGGGAGACATCGACCCTTTGTTTATTATTTGTATAAGATCTGAACCTGTTGCCAAATCCACAATCTGGAGTCACATCCGCCTCTTGAGGAGAAGACCCTTGCGTCGTTTATTGTCCCTAGCCGTATCAGTCGGTGCACTCGCGTCTGGTTTGGGCGTTGCACTCGCCTCCCCTGCATCAGCAGCATCTGGAGATGTCACCATCACTCGCTCTGCAACAGTGGCCCCGACTGCCGTACCCAATGCTCAAATCCTTCGCCTTATTCGTCTTGAGAAAGAGAATGCTTTTCTTGCACTCGGACGTGATGCCAATACGGAGGGCAGCACCCTCCATTTGTGGAAGATCAAAGGTGACCTTTCCATTGACACGTCATTCCCCGCAGTGAACCTTGGCGAGAAATTCGCAGAACCAACCGCAGCAAACTCTATGTGTACTGGTAGTTGCTCAAATGCTTCACTAAATGTGAATGAGGCGGTTGGTAGTTACGTCGTCACTTTCGAACGATTCAGCATGAAGGGAACATCGCAATTCTCCAGTGTCGCTGTTCGCTCTTTTGCAGTTGGCTCTATTAAAACTGGCACAGTCCTCGCACAAACTGCAACGATCTTGCAAGCTAATGCCAACTTTGACATCTCGCCTTGGTCTCAATTTGCAACCACACGAATAGCGCGAGACGCGTGTGTAGCAGGCACTGGTGCAACAAATCAGGGAAATGATCTATCTGATGCATGGTTTGATTCATCAACTGTGTACATCCGGCCTGACAATTCACTTATTTTTTCAATTCGTTGTACTTACAGCAATAACAACGGCATGGCAAACGCAAACTTGGTTGAGTACACCACAAATGTTGCCTTTGCAATGAAACCACAGGGTGGCGATTTGGTTCTCGACACTTCTTTTGGCAACAACGGCTATGTAACGATTTTTAACGATCCCACTAAGTGCGCATCAGTTTCTACCGCAGCTTCATATGACACAACAATTCCATCGCTCACTTCTCAGAAACTCAGCCATATTCGTTTGATTCGTGAGTACGCACGTGTCACCACGATCCCATCTTTTATGCAAGGCTCGAACTTGGCCAGCTACAACGGTTGCGTGCAGGAACAGAACACCGTATACACACAAACTACGGCGCAAACATTTCTGATTAATGGAACCGTGAAAAGTACGCTCGCATTGGGAAGTGGTAGCGTATCAATTGGTCGGTATGTCATTGACTCTGCCGGTAAGTGGAGCGGGATTTCCTCTTCTTTTAGTGGTGCAAATGCCACGTACAAAATGTTGCGCGTACTGGCAAATGGCGAACCTGATCCAGCAAATGGCACAAACGGTGTGAAAGATCTCTCCGGTCTTCCTTCAACAATCACTGTCGATGGAGCCAGCGTGCGTATGAATTACAACTTGAGTGGTATTGCTCTTACGGCAAATTCCACATTGTTTGCAGGATTCTCCTCATCACGGTCATCGAGTTCATGTGACATAAACCCTCAAAACAACACAGGAACGATTACTACGTCTCAATACCCCTACTATTTCGACGACGCTAATGGTCTTCTAAAGTCATACGGTACCGATGGCCTAGGCGATGCGTTTACCTATACCGAGAATAAAGCCGACTCGTGTTCTGGACGTTTTGTTTCTGGTGCGTCGTTTATCGACTCAAAGGGTCGTCCGTCATTACTCGCTGCGTTGCCTGCAGTTGGTGCGCAACAAGCAGGGCTCACGCTTGCAGTGTGGGATGCGGCAGAAGGCGTAATCGGTGGTGGCGAAGGTGTTGGCGAACTTGCAGCCGGCGGTGGACGCACTGACACGAAGGTGTATTCACGCAAGCTTCCCGTCACAACACAAGTAGAGACATCACTACGCATTCTCACCCGCAAGGCACAAGCAACGGAACGTCTCGTTAGCCGCACACCACGCGTGTGTACCGTCGCCAGCGGAACTGTGCTTATGTTGCGTAAAGGAACATGCACAGTCAACGTGATTAACAAAACAACTGGAGATACGGTTCGTACGTTGACCACTAACGTCAAAGACGACAACGTTGATGCTGGTAGCAGCCTGACGGCAAATGATCCAGTGATGTTTAAGCAGGGTTCTTCCCGTTTGTCGAAAAAAACTCGAGCACAGATCAAGGAATTAGCTGAGACTGCCAAAGATGCAAAAGCCATCTATGTGATCGGACACTCGGCTCAATTGCTTGCTGAAGACTCCGCGTTTAACTACGCAATTTCACGTAATCGTGCGCGCAACGTCGCCAGCCTCATCCAAGCCGAGTTGAAGAAGGCAAAAGTGAAAGTACCCGTGATCATCATTGCTGAGGGTTCACGTGCACAGTTGTCGCTGAAAAAGACTGAGAAAGCGCAGTCACAAAACCGTCGCGTTGAGGTGTACTTCGGCTAACACACACTTGAAAAGAGCGGCGGTGATCAATCATCGCCGCTCTTTTTTATTTGAACACCTACGCAGTGATCTGAATCGTTTTCTTGGTTGATTTCCCTTTGGTGGGCTTCATCGTGATCGTGACAGTGCACGTTCCTTTGCCGACCACTTTCACTACACCACGCACTACTTGACACACCTTCTTTTGTGTTCCTGACACAGAGAGAGAGACCTTGGTGCCTTTTACAGCTTTAGTTTTTGCTGCCTTCAGAGCGGCAGAGGCGCTGATCGACTTCCCGACTGAAGATTTCACCATTGGAATGGTGGGGGAAGACACTCCACTACCGGTGCCTACTCCACCAGTGTTATTGCCTGTCGCTGGCGGATTTTGAGCAGGCGGCGGATTGGAGGGCGCTGCCGATGGAGTCACGGAAACCCTTGTTGAAGGTATCGATCCACCTGGATGTTGCCCTGTCATGATTGACACCTCTACCCAATACTGCGTACCACCCGTCAGGTTTTCGATATCGCATTCAGTGTTCCCATAGCACGACGACACAGACGTGCCGCCAGTTTGTGCCGTATACGCAATTGCTTCATACAAACCAAAACCATTGAAGTCGCCCATGTCTGTTACTTCACTCCAACGAATCGTTGCCTTACCTGCTCCTGCGCTGGCACTCACTCCCGTCGGTGCAGCAGCGCGTCGATACGTGGTCATTTGTGTTCGTGTCGATTCAATTGACGTTGATGCAGTCGCTGTGACGGACACGAAATAGTTAGTGTTTTCTTGGAGATCATCAAAAGTACAAGACAACTGCGATAGAGATTGTGGCGTACACGTATCAACAACCGTTCCGCCCGATGCTGCTGAGTAGGCCTTTGCTACATAAGCAGTTATCGGATTCCACTGGTTGGAAATTGGAGCACTCCATGACACTTGACCTTGATTTGTCGTATTCGGTCCACCTGACGGGGTAATTGATCGTGCGGCAGTAGGAGTAGCCGATGGATCTAGAACCTTGAGCAATGCGGTTGCAGTCGGTAAACCGCTGCCACACCCATTGCACTGAGACCCAAGTGAAGCCGTGTATTGCAAGGCCGCTTTCATTGCTGACGGAGTCAGACGACTAATAGTTGATTGATATTTGGTAAAAGCCAGAGCAACCAAAGAGGACACCACCGGAGCTGCATAACTTGTGCCCTGACCAAATTTGTATTTGTATTCAGGCGTTCCTGTTGAAAATGCTCGTGTTTGGGTGTTGCTCGCTACCAATATTCCTTCGTTGTAATCGGTTGTAATTGCTCCCCCCGGAGCAACAATGTCTGCGTCGTAGTTTGAGTAAGTCGCTCTTGAAATTGTGCTGCCACTTGGCGGACCTACTGCGCCCACACTGATGACGCCAGGGCAGTTTGATGGCGTGTGTTCACGCGCGTCGTCTCCATCATTTCCAGCAGACGCAACAACAACAATATTTCGATCAATGGCTCGTTGGATCGCTTCCGCATAGGCAGTCGGGCAATAGTCGACAATACCCTGATTGCTGCCTAGCGAGAGATTAATGACGTGCGCAGGATTGGCATTCGTCTGCCCCATCACCGTCACGCCCGCTGCCCAATCTATTGAGCGCACGAGATTCAAAACATCATCACTTTCAATGCATTTACCCAGTGTTCGAACCGGAATGATTTTCACAGCGGGAGCAATTCCTGAAATACCAGTGTCGTTATTCCGTTTCGCAGCGATGATGCTTGCTACCGCGGTGCCATGCCAGTTGCTGTCTCTCGCAGGTTGGTCGTATGCAGCGTTAGTGGGATCAATAAGCCATCCCAATACAGGTTTGTGGCAATCACCGACATCGCGACCCTGTCCTTCATCTCGTGGGTTACTGTCTTCTGCGTCGCCATCTCCAGCAGAAGTCAAGCCATCTACATTGTGATACGTACCAAGAATGTTGGCGTATGACTGTCCGATGAAGTCATAGCCCGACAATGTCTGACCATCTAAATCAGTGTGTGGAATAATCCCCGAGTCAATTACTGCAACACGCGCAAATGGCACGTCAGCTGTTGTACCCCACACAGCCTCAACATCAATGAGATCGAGATACCACTGTTGGCTACTCAGACAGGAATCATTCACAGCAGCTCCGGTAGCTGTCGTACAGTTCTGCCACTGTTCAACATTAAGCTTCAATGGGAACATAGGGTCAGCAAACTCAACCGTGCCAGAAGAACGTATGTGATGAGAGATTGCAAACGCTTGCGAAGATGTCATTGGTGGACTCACTCGTAGCGACGCAATGTTGTTGGGATAATCATCTCCAAAAAGGAAACTAAATCCTTCAATGTTTCCAGTACCAGTGGGTCGACCATCACTATCAAGGCGCTGAATACCGGGCTTGTATCGAACGGTGATCTCGTTGATGATCGCATCATTCGATACGGCCTGGACCACACCTGGATCGAGTGACGTAAGGGTATTGCCGGCATGGCTCTCGTTTGGACCTAACGCCACAACAGTGAGCGCAACCACTCCAGCGACCATAAGAGAGATTGAATTGCGATTCATTTACCTGAATCTACATTCAATCTCCTTTCAGGTACAGGCCCCGAGTCTGATTTGGTGTTCTGCCAACGAAGACGGTTCTACTTGGTCACGGTGATGCGAATTGTCGTTGACATCTTGGGATACGGCGACTTCTTCGCCACCGACAGTGTCAGAGTGCAGCGACCCTTCTTGGTCGGCATCAGCAACTTACTTCCACTCACTCGACATCCACCTGAAGTGACCCGCCAGGTCTTTTTTCCTTTTGATGGCGTCGTCACAATTGATGAGAGTCGCGGTTTACTGCGCACTTTCCACGAGGTGGTCTTCACCAAGAATCCACCCATCGCATTGACAGACGCGCTGGACGTAGATGCAACACCAGCCGAATTGTACGACGTAATCGTGAACGTACTAAATCGTCCATTGCGAACGCCGGTTACATCACACGATGTTGTGGTTGTATCGCACACAGTCACTCCCGCAGAGCTCTTCACCACGTATCGCGTGGCATGTCGCATTGCAGTCCACTGCAGCGTTGCCTTTTTGTCTCCCGGCGTATACGACGTAGTAGTTGGCGCAGCGGCAAGTGGAACTGCCAAAGATCCGTTCGCGTCGTAGCGCACGATGAACAGCATTGAATCGGCTCCAGTCGCAGGTTCAAATGTTGCTGATCCAAACGTCAGTGTGGCGGGGTCGTCGGAATATCCGGTGACTGTGAGACCATTATCAGCATCCGTTGTCAATGATGCGACGCCTTGATCAGCAGAAAAACTAAAAACTTCAGATTTCTCATACGTAAGTGACTCAGACAGATACGTCACGATGGCACCTCGACTGCCTGTTGATGTCTTCAAATCTGTACTCGATGTCGGATCTGCATCTTGCGTTCCAATCAAAACACCACCCAACACAATTTTCTTATTCGCCAGCTCCACCATTACAGAGTGAAATGTCTCAAACTCAAGTACACCAGAGACCGAACCTGATGAGTTCACAACGTATGTCTTTCGCGCATTGGTTGGTGTCAATCGCGTATTTACCAAGATTTGGCCATTACTTCGCGTTAGAAGTTGTACGGGTAATTCATCATTCGATGCACCATTGGCCACAATTAAGCTCCACCGATGTGTGCCTGTTGCTGTAAGGCTCCACAACACAGAGCCATAGTTTGGGTTTCCATTATTGATGGCTGTGGCTGCTCCACCATCGCCAGGCACCAGCGAGGTCGCACCTTTGGTGCGCGATATCCCAAAAATATTTCCAGTGGCATCGACATCGATGTGTTCGATGTTCTCTTCACTCGGTCCCGACATGTGCGCCACCCACTGTTCAACACCAGTAGAAGAAAGCGAGAGAATAAAGCCATCGTTAAAGCCACTGGATGTGAGCGACAAACTGCTTGGACCGCCAGGTCCATCGAAATCGATTGTTCCGGTAAAAGTGCCGCTTGCGATGA
The DNA here is from genome assembly GCA_964449085.1 of uncultured Bifidobacterium sp. Lineage (GTDB taxonomy): Bacteria > Actinomycetota > Acidimicrobiia > Acidimicrobiales > Ilumatobacteraceae > UBA2093. The sequence goes on from CAYVAV010000001.1 coordinate 295,376, forward strand.
TGTTTCCACTTGGTGATACATCGACTTCATCGATATATCCACCTGATGATGCAGTGAACAGTCGATGCCACGCATACTCACCTTTTGCGTTCAACTTCAAAACAAACGCGCTGTCATCTGCGGGCCTGTCGATGTTTACAGTTCCTGTATCCGTAGGGTCTAGATCAATTGGCTCATCAATAGATCCGCCAAGCACGATGTCTCCAGTCGAAGTGAGCTCCATTGAGGTGATATTCATGGCGCTGTTGATGACTGCCCACTGTCTCATCCAGACCAACGTTCCAGTCGGTGAATATTTCGCAATGTAATGAACCCAGTCGGAATCATTGCCAACTCTCATAGCGGCATTCGACGGATCTACTTGTACTGTTCCCCCCGTTCGACCCACGACGATCATGTTGTCGTCGGCATCAATACGAGTGGCAAAGTCATTAGGCGCAGCTGCCTTCACTCCCTGATCACCACCCAAAAATCCGCTGAACACGAGAGCGCGAGTGTTACTCGAAGGCCACGCCGACACAGATTGTGTTGATGTCACGAGTGCACTGGTTGCAAGTGCGATCGTCAAGATGAGACCAAGACTGAAACGGGATTTACGCTGCATTCCCTTACGCTAGCACTAAGTAAATCAAAGATTTATTTAGTGACCGTGATTCGGATCGTGGTCGACATCGCTGGGTAGATCGACTTCTTTGCTATCGACAATGTCACTGTGCAGCGACCTTTCTTGGTCGGCATCACAATCTTGCTGCCACTGATGCGACACGTTCCAGCGGTTACGCGCCATGTCTTCTTCCCTTTTGATGGCGATGTCACGATCTCAGACAACTTTGGCTTGCTGCGTACCTTCCACGTTGTGGTCTTGACCAAGAAACCACCCATCGCCTTGATTGAGGTCGCAGTTGATGATGCAACACCAGCAGCGTTATACGACGTAATCGTGAATGTACTGAAGCGACCATTGCGAAGACCTGTTACATCGCATGTAGTCGTCGTCGTGTCACAGACCGTCACTCCAGCCTTATTCTTCACAATAAAACGTGCTGCTTGTAGCGGAACTGTCCACTGAAGAGTTGCCCGCTTGTTTCCTGGGAGATATGACACGGTTGTAGGTGCAGTTGTTAGTGGAACTGTTGTTGATTCGTCCGCGTTGTACCGAACAATGAAAAACATCGAATCTGCACCAGTGGCAGGACCGAAGTTCGCTGTTTCTGCAGATGTCGACAAACTCAAAGTAGTGGGATGTGACCAACCACCAATAGTCCAACCACCATCTGGTGTGGTTACAACATCATTCACCCGCTGCTGAAGGTCTCCGGTATACAAACGCGTCGATACATAACTCAATGTTGGCGACAACGTAATCACAAAACCGTCATCATATGGACCAGCAGATGTTTTGTTATCAACTCCGGATGTGGGATCTAGATCAACAGTGCCTTGGAAAGCTCCACTCAGAATGACACGACCAGATGACAACTCGTCCATATCAATGATGTCTCCACCTGATTCAAGTGTTGTCACTATGGCACCAGTATTTGATAATGACACGATGCGGTTGTTAGTGAAATAATTCAATAAAAATGTGCCGTCGTTCCGCACCACAAGTCTGTCTGGATATTCGCCTGTACCGGTACCAATAACTGGTGTTGCGGTCCACTGGGACACGCCTGCCGCAGATAATTTCCAAATCAACGCGGTGATATCTGAGCTACTGGGCATTGTCACCGTTCCCGTTGTGCCATCAACGAACCGTTGTGTCACAACCCCGCGTGCACCGGTGACGACAAAAATCTCACCAGTAGAAGACATTTCAATTCCTGCAACGTAATCGTTCGATGCAGAACTTCCCGTCACAGCCCACTGTTCGATACCGGATGAATCGAACATCGCCACAAAGAGATCATGTTGTCCTACCCCTCCAACTTGAGTAAAGGAAGGGATCGTTGCACCGCCAGGACCATCAAATGACAATGTTCCCTCGAACGCCCCACCAGCAACAATGTTTCCATTTGCTGCCACATTTACTGATTGAAGAGTTGACGACATTGTCGTATTGAATTCGCGCACCCACATCAGGCTGCCACTTGAATTTAATTGCAACATGAACGCAGTGTCAGCTGTTGCAATCGTGCGCACACCTGTTGCACTGGGATCAACGTCGTAATTAGGTACGTAGACATCGCCAACAACAACGATGTTTCCTGTCGGTGTGACAGCAATGTCGTCGATAACAAAGTCTCCATTGTTGTCAAGCCAGTGAACCACCCAAGTCAACTCGCCACTGGGTGAGTACTTTGCGATGTAATCCGTTGACTCTTGACCATTGCCAACTACTTGAGAGGGGTCGGTGGGATTCACTTGCACAGTGCCGGCACTCATGCCATGAACAATCATGTTGTCGTCTGCGTCAAGCTTGATTTGTCCACCTTGGTAACCGAGTTCTGCACCAGCAAAACCGCTGAATACCAATGCTCGCGTGTTGTTCACCGGCCACGCAGACGAAGATTGCGTTGTCACCACCAATGTCGTTGCGAGAACTCCGATGACAGCTACGGCACGAACAAAAAACTTGCGCATGAATTGCATTGTGCAACCGTAGCATTAAATAAATCAAAGATTTATTTAACAATGATCCATTCAGGTGGCTAGAAGTGCGGCGAACCCTCGGAAGATGAGATCCGATAACGCATCGGGATCTGGGCGCGAATACACAAACTCGGCAAGAACCACGCCAAATGCGAGTGCTTCTATATAAATGGCCGCGGCTGACGCATCGATTGTTGAGTCTGCGATACCCAGACGCTGTGCTTCCACCACCAGATCTCGAACTTGCTGGAAGATGTCGTCTTCCAATTCGGTGAGTTTCTTGCGCAACTCAGGGCGCGACAACGACGATGCAATCACACTTGCGCGTTCAAGACGCACCTTTGCGCGTGACGGATCTGCGATCTCGTCGGCAATCTTTTTGATGCGATCAACAAAGTCACCGACAGAGTCTTGTTTTTCAAGTGCGTCGCGAAACGATGCGATATCTAAGCCGGGCTGTCGACGCAACCGCTCAAACTGTGCTGCTTGCACAAGACCATCACGATCTCCAAAGTGGTGATAAATCGCACCGTACGACACACCAGAATCAGCCGCAACCGTTCGCATGTTCAAACCCGCGACGCCGTGTTGTTCGATATGACGAATAGCAACTTCGATCACGTGATCAATCTTGTCCAACGCACGCTGTTGCTCCGCGCGCTGACGCTCGCGCTTTGGCAACAGATGATCATTCACCGACATTGCTACAACCGTAGTACCGTCGCCCCATGCGGCTGCACGGCACAATCTCGCCTGATTTACCACTCTTAGTTGTTGCGCTCGAAGAAGAGGCCGTTCATCTCGGTACTCATGGTCTCCCAATTCTTGTTACTGGCGCAGGAAAGGTGAATGCCGCAATCGCGACAGCCCTTACGCTCGGTAGCCACTCACCGTCCCAAGTTGTCAACCTTGGTACGGCTGGTGCGCTCATCGATGGACTAACTGGCATTCATGTCATCAGTGCTGTGACGCAACACGATCTCAATGATGACGCGCTATTTGCATTAACGGGTCTTCATTTCGGTCCACCCATCACCATCGGTGGTTCCGGTCCGGTGCTGACAACAGGTGACCAATTTATTGCTGACCAAGACACCCGACAGAAGCTTGCACAACACGCTCATCTTGTTGACATGGAAGGTTACGCAATCGCCAAGGCATCAATTGCCGCAAATGTTCCGGTCATGCTTGTCAAACAAGTGAGTGATTCAGCAGATAGCACAGCTGCGCGATCGTGGCGAGAGACAGTTGACTACTGCGCCGAACAACTTGGCTCGTGGGTGATGCAACACCTCACAACGTAAAGACACCCTCGATACTGCTTTCGGATGACACCACAAATTCCCTACAAGAATTCACTTTTTCTGTACTATCCGTTTCATGATCACAATTCGACGCACTCAATTCGTCGCCCTGTTGTGTTGCACCTCGATGTTGGTCGCCTGTGGAGGCGACGACTCTGAATCAATCACAACCGATTCAGCAAGCTATGACACCACTGCGACTGACGACACAACTTCAAGTAGCAACGACCCATTAAGCGAAACCGCCATCTGGGACTACCTTGATGTGGCAGTCAATGACTTACCCTTTGACGTAACTGCATATCCAACGTACGTTGAGGGAAGTGAGCCGCGCACACTTCGAATCAATGTCACCACCGATGAACCTGAAGATCTGACACCTGTCTGCCAGTTGATAGCTGACTACATCGACACAAACGCTCCCGGTGAGGAGATACGAATTGAAGTGTTCGACGACCTTGACCTGGTCATCAAAGCCGTCCGCGAGGTGGACGGTGAATGTTCCGCTGCTAGCTGAACAAAATCGCTAGCAATAGTGGCGCGCTCGGAGGGACTTGAACCCCCAACCTTCTGATCCGTAGTCAGATGCTCTATCCATTAAGCTACGAGCGCATTTCCTTGCAATTACTGGGTTATAACAGCAAGAACGATAAGTCTATCTTGCTACATGTTGTTCCCACATCGCTCGAAAACGATGTCATTCCCACGGAGCCCAACTGCCAGACCGTTGATACAACTCGAACGCCGCTTCTGCATTGACTTTGGCATCAAGTAATTGCTGTGGTGACGTGATCCCCATGTCGTTCAACCACTCGCGATGCGACCACCAATTCAACTGAAATAGCCCCACACAACACCAGCTATACCCCGCCGCATTCATCCGAGATTCGCGCTGGGCAATAGCGAGCGCGCGGTCATGCAACCGTGCCGGGAACACCTCTCTAATAATGGTGCGAGACGCCTTCGCCGAATATCTCTTCACTGGGGGATCCAATCGCAAGGACTGGCGTCCCGCCGCCTGCTCCCCAGCATCAGCCTTCACACTTTTTGGAAGGCACACCACATCGCCAATCAGCAACATTGTCGAAGTTTTCGCCTTATTTGCACGCAACAATGACTTCATTGACACGCCCGCCTTGTCGGCGATCCGGCTCCATGAATCGTTACGAACCGTTGTGTACGTGGCTCGACCTGCGGGACAAGTCACCGCCGAAGGCATTGTCGAAGGATTCGCAGAGGCCGGTGAAGACCCCACAAAAACGGCAGAAAACCCCAATGAAATAAGGGTTACAGCAAAAAGCAACGCGCGCCCAAAGCGCACAGGCAAGACCATATGGCGGAGAGGGTGGGATTTGAACCCACGGTCCGCGTAAACGGACAACGCCTTAGCAGGGCGCCCCATTCGGCCACTCTGGCACCTCTCCAATGAAGTTTCGCAGTGTATCGGTCTCATCTGTTACACAGACTTAACAGGTATTTCGCCGCCACATTGGTCGACCCCCCAATAACCCCGACTAATCTCTACTTACTGTTTGGTACCACCCCGGACCAATCAATGAGGAGACCACAATCCATGAAGAAACTCTGGAAATTTGCTGCGGTCGTGGCATCAACAGCGCTGATTGCATCAGCCTGTGGTGATGACGACGGCGGAAGCAGCAGCGACACCACTGCCGCGGGCGGCGACAGCGTTCCCGCAGTAGAAGCAGACATCAAAGTTGCCGTTGTATACATCGGCGTTCCCGATGACAAAGGCTGGACATACCAGCACGAAGACGGCATCGTTCAACTTGAAGAAGCACTTGGCATTGAAGTCAAGCGTGTAGAGAATGTGCCAGAAGGCCCTGAGTCAGAAGAAGTCATGGCGGGACTCGCACGTGACGGCTATGACCTGATCTTTGCAACATCATTCGGTTACGGATTGCCAATGAACAAGGTTGCGCTTGCAAACCCAGACAAGTGTTTCCAGTGGGCAACCGGTGCGAAGTTCTTGATCGAAGCAGACAACCAGGAAGTTGCACCGAACCTCGGTACTTACTTCGGTTCTGCTGAAGAAGCTCGTTACCTCTCAGGTATGGCAGCAGGTGCGGCATCACCAACCGGCAAGCTCGGTTACGTTGCAGCGTTCCCAATTCCTGAAGTGATCCGCGGTATCAACGCATTCACACTCGGCGCACAGTCAGTGAACCCTGATGCAACAGTTCAAGTTGTATGGACCGAAACATGGTTCGATCCTGCAAAAGAAAAAGAAGCAGCAGAGTCATTGCTGGCAGCTGGTGCTGACGTACTTGGTATGCACCAAGACACCACCGCAACTGGTCTTGCAGCAGATGCAGCAGGTGCAAAGTGGGTTGGCTACAACAGCGACATGTCAGAGACAGCACCAGATGCATGGTTGACAGCTCCAGTGTGGAACTGGGGTCCGTACTACATCGAGACAGCAACACGCTGGGCTGAAGGCGAATGCCGCAACGATGAGTACTACGGCACCATGGCATCAGGAATGGTGACACTTGGATCATTTGGTTCATCAGTGTCAGAAGACATCCAAGAGCAGATCACTGCAAAGGCTGAAGAGTTCGCATCAGAATCAGCAGTTCCTTTCACTGGTCCAATCAACAAGCAAGACGGTTCTGAAGCAGTTCCTGCAGGTTCAGTTCTTGACCACAAGGTCATTGACGACAACAACCTGTTTGCATTGCTCGGAATGAGCTACTTCGTTGAAGGCGTTATTGGTAACGCCTCCTAATCGAATAACGACTCATGTCGAACACCTCACATGAGGTTGCGCAGGGGCCGCATCACGAAAGTGGTGCGGCCTCTGTGGCACTCTCAGCCCATCACATCACCAAACGCTTCCCAGGCGTTGTGGCAAACAGCAACGTCAACTTCGACATTTGCCGCGGTGAAGTACACACCCTGCTCGGAGAAAACGGCGCCGGTAAGTCGACACTGGCTGCGATTCTCTGTGGCTTGTATCAACCCGATGAGGGGTATCTCACACGCAATGGCAGTGTGATTTCACTTCCATCTCCACGTGCTGGTTTGCAGCACGGCATTGCAATGGTGCACCAACATTTTCGTTTAGTTGAGCGTTTCACCGTTGCAGAAAATGTTGTTCTCGGAAGTAGCGATCTTCCCTTTCGTTTAAAAACAAACGACATCAACGACAAAGTTGCAGCAGTCGCTGAAAGTTACGGTCTTCCGATTGATCCCACCGCAATCATTGGCAACTTGTCTGTCGGACAGCGTCAGCGTGTAGAGATCGTCAAAGCGCTGTACCAAGGCGCAGAAATCTTGTTGCTTGATGAACCAACCGCAGTTCTTGTTCCCGCTGAAGTTGAGAAGTTGTTTGAAAATGTTCGCGCAATGACTGCCAGCGGGAAATCAATCGTTTTCATCAGCCACAAACTTGGTGAAGTGGTAGAGATTTCTGATCGTGTCACTGTGTTGCGCAATGGAGAAGTAACAGGTGCAGTTGAGGGTCGCGGTACCGCGAGCACTACAGATCTTGCGAACCTGATGGTGGGACGTCACGTTGATTTATCTGTGCAACGTGCAGAACACCCCATTGGTCACGAAGTGCTCCAGGTACGTAACTTGTCTCTCACCGTCAATGGTATAAAGCGTCTCGACAACATCACGTTCAATGTTCACGAAGGTGAGATGGTGGGCATTGCCGGTGTCGCTGGTAATGGTCAAAAAGAATTGGCTGACACCATCGCTGGTTTGCTTTCTCCAACAAGTGGCACCATCGCAATTCAGGGCGTGTTCACCACTGACCTTGGTCCAATCAAAGCACGTGAAGCGGGACTCGCATATGTGCCTGAAGATCGACTCGGAATGGGACTCGTCCCATCAATGAGCATCCTCGACAACTTGTTGCTCACACGGAAGCGCGATGTTGTTGTTGATCGCTCATCGGTGCGTCCTGAGGCAACGCGTCTCATTGATCAATTCGAAATTAAAGCCAATGGTCCCGACCATATTGCACGCAAACTCTCTGGTGGTAACGCACAAAAAGTATTGCTGGCACGTGAGTTATCTGGTGGTCGCACACCCACAGCTGTTCTCGTGGTGTGTTCTCCTACCCGTGGTCTTGATGTTGGTGCAATTGAAACGGTGCGACGCCTCATCGATGATGCGCGTAGTGCAGGCCAGGCAGTGCTTTTGATATCGGAAGATCTTGATGAGATTCTGTCCTTGTCTGATCGCATCCTGGTGTTGTATCGCGGAGCGATTGTTCATGAGACACCGGGTGAATCTGCAAACATTGAAACCGTTGGTGCCGCGATGGCCGGCTTGTCGAAGTAAGGGTGTGAAGTAATGCGTTTTCCACTTCGCTTCGAAGCACGTACCGACTCACCGAAATATTTGAGTGCAGCTGTACCTGTGGTATCGATTGCCGCAGCGTTGTTTTTTGGTGCGATCTTTTTGTTGGCAACCGGATATGCCCCCATCGAGACCTATCAAGAGATGTTGAAAGGTGGCTTCACCACCTTCTATGGCATCACCGACACGCTCGGGCTATCGACAGTTCTGATTTTCACTGGTGTCGCCGCGGCATTTGCATTCCAAATGAACCTGTACAACATCGGTGGTGAGGGTCAGCTGTATCTGGGAATGATCGGCGGTGCATGGGCTGGTCTGGCCTTTGGTGACAATCTGCCATCTGCAATTGCGATTCCCGTCGTGTTGATGGCGGGAGCGCTCTTTGGTGCTGTATGGATTGTGGTGCCCGCGATTGTGCGATCAAAGTTGGGCACATCAGAAATCGTCACAACGTTGTTACTTACATACGTAGCGCTCAACTTAATGAATTACTTCATTTACACGAGTAGCTCGTTTTTCCGCGATGAAAAGACCACGGGCTTCCCTCAGGGACGTCCATTGCCTGAGTCAGCGACCATCGAAGCATTCGGGTCAACGCGCGTGTACCCCACATTCTTTGTCGCCATTGCTGTTGCACTGTTCCTGTTCTGGATCGTCAAGCGCACCGAATACGGCTACCGCATTCAGGTGTTGGCCGATTCGCCTCGCGCTGCGCAATACGCCGGCATTAGTGCACAACGCACCACTTTGTCGGTGATGATGATCTCTGGTGCGCTTGCCGGTCTTGCTGGTTCGGCCCTCATTGTGGGTCCGTTTGAGAAGTTAGACATCTCCATTACAACGATGGGTTACGGATACGCCGGAATCGTGGTGGCTGCGTTGGCGCGATACAACTTCGTTGCAATCATCGTGAGCGCCATCTTGTTCGCCGGTCTTCGCACTGGTGGCGACAAATTGCAAATCACAAGTGACACTCCTGTACACATCGGTGTGATCTTGCAAGGTGCAGTGCTGTTGTTTGCTCTCGGCGGTGAATTGTTCCGGCGCTATCGATTGCGTGTGGTGCGTCAACAACAGGCGGTGGCGTCATGAACGACAACATCTGGATCCTCACGTTCGCCGACTCCATTGCAATCGCTACCACCTTGATGCTCGCATCACTTGGTGCGCTGTTTAACGAGCGTTCCGGTGTGTTGAACCTCGGTGTTGAAGGCGTGTTGTTGATGGGAACAATCAGTGCGTTTTTGGCAACTGATGCGAGCGGCAGCATTTGGGTGGGGCTGATTGTGGGAACACTTGTTGGCGGTGTCACAGCAATGATCCACGCGACATTGTCTGTCGTGTTCCGTGCAAATCAAATCGTTGCTGGTTTGGCGTTAGTGATCTTCTGTACCGGGCTAGCAAACTTCCTAGGCAAACCAGCCGAAGGTCGCATTATTGAAGAGAAGTTGACACCAATTGATTTTGGTCCACTCTCAGATATTCCGCTGATAGGTCCGATTGTGTTTGGTCAAGACATCATCACGTACTTCACCATTGCATTGACGATTGCTGCCAGCGTCTACATCTTCCGCACGCGATCTGGTCTGACGTTGCGCGCCACCGGTGATGATCCAGCAACGGTTGATGCACAAGGATTGTCCGTTGCATCAATTCGTTATGCGTACACCGTCCTTGGTGGCATGTTGATCGGACTTGGGGGTAGTTGGCTCATGCTCGCCCGTGCATCGGCATGGAACCGCGAAGGTACAACTAACGGCATTGGCTGGATCGCATTGGCGTTAGTTGTATTCGCTGGCTGGCGACCCATTCGCGTCATCTTTGGTGCGGTGTTGTTCGGTTTCACACTGCAGCTGCCATTCACGTTGCAGGCCGAACGCATCACGTTCATCCCAACAGCATTTACGCAAATGGTGCCGTACTTAGCGACACTGATCGCATTGATCGCATTGTCAACGCCAAAGAGCAGGCAAGCACTGGGCGCGCCAAAAGCCTTAGGAATTCCATTCGTCAGAGACGAACGCTAAGAACGCTGCGTGCCGACCTTCAAGTCTTTGAATGCGACATCGCGGTCAACGGCAGGCTCACGTGGAAGACCAAGAACGCGGTCACCGATGATATTGCGCTGAATCTCGTCAGTACCACCGGCGATGTTGGCAGCAAAACTTGCGAGCAAGTTACGTGCCCAGTTCTCCATGTGATCACCGGACTCGTGTGCAACAAGTGCAGGTCCCTGTACATCGCTGATCAGTGTGCGCATCATGCGTGCGATGCGAGCAGAGTGCAACTTGCCAAGTGATCCTCCTGGACCAGGAGCACGACCGGCTTTCATTTCGGCACGTGTGCGCAATGACACGAGGGATTTGGTGAATTCCTCGCTGTACACCTTCATGATGTTTTGACGAAGCACTGGATCGTTCAACACACCGCGACGACGAGCTTGTTCGATGAGACGATCAGCGTTGTCGGTCTTCACACCACTTGATGAACCTGTACCGATTGCAACACGCTCATACATGAGCATTGCGGTTGCTTGGTTCCAACCGTTGTTCAATTCGCCAAGCAACCATGACTTAGGAATGCGAACATCAGTCAAGAAGATTTCGTTGAAGTGCTTGCTTCCGTCAATCTGGTGAATCGGGCGAATCTCCACACCAGGAGCCTTCATGTCCATGATGAACATTGAGATACCGGCATGCTTTGGCACATCAGGATTTGTACGAGCAATCACAATGCCATAGTCGCTCAAGTGAGCAAGTGTGGTCCACACTTTCTGACCGTTCAAGATCCATTCATCACCATCAAGTTCTGCTTTTGTCTGCAAACTTGCAACGTCAGAACCTGCACCTGGTTCAGAAAACATCTGACACCACACTGTTTCAGCAGAAATGTTGCTGCCTTGAAACTGTGCACGAACCTCTGGTGTTCCAAAGTCATTCAACATTGGCAAACACATGCCATGACTGATAGTGAGTTCATTGGTCATGTCGGGATACTTTGCGTACTCTTCGCGCCATACACGCTCGTGTGCACGTGTCAGTCCTGCCCCGCCGTATTCCTTCGGATACACAATGCCTGCAAGTCCTGCATCCGCTAATGCCTTTTGGAACTTCTTTGCACCATCCATCGCAGTTTTGCCGCGATCATTGGGATCACCAGGCTTGATACCTGTTGCATGCTTGTCGAGAAATGCAACAACCTTGGCGCGGAATTCCTCGAGTTCTTCTTTACTGACCTGACGGTTTGCGTCGTGTGTGACTGCTTGTGTGGTGGACATGTGATCCTGCCTTCCGCTACACGTGTGGGGGAATGGCTATGAGACTACCCGTCAGTATTTAGGGATGGAAACTGATCATCCAATGCTCCGATGAGCACTCCGGAGAGATTCATTGAGAGGGTTTCCAAGTTCGGGGCATCTTCCACATGCTTGATTCGAACCCATACAAGGGATCGCCCCTTTTGCGCAATTCCCTCTGAACTAATCCACCCTTTGTCTGTGACATCGGCAACGACTACGGAACTGAAATGTACTCCCGTCTCATCATCATTGAATATCTCGGTTGCAGCGCCATCGGATTGCCCGCCTATAAAGGCCAAAGATGCCCGATATGCATTTTTCTTTGTGTCGAACAACAAAATACGTATCGTGGCAAACGACTGATGAGTCGCCATGGGATTTGACTCCTTGATGACCTTCATCTCGAACTGGTGCTCAACACCAATTTGGCTTCCCGCTGCCCACGGCACAGCTACGAGTGGTTGTTCAATAACATCTTCACTCAAGAGTTCGTAATCTCCCGCCACACCGAAACTGAAACCCTCCAAATCTTCAGCTAACGGGATTACCGCGAACAGCTCTTCAGCCTTTGGCAAAACCTGTTCCGCTGGCAACTCAGCCGTCACTACGACCACGGTCTCTTCAGGCGTGGCATCGCCACTACAACTAACAGCGAGCAACATCACCAGCAACAGACTCGTTGCCTTCACAACAACAGCCAGAAATGGCGGAACGGGAGGGATTCGAACCCCCGGGCCTTGTGAGCCTCCCGCTTTCAAGGCGGGTGCATTTGTCCGCTCTGCCACCGTTCCGTCCGACACGCTATCGGGTGATCTGGGAACGCAAAGAAGTGACCCAATCGTCAGCTTCTTGCCAGCGGGCATCAGCATGCTCTCGTGCTGAGTGAGCGTGCTCCCCTGCCGCAGGGTATGAGCCAAGAAACTTCACGCCGCCCTGTTTTGCGCGCAGATCACGCAACGCATCGGCGAGCAATTCATCTTCGATGTGGCCATCCACATACATGATGAAGCAGTAGTCACCGAGGCCGCCAGCTTTGGTGGGACGCGATGACAAGTGCGTGATGTTGATGCGTCGCGCTGCGAACTCTTGCAGGATCGAGATGAGACTTCCTGGTTCATCAGCACGCTGAAATACAACAATGCCAGTGCGATCATGACCTGTTGCTTTTGGAATGTCGTTACGACCAACCAACACGAACCGTGTTTGATTGCCCTCATGATCTGCGATGTCAGAGGCGATCACTGCGAGTTTGTATAACTCTGCTGAGGTGCGGGGTGCAATTGCAGCAAGACCTAGTTCTCCTTGCGCCGACCGTTCGCTCACCTGACGTGCAGCATCAGCTGTGCTGTTGGCGGTGATGATGTCAGCGTTCGGCAGATTCTTGCGCAAATACGCCGCACATTGTGCGGTGGCAACGGGAATAGACAGCACGTTTTTGACATCAGCAAGTGATGCGCCTTCTTTTGCAAGCAGACAATGCTCAATGTTGAGCACTACTTCTCGTTGAATGAGAAGGTCATAGTCAAACACCAATGCGTCTTGTGTGAAGTTGACCATGCCTTCGATGGAGTTCTCAATCGGGACAAAGCCCTTCTCGGCTTCACCGCTAGCGACCGCGTCAAGAACATCAGGCACACTGCGATACGGCACGAGTTCTCCGGCAGCAAGGTCTTTCTGGGTACGCAAAGCCTGTTCGGTGAATGTGCCGAACGGTCCAAAGAATGCAATGCGCGGTGTCGTACCCACAGATGGCAAGGCTACGCCCCCACTTAGGGGAACAAAGGCTCATTTCGGGGGTGTTCAGCAATGGCTTGAAGAGCTGTCGAGACCGAACCGATCCCCACACCCTTGTCGGTAATTGATGCAATGATTTCGCCCACTTCGTCAGTGGTCGCATGGGCAATGGTGTATCCGTTCACTTCGAGAAAGATTGCGGTTAACAGCCACGCCAGTCGCGTGTCGCCGCCGGTTGCCGGATCGGCTCGGCAATGTTTGATGAGACTTTGCAGCAACATCGCCGCCTGAAAATAAATGGGGATATAGTCGCCGTACTCGGAAAACTTCGAGACTCGCGACTGCACCAGCTGTATCTCATGATGGATTCGAGATGCCTCAGTGAGCGATCCATTATCGCCGCTCAGCCGGCCGAGTGTGTAGAAGACGTCATCGAAGCCGATCGAGCGCGTCAGCATGTTTTGCCAAGATCTCATCTGTTGCCCTCATCACCCTGTCTCTGTGACTGACAAAGTCAAGATGTGTGCGTAAAGCGCGACGCATGACCTTCTGCATTGACAGACCCTCTTCTGTTGCGCGCTCGCGGAGTGCGTAATACTCGCTCTCAGTAAGGCGCAATGTCATTGCTCTCATTGTTTGACCGACTTTCACCGACATCGTTCAGTGTGCGCTATGTGTACGCGTGTGGAGGTGCGTGTGTAGAGCTATGTGTACGGGCCGAGGTTATGTTTTGCAAAACCGGTATCAGAGTGACACCACAACTGGTACCAAAGTGATACAAAAATCGGTATCAGAGTGATACCACTACTGGTGTCAGAGTGATACCGGAAGTTGTATCAAAGTGATACCAGTTTTTTGGAATTACTTACCGGGAGAGAGTGAAGCGGTATCAAGTGGCCCAATTATCCGGCGGTCAGGTTGCCGGGTGGTCAGGTGGATGGGAAGAACGTCGCGATGATGAACTCAAGTTCTTCCAAGGTCTTTTCGCCATCGGCGCGGTACAGCACCTTGCCATTTGCATCAATCAACGTGAACGTGGGAAACCCGGTCACACCGTATGCAACAGCAGCATCGCTGTTGTCAGAGTCAGCCATCACTGGCCACGGAAAACCTTTGTCATCAATCCACTTCGACGGCGGATAATTGTCGCGATCTTCAAACACTGCAGTGGATACGCCGATCACGTCGAGGTTGTCGGGCACACCACCTGATTCGTTCCACTCAATCAACACAGGAATTTCAGCATTGCAATGCGGACACCAATGTGCGAGGAACACCACCATTGTCGCGCGACCGGTAGAACCGGGAGTGATCGACATTGGTGAACCATCAAATGCAAAACCCTCAAGCGTGGGAGGAGTTGAACCAATCGATGTGTCGTTTTCTGGTGTATCAAACGGTGGCAACGGATCTCCAACAACGGTGACAGGTTGGGTTTCACTCGTACTCGAACCATTTGATGAATCAATTGTTGTGTCATCTGTGGCGTCATCGGAATTACTTCCGCCAGTGATGCCAAACGCAAGAACCGCCGCAATGGCAACAACGAGACCAACCACCAATGCGACCAGTAAGCCTTTGTTACGTGATGAACTCATGAGGGGTCTCCTGTTATGGGGCGTGCAGTAATTCTAGATGTGGTTGCTAAAACTGTTATGACGAATACAAACGCGCTTGCTGCCATCAGTGGTAATGAGATGAAACCAAATTCACGGAACCACACATTGCTACACGGCAACGTCAAGCTGCACACGTTCGTTTCGATTTGTGGAAACCACTCGATGAAATAGTGATAAATCGCAATGACAAGTCCGATGATTGCAAGTGGTAACGCATACCAACGCACGGACAGATCACGACGAATCGCGGCAACGAGCAAAATCACAGCCAGTGAATACATTGCGATGCGCTGATACCAACACAAAGTGCACGGCACATAGTTGGCAACTTCACTCATGTAGAGGCTGCCCAACATCGCACCAGCCACAACCACCCACGCGAGCCACAGCGCGGTTTCACTCACTGCCTCATGAACCGTGCGTGCCCATGTCACGCGCCCACGCAACGCCCACGACACCCCAACAACAACAGTGCCGATCCATGTCACCACCGTGAGTAGCGCGGCAAATACCTGCACTGCATCGGTGTCCATATCTCCATTCTGCCCATCGATTTCCCCTAATGAAGTGGCAGGATGAAGCACGTGAATCGCGTCGATGCCTCCCTCGGCACACAGCCAGAACTTGGTGAACTGGGTATTGACGCTCTCCATGCCATGCGTCGCACGCGCCGACGTCATCGCATTCAAGATTTGGAATGGTTTGAAGCCTTGTATCGCGTGTACATCACGGCATTGATTGTTGGCGGTGTCATCCTGTTTCTGTCGGGGTTTGTGAAAGACGCAGACCTCACCGCAGAAGAGCTCGCAAACGTCACCCGCCACGGCCCCAATGTGCTCGGCCTCGCGACAGCACTGATCGTGTTTCTCGGGTTGCGATCTGGCGCAAACGGTGGTCCGGTCGCCGTGGAAGACGCTGACGTACGCCACGTCCTGCTCGCACCCGTCTCACGTGGGGTCGCTCTTCGTCACCCCAGCATCGCCCGACTGCGATCAGCGGCGTTCTCTGGCGCCGTCGCAGGGGCTATCGCGGGTCAATTGGCTTCGCGGCGGATGCCCACGGGTTCACTGGGGAACTGGGCATTTTGGGGCGCCGCGTATGGGGCTCTCACGGGCGCGCTCTTTGTAATTGCTGCACTCATCGTGCACGGACTTGGCATCCACCGCTCGATCGTCACGGTCATCGCCACTGCCCTCGTCGCGTGGCAAGGCGCCGTCACCTTTACCGACTCATCTGTGCCTGGACCATTTGATGCGATCGGCAGTCTCGCTCTCACGCCACTTCGCACCGAATGGGTTGACTTCATCGCAGTGGCCATCATCATCGCACTTGCGGCAATCAGCATCACGCTTATCTCTCGTTTGTCGCTTGAAGCATTAGCTCGCAGATCATCGCTTGTGTCGCAATTGAAGTTTGCGGTGACACTGCAAGACATTCGCACAGTTGTCTTGCTGCGTCGTCAACTCAGCCAAGAACACATGCGTGAGCGTCCGTGGTTCAAATCAAAAATCATGTCGCGTTACGATGTGGTCGTTGCGCGCGGTGTGCGAAGCGTGGCGCACTTCCCCGTTCGGAGACTCGGACGAATGCTCATCACCGCATCAGCTGCGTCAGCGTGTGGAGTGATCGCATACAACGGCACCACACCTATGTTTCTCGCAACAGGGTTATTGCTGTTCATCTTTGGTCTTGATGCAATCGAACCGTTATCACAAGAAGTTGATCAACCAGATCGCACAGACTCATTTCCCATCGAACGTGGCGTCATCATGTTGAAGCATCTCGTGGTGCCAGCAATCGTTGGCATCGTGTTCTCATTCATTGGTATGGCAGCAGTGGTGATTGCCGAACCAACCGGCATGGCGGTTGCCGTCGCCCCACTTGTTGCAATTCCCGCGTTTCTCGCAGGCGTTGCGGGCGCGGTGATCAACGCTGTGAAAGGTGCTCCAGATCCGATTGGCGAATCAACAGAAGCATTGATGTTGCCACCGGAAATGAGCGGCATGGGATCTCTCATTCGCGCTATCTGGCCACCCACAATTGCGATCGCGGGATCATTACCCATCATTGCCATCCGTGAATCGGTCGAGTCCAACAACGTTGTGCTGGGTGATGCGTTACGCACGGCACTTGCTGTTGGCATCGTGTTATTTCTCACCGTCGGTTGGGTTCGCCAACGCGACAACATCCGCAAATGGTGGCGTAACTTCACCGCCGGCGCACAAAAACCCACATCAAACGCACAACCTCAGGACGCCTCATCATGACCACTGAACTTGCACTGCACGCTGTGAACGTTGCCAAGAACTATGGCGATTCGCCAGCACTGTCACCACTCACGTTGGAGATCGCTCCGACAGAACGCGTTGCCCTCATCGGACACAACGGCTCTGGTAAAACAACATTTCTGAAAATGGTTGCAGGATTGTTGGAACCAAGCGATGGCACCGTCGCCATCGCCGGACATGACGCTGGATCACTTGAAGCACGTGAACGAGTGAGTTACATCGCCGACTCTCCCACGTTTTATGACGACTTGTCATTGTGGGAGCACATGGAATATGTCGCTCGTATGCACAGGGTTGCCGACTGGGAACAATTGTCCGCTGATTTGCTCGGACATTTGGGTTTGTATGAACGCGCAGATGATTTGCCGAATCGTTTCAGTCGTGGACTGCGACAAAAGTCTGCGATCGCACTGGGATTTGTGCGTCCATTCGAATTGCTGATCGTTGATGAGCCATTCGTTGGTCTCGACTCTGCCGGTAAAGAAGCACTTCTTGAGTTGTTGCAACAAGCATCAACGGATGGCGCAACTGTGGTGGTGGCAACCCATGAGTTGTCATTTGTGCACACGGTGCAACGCATTGTGGCGCTGCGTGACGGACGACTCGTTCACGATGGTCCGGTTACTGGTGTGAATGTTGACGCGCTCGTGCGCACCGAAGACCCGATCGGTGAACACGACGGCGAGGGCTAACCTTGGGCATATGCACACTTACGATGTCGTCACCGAATCGGCTCACAACCCCGAGCTGTTCGCAGCCGAATTATCAAAGCGCTCTGCAGAAGGCTGGGAACTTGTCCAGATCGTCTACACAGGTGAACGCTGGCTCCATGCATTCGTGCGTAAAGAAGGTGTTGTACCAACAGCACTTTCGCCTGGTCGCGTTGGCGAAACAGTAACCACACCCGTGCAAGCAAGCACGCCTTCTACAACAGTGACATCACCAGCAGCCGCTACCGCAAGTTCCAGCAACGCTGCTCCCGAAGTTCCTGCCAACTGGTACAAAGATCCTTCAGGACGTTTTGAATTGCGCTATTGGAACGGCACACAGTGGACCGAGCACGTGTCGACTGCCGGCAAGCAATCCACTGATCCTCCGCGCGCGTAAGTCGTAGCGTTCATGCAAGCCATCTCTATTGGTCACGCCGGCATTTTGGTGCGCACGCGTGGCGTGACCATTGTGTGCGACCCATGGTTTATGCCAGCGTTTTTTGGTTCGTGGTTTGTATTCCCACGAAACGATCAGTTACCAGACGACATCATGCACGATGTCTGCAATCCCGACTTTCTCTACATCTCGCACTTGCATGGTGACCACTTTGATGAACCATTCTTGCGCGACAACATGAGTCGCGACACCACGGTGTTGTTACCAGGTTTCCCCACACGCGAAATGGAACGCGCATACAACAAACTTGGTTTCACAAAATTCGTACGCACATCAGATGGCGTTGCAACAAACATCACCAACGACATCAGCATCGCCATTCATTTGGAGACTTCCATCACTGATGGACCAGGTGGTGACTCAGCAATTGTTATCTCCGACGGTGAATCACGCTTGGTCAACCAAAACGACTGTCGTACGAACAATCTCGATGCGCTGCGCCAACACGGACCAGTGGATCTGCACTGGCTGCAATTCAGCGGTGCCATTTGGTATCCGATGGTTTATGAAATGGACGCCAAAACCAAACTGCAGTTGTGCAGGGAGAAAGTGGCGAGCCAATTCGCACGTGCAATGCGCTATGTAGAAGCAATCGACGCAACTCACGTGGTGCCATCAGCTGGTCCACCGTGTTTCTTAGATGAGTCGTTGTTTTTGTTAAATATGATCACCGGTGAAGAACCATCTATCTTCCCGGACCAACGTGAATTTCTTTCGAGACTGACACGAGCGAACCACAGCGCATCGCTCACCATTCCTGGCACAACGTTTGATATTGCCAACGGAAAAGTGACTGTCACACAACCCGGTGGAGACGCTGCGGTGCAAGCGATCTTCGATAACAAAGAGCAGTATCTCCGCACGTACCAACGCGATTGGGCACCATGGCTTGATGAGTTAAA
>CAYVAV010000002.1:0-50532 GCA_964449085.1 uncultured Bifidobacterium sp.
GCACAGTGCAGTTACGACTCACTGCTAACTCCGTCAGTGACGCTGCGGGCAACACGGGGCCTGCGTCCGGAGCGAATGCCAATACCTTTGCTGCAAACATCGCTGGTGGTGGAGTGAGTTTGTATTCCGCTGTTCATCCGAATGGCTCGCGTCTCTATATCTCTACTGAACATAACAATGTGGTTCGTGTCGTGAACACAGCGACGAATGCAGTCATCGCGAACATTTCAGTGGGTTCCTATCCGCGTGGTATCGCGGTGACTCCGAACGGCGATTTTGTGTATGTCGCCAACCACAACTCAAATACAGTGTCGAAAATTTCCACTGCCACGAATACTGTGGCAGGAACAATCACCCTGCCTAGCGGCGCGAACCCGATTGGCCTCACAATTACCCCAGATGGATCAAAAGTTCTTGTTGCGAACTACAGCGGCGCGTCGGTGTCTGTCATCAACACTGCCAACGACACCGTAACAGCCACTATTTCTATTGGTCGAAATCCCTGGAATATTAAGGTCTCCCCTGACGGGCAAACCGCATACACCGCAAACGTTAATCACTCTTCCGTATCAGTGATTAACTTGTCGAACAACTCGGTGACCACTCACATATCAGTTGGCTCCGCCCCCTACGAATTGGGCATCAACCGTGCAGGTACACGCGTATATGTTTCTAACTACAGTTCAAGTTCCGTTTCAGTGATCAACACGTCAAACAACACAGTGATTCAGACCGTTACCGGAATCAGCAATCCGATGGGTATTGTCACATCAATCGATGACAGCACCGTGTACGTGATGAGCTATACGACACATCAAGTGAAATGGTTTGATGCATCCACCTACGCAGTCAATGCCGGGTCAATCGCAACGGGCACCTACCCACGCGGCGTGTCAATGTCTCCTGACGGATCAAAGGGGTACGTTTCCAACGAGAGCTCCACAAACGTCACGGTGTTTAATGCCCAACCGCAGGTTCAAACATCGTCAATCACGGTTGATCGCGCAGCGCCAACAGCATCGTTCACCACTATCCCATCTGGCGCATTGTCATCTGCTGCGTCCACCTACACCATCACTTTCAACGAAACAATCAGCGGTCTTGCAGCCGGTGATTTCACCAACGCTGGTACCGCACAAAACTGTGCCATCACACCAGCAGCCACATCAGGCACCGCAATCAACATCACCGTGTCGGGATGTGGCGATGGAACACTTGATCTCCAACTCGCACAAGACGCTGTTACCGATGCCGCCGGAAACACCGGCCCCACATCAGCAGTAACCGCGGCAAGCAGATATGTCGATGGTTTCCCGGGCGCCCCCACCGCATCATTCACCTCCGCACCGACAAGTCCCAATAACTCACAAACTTTGACTTATCAGGTGACCTTCAACGAAGCCATCTCTGGATTTACTGGCAGCGACCTCACAAACATCGGCACCGCAACAAACTGTGAATACACCGTTACCGGAACGGAACCAGGAACTGTCTTCTCAATCGAAGTGAATAACTGTTCGGACGGAACGGTGTTACTGCGTATCAATAATGCATCTGTCACCGACCGAGCAGGAACACCTGGACCGGCATCCGGAGGTGCGGAGAACTCGCTCGCCACGCAAGTGACATCAGTGGGATCAACGATGTACTCAGCTGTTCATCCTGACGGCAGCAAGGTATACGTCGCGTCCGAAGGAAATGGTCAAGTCCGAGTTCTCAATACTGAGACAAATACCTTCACACATAACATCACCGTCGGTGTTACCCCCCGTGGCATCGCCGTATCTCCAGACGGAAACTTCGTATACGTTGCAAATTACAGCTCAAATACTGTGTCCAAGATCTCCACTGCTACCAACAGCGTCGTTGCCACAATCACTGTGGGGCGAAACCCCGTCGGACTAACCATCACACCCGACGGAAGCAAAGTCATCGTTGCTAACTATTCCGGGGCTTCACTGTCGATCATCAACACATCAACAAACATGGCTTCGACCACGATCAACTTGGGCCGAAATCCGTGGAATGTGAAAGTCAGCCCTGATGGACGTACCGCGTACACCGCAAACGTTAGCCATAGCTCAGTTTCTGTCGTCAACCTCACGAACAACACAGTCACGACTCACATCAATGTTGGTTCATCGCCACATGAAGTGGGCATCAACCGATCCGGCACACGTGTATTTGCGGCAAACTACAGCTCCAGCACTGTGTCAGTCATTGACACTTCAAACAACACAGTGATTCGTAATGTCACGGGCATTACTAATCCGATGGGTGTCGTGACATCACTCGACGACCAAACGGTGTACGTCGTCAGTTACGGCTCGCAACGATTGCGTTGGTTCAATGCAAGTACCTACGCCGTGAACAGTGGGCAGATCGTTGCTGGCAGCGCCGCGTGGGGCATCGCACTTACCCCTGACGGATCTCGCGGCTACGTCAGCAACCTCGGTTCCGGCACTGTCACGGTGTTTAACGCGCAAGGTTTCGTGCAATCACAGGCAGTCACCCGAGATGTCAATGCGCCAACGCTCACAAGTTTCACCAATAACACCAATTCACCAAATGATCTCACTGAACAGTCGTGGACATTGACGTTCTCTGAAAGCATCTCTGGTCTTACTGCGAACGACTTCACTGTTGGAGGCACGTCTGCGAATTGGGGCAACATCACAGTGACTGGGTCCGGCGCCAGTTACACGGTGTCCGTATCCAACCCCGCCCCCACAGCTGGAACAATCACCTTGCAACTCGCAGCAAATGCAGTTACTGACAATGCAGGAAACACTGGTCCATCATCAGCTCAGAATGCACCACAAATGAAATGGGCATTGGGTCAAGGCGTATTCAAGATCGAATCACTCAGCACATCCAACATCACAGCGGTGGATATCAACTCAACCGTCGGCGACGATCGTGGAGGTATTGCACTTACTGCCAATCGTGTTCTGGTCAATGGCGATAGCGCCCTTGGCCGCTTTGACATCAACAATTTGGCGACTCCAACTCAAGTTGCGACTCAAGATTCCACGTGGATGGATGGCATTGTTACCGACGTCAAGACACTGAAATCTTATGCGTTTAACCTCAACGCTTCTCGAAACGGCAACCTAACTAAATTGACGCTGCTTGACGAAAACACAGGACTGCGTACTGCAACAGAAATCACTCTTTCTACGTCAATACCCGTTACCGCTAGTGGCGCGTTGTTCTCCGGATACGGACGGGTCGCAATTTGGACAGATGGACGCCTGTATGACATTTCACTACCAAGCGGCCAAGTCACTAATTACGGAACATTCGCCATGCCGGGTCGTCAGAGTTCTGAAAACTGGGCGACATGGGGCGTCGTTGAGTATTTCAGTGGACAGTTGCATCTTGTGTACGTCCAAAATGGAACAACCATTGCTCGAGTAAATGTGGCCACGGGCGTAGTAACAACGGTCGCATCTGCATCTGCCGGGTATTCCGACATGGCTAGTTTTACTGCTCACCCACGTGCTAACCGCTGGTACTTCCGCTATGAAGGACGCGCTGGTGCATTTAACTTTGGCGCATCGGAAACAGTCGGTCATGCAACGGCAAGTTTCAATGTTGGTGGTGAAGCGCCCGAACCGATCACAAACCTTCAACTGTCGACGCGATCGAGTACTGCTGTAGTTAGTTGGAACGCGCCGACAGAAGGGCCCACCCCGACTGACTATGTGCTGCAGTACTCGCGCGATGCTGGCACAACGTGGGTATGGGTTAATGATGGAGTCTCAACCTCCACTTCAGCCTCAATCACCGGTTTCACCCCAGGTGAGACGATTCGATTCCGCGTTGCAACAGTAAGCGATGTCAATGCAAGTACGTTCACCGCCTCCGATGACTCGATGGTAAGCCCGTATCCAACCGCGCCAACCATTAACTCCATCACGACTGCAAACGCTTCACTTACCGTCAACTTCTCCGCCCCGGCCAGCCGCGGTGCATCAGCCATCACGAATTACCAGTACTCGCTAGACGGTGGAACCACATGGATAAGCCGTAACCCTGCATCAACATCTACTGCACTCACCATCCCAGAGCTCACAAATGGCACGTCTTACTCGGTGATTATCCGCGCCGTCAACACACAAGGTGCAGGGGAAGCTAGCAACTCAATGTCAGCGACTCCGTTTACCACTCCAAGTGCTCCAACAATCACAAGTATCACGCCAAGTGCAAGCGGAACCCTCACGGTCAACATCACCGCACCAACTAGCGACGGTGGCAACGCAATAACGAACTACCAGTATTCGATAAATAACGGTTCGACATGGATCTCCCGATCACCTGCTTCGACATCGAACACATTCAATATCACCGGTCTTTCCAACGGCTCCAGTTACACAGTTGTGCTCCGTGCGGTGAATGCTCGCGGGTCGGGCCTATCAAGTTCGCCGGTTGTTGCCGCCGCTGGCATTGCACCCGAGGCTCCTACGATCGCGAACCTCACAACTGGCGATGCTTCGGTCAATGTCACGTTTAATGCACCGTCGTACAACGGTGGCCTCCCGATCACTAATTATCAATATTCGTTGGATGGAACAAACTGGGTAACGCGCTCGCCAGCAAGCACAACATCACCGCTGGTGATAACTGGTCTTACAAATGGCACCTCCTACACGGTGCGGATACGTGCGGTGAATCTCGCCGGAAACGGAGCAAGCAGTAGTACACGCACGGGCATACCTTCGCGTACGCCCGACGCCCCAACAATCGATGCGATTGAACCATCATCGCAACGACTACGTATCACTGTCACGCCACCACAGTTCGACGGCGGTACTGCGATTACGAATTACCAGTACTCCATTAACAATGGAGCAACATGGACCGCTCTAAGCCCAGTAAGTACATCCAGCGTATTCACCATCACCGGCCTAACCAACGCGCAGACTTACCCAATTCGCGTGCGTGCGGTGAACCTCCGCGGTGCTGGCGACGCAAGCACTGCAATGGATGGCATCCCTGCGACGACACCAGGTGCACCCACCATCACATCCATATCGTCGTCTCCTCAGACATTGACCGTGTCGTTTACACCAGGCACAACGGGCGGTGCCGTCCCAACAAATTATGAGTACTCAATAGACGACGGAACGACATGGACTGCGGCCTCGCCGGCAACCACTGTGAGTCCGCTCGTCATCTCCGGTCTAACAAACGGAACGACATACGCCGTGCGAGTTCGAGCTGTGAACTCGCAAGGTGCCGGCGGTGCAAGTGCTGCGATGGACGCGACGCCTGCAACTGTTCCAAGCGCACCCACCATCTCATCAATTGCCGGATCTAACGGCCGCATCACCATCTCTATCTCAAACGGATTTGACGGTGGAGCCGCAATAACCAACTACCAGTACTCAACCGACGATGGAACAACATGGACAACGCGAAGTCCAGCGTCTGGGTCAAGCCCATTGGTGATCGCGGGTCTTACAAATGCCACTGACTATGACGTTCGTGTTCGAGGTGTTAATGCTCAAGGTGTTGGTGCCGCTTCTTCCGCAGTTGTTGGAAGGCCAGCCACAGTTCCGAACGCACCCACCATCACAACCGTCTCCCCAGATCCAGGAGTACTTGAAGTTGCGTTTACAACGCCAAACTTTGACGGTGGTAACACCATCACAAATTACGAATACTCAACTGATGGTGGCACCACTTGGACGACTCGCTCACCAGCAAGCACGACATCACCAATGACCATCACTGGTCTCACGGACGGAACCACATATGCGATCCGCATTCGTGCAATCAACGCCCAAGGTTCGGGAATTTCCAGCACCGCCATTGACGGCACACCGGAGAACGTGCCAGGGGCACCAACAATCACAAATGTTGTGAGCGGTAACCAGAGTTTGCGCGTTGAGTTCTCCTCCGCTGCGCCACGCGGTCGCTCGGTAACAAATTACGAGTACTCCCTCGACAACGGTGACAACTGGATCACCCGCGATCCCGTATCAACCCAAAGTCCGATTGTCATCGAAGGATTGACGAACGGTACGACCTACCCCATCAAGGTTCGCGGCGTAAACAGCCGTGGCGTTGGTATCGCCAGCGCGTCAGTTGATGCAATTCCTTCGACACCACCAGGTGCACCAACAATCACATCTGTTCGCGGTGGAATTCGACAAGACGAGACTCTCGTTGGTAGTGGAACTCTCGAAGTTGAGTTCACATCGGGCACATCAGGTGGTGCACCAATCACTGCGACGCAGTATTCACTTGATGGTGGCACATCTTGGACGAATGCGAACCAAGCAACAAGTCCGATCACAATCACAGGATTAACAAATGGCGTGACGTACCCAGTGCGTCTCCGTCATGTCAATGTGCGTGGCGCAGGTGTCTCGAGCACAAGTGCTTCGGGTGCTCCAACCACAACGCCTGGCGCCCCAACCCTGCAAACAATTCGTAGTTCAAACCAAACACTGACACTGTTTGTCACTCCTCCAACGACAACCGGTGGTACAGCTATCACCACCTACGAATATCTGGTTGACAACGGCGAGGCTGGAACATGGGTGCGAATAAATCCAGACTCAACGGCGATGCCAATCGTCATCACTGAATTCAAAAGTGATCCCGAGGCAACCCCAATTCCGTTGGAAAATGGAACCACGTATGCAATTTCTGTGCGTGCGCGCAACGCCAACGGCGTGGGTGACTCAAGTGAAACACGATCAGCCAAACCATCAACAACGCCTGGTGCGCCCACGATTACATCGATCACTGGAACGTCAGGACAATTGTCGGTGGCGTTTACTGCTCCCACTAACAACGGTGGCGAACAAGTGACGAACTATCAGTATTCAATTGACGGTGGCCAGACATGGACCAATCGCTCCCTTGTGAGCGCCGAATCACCACTAGTTATCAACGCCCTCACAAACGGCACTGACTATTCCGTCAAGGTTCGTGCCGTCAACGTTCAGGGTGCGGGCACTGGTAGCAACACGGTGACTGGGCGCCCCGCTGCACCACCAAGTGCGCCAACAATTAACTCCATCACGTCAACTAATGGTGGTCTATCGGTGATCTTTACACCAGGATTCGACGGAGGTGCACCAGTCTCTAACATTGAGTATTCAACGAACAATGGCACGAACTGGGTGACGTTGTCACCGGCATCGACCTCGCGTCCACTCGCAATTACTGGACTTACAAATGGCACGGAATATCAAGTGCGCGTGCGTCTCGTCAATGCAAAGGGTTCAGGCACCGAGTCAACAGCAGTTGCAGGCACACCAGCCACAACGCCATCTGCGCCCACCGTTTCAACAATCACTCCTCAGGACGGTGCACTTGGAGTCACACTGTCTGCACCCGCAAACAATGGAGGCGCCACCGTCACCGCGTACCAGTACTCCACGGACAACGGTGCAACATGGTCGTCTACTCAATCTTCGAATACGTCGTTCTCAATCTCTTCGCTCACCAACGGAACCGCATATCAAGTGAAAGTACGTGCGGTTAACCGCATGGGTTCTGGTGATGCCACAAGTGCAACTACAACGACTCCATCTCGCGTGGCGGATGCACCGACGATTGCATCGATCTCGTCTGGCAACCAAAAACTCACAGTTGTGTTCACCGAAAACTTCAACGGTGGAGCGCCAACGTCAAATCTGCAGTACTCAATCGACGGAGGCACAACGTGGACAACTCGTTCATCTGCTTCAACATCGAGCCCACTCGTTATCACCGAACTCACAAACGGCACGAGCTACCAAGTACGCCTTCGAATGATCAACCCACGGGGCAACGGCGCCGCATCCGCAACATCAACGGCGACGCCAGCCACAACACCAGCAGCACCCACAATTGGAACAGTGACAGTGGCGAGTCGAAAGTTAACCGTTGCAGTCACTGCGCCGAGCGACAACGGCGGTAACGCAATCACGAACTACGAATATTCACTAGATAACGGAGCCTCATGGAGCCCCGAAAGCACCGTTATTGACACTGGTTCTTTCGACATTGAAGGACTTACGAACGGCACGACATACAACATCATTGTTCGTGCAGTGAACTCGTTCGGGCCCGGAGCGTCGGCGAATGCAGTCCAAGGAACACCTGCGACTACGCCGTCAATGCCCGTGATCTTGTCCACGACCCCACTTAACCAATCCGTAACGTTGGAGTTTGCGCTCGGTCCAGATGGTGGCTCGACTATTACGAATATCGAGTACTCAATCAATGACGGCGCATCTTGGACAACTCGATCACCAGCTTCCACCACCAGCCCACTCGTCATCGACGGTCTGCAAAATGGTGTGACTTACCCAATCCGAGTGCGCGCAGTCAATGCCCGTGGTGCTGGTGTAGCAAGTCGTACAAGTGGGACTCCAGCGACTACCCCAAGCGATCCGACAATCACTCGCATCGCAGCGGGCGATGGAACACTCACTGTCGAATTTGAACCACCGGAAGACAACGGTGGAGCACTTGTGACGAACTATCAGTATTCATTGAACGGTGGTACGTGGATCTCACGTTCTCCATCTTCAGATGAATCGCCGCTCACCATCGCGGACCTCACGAACGGCACAACATACGCAGTGAGATTGCGAGCCGTGAACTCACAAGGCCCCGGCTCAGAGAGTGAGTCCATGGAACAGAGTCCCGCACGCGTGCCCGGAGCTCCGACAATTTCTGGCTCTACCGTTTCTGATTCGACAATCAACATCGGCTACATCGTGAGCGACAACGGTGGACGCACGATAAATGCGATCGACTACTCCCTTGACAATGGCGAATCATGGACCACTGTTCTTGCACCCACGAGTCCGATCACCGTCGAGAACCTCTCCAATGGCACGGGCTATTCGGTGAAATTGCGGGCTCGGAACCTAATGGGTATCGGCACAGTCTCTGGCGCAACTGTGTTGACTCCCGCGCGCGCTCCGGACGCTCCCACAATTGCCACAATCACTCGCGGAAACACAACGCTTTCAGTTGCGTACATGCTTGGTGGAAACGGCGGCGATCCGATCACCGATGTTGAATACACCTTGGACAATGGAATCACGTGGCTTCAGCAAGATTCTCCATCGGCACAGAGTCCACTACTTATTTCAGGATTGTCGAATGGCACTTCATACAACGTGAAGATTCGTGCGGTCAATACACAAGGTGGTGGCACAGACAGTAATGCGATGTCTGGAATGCCAGCGGGAGCTCCGTCATCTCCGACAATTTCCTCGGCCACACGTGCCAACAACGGTGCAAGCATTGCATTTGCGCTCGGCAACGCAAACGGTGACGATCCTTCCAACATTGAATACTCAATTGACAATGGTGTCTCATGGACCACTCGTTCACCCGCCTCAGTTACAAGTCCACTGACGTTGACCAACCTCGTCAATGGAACCACATACAACGTTCGCGTCCGCGCGATGAATGCGATGGGCACAAGCACGTCAAGCGATAGCGCCGTTGTAACCCCAGCTGCACCACCTTCTGCTCCCACAATCACATCTGTCGTTGGCGAGGATTCACGCGCGGTTGTGTTGTTCACTCCAAATGGTGACGGCGGAGACGCCATTACGAACTACGCCTACTCAACCAACAACGGCGACACATGGACCACGTTGAGCCCAGCTTCAACTCAAAGCCCGATCATCATTTCTGGTCTCACAAACGGTTCCACATACAACGTTCGTCTTCGTGCAATCAACACCGTTTCTGAAGGTGGGCCGAGTACCCCAACTGCGGTCACACCGTCTGGACCACCACTTGCACCAACGATCACGTCAATAACTGGCAGCGATGAAACTCTCTCGATCTCCTTTAACGCTGGCGGCAATGGCGGTGTCGCCATTAGTGCATACCAAATCTCCACCGATGGCGGATCAACTTGGACTGATGCAACGGGAACCACTTCACCGCTTTCAATTTCTGGCCTGGTTAACGGCGCCACATATTCGGTGGCGATCAGAGCGCTGAACACGCGCGGTACCGGCACAACCAGCAACACCGTCTCAGGTGTCCCTGCAACTGTTCCCGATGCACCTCAGATCACCGAAGTAATTTCCGACAGTGGTGCGGTGCATTTGGGCATCATGTTCGGCGGCAATGGCGGCAACCCAATTTCAAACATCGAATATTCCATCGACAACGGTGTCACATGGACCACGCGTTCACCCGAAAGCACATCACGACCACTCACTATTGCTGGACTAACGAACGGCACGACCTACAACGTGCGCATCCGAACAGTGAACGACATTGGCACATCTGCTGCATCAGATCCCGTCGAAGCGCTTCCTGCAACAACTCCAAGTGCCCCAACGATCACTTCAAAGACCTCTGGCAACGGAACACTCCTTGTTCACTTTGATGTGCCGTCATCAAATGGTGGTGCCCAAATCACGCACTACCAGTACTCGCTCGATGGCGGAGCCACGTGGGTTGACACTCCTGGCAACACATCGCCGATTGAAATCACCAATGTGACCGTTGGTACGGCATACGAGGTCGATTTACGCGCAGTGAACTTCCGTGGTTCCGGCACAAGCATCCAAAGTGCCGCCAAATTGGTGACCGCCCCGCCAGCACCACCAACCATAACTACAACCGAAACAGGCGACGGAGAAATTTCGATTCGTTACGCACCACCGACAGACACTGGTGGCACCACGATCGACACATACGAATATTCTCTTGACGGTGGCGAAACGTGGGATGAAATCACTCAACAAGTAATCACTCCATCAGTGCAGTTGTTCAACATGAGCATGCCTCGCGTTGGTGCCGCATCTACAAACACTTTGGTGCAGAACCTCAACCTCACGGGCCTCGTCAACGGCCAGACATACAACGTGGCATTGCGTGCAAAACACTCAGAAGCAACCGGACTTCCATCGTCAAGCTTCCGCCTGGTTCCATCTACCACTCCGGGAGTAGTTCGAAACGTTGTTGCAGAATCCTCTGACCAGTCACTCACCATCTCGTTCGATGCTCCTCTAGACAATGGTGGTCGTGCGATTTCTAATTACGAATACACCCTCGACGGCGGTGCCACTTGGATGGACGTACCTGAAAATCCATTCATGATCACCGGACTTGAGAACGGTGAAGAGTACGACGTACGCGTACGTGCCTACAACGGCAATGGCGCTGGCATCTCGTCAGCGGAGATGTTGGCTATTCCTTCCACCACCGCGTCGGCTCCAGGCAAACCGCGGGGCACAGCAGGAATTCGCAGTGCTGAACTCACATGGACGGCTCCATCTGATGATGGTGGATCCGTCATCACCGACTACGTCATTCAGTATTCAACTGACGACGGTAATACGTGGCAAGACGTTGATGACACTGAGAGTGATGCAACATCGGTTCTCATTAGTTCCTTGACAGGTGGCCAGACATACCGATTCCGCGTGATACCAATCAACCTTGCGGGACGTGGAGCACCATCAGATGCATCTGACCCAATCACACCAGCATCCCCTGCTGCAATCGTTGAGGAACAAGAGTCAACGCCTGTTGCAACACCGATCAAAGACTCCACAACAAAGCGCAAATCAACGAATCAATCCAAGGATGACTCAGGTACTAATGAATCAGATGGTAGTGAAGACGCGATCGGTGATAACGATGCAACGTCAGACGATGAGAGTGCGACTGATTATCCCGACTCCCCATCAACTCCAGATGAATCACTCGTGTCCAACACTAAGGACGCATCACAAAATCTGGTGACGGCAGTAGCAGTTGGTATGGCAATCATCGGTCTCATCGGTATCGCTGGCCTCGGAATTGCAGGCGCCGCATTTAATGCAGGGCCGGGTGCTGTCATAATTCGTCGCGTTCGACTTCGTTATCTGAAGATGTTCAAGAAGCCTTAGATTTACGCGCTCGAATAATCAGCGCAACAAGACCAATGAGGACAAGAGCAATAACGATGTATTGCAAAACACTTCCCCATTTTTCGGCTTTTTCCCACTGAGATCCAAGGCCCCAACCAACTGACACCCACACGGTGTTCCAGATCAACGAGCCAATGCCAGTGAGCAACGTGAACTTCGCAAGCGGCATCTTTTCTGCGCCAGCAGGAATGCTCACGACCGAACGAACTACAGGAATGAGGCGGCCAAAAAACACCACGGGATCCTCATGGCGTTCAAACCAAGCAAAACCCTTGTGAACGTCTTTCTTTTTGAGGCCCACGTACTTGCCAACACCAGCAAGAAGTGCTTCAAGGCGTTCTTCACTGAGAAGACGCCCCACCCCGTATAGGAAATACGCACCGACTATCGAGCCAACCGTTGCTGCGAGGATCGCCCCAATAAATCCGAACCTGTTGAGTTCAACGTTGTAGCCAGCAAGTAACAGAATCACTTCGGAAGGAATGGGCGGGAATACGTTTTCCAGCGCAACGAGCAATGCCACACCCACGAGTCCGATGCTGTCGATGAAATCTGTAATCCACTCAACCACGGGTCAAGAGTAAGCGACACGCCTATCGCTCGTGGTGATTCACAAACACACACAGATCGAGACCTCCGGTAGCCAAGGCACGCGAGGGCATTTAGGCTGTGTGACTATGAGCACAGCTTCAATTCAGTCCATTGCAGACATCGTCCGTATCCACGGAGAGGGACGAGCAAACGACACATGCCTTGTTGAAGGCGACCGCATCGTCACCTGGGCGCAGATGTACGAGCGTGCTCAACGTGTAGCAAATGGTCTCGCTGCAAACGGTGTGGGCAATCAAGATCGCATCGCCTTCCTCGACAAGAATGGCATCGCCCACTTTGATGCTTTCTTTGGTGCATCCTTACTGAACGCTGTATGTGTTGACGTTAACTGGCGCCTTGCTGCTCCAGAAGTTGAATACATCGTCAACGACGCTGATGCCAAAGTGATGGTTGTCGGACCGGATTTCGTTCCAATCATTGACGCGATCGCCGACAAGTTGACAACTGTGAAAAAGATTCTTGTAATCGGCGGTCATCCCAAATTTGAAGATTTCGAAACATGGCTCAATGCACAAACTGCCGGTGATCCAGGCACTGTTTCTCAAATAGATGATGTTGCATTCCAGTTGTACTCAAGTGGAACCACCGGTCGTCCAAAGGGCGTCATGCTCTCCAACTACAACATGTTTGGAATGCTCGACACTGGCAAACAGATGTGGGGCATCACTCGCGACACCGTCAACATGGTTGCGATGCCGCTCTTCCACATCGGTGGTGGTGGCTGGGCGACAGCTGGCATGTCAGATGGTGGCAAGAGCATCATTGTGCGAGATCTCGATCCGGCACTTGTTGTGAAATTGATTCAACAACACAAGATCACCCACACCTTCCTTGTTCCAGTCGCTCTCCAATTCATGTTGATGGTGCCAGGCGTTGACGAAGCAGACTTTTCAAGTTTGAAGACCATTGTGTACGGCGCATCACCGATTTCAGAAGACGTGTTGGCACGTAGCGTGCAGACGTTTAAGTGTGATTTCTGGCAGGCATACGGTCTCACTGAGACAACCGGTGCAGTCATTAACTTGCCGCCATCTGACCACGATGTAAATGGACCCAACAAGCACCGTCTGCGTTCTTGCGGTATTCCTGGTCCTGGAGTTGAAGTGCGCATCGTCGATAATGACACTGGGAAAGACGTACCCGTAGGTGAAGTTGGCGAAATCTGGATTCGCGGACAACAGGTGATGAAGGGCTACTGGAAGATGCCAGAAGAAACCGCAAAGTCCATCACACCAGACAAGTGGTTCCGATCTGGCGACGCCGGATACATGGATAAAGATGGCTACGTCTACATCCATGACCGCGTGAAGGACATGATCGTGTCTGGTGGCGAGAACGTGTATCCCGCGGAAGTGGAAAACGTGCTCATGAGTCACCCTGGTATCGCTGACGTTGCAGTCATCGGTGTTCCTCATGAGAAGTGGGGCGAAACACCGAAGGCAATTGTCGTGCGTGCGGCTGGCACCGAAGCCACAGAAGAAGAGATCATCGCGTTCGCACAATCACAGTTGGCAAAGTTCAAGTGTCCGACCAGCGTTGACTTCATTGACATGTTGCCTCGCAACCCGAGCGGCAAGATTCTGAAGAAGGATCTTCGCGAACCGTTCTGGGCCGGTCGCGAACGTCGCGTGAACTAACTCGCGGAAATAACAACGAACGTGAAAGCGATCCGAGCGTTTCGCTCGGTGGTGCGTTTTGGTGCACCACAGTGGAATTTGGCAGAGCGCACGCTGTCGCGCGCGGCCAATGTTGACGACCTGCGTCGTATCGCAAAACGTCGGTTACCAGGTGGCATTTTTGATTACTACGACGGTGCTGCACTTGATGAAGTGACATTGCAACGCAACTGTGCATCCTTCAACGATATTGAATACCGCCCACGCGTTTTGCGCGATGTCAGCAACATTGACCTCACAACATCGTTGTTCGGTCACAACATGGCGATGCCCGTCATGCTCTCGCCCACTGGCTTTGGTCGCATTGCACACTCACAGGGCGAACTCGCAGTAGCACGAGCTGCACGAGATGCGGGGCTTGATTATTCACTATCAACTTTGGCCACACGTTCGATAGAAGAGATCGCTTCTGTTGATGGTTTGAACAAATGGTTTCAGGTGTACACGTGGCGTGACCGCGCGATGGTAAAAGAAATGGTCTTGCGCGCGCGCGATGCCGGATACGTTGGACTACAACTCACAGTTGACACACCAGTATTTGGTCGTCGTGAACGTGATGTGCGTCGTGGCTTTACTCTTCCTCCAAAGATCGGTCCAAGCACCATCATCGATGGAATGTTGCATCCAGCATGGACACTTGATTTCTTGCGCAATGATCCCATCACGTTTGCCGTAGTTGCCGAACGGAAAGACCTGAACGGTGAAACCGCCGTGACCTTGTCTGATTACATCAACAGTCAATTTGATCCCGCGCTGTCGTGGGACGATGTGACATGGTTACGCGATATTTGGGATGATGCACTTCTCTTGAAGGGGGTGCAGTCGGTCGAAGATGCGTTGCTTGCGGTTGATGCCGGAGTTGACGGAATCATGGTGTCAAATCATGGCGGTCGACAATTAGATGGCTCTCCCCCGATCATTGAACTCATCGAACCGATCTCACGGGCAGTCGACGGAAGAATCACTGTGATATGTGACGGCGGCATCCGTCGCGGTGGTGATGTGTTTAAGGCGCTTGCCCTCGGAGCTGACGCTGTATCAGTTGGTCGTGCGTATCTCTATGGTCTTGGCGCCGCGGGTGAACGTGGAGTGAGCATGGCGCTCAACATGATTCGCAATGAACTTTCAATGACGATGGCCCTAGTGGGTGTCACTCGTATTGCAGACATCCGTCGTGACATGGTGGAGTGGCGCCCAACACGATGACTGTTGTCGTCGATTGCTAAGAATGAAGATCACAACTCGGGGGTTCACATGACAACTTTTGGTAATCGAGAAGCGTGGATTATTGATGCGGTCCGCTCACCACGTGGAAAAGGCAAAGACACTGGAGCGTTGCACAATGTGCACCCACAACGCATATTGGCGCAAGTCTTAAACGCCTTGCGTGACCGAAACGGTCTTGATACCAAAGATGTCGATGACGTCGTCATGGGATGTGGCTCCGGAGTTGGCGATCACTCAATGGACATCGCGCGCATGGCCGCTCTTGATGCCGGGTGGTCGTTAGAGGCACCAGGTGTCACGCTGAATCGCTTCTGTGGATCTGGACAACAAGCAGTGAACTTTGCGGCCATGGGAATATTGTCTGGGTTTCAAGATGTCGTTGTTGGTGGTGGTGTTGAATCAATGTCTCGTCCCGCACCACTTCATGCTGATGGTTTCACCGCCAACAACCGTCATCTACGTGATCAATTCAACATGGTGCCCCAGGGAATTTCTGCTGACCTCATTGCCACGGTGGAAGGCTTCACTCGTGAGCAATGCGATGCACTCGCGGTTGAAAGTCAAAATCGCGCAGCTGCCGCAATCGCAGAGGGTCGCTTCGATAACGCACTCGTACCGATTCTTCACGACGATGGCACGTTGGCACTTGATCATGATGAACACCCTCGTGCTGGTACCACGATTGACGACCTCGCAAAATTGTCACCCAGTTTCGAGAAGATGGGCGCTTACGTCCCTGAGGGCGAAGCATTGTCGCTTGACCAAGCTGCGCGTCTCGCCTATCCACATATCACCCAGATAAATCACGTGCATCATGCGGGCAATTCGTCTGGCGTTGTTGATGGTGCATCAGCCGTACTTGTTTCGTCACCTGAATACGCAAAAGCTCAAGGCTGGAAGCCACGTGCCCGCGTGATCATGACCGCTGTTGCAGGGACTGAGCCTGTCATCATGCTGACCGCGCCCGGACCAGCCGCGCAGTTGTGCGTGAAGAAAGCCGGGATGACATTTGATGACATCGACCTGTTCGAAGTGAACGAAGCGTTTGCTTCAGTAGTGCTCAAGTTTTTGAAAGACACAGGTGTGTCATGGGACAAGGTAAATGTGAACGGTGGCGCAATGGCTCTTGGTCACCCGATCGGTGCCACGGGTGGAATGCTCATCGGCACTTTGCTTGACGAAATGGAACGTCGAGATCTGTCAACTGGACTGGTGACAATGTGCACTGGTGGTGGCATGGGAACCGCCACCATCATCGAACGTATCTAGTAGCGCTAATGGCGATCGGTGAAGCCATAGCAGGCGCGCAAGTTGTCATCAGTCAACACATCACTAGGTGCACCCTGTGCGATCACCTGGTGTGCCAACAAAATGACGTGATCAGCAGGTTCAGCATCACTTAAGTCATGAGTAGCGAGCACCACGGCTCGACCCTTTGCTCGTTCTTCCGCAATGACTCGTGCAACTGCATTGCGACCTTGCGCATCGAGACCAGCCGTTGGTTCATCAAGTAACAACACATCTGCTTCGCGGGCAAGTATCTGTGCGAGATGAACGCGCTGCTGTTGCCCACCCGATAATGCATGGAGTGGTTTGTCCTGAAATGGGTGCACAGACATGCGCACCATTGCATCGTGTATTGCAGTGCGGTCATGAGCACCCATCCGTTTCACGATGCCAAGTCGCGGAAATCGACCCATCGCAACAACATCACGCGCGCGAAGAGGCAATGTGGTGAGCGACGCAGGGTGTTGTGGAAGATATGCACATCGCGCGTGGTGTGTGCCCGGCATGTCGCCAAAGACAGACACGTCACCAGAGATTGGCTCGAGCAATCCAGCAAGAGTGCGCAAGATTGTGCTCTTTCCCGAGCCATTAGTTCCCATGAGAACAATGAGCGATCCCGGCCCTGCAACTGCGTTGACATGATCGACCACCGCATGACGGTGATACCCAACCGCTAGGTCGTTCATCTCCACATAACTCGTGGACAAGGTTGCATTCTGATCTGCACTCATCAGTGATGGGCTCCATGTGAAGGGTGTGTGGGCGGTGCATGATGTTCCCCACCAGCCACTGCAAACACGATGAGAAATATCGCAACACTCACTAGGACCACTGTTGCACCGGCAGCAAGATCAGCATGAAAACTAATGAGCAGTCCGAGATATGTGCTGACAGAACCAACGATTGCTGCCACCAGAACCATCGTGGATAGACGACGTGAGACCAGCGCGGCCGTTGCAGCAGGAGCAATGAGCATGCCAAATACCAACAATGTGCCCACGGTCTGAAACGAAGCCAGCACAGCAGTAGCAATTGAAGCCAACATCACCACGTTGTATCGACTGGCATTAAAGCCAGATGTTTGCGCCAAATCCGGATCAATGGTGAGTAACAAAAAGGGTCGGTGACACAAAAGCACAATGACGCCTACCACCAACACGGCAACAAATTGCCACCACAATTGTGTTGTAGTTGTCCCAAGAATCTCTCCGAACAAGATTCGCGTGATGTCGCCGCTAAACGTGGAGGAACGCGATGTCATGATGACACCGAGCGACAACATGCCTACGAAAAACAAGCCGATAGCTGTATCACTTGACAAACGTGAACGGCGCGTCACGAGACCAACGCCGCCCATCAATACACCTGCTCCAACTGCCGCACCAAAAAACCCGGGAACGCCAATCAGCATTGCTCCGGCTACGCCGGGTAGGACTCCGTGTGCGAGTGCATCCCCCACAAACGCCATTCCGCGCAACACCACAAACACACCAACAAAAGCGCATAAGACAGATACCAGCACCCCGGCAAAGAGCGCATGCTGCATGAACTGATTGTCTGCAAACGGAGCCCAAAACGCGTCGTTCACTCAGTGGTCAATCCTTTAACAATCACCTCAGCCAAGTTAACAACGTACGCGTTGTATCCACCGCTATCAGGAACAGTGTGAGATTGCATTTGGTACACGCTGACACCAATTTCTGAAGCAATCTGATCTGCAACCTTTGATGGTGTTCCTTCATCAACAAAAATTGCACGAACATCCGCTTCCTGCGCCTTCTCCTTTAAGTCAGCCAACTGACCGGCTGTTGCCTCAGCCGTACTAGACGCACCAGCAATTACTGCACCAACCACTTCACATTGGTAACGATCGGCAAAATAGCGCATTGATTGATGTCCTGTCACCAATGTGCAAGGCGTATCACCCAATGACGTCATGACCGCCAAGACGTCGGCATGGGTGGACTCAAATACTTGCGTCAACGTTGTCTCTTCACTCGTGAGATCCGAACCAGTGACTTCCTCCAACGCGTCAATCAACGCAGGAACCATTTGCTTCATCGTCTCTGGATCAGAGAGAAAGTGAGGATCGGAGCCATCATGGCTGTGGTCATCGTGTTTGTCTTCTGAGTGTTTGTCTTCTGAATGGTTATGTCCGGACTCTTTCTCGGCATGGGTTTCTTCACTGTGCTCCGCTACAACATCACCTTTCATGTTCTTCAAAGCCACATGGTCAGAGACAGAAAACACTCGCACTCCCGCATCGCGTGCAGAGTCAATTGTCGGCTCCAGTCCTTCGTCATATGCAAGACCCGTTTCAACGATCAAATCCGCATTCATCAATTCCTCAACATCTTGTGCCGACGGTTCGTAATCATGCGGATCTTTTCCATTCGGAATAATCACAGAGACACCTTCAACTCCCACAACTTCCGTAAGAATTGCGCCGAGGATCGCATTTGTTGTCACGATCCGCGGTGACGATGGCGATGATGCCACTGTCTCAACACTGACGTCACTCGATGAATCAGAACCACAGCCCACCAACGCAACTCCAAGAGCGGCAACCGCAACTGAAGACGCGAGTGATCGCTTTGTCACCCATGGTCGTATCGTCCTCATTTTTTAACCTCCAATAATGAGAATGATTCTCATTATCGCAGTGCTGGAGGCGAATTCCAAATTTCCCTCTCCCACCGTCTGTCGCCAGCAACTACCGTTTGTTTCATGCCTGGACGCTTTCTGCACCCCTTTGCCAAACCCACTCGCGAGAACTTCATCACAATCGCCCGTGGACAGGGTGCTCTCTTGTGGGACGGCCAGGGACGCGAGTTGGTCGATGGCATGGCAAGCCTTTGGTACTGCGCCGCAGGTCATGGGCGCAAAGAAATCGCTGATGCAGTAGCGAAACAGATGTCCACCATTGAGGCCTACTCTGCGTTTGATCCCTTCACCACTGAGCCAGCCGAACGCCTTGCTGAGGTCATCTCTTCCCTGTCTCCTATCGATCAATCGCGCGTGTTCTTTTGCGGTAGCGGATCAGAAGCGATCGACACCTCGATGAAGTTGGCGCGCCTTGCACATGTGCAAGCAGGACACCCCGAGAGAACGGTCATCATCTCACGAGGACGCGGTTATCACGGCACAAACTACGGTGGTACCAGCGCGCAGGGAATCGAACCGAACAAAGTCGGATACGGACCGTTAGTTCCAGAAGTATTACAAGTTGATCCTGACGACACCGAAGCATTGTCGGTGTTAATGGCTGAACACAGCTCGCGACTTGCTGCGGTGATTGCCGAGCCTGTGCAAGGCGCAGGTGGAGTGTTTCCCCCCAAACCCGAATACCTTGCAACATTGCGTCGACTCTGTGATCAACACGGTGCGTTTCTCATCTTTGATGAAGTGATCACCGGCTTTGGTCGCCTTGGTACATGGTTTGGTGCAAGTTATTTCAACGTGGTGCCTGACATGATCACCTTTGCTAAAGCAGTCACATCCGGGTATCAACCACTCGGTGGTGTGGTGATGGGTCGCAATGTCATCAACGCACTAGAAGCTGATCCCAATTTCTTTCTGCGCCACGGGTACACGTACTCAGGACATGCCAGTGTCTGTGCAGCGGCACTTGAAAATATCGACATCTTGAAACGTGAAAATCTCCTTGAGCGCGCAACGCACATTGGTAAGCGACTCGGTGCCGGATTACAAGCACTCGCACAAGACGGCATCATTGATCACGCTCGTGGTGAAGGTGCGGTGTGGGCCGCTGGTCTTCACCCTCATCAAGACGCGGTGGCTATTCGTGATCGCATGCTTGATCTCGGAGCGATCACCCGCGCTATCAACGATGCGAACACATTTTGTCCGCCACTCGTGATCACAGATGAGCAGATTGATCGCTTGCTTGACGCGTTCGCCACTGCAGCGTCTGGAAAATAGATCTCAGTCGTCGAGATCGTCTGACATGTCGTCAGCGTCATCGTCTGCAGGCTTTGCGGCTTCTGCTTTTTTCTTTGCAACCTTTGCTGGCTTCAACACACCCTTTTCCAGGGCTGCATTGAGGAATGCTTCCGCTTCCTCGTTTGACACCTTCAAAGCCGGTGCGATTTCAGAGATCAGGTTGACGCGAGCACGCTCATACATGGTGCGTTCAGCAGCTGACAACGAGGCGTCGCGGTTTCGAGCAGCAAGGTTTCGCACTACTTCCGCCACCTGATACACGTCTCCACTCTTTAGTTTTTCTTGGTGGTTCTTAAAGCGACGCGACCAGTTGGATGGCACGCGAGGATCTGCCTTGGACAACACCGAGACGAGGTCTTCCAATTCATCTGCGGATACTGGAGGGCGCACACCCACTTCGTCAGCCTTAGCGACGGGCACTTGCAGAGTCATTTCATTGATGACAGTTCGAAGGATGAGGTATTCCTGACGGGACCCGAAAGCGTTGATCTTTTTGATTCCCTCAACGATGCAAGCACCGTGTTGGGGATAAATAACGGTCTCGCCCTTCTTGTATGTCATGGCTTTCCATTCTAGGGCGCAGGGGTGTCAATCACTCATTGCGTGCCGTGTTACGGCTCTCGGAACACATTTCAAGTTGTCTTCTGGCGCCCCCGGCAGGAATCGAACCTGCGACAAACGGATTAGAAGGCCGTTGCTCTATCCAACTGAGCTACGGGGGCTACACGTCGAAGTGTATCTGTCACAGTTTTCGCATGTGCACATCGTGCAAACGGTGCCGTGATTTCAACCTTCTTGTAAGTACTTTCGCAAAAAGTCGAGCGCACTTATCACACTGAATTGACGCATCTGATCACGCGTTGCGGGCAAGGTGATCGTCATTGCACGCTCAGTCCCGTCCGCACACGAGAGCCCTACCCACAAGGTGCCCACTGGTTGACCATCTTGTTCTTCGGGACCTGCAACACCCGTGAGTGATAGACCGATGTCAGCGCCGAGATGTTCACGCACTCCTCGCGCCATTTCCCGTGCAGCTGATTCACTCACTACCGGCCCGGGTGTGACTCCTAAAACATCAAACTTCACATCGCTTGCATACGACACCACTGCTCCGCGAAACACTTGTGATGAACCTGGCACATTGGTGA
Source organism: uncultured Bifidobacterium sp. (assembly GCA_964449085.1). GTDB lineage: Bacteria > Actinomycetota > Acidimicrobiia > Acidimicrobiales > Ilumatobacteraceae > UBA2093. The sequence goes on from CAYVAV010000002.1 coordinate 21,814, forward strand.
TTCGGCCACTGGCAAGCCCGCCAGTTACAGACTCCGCCAGCGAAAGAGTGAGACCCTTTCGTTTCAAAAGAGAAACAACAACAGACTCCATTGTTTCATCGTCAACACCAAAGACAAAGTCCTCAACTTTTTCTCGCACACGTTGTTCCCATGTCGCAAGTAATGCCCGCGCAGTTGCTTCGTCTTTTGACTTGGCGGTGAGTCGCACCTTGATGCCTTCCCAGCCGCTTGCTAGAAAAGCAAGCGTTGGATTTCCAACGGTGTCTAATTCGTCTATCACCGAAACGAGACGTTCGTTCATTCCCGATTCACTGTCACCCCATGTGCGAATAACCCGACTCACGATGACGTGGTCTTCACCACTGCGTTCCAGCAGGTCGGGCAACACTGCACGCGACAACATGTCATACATCTCATGTGGAACACCTGGCACCGCATAAATTACTTTGTCCCCCACTGGACAAATGAGACCAGGAGCCGTACCGCGAGTCTGCGGGATGACCGTTGCACCAACTGGAACCATCGCTTGACGCAAATTGTTCTCTGGCATGTTGCGTCCGCGCGACTCAAACAAATGCTTGATCACATCTGCGACGTCAGTATTCAATTCCAACGTTGTGTTCATAACTGCCGCGATTGCTTCACGAGTGACGTCGTCATGGGTAGGACCCAGACCTCCACACACAATCACTGCATCGGCATCCGCCAATACGCGTTGCAACGTTGAAGTCATACGTGGCAGGTTGTCCCCCACCTTTACCTGTAGCAGTGAGTCAATACCGACAGCTGCCAATTGTTCGCCAATGTATGACGAGTTGGTGTCTACAATTTGGCCCAGCAACAACTCTGTACCTATTGCAACAACGTCACACCGCATACTTCACATCCTTTGGTCGTCGAGTTTGACCGTTTGATCGATAGAGCAAATACGCAGCTGCGAGTAATGCACCAGCAAGCAATGTTCCGATCGTCGACAGCATGTGATAGCCAACCGCACGCCGCACAAAACCCGATGCGAGACCAGCCATGCCACCACAGAAACTCATCATCAGGTCGGCTGCGCCCTGCACGGTGACCCGTTTGTCATCGGGTACAGACTCAATGAGCAAGCTTGAACCACCAATAAGACCAAAGTTCCAACCAACGCCAAGTGCCCATAGTGCAGGAAACAAAATCCATTCATAATCACCAGACGCCGACGACAAAATCGTTGCAGCAGCCAAGATGATCGCGCCGATGAGAATGGTTAATTGTCGACCGTGTTTGTCGGCAAAGCGACCAACGAACGGACTGAACGCAAACATGCCCGCAATGTGCAGAGAAACGACGTATTGACTGAGCGATTCATGCCCATGCACTTTCATATGAACAGGTGTCATTGTCATTACGGCGACCATGACAACTTGGGAAACCACCATCGCCGCTAGTGCAATACGGCCAGGAAACGTTGCAGTAATTGTTCGTATCGCAACAGAAATTGACGGCAGTTTTTCGCTGTCACTCGTACGCAATCCACCCATCACCACGAGTGGGTCCGGTCGCAAAAAGATAGTCGTACTCACAAACGCGGCAGCGAGAATCACCGCTGACAGCACCCACGGTCCTGTGTATTTCTGCCAACCAAACCATTCTTGCCCTGCGCTCTGTGCCGGACCAATCAGCAGTGGCCCAAATACTGCTCCAAATGTTGAAGCAAACACGATTCGACTCATCGAACGACTGCGATGTTCAGCATCGGCGAGGTCAGTGGCTGCGTACCGAGCGAGCAAGTTCGATGCCTGTCCACTACCAAAGAAAAACAAACCGATAATGAAAACGAAAAGTTGTTCGTGCTGCGCCCCAAGAGCTGCCACCACTCCGCCACATGCGGCCATCGCGTAACCAGTTTGCAGACCGGGACGACGACCGCGACGCAACATGTAACGCGACAACAACTGGGCCATGAACGCGGTACCAACCGTCACTGTTGCTGTTGCAATACCGCCCCACGATGTTTCTTGTCCGAGAATTTCTTGAATAACAAATGCACCTACAGTGACCGCAGCAGCAAGTGCGGCGGCACCGATGATTTGTCCGGCGGTGAGTACGCGCAACACGCGTTTTTGAATAAGTGCTCGTTCTTCAGACGACAATGATGTGGCGACATTGCTCACAACATCTGTCATGCTGTCCCCAACTTTCGAGAACGAAGTGCTTGTGCCGCATATTGCAGACCACTCACAATGGTGAGCGCCACGGCGACCCACAAGAATGTCTGCCACACCCACGACGCATCAGTGACAACAAAAGGCATAAGAGCAAAACCAACTGCCAACTGTTGACTGAGCGTTTTGATTTTTGCCAACTTGCTCGCCGGCATGCTCACACCTTTTGACCCGATAACAACGCGATAGACACTTACTAACAATTCGCGAGCGGTGATGATCGCAACTGGCAGGATCCAAAACACATCTCGGCTCACCAATGTGAACATCGCACCAAGTACCAAAATTTTGTCGGCGAGTGGATCAAGAAATGCGCCACTTCGAGTGGTGCCATGTTTGCGTGCAAGATATCCGTCAATACCGTCACTCCAACACAACACCGTCCACAACACAAACGCCACCCACGAGCCATTTCCATCTTCTGGGATCAACGTGAATAACACCGGCGACAACAACACGCGCGCAACTGTGACCGCATTGGCCCAAGTCATAAGTGCTGACTGGTCAACGACCACGCACAGCCTCCGCTGACAGCAGCACTGCGGAGCCCTTCGCCGCAAGGAGATCCGGACCGAACACGTCTTCCACAGTTACACGGTAGAACTCGCCCACTGGCAAATCGTCATCGACCTGCACCACCCCGTCGATTTCGGGAGCCTCGCGATGTGAACGGGCAATTCCTGGCTCATCGACGAGCACGTCAATACTCTCGCCCAGAAGCATGTCGCGTCGATGCGCGGTGATCGCATCTTGCATCTCGCGCAACTCAGCCAAACGTTCGTTCATCAGCGATGAATCAACCTGATCGGGCAACGACACCGCGTGTGTGCCCTCCTCTGGGCTGTATGCGAAAAAGCCACACCAATCAAGTTGAGCCTCTTCGACAAAACGCAATAACTCATCATGATCTTCTTCGGTTTCACCTGGGTACCCGACAATGAAATTGCTGCGGAAAGTAGCCGCCGGCGACATGTCGCGAATTCGTGTAATGCGTTCGAGAAAACGTTGACCGTCACCCCACCTGCGCATACGACGAAGATGTGGTTTGCTCACATGTTGTAGCGATAAGTCGAAGTATGGAACACCTGTATCAAGAATTGTTTCAATGAGATCATCAGACAAATCACTCGGATACAGATACAACAAACGCGTCCACGGCACTCGCTCCGATACCGCTCGCACAAGTGGCACAATCGAACCAGCACCAAGTTCCTCAGGGCGATCTTTTCCATAACTTGCCAAATCTTGAGCAACAAGAACTATCTCTTTTGCCTCGAGTTGTTCAACTTCATCAAGAATCGCTGAGACGTCACGACTGCGTTGCGGACCTCGGAAACTCGGAATCGCGCAAAACCCACAGTTACGATCGCAACCTTCTGCGATCTTCACATAGGCCCACGGCGAGGAGCTCTTTGGTCGTGGCAAGTTCAAAAGGTCAAACGACGGCACGTCTGTGGTGACGCTCAATGGTTTCTTCCCAAGCGCAATGGGCACACCGAAACCCGCCACCTGGTCTGCTTCCGGCAACGCCTCTGCTAACTCTTCGCCATAGCGCTCTGCCATACATCCGGTGACAACAAGACGCGATGATTTCTTGCGGACGTCATCCAAAGCAAGAAGGGTGTCGATACTTTCCTTGCGCGCATCTTCGATAAATGCACATGTATTCACTACAACGACATCCGCTTTTGAAGCATCATCGGTTTGCTGCAAACCATCGGCAATCAATTTGCCGACGAGTTTGTCGGAGTCAACTTGGTTCTTCGGACAGCCCAATGTCTCGATGTAGAAGCGTTGACTCACCTATTCAGCCTACCGAGTGCAGCTATTGCGTTGCAGTGAAACCACACAGAGGGGCTAGCCCTGTTGGCGTAATTCAAATTCTTCGACACTCATCAACACGGTTCGTGCTTTGGAGCCTTCGCTTGGTCCGACGATGCCTTGCTCTTCGAGCAGGTCCATGAGGCGGCCCGCTCGTGCAAAACCGATCTTCAATTTGCGCTGCAGGAGTGACGTGGAGCCAACTCCCGACTTCACAACAATTTCAATCGCCTGTTGCAGCAGTTCGTCGTCATCAGAACCACCACCCCCAAAAGTTCCAACAGATGATCCACCGTTGTCTTCACCCTCGATACCACTCACATACACAACTTCAGGGGCTTGTCGACGCCAGTGCGCAACGATCTTTCGTACCTCGTCTTCGCCCACCCATGAACCCTGTACACGCTGAGGCACGTTGCTGTTGCCAGGTAGAAGCAACATGTCACCTTGGCCAATCAGTTTCTCTGCACCAGGTTGGTCGAGAATGACACGACTGTCTGTGAGGCTTGATACCGCAAACGCCATTCGAGCGGGGATGTTTGCCTTAATAACGCCGGTAATAACATTCACGCTTGGACGCTGCGTGGCAACGATGAGATGGATACCTACAGCTCGTGCCTTTTGTGCGATACGGGTGATGCATTCTTCAACATCGCGTGCTGCAACCATCATGAGGTCATTCAATTCGTCAACAACGACGACGATGTACGGCAGGCGCTTGTATTCGGCACCTTCGTTACCTTCGTTCAATTCCCCACGGTCATACGCCGCGTTGTAACCAGAGATGTCACGGAAACCGACTTCAACAAGCAAATCGTAACGTCGTTCCATTTCCTTCACTGCCCATCCAAGAGCGTTGGCAGCTTTTTTGGGATTCGTCACTGGCGCAGTGAGCAAGTGCGGAAGACGTGCGTATTGACCCATTTCCACCTGTTTGGGGTCGATGAGAATGAGTCGGACTTGATCAGGTGTGGTGCGCATTAGCAGCGACGTGATGATGCTGTTGAGGCCACTTGACTTACCTGCACCGGTTGCACCGGCGATGAGCAAGTGAGGCGTTGTGGCCAAGTTGAGAAACACAGCGCGACCCGCAATGTCTTTACCAACTGCCACATCAAGTGGATGAACAGCAGCACGAGCCTCTGGCGACACAATCAGATCACCAAGCGAGACAAGTTGACGCGTTTCGTTTGGCACCTCAACGCCAATTGCAGACTTGCCCGGAATCGGCGCCAAGATGCGGACATCTATTGCTGCCATCGCGTACGCAATGTCACGGTTAAGGCTGGTGACTTTCGCAACTTTGACACCCGGACCCAACTCAAGTTCAAAACGAGTGACCGTGGGACCAACGGTCATGCCAAGCAATGTGGTGTCAACTCCGTGGGACGCAAGTGACTCTTCCAACAGTCGACCGCGTTCAGCAACGCGCGCTTTATCAACTTCATGCGCTTGCGACTTCACCAGCAAATCAGTTGACGGCAACACCCATTCACTTGCAGTGGTGATTCCAAGATCAAGTTGCTCACCCGAACCACTACCAGATGACGTGGTGGGCTGATTGAACGATGGCGTCTTTGCTTCAGGTGGAGGCGTCGCTTTGGGTTTACGCGCAGGTTTCCTCTTTTCCGGTTGATCGATGAGGTCAGGGTCATCTCCTGCGTCATAAATAGTTGTTGGTGCAGGAGGTTCGCCGGGGATGTTGACAAGCGGCGCGTAATCATCGTCGCGCGGTGCAACTTTACGCGCAGACTCTTTACGACGTGCAATCTTCTGTGGCGCTACATCAACATCGGTTTCATCATCTTCATCAAGTCCGCGCATTTTGTTGACATTGGTACGTACCCATGCGACAAGTTCGGGCAACGTTGTGTCGGTGACAATCATGATCCCAACGACTGCAATACCAAGAAGAACAACGGTGGCACCGATTGCACTTAGTGTGGAGCGAAGTGGTTCAGCAATAAGTGCGCCAATCCATCCGCCTGCGCGCGACATTGCATCAACCTCAGCGACAATTGCATCTGCGCCGTTGACGAGGTGCAACATGCCAAGCGCAGCGACGACGATCACTCCCCAACCGATGGTGAGGCGCGCACGATGCTCGATCGAACGATGACGCACCATGGCGACGCCGATACCACCAATAAGAGGTGGCAAAGCGAAACGACCGATGCCAACAAGCCAACCAAGTGCCGTGTCGATTCCCGAACCCACCGGACCCGCGAGATCGACATACATCGATAGCGCAAGCAGGAGCGCAATACTGATGAGCGCAACACCCCACATTTCAACCTCGCGACCGCTAATGACCGAGGCCTTTGGCTGGGCGCCCTTTTTCGGACGCACCTCCGGAATGGGATCGGGAGCGATCGGACGCTTCTTGCCTTTGGGAGGGGTCTTCACTGCACCCGAACGCCCAGAGCCAGAGCGAGGCGTGCGCGAATCCTTGGCAGACATGGCTTCTAGGGTACTAACGGGGTGCTAGTCGGTGGGGGGATAGTCCCCAATCCCCTATTTACGTCGTCATAACTGTGCTTCAATGACGACTTACGTCGTCATAACTACTGGCACGATCATGGGGCGGCGTTTCGTGCGTTCATTGACGAATTTTCCTGCCGCACGACGAACTTCCCGCTCCAACACATCAATATCGTGATTGCCATCATCAAGAACGCGTTCAACCGCATCAGCAATGATGTCGCACGCTTCGTCAAGCAATTCTTCAGCCTCTGGTGCATACACCCATCCACGAGTGATGATTTCGGGACCCGTCAACACCTCTCGCGTTTCGCTGTCGACAGTCACGACTACCACAACAACGCCTTCTTCTGCGAGAGCTTTGCGATCGCGAATCACTCCGTGACCAACATCGCCAACGATGCCATCGACATAGAGATAGTGCGCAGGCACACGCGAGTGGAATGAAATGCCACCATCGTGGACTTCCAACACGTCTCCATCAGAAACAATCAACACCTTGTCGGGGTCGACGCCCATTGTCCTTCCGAGTTCAGCGTTTGCCACAAGATGGCGATACTCGCCATGGATCGGCACATACCATTCTGGTTGCACAACTGAGAGATACGTTTTGATTTCTTCTTGTTGAGCATGACCTGTTGCGTGCACGTCTGAGATACCCGAGTGCACAACCTTGCATCCGAGCTTCGTCAAGCCGTCAATCACACGATGAACATTCGATTCATTACCGGGAATGGCGTGACTCGACAGAATGATGGTGTCATCCTCTCCAACTTTTAGCCACTTACTCTCACCGCGCGACAACAATGACAACGCCGACATGGGTTCGCCTTGTGAGCCGGTTGATACCACACAGACCTCACCAGGTTCATAATCACGAATTGTCGCTGCGTCAATCAACGCGCTTTCTGGAATGTCGATAATCCCAAGCTTGCGAGCCATTGCAACGTTTTGCTGCATCGAACGACCGAGTGTCGCCACCTTTCGTCCTGTGGCTAATGCCGCTTCAATCACTTGTTGTACACGGTGAATGTGGCTGGCGAAACTCGCAGTGATGATACGTCGATCGGCGTTTTCATGGAAGATCTGTCGCAACACAGGTCCCACACTGGTCTCACTCGGTGCATGACCGTGTTCTTCAGCATTAGTACTGTCAGCCATCAATAGGCGCACACCCGAGGTCTTGGCAAGTTGTCCAAGTCGTGCCAGATCGAGTCGACGATCATCAACCGGGGTGAGATCAAGTTTCCAGTCTCCCGAGTGAATGATCACACCTTGTGGAGTGTGCAACACGATTGCGTGCGACATTGGCACTGAGTGTGTAACGGGCAAGAACTCCACATCGAAGACACCGATTGACAGACGGTCGCCATCGTTCACTTCAATAAGAGAGGTTTGATCGAGCAATCCTGCTTCTTCAATGCGATTACGTGCGAGACCCAATGCAACTGGCGACCCGTAGATCGGAAAGGACAATTCACGCAAAATAAATTGCAACGCTCCAACATGATCTTCATGACCATGTGTGACGACACAACCAACGATTCGCTCCGCGTTTTCATTTAAAAACGTGAAATCAGGGAGCACGAGGTCGATCCCGTGCATGTCGAAATCAGGAAACATCAGACCACAGTCAATGATCAGCAGTTGTTCTTGCTGTTCGATGACCATGCAGTTACGTCCGATCTCGCCGAGACCTCCGAGGAAATAAATGCGTACTGAATCAGCCATGAGTTCTTACTTGTCGAGTTGTAGGAGTTTTGTCGAATGCTAACTACGGCGAGCGCGTTCAAGGTTTGCCAGCACCGCTTCTGCTTTCGCGCGCTGCGTTGCGGGCGCTGGTCCCATCGGCAATCGCGCATCTCCAACTGCGAAGCCGAGCACTTCCATCATCACTTTGGTGGGAATCGGATTGGGTGCATCGTCGCCCGTTTCGTAGGAGAAACTTTCAACTAAACGTTCATTGATACGACGCGCGGTGGTGACATCACCTGATTTAAATGCATTGATCATTTCTTGGTGATCTTTCGCAGCCCAATGCGTGGCAACACCAATCACACCCACCGCACCATATGCGAGAAAAGCAAGAGTGAGTCCGTCATCGCCGCTGTACAACAAGAAATCTTTCGGGGCTTGTGACATCAACACTGCAGTTTCGCTGGGATTACCCGCCGCATCTTTCACACCAACGATGTTGTGGGTTTCACGCGCTAACCCCAACAATGTATTTGTTGAAATTTTACGACCAGTGCGTACCGGAATGTCATACACAATCACTGGTAACGATGTCGCGGCCGCCATTGCGTTGATGTGTGCCGCGATACCTGATTGAGACGGACGGTTGTAATAGGGACATACCGCCAAGATTCCTGCAACAGCCCGTTTCGACGCTTCTTTGGTGAGATGCACCGAGTGAATCGTGTCGTTTGACCCCGTTCCCGCAATGACAGGAATGGTGACCGCTTTCGACACGGCATCCCACAGGTCAATCTTTTCGTCATCGGTCAACGTTGATGACTCACCAGTTGTGCCAGTGAGAACTAAACCGTCGTTACCGTTGTCTTGAAGCCATCGTGCGAGACGAACTGCTTCGTCGATGTTCACTGCCCCAGCGTCATCAAATGGTGTCACCATTGCGGTGATCACTTGGCCGAACTGGGTCATGCAAAGACTTTATGCGTGCTTCGCGACCGGATCCGCACCCAATTCGAACTTTAGGTACTCTTCGCCGGTATTTTCCCAGTCCTCAAACTGGATAACACCCATTTCTTCGAAACGGCGACGTAGCCATTTGTCATTGCGATCAAGAAGCCCCAACTTCTTACAGTTCGGAACAATCTTTGAGAACAACATTTGCTGGAACATGATTCGGGTGGGGTCATCAATGATGAGCGGAATGACCTCTTTGGGGTCAACTCCCATCTTTGCCCACACTTCCTGCTGCAAGAAACGATCGCGCATCCGGATACTTGCCTCAAATGCAAACTCCTGACGCGCTTTGATTTCAGGATCAGACATCTGTGAGTACACCTCTTGCAAGCTCAACACTCCGAACGCAACGTGACGTGCTTCGTCACTCATCACGTAACGCAACAGTGTTTTAAGCAGAGGCTCGCTGGTGAGTTGATGCAAGAAGCCAAACGCTGCAAGGGCAAGGCCTTCCACCATGATCTGCATGCCGAGATAAGTCATGTCCCATTCGGGGTCATTGATGATGTCATCAAGTAGCAAGCCAAGGTGCGGGTTGATTGGGTATTCGCCCCCAAGTTTTTCCTGCAAGTAACGAGCGAACACTTCAACGTGGCGAGCCTCATCAACAACTTGCGTGCTCGCGTATAACTTCGCGTCGTACCACGGCACAGTTTCGGTGATCTTTGCAGTGCAAATGAGTGCGCCCTGCTCACCGTGCAAGAACTGGGACAACTGCCACCGGCGTGATTCAATGCCGAATTCCAACCATTCTTTGTCACCCCACTTCTCAAGAGGTGTACCGACGTATTGGTTGGGGTCAAGACCAGAACCAATTGCTGCTTGATCCTGCGTGACGGTCTTTTCCAGATCAACGTCGGTATCCCACGCAAGTTCTGTTGCTCCATTCCATTGTCCGGTTTTTGCCTTCTCGTACAGTTTGCGCAAACCCGGGCGAGCCAATGAATAATCCCACGTAAAGATCGAGTCGGCTTCGTTTTTCACGATGTGTGACACTGAACCGAGATCGTCATAATGCGCGGAGAGGATTTCCTCAACGTCATTGATTCCTAAACGTCCAATCAATTGATCAGGTGTTCTCTCTGTGGTGCTCATGCGTGGCTCCTTTTGTTATGAGATGTTGAATGAGATCTGCTGTGCGGTAAGTACGCCCGAATAAATGACTGCACCTGTTGCTCGTTCGTGCAATCAAAAGTGGGGCTCGGCGCGAGGAAGAATGAAATAACAAGTCGCACCATTAATTCAACGATGGTGCGTGCTTCGTCTTCGCTCATGAACTCCTTGACCAATGGAACAAAAAAATCTGTAGCAACACCGACAATGCGCGACACTCCGCTCACTGTCAACTGACCGAGCGTTTCACCTGGTGATGTAGCAAGCAGAACAGCGAGCTGCTCGTCATGTTTTAATTCAGTCATAGCAACAACGACACAACGAGTGAGCAACACATCAAGACTGTCGGCGCCTTCAACGTTGGCGCGAAGCACCGTAAAGAATTCCTCAAGCCCGCGGACACGTAGCGCTTCAAACAACACATCACGACCGCCGGGAAACACGCGATACAACGTTGCACGCGACACTCCCGCTGCTTCGCAGACGTCATCGATCGTGACCGCATCAAAACCTTTTGCATCCACGCAGGTGCGAGCCGCATCAAGAATCAACAATTCCTGATCCTTGCGCGACCGCAATGTGGCCTTCGAAATCGGATGTGGTGTTGTGTCTCCCGTCACCATTGTGTGAGACAATACGGATAAAACTGTCTCACGTCAAGTGAGGAGTCTCTCCTTGCTGGCGGCCTTTAATGATTAGGCAATACGTAGTCGGCAAATTGCTCGCGCAAGGTCTTTTTTGAAAATTTGCCGACGCTGGTCTTTGGCACCTCGGCGATGAACTCCACCGCGTCTGGTAACTGCCACTTCGCAACTTTTGGCGCCAAGAAGTCGAGTACCTCTTGCGGGGTCATCGACTCGCCTTGTTCGAGCACGACACACGCAAGTGGTCGCTCTGACCACTTCACGTGCGGCACGCCAATGACTGCTGCCTCGCGAATCTTTGGGTGCGCCATCAATTCGTTTTCGATTTCGACAGAACTAATCCACTCACCGCCTGACTTAATGAGGTCTTTTGTGCGGTCTACGAGGCGCAAGCGACCTGACGGATCAATCGTGGCCACATCACCAGTGCGCAACCAACCATCGGCGGTGAAACTCTCACGTGAACGAGAGTCGTTGTAATAGTCCGCCGCAATCCACGGACCATTTACTTGAATTTCGCCACTCGTCTCTCCGTCCCACGGGACTTCATTCACAGTGTCGGGTTCAACAACACGCACTTCGACACCAAAGTTGATCGTGCCAACGGTTGCGCGCAGATCTGCTTGTTGTTCTTGTGGCAACAACTTCTCTTCTGCGGTGAGATTTGAAGTTGATGCAAGTGGACTTGTTTCTGTCATGCCCCAAGCTTGCAACAAGGGAACACCAACTTGTTCGCGATATGCCTCACTCAGTGCTTTCGGCACCGCTGATCCGCCACACGGAATCACGCGAATACTTGAGGTGTCGCGGCCCTTCAGTTCGGGCAACGTTCCCATCCAAATTGTGGGAACACCGGCTGGAACAGTAACGCGTTCGTTCACAATCAGATCTGCAACTGCTTTGCCACTCAAGTCGGCACCAGGCATCACGATGTTCGCACCAACACCAACGCCCGCGTGCACAAGTCCCCATGCGTTCGCGTGGAACATCGGCACAACAGGAAGAATCGTGTCTGATTCACAGACACCAACCGAATCAACAGTCATTGCACCCATCGTGTGTAAGAACGTTGAGCGATGGCTGTACACAACACCTTTCGGGTTCCCGGTGGTGCCACTCGTGTAACACATACTTGCAGCAGTGTTCTCGTCAACCACTACGAACGGATGTGGATCAACACCTTGCAACAATGATTCGTACTCATGCACTTCGAATCCGGGAATAGACGATGGCACATCACCTTTGCCGTCGTTCATGAACACAAGATGTTTCACTGGTTTAAAGGTTGGCAACAGTGGTTCAATCAACGCATACAGTGACGTATCGAGAAAGATCACTTCATCCTCTGCGTGATTAACGATGTATGTGAGTTGCTCAGGAAACAAACGAATGTTCAACGTGTGCAGAACGCGACCCGTGCATGGTGCGGCGAAATACAGTTCAAGATGTCGACTCGTGTTCCACGCAAAAGTAGCTACTCGTCCGCTCTTTGAAATCTTCAAGTTGTCGAGCACCGTTCCCACTTGCCGGGTGCGATGTGACCAGTCGCCATAGTTGATGCGCTCGAGACCCGTGGGGGTTGCCGTCGTCACCATCTTGTTGCGGTGATACTTCTCTGCCCGCTCAAAAATGTGTGTGATTGACAACTGCGATGGCTGCATCAAACCCTTCATCGTCTGTCCCTTTCCGTCTGGTGTTGTGTCGGGTGCTGTGTGAACACAGCAGAAAATCCTGCGTCAACCGTAGCAATGGAGTGCAAAAACCTCATAAGGTGCCTTCGTGCGCCGCGCGGTCTTGGCTTTCACTTCGGTGCTCTTCATCATTGGCACGATCGGCACCAACATCGGCCCCGCCCTTGTTGATGATTCCCCCGCGATCGTGCTCACCCTCAGTGCTCGCAACCGCAATCTTTTTGGCGCGGTGCCATTCATCGACCCGCTTCCGTATGCGGTGATTGGTTTCTTGCGCATGCTGGCTGCCGCCGTTGCCTTGTATTACGTGGGGCGATGGTACGGACACCGCGCACTTGCCTGGGCAGAGAACCAACTCAATGAACTCCCTGCCACATACCGCTGGGCGGAACGCGCGACCGACCGCATGGGATGGCTCGCGGTATTGCTCATGCCCGGGTCCAACATCGTGTGTCTGTTAGTCGGTCATCGTGGAATGCGTGCGCGTGTCTTCTATCCCATCATCGTTGTCGGCATCACCATTCGCCTTGTGGTGTTATGGGTGGGCGGCAAAATCTTCGAAGACCAAATTCGCTCAGTTCTTGATTTCATCGATGACTACCAATGGTGGGTTGTCGGTGGTCTTTTTGCGGTCACGTTGTTTCAAACAAGTCGTCGTAAGCCAATTCCTGCACCAGATCCAGACATTGTCGATTCCCCTATTACCCATAGCCCACAAGCACACCACGACCACGTCACGGAAGAAATCGCTGCAGAGTCCGAGTCAGAGGTGGAAACTTCGCATGACCGTGACATCCTGTGATGCATGGCAAAAACAGCATTTCAAGGTAACCCCGTGAACACCGTGGGCGACGTGCCCGCACCAGGTAGCTCACTCCCATCTTTCACATTGACAAACGCCGGTCTCGGTGAGATCTCAAATGCAGATCTCGCAGGCAAGCGCGTTGTATTCAACATCTTCCCCAGCGTCGACACTCCCGTGTGCGCAGCAAGCGTTCGCAAGTTCAACGAACTAGCAAGCTCACTCGACAACACCGTTGTGTTGTGTGTGTCAGCAGATCTTCCTTTTGCACAAGGTCGCTTCTGTGGTTCAGAAGGATTGCAGAACGTGCAAAATGCGTCATCATTCCGTAGCGACTTCGGAAAAGTTTTCGGTGTTGGTCTAAACGAAGGCGCATTCGCCGGTCTTCTCGCACGCGCTGTTGTTGTTGCCGATGAAAACGGCAAGGTATTACACACCGAATTGGTAGCAGACATCGTCAACGAGCCGAATTACGACGCAGCAGTCGCAGCACTCAAGAAGTAATTACTTCTTGCTACTTCAGTAGCGAAACTGTGCTCAATCGCTACTTCAGTAGCGAAACTGTGCTTAATCGCTACTTCAGTAGCGAATCAATGCCTAAGGTGAGGCCTGGTGTTGTCGCAACTTTGCGACACGCCAGGATCACACCGGGCATGAAACTCGATCGGTCATAACTGTCGTGACGAATCGTCAACGTTTGCCCCTCGGTGCCAAGCACCACTTCTTGGTGAGCAACCATTCCACGCATGCGCACCGCATGAACACGAATGTCAGCCGGTCCTAGTCCACCACGAGCACCTGAAAACACTTCGTTGGTGGTTGGATCTTTCGCCCAGTCACTGCTGGCAGCAGCCATGCGCTTTGCTGTCGAGATTGCAGTTCCAGATGGTGCATCGGCTTTTGCATCGTGGTGATATTCAAGAATTTCCGCAGTGTCGAAATATGGCGCAGCCATTTCCGCAAAGCGCATCATCAAAATCGCACCGATTGCAAAGTTCGCCGCGATGATGCAATTGCTCCGCGCAAATGCGGTTTCGAACGTCTTGAGGTCGGCATCAGTAAATCCAGTGGTTCCAACCACCGCATGCATTCCATGTAGCGCTAACCACGGCAAGGTAACTCGCGCTGCATCAGCAACAGTGAAATCAACAACCACCTCCGCACCAGAGTCTGCAAGTGTTTTTAACTCAGGTGAAATAGTGATGCCGTGAATAAGGGTTCCGGCATTGTGAGAGTCGATCGCGGCAACAAGTTCTAAACCGTCCGCATTGGCAACAGCATCACACACTGTTGCGCCCATCCGTCCAGCGGCACCGACTACTCCCACGCGAATCATGAGATAACGGTACTCGCCGACGGATAGTACAACTGTTATGGATTACGCCGACACAATGGTCGGCGCACTCACAGATTTAGCGATTACGACGACCGCGATTGCTACCAGGGCCCAAGTCGCCAAACTCTGAGCGCAACTCTTCGTCGAACTCATCATCAAATGACACGACCTTGGCATCACCGCTGTCGCGTGCGGGGCGATCGTCACGATCACGACGCTCACGACGTTCTCCACCGTCACGGTCACGACTACGTCCGCCACGATCACCGCGTCCACTGCGATCTCCGCGATCGTCCCGATCACCGCGTCCACCGCGATCGCCACCGTCACGGTCACGGCGTCCACCGCCACCACCTGGTGCTGACGGATAGTCATTGCCCTCTTCATCAACAGGGGTAAGGCTGATCTTGCCCTTGTCGTCGATGTCATCAACGCGAACAGAAATCTCTTCGCCAAGCGACAAGACATCCTCAACGTTGTTCACACGCTCACCGCGACCCAACTTGCTGATGTGAACAAGGCCGTCACGTCCTGGAAGGATGTTCACGAACGCACCGAACTTCGTCATACTGACAACACGACCTGCATAGATAGCACCGAGTTCCGCAGTAGGCGGATCAACGATATTCAAAATGCGCTCGCGTGCTGC
The DNA here is from genome assembly GCA_964449085.1 of uncultured Bifidobacterium sp. GTDB lineage: Bacteria > Actinomycetota > Acidimicrobiia > Acidimicrobiales > Ilumatobacteraceae > UBA2093. The sequence continues at coordinate 37,264 of CAYVAV010000002.1, forward strand.
TTCCACTTTCTCACCGTCGGGTGAGCCGATGGTGACAATGCCAACGGCGCCGTCATCATCAACCGCAATGTCGGCACCTGTTTCTTGCTGAATGGTGTTGATGACTTTGCCTTTAGGTCCGATGACTTCACCGATCTTGTCGATTGGAATGGTGATCGTCACGATCTTTGGAGCTGTCTCAGCAACAGTTGCACGTGGTGAAGACAATGCGGTGTTCATATTTTCAAGAATCTGCAAACGTGCTTCGCGTGCTTGCTGCAATGCTGCCGACAAAACGTCTGCCGGAATGCCATCAATCTTGGTGTCAAGCTGCAATGCAGTGACCGCATCTGATGTGCCTGCAACTTTGAAGTCCATATCACCGAATGCATCTTCTGCTCCGAGGATGTCGGTGAGTGTTGTGTACTTGCCTTCTGCGAACACCAAGCCCATTGCGATACCCGCAACAGGAGCTTTGATTGGGACACCAGCGTCCATCAGCGACAAGCTGGATGAACACACAGACGCCATTGATGTGGAGCCGTTTGATGACAACACTTCACTGACCAAACGAATCGCATATGCGAATTCTTCTTGGCTTGGAACAACTGGCAGCAACGCGCGCTCGGCAAGCGCACCGTGACCAATCTCGCGACGCTTTGGCGTTCCAACACGACCCACTTCACCGTTTGCCCATGGAGCCATGTTGTAGTGGTGAATGAAACGCTTCTCGTTGTCTGGGCCAAGAGTGTCGAGCATCTGGTTCATGCGTGGCATAGCGAGCGTGCACACGTTCATCACCTGTGTCTCACCACGCTGGAACAACCCTGTTCCGTGTGCAGTTGCGAGAATGCCAACTTCCGAAGACAACGGACGCAAATCTTTTGGACCGCGACCGTCAATGCGTGCGCCTTCTTCAACAATGCGACGACGCACAAGGCGCTTCGTGAGGCTACGCACAGCTTCTTTCACTGCTTTTTCCTGACCAAAGAACTGGCCAGGTGCATCAGAAGTGCCACACAATTCAGCAACAGTTTCATCTGCTGCGGCATCAGTTGCGGCGTTGCGATCAGCCTTCAAAGCAATGGTGATTGCGGTAGCCAACTTGGCGGTTGCTACACGCTCAACAGCAGCAAAGACTTCTTTTGAGTAGTCATACACCGGTGTGTACGGCAACGCTTCGATTGGGCCCTTGGTTGCGATCACGCTTGCAACAAGCTGACGCTGCAATGCTATGGATTCTTTGATCCATGTCTTGCATGCTTCAAGACCTTGAGCGATAACTGACTCGTCAACTTTTGGTGAGCCGCCTTCGTAGAACTCAAAGCTTTTTTCGGTTCCGCCGGCTTCCACCATCATGATGGCGACGTCTCCATTGTCGAGTTCGCGACCAGCTACAACAATTTCAAACGAACCGTTGTTTCCTTCTTCGTATGTGCAATGAGGAACCCATGTTCCATCTTGCGAGTACGCCATGCGCACTGCACCAACTGGACCGTCAAATGGAATACCACTCACCATCAATGCAGCAGATGCAGCGTTGATTGCGATCACGTCGTGTGGGTTTTCGCCATCAACGCCAAGAATCGTGAGAACGATCTGAGTTTCGTTACGGAAACCATCGGGGAATGCTGGGCGCAATGGACGGTCGGTGAGACGACATGTGAGAATTGCTTGTTCTGATGGACGACCTTCGCGACGGAAGAATGCACCAGGAATTTTTCCGGCGGCGTATGCACGCTCTTCCACATCCACGGTGAGTGGGAAAAAGTCGATGCCGTCACGAACGCTGCGAGCGGCGTTTGCCGTTGCGAGCACCGTGGTGCGGCCGATAGATGCAATAACTGCACCTTGAGACTGCTGGGCGAGTTTGCCTGTCTCGAATGAAATGGTCTTATCGGTACCTGAAACGGGACCCGACACGCGAATAGCGTCAGCCATGGGATTACCTTTCTGCGGCCATGTGTTGGCCTATGTCTGTGTGTGATTCACCAACAGAGCCGGTTCCCAGTCGGCAACCTCGCTATTTCTTCTTGCACAAAACTTCTGCTACAAAAGCCCGTTACAAGAACGACTAGCGAAACTCCCGACTGACAACCGACACAACAGGAAAAATGTTGGTGATCGGTGTATGAACTGTGACTGCGTTGAAAAACAGAGTCCGAAGACTGTGTCTTATCGACGAAGACCCAATTTTGCGACCAACTCGCGGTAGCGAGCAATGTCACGGTCGCGTACATAGTCAAGCATGCGACGACGGCGTCCGACCAGCATTAACAAACCGCGACGACTGTGGTGGTCCTTTGGATGGGCCTTCAAGTGATCGGTGAGTTGGTTGATGCGATCTGTCAACAAAGCGATCTGCACATCGGGTGAACCGGTGTCTGTTGCATGCTGACGATGGGTCGAAATGGTGTCCTGCTTGGACATGCTGGCCTCGTTTTCCTTATGTGTAATGGTGAGGGCGCTGAGCAAGTAGTCACTCAGCATCACGCCAAAGCCGGAGCCTCAAGCGGACCCTCTCAGGCTATGAGCATTGGCCAAGGCCTCCAACCCCCGTGGGCATTAGTCTCAATCGCGTGTTCACCGGAATCGTGGAAGAAAAAGGAACGGTCCTACACCGCGAGGGCCCGAAGTTGCGCATTCAGGCATCAACGGTGCTTGAGGGCTCTGGTCTTGGTGATTCCAGCGCGGTGAACGGCTGTTGTCTCACCCTTGTTGCGAGCGGGCCTGGATGGTGGGAGGCAGATGTCTCCGATGAGACATATGCCCGCACAAACCTTGGCGCACTGCAAGAAGGTCACCCCGTCAATCTGGAACGACCCATGGCACTTGGCGAGCGTTTCGGTGGGCACATCGTGCTCGGACACGTCGATGCTGTGGGAACAATTGTCTCTCCTGTTCCCCAACTTGTTGTTCGCATTCCGAACCATCTGATGAAGTACATCGTGGAAAAAGGCTCAGTCACTGTTGATGGCATCAGTTTGACTGCTTTCAACCTCACCGATGACACATTCGAAGTTGCCATCATCCCCCACACCGCAGAGGTCACCACCCTCGGTGTTCGCAAACCCGGCGACGCAGTAAATATTGAAATGGACGTGCTCGCAAAACACGTTGAACGATTACTTGAACACAAGTAGAACAATCGCTCAGGAACACGACGGAACTCTCGCCACGATCGACACCACATGGCTTCACTAGACGAACTTCGAAATGAAATCGACCGCATCGACAAAGAGATTGTTGATCTCTTAGCGCAGCGATTGCAGGTGTGTCGCGACGTTGCTGAGATCAAAGAGCAAACCGGTGCAACCGTTATTCAACCCGCACGCGTACGCGCCGTTCTCGCCACGCGTCGACAATGGGCAATCGACAAAAAAGTTGATGCAGATTTTGCCGAACAAATATTTCGCACATTGCTTGCCGAAACACATCGCATTGAAGTTGCTGGATCACTCAACGAACCGGCACCAACAAAAGATGCCGGCACGGATGATCGCAGCGCTCTCGACACGGTCGCGTGTCGCATTGACCACGTTGTCGTCACTGTTGCCGAACTTGATGCAGCAAAATCTTTCTTTGAAGAGATGGGCTTTCGCATTCAACCAACCGATGACCCCCACATCGTCACCGCAGAAGCTGGCGGTGTCGCCGTGGTTCTTGTTGGCCCCGGTGACGATCCTGCAGTCATTCAAGACTTGGCAAAGCACGGCTCGGGTGTGCAACACATCGCAATTGAAGTCTTGAATGCATCATTCACCCGTGATGCACTCAACTCTGCAGGCGTGCCTCTTCTCACCGATGTGATTGTCGATAGTGATGGCCATGAACAGGTCTTCACTGTCACCGACCCATCAACAGGTGTACAACTCGGATTCATTAGTCGAGTTGGACACCGTGTGCCCATTAATAGCCATAACGTGCGTGCCTTGTTTAAAGCATTGGATCAGTCAGAATCGTGACTTCTGCGCTACAGTAAAGGCGCGTAGTCATACAAGGTGTTGCCAACTTCTCTTGCACGTTGAATACATCTGACTAGCACTGGCACACAATTGATCCGTTTCGTAAGTCCCAGTTGGGGGTGTTGTCTTGTCGCGCCAGTTTCTTCGCGACGACGTGATGTCGTCGTACACAGTTGACAGTTCTCTTGTCGACTTTGTCTTGTCCGCTCCACTTGGCGATGTCATGGCGAAGGCTCGGTCTATTCGTGATTCAGCCCATGGCACTCGCATCACGTATTCACCAAAAGTGTTCATTCCGCTCACCATGTTGTGTCGCGACAAATGCGGGTACTGCACGTTTGCACAGCCACCCGCTCGTCTTGAACACCCGTATCTATCTCCCGAGAAAGTGTTGGAGATTGCTCGACAAGGTGCGCGTCTTGGTTGTCACGAAGCACTGTTCACACTCGGTGAGCGTCCGGAATTACGTTACGAAGTTGCGGCGAATTGGTTGCGAGACAACGGATATGACTCCACCGTTCACTATCTCACCGCGATGGCAAAGTTGGTGCTTGATGAAACAGGGCTCTTGCCACACGCCAATGCCGGTGCGATGTATGAAGAAGAACTTGCAATGCTTCGCACGGTGTCACCCTCTCAAGGAATGATGCTTGAGTCTCTGCGTGACGATCTTGAATGTCATAAGTTGGCTCCCGATAAAGAACCGCAACGACGCATCAACACCTTGTGTCTCGCGGGTGAGTTGAATATTCCTTTCACGTCCGGAATTTTGTGTGGCATTGGTGAAAATCGACAAGACCGCATTGATGCCTTGTTATTGATTGCGGCTACACACAAACGATATGGACATGTGCAAGAAGTGATCGTGCAGAATTTCTTGCCGAAACCACTCACTGGTATGGCTAACCATCCTCCATGCCCACAAGATGAGTACCTGTGGTCAATCGCTGCTGCGCGCGTGTTGTTGCCCTCTGACATTCACTTGCAAGCACCACCAAATCTCTCCGATGACTTTGGAGTGTTGCTGGACGCAGGAATTGATGACTGGGGTGGCGTGTCACCGGTGACCGCGGACCATGTCAACCCAGAGCGTCCGTGGCCAGCAGTTGATCGCATTCGCAATGTCACAGAAGAACGCGGATTCGCACTCGCACCGCGTCTCACCATTTATCCCGAATACGTACGTCAACCTGATTTGTGGCTCGATGAATCACTTCACTTCCCTGTCATGGACCGAAGTGATGCTGAAGGTCTTGGCCGTGATGACCCGGGTGCGATGTGGCCAGAAAAAGTAACTGCTGCAGATGTTGTCCACGATGGCGCTGAAGTAGTGCTCATCGGGCATAAGTCAACACAGTGGTATTCGGGTGCAAACGTTGCGCCACCAACTCTTGTTCCCCACCCACGTCCTGCTGCCCATGGTCGCATCGCCGAGATCATTGACGGCCACCGCTGCGGTCAAGAAATTGGCGAACAAGAAATCGTTGACCTGTTTCGTGCGCGTGGACATGAAGTGGGTGCAATTGCTGACTATGCAGACGAACTGCGCTTCAACACCGTCGGCAACGTTGTGACCTGGGTGCACAACCGCAACATCAACTACACCAATGTGTGCACGTTCAAATGCAAGTTCTGTGGTTTTTCAAAAGGCCCACTTAGTTTGAACCTGCGTGGCACTCCATATCTGTTGTCACTTGATGACATTGCAGAACGCGCACTAGAAGCGTGGGAACTTGGCGCCACTGAAGTGACACTGCAAGGTGGAATTCACCCAAATTTTGACGGCGACTACTACATCGATGTTGCACACGCGGTGAAGTCTGCTGCACCTGACATGCACGTTCACGGATTCACTGCGTTGGAAGTGACAGAAGGTGCTCGCCGCAACAACGAATCACTGCGCGACTACTTGTTGCGATTGAAAGAAGCAGGACTCGCTTCCTTACCCGGCACTGCGGCAGAGATTCTTGACGACGGCGTGCGTGCCACGTTGTGCCCAGACAAGATCAACACCGAAGAGTGGTTGGAGTGTCACCGTCAAGCTCACGGTGTCGGACTTGGCTCGAACATCACGATCATGTACGGAAGCATCGAACACCCCGAATCATGGGCTCGCCACATCATGGCCACTCGTGAACTACAAAAAGAAACTGGTGGCTTCACCGAGTTCATCCCATTGCCTTTTGTGCACATGGCATCACCTATCTACTTGCAAAAGAAAGCACGACGTGGCCCCACATTCCGCGAAACAGTGTTGATGCACGCCATTGGTCGTATCGCATATCACGGCCTTATCGACAACGTGCAGGTGTCGTGGGTAAAGATCGGTACATCTGGTGCCGGTCAACTTCTGCAAGCAGGATGCAATGATCTTGGTGGCACATTGATGGATGAGAACATCTCACGCGCTGCTGGTGCAAATCATGGTCAGATGATGACTGAGGGTCGCTTCAGTGAAATCGTTGCACCGCTGCGTCGCACGCTGCAACAACGGTCAACGCGCTACGACATGTTGTCCCCTGCAGCCGGCGAATGACTCGCACGCGATTTATTTTTGCGCGTTATTTCTGTAATGCGTCGTAAGCTGCCAATGCCGTGCGCGCGTGTTCGATGTCGAGATCAAGTTGTGCGCGAAGAGATTCGATGCCATCGAATCGCCGCTCGGAACGCAGAAAATCAATGAACTGCACTGACGCCATTTCGCCATACAGATCACCGGAAAAATCAAGAAGGTACGCCTCAAGCAATGGGTGCTCCGCGTTGTCATAAAACGTTGGTCGACGACCAAGGTTGACCGCACAGTCATACACGGTGCCGTCTGGGCGACGATATTTGGCCGCATACACACCATCGGCAGGAATGCACATCTGCGGAGGCACTCGCACGTTTGCGGTGGGAAAACCAATCGTGCGTCCACGTTGATCTCCTGATTGCACCTCTCCCCGAATTTCATATGGACGACCAAGCATTCGAGTTGCAGTTTCAATTTCGCCACCCGCGAGCGCGCGACGTATCGCAGTGGAACTCACCGGTTCATCAACATCATCACCACGCTGCACCAAAGTCACTGGTTCGGTAACAAAATCGTGACGCTCACCCATTTCATGAAGAAGCGTGATATTTCCTTGACGCATGTGCCCAAAGTGAAAATCGGCTCCAACAATGACCACCCGAGTCCGCAAAGAATCGACCAACACACGTTGTACGAAATCAACAGGGGTTTCGTTGCGCTGGTCATCAGTGAATGTGACGAGCACTGTTGCATCAACACCAGTTGATTCGAGCAACTCGAGTTTCTGCTCTACGTTGGCGAGCAATTTTGGAGCAGACTCCGGACGCACCACACTTGCTGGGTGACGGTCGAATGTGACAACCACACTTAGTGCACCTTCTTCATCAGCGCGCTGGCGCACATTGGATATCACCGTGCGATGACCCATGTGCAAACCGTCGTATGCGCCAATTGTCAATACAGATCGCTGGTCAGGCCACGGCGAAGTTGACAAATCAGTAATGACGCGCACGGTGCGAACTTTATCTTGCGCCAAATACAACAGACGGCTTGGCGAGACCTTCTCGCCATGATTCATACACAGCGATCAATTCACCACGTTCATCAAAAATTGCCCACGGTCCATCACCTGACCACACCGCATGAGGTCGTCCATACAACACATCATCTATTTCGGCGTCAGTCAGTATCTCGCGTTGCATACCACGCAACATCTCGTACATGGGTAATACCACTGGTTCCTCCAGCGAACTCGCATCGGACAACGCAAACGAACCGACGGAGTGTCGACGTAGGTTTCGGATGTGTGCTCCACCTCCAAGCGCAGCGCCGAGATCAGCGCCCAGCGAGCGCACATAGGTTCCCGAACCACAATGAATGCGTGCGGCAATCACCATCGGATCGTCTGTTGCGTCAACTTCAAACGACATCACATGGACTGGACGCGGTTCTCTATCTACTTCAATCCCCTCACGCGCAAGTTCATGCAACCGTTTTCCGTCAACTTTCAGCGCCGACACCATGGGTGGCACCTGCATGATGTGACCGACAAACGATTCCAACACCACTTTTTGCACTTCGGCAATAGCTACTGGTGCCATCTCGTATGTTGCCGTGACGGTTCCTGTTGAATCCAGTGAATCTGTTTCAGTTCCAAAAACGATCTCACATGAATATGTCTTGTCTTGTTCACTCAAGAACTTGAGAAGCCGTGTTCCATTCCCAATACCAATAAGCATCACACCGGTTGCATCCGGGTCGAGTGTTCCAGCGTGTCCAATGCGTCGCTCACCAAGTTTTTTCCGTAGCACGTTGACGACATCGTGGCTTGTCATCCCTGCCGGCTTGTCAACAACTACGAAACCATGAACAGTGGGTGGACGTCGACGTGCCATGGGTGCTGAGGTCGAATAGTCAGTTACTGATCGTCTTCGTCGGGTGAGTAATCACCATCGTCAAGCCGTGCGAGTCGTTCCTTGTTTTCACGCAACACTTGTTCGATTCGTTCGGCGGCTCGAATGACCTCATCAGGCTTGAAACTCAAGATAGGTGTCTTACGCGCGTGCATCTGTCGATTGATGGAGGCTTGCATCCGTGCACGGTATTCACCCAACACCTCTTGAATCTGCTCATCGCCTTCCACCCCAGCAAGGGAGTCGTAGTACACGATGGCACGGTTCATCTCGGCATCTACGTCGACTGAAGTGACGGTCACAAACTCAAGACGTTCATCATCAATGCGTGTTAATTCATCGCCGATGATCTCGCGCAATACCTCACTTAGACGTGCCTGGCGTGGGTAGCCATGTGATGATCCGCCCTTCGGTTGGCGACGGCGAGACGAGGGACGTTGCTTGGGCACGCCTACACCGTATCTATGCCACGTACGATGAACTCACCATGTCTGAGTCCCCCTCTAGTCCCGCATACCGATACGGCCCTGCTTTAGCCGGAGACATCGAAGCCAAATGGCAAGAGTTCTGGCGCACGAACCGCACTTTTGAAGCACCAAATCCCGCTGGTCCACTCGCAGAACCTGACAAGGTCGCCGGACGCGAAAAGCTCTTTGTGCTTGACATGTTTCCGTATCCATCAGGTGCTGGTCTTCACGTTGGACACCCACTTGGCTACATCGGAACCGATGTGTTTGCGCGCTTCAAGCGGATGAAAGGTTTCAACGTATTGCACGCGTTGGGATACGACAGTTTTGGTTTACCTGCTGAGCAACACGCGATCACCACCGGCATTCATCCGCGCGTGAATACCGAAGCAAACATTGCGAACATGCGTCGACAACTCTCCCGTCTTGGTTTAGGTCACGACGCGCGCAGAAGTGTGAGCACCACCGATGAGGAGTTCTACAAATGGACACAGTGGATCTTCTTGCAGATCTATAACTCGTGGTATGACACAGCGACATCAAGAGCCCGACACATCTCTGAACTGATTGCCGAATTTGATAGTGGTGCGCGCTCTCTTGATGATGGACGTGCGTGGTCATCACTGTCTCAACAAGACAAAAACGATGTCGTTGACTCATTTCGTTTGGCGTACTTGTCGGAAGCACCAGTGAACTGGTGCCCTGGTCTTGGCACAATTCTTGCAAATGAAGAAGTGACGGCTGAGGGCCGTAGCGACATTGGCAACTATCCGGTCTTTAAGCGCAACATGCGTCAATGGATGATGCGCATCACCGCCTATGCGGATCGCCTCATCGATGATCTTGATCGTCTTGACTGGCCAGAGCCCATCAAGTTGATGCAACGCAACTGGATCGGTCGTAGCGAAGGAGCACAAGTTCGATTCGCATCATCAGCAGGCGCAATTGAAGTATTCACCACCCGTCCCGACACGTTATTCGGAGCCACATTTTTGGTGCTCTCTCCGGAACATCCGATGGTGGATGTCCTCACTGCGTCAGACAAACGCAATGAAGTGCAGGCATACCGTGCAGAAGCTGCGTCTAAAGCAGACGCCGATCGTCAAGACGACACGCGCGAAAAGACCGGCGTATTTATCGGCGCAATGGCAACTAATCCGTTGAACGGTGCTCAAGTTCCCATTTGGATAGCTGATTACGTCTTGATGGGATATGGCACTGGCGCAATCATGGCCGTGCCTAGCGGTGACCAACGCGACTTTGAATTCGCACGCAAGTATGAACTGCCAATTGTGGCCACGCAGATGCCGCCACAATCATGGTTTGACGCACAAGGCCTTTCAGTATCTGACGATTGCGATACCTGGCCATCGGCATACGTTGGCGAAGGCACATACATCAACTCCGCTAACGACACATTGTCTCTGAATGACGTCAATGAGATGTCAGAGGCAAAACGAGTGACTAATGAGTGGCTCGAAAAAAACGGGCACGGTAAAGCGACAATCACATATAAGTTGCGCGACTGGTTGTTCTCACGTCAGCGCTATTGGGGCGAACCGTTCCCGATTGTCTATGACGAACACGGTCAAGCACACGCAGTCCCTGCTGATCAACTTCCGGTGCTGTTGCCTGAGTTGGCAGATTTCAAACCCACCGCATTGGACCCCGATGATGCAACGTCTGATCCAATCCCTCCACTTGCGCGGGTAAAAGAATGGCGCACAGTCACACTTGATTTAGGCGACGGACCTCGCACGTACACACGCGAAGTTAACGTGATGCCACAGTGGGCAGGTTCATGTTGGTACGAATTGCGCTATCTCGACCCAACGAATAATTCGGCATTTGTGGACCGCGATGTAGAGCGTTATTGGATGGGGCCAACATCGTCGGGTCATACCGGCGGAGTGGACTTGTATGTCGGCGGCGTTGAACACGCGGTTTTGCACCTTCTGTATGCGCGCTTTTGGCACAAAGTGTTGTTCGACCTCGGTCATGTCAGTAGTGAAGAGCCATTCCATCGTTTGTTCAATCAGGGCTACATACAGGCATACGCGTATCGCGATGCACGTGGTCAAACCGTTCCTGCATCTGACGTTGTGGAAAACGATGGCGCATTCACATACAACGGTGAAACTGTCAGTCGTGAATACGGCAAGATGGGCAAGAGTCTGAAGAACGTTGTCACACCCGACGAGATGTATGAAGAGTACGGTGCCGACACATTCCGGCTCTACGAAATGGCGATGGGACCACTTGAAGCATCACGTCCGTGGAACACGCGAGATGTCGTTGGAATGCAACGCTTCCTCCAGCGTTTGTGGCGCAACATTGTTGATGAAGACACGGGTGAAACTGTTGTCAGCGATGACACAGTCCCCGATGAGTTACTACGTCACTTACACCGCACAATTGCCGGCGTTGAAGCTGACATGGAGTACTTGCGCTTCAACACCGCGATCTCAAAGCTGATCGAGTTCAACAACGCACTGACCCAGTATGTGACGGCTGGTCATCGCGCACCACGAACGGTCATGGAGTCGATTACCCAAATGCTGTCGCCTCTGTGTCCGCACTTGGCAGAAGAAATGTGGTCGCGACTCGGTCATAACGAATCGGTCACGTATACCCCCTTCCCTGTCGCCGATCCGGCGTTGCTCGTTGCCGACACCATTGAGATCCCCGTGCAAATCAACGGAAAAGTTCGCTCACGCATCAACGTTTCGCCATCTTTAACTGAGGATGAACTGCTCGCTGCCGCGCTAACCGATGACAAAGTACAAGTCGCTCTTGACGGCAAAACACCATTTAAGACAGTGGTCGTTCCCCAGCGCATGGTGAATCTGGTAATCAAGTGATATGAGTTCTGACGGAGTTGAGATTGTCAGCAACAAAAAGAAGGTGATCGCCCTCGTTGCCCACGACAACATGAAGGACGAGCTTCTTCAGTGGGTGAGAGAACACAAAGATCTTCTCGCTCAACACACACTGATCGGAACGGGAACCACTGGTCGCCTTGTACAAGAACAAACAGGTCTTGATGTTGAACGCTTACGCAGCGGACCGCTTGGTGGTGACCAACAAATTGGCGCACGAATCTCTGAAGGCAAAGTTGATGTGTTGTTGTTCTTTTGGGATCCACTTGAATCACAACCTCATGATCCCGATGTGAAGGCTCTGCTTCGTATCGCTGTTGTATGGAATATCCCCGTTGGATGCAATCGAGCAACGGCTGATTTCATTTTGTCATCGCCATTAATTTCTGATCGTTATACACGTCTAGTCCCGTCGCACGAGCGCTGATGTCTCTTACTAGTTTCCTTGGCGCCTGGTGTCTCATATTGAGCATCTCGTTTGTATGGCCACAGGCATTTCGCGTTGTTCGCCACAACACTCCGCATGGCATTTCACCGATCGGCACTGTGCACGCGATTGTCGGTTCGGTTCAATGGTTCACGTTCGGAATCATGGAGGCAGATCCAGTCGTGTACATCGCGAATGGTTCATTCATCACCGCACAACTTGTGATCGCATCGGTGCTGTTGCGCCACCGCACGCTGACATCACTTTTGCTCATTAGTGGATCGGTGACATCTGTCGTCATCGCTCTTGCCGGAGCGATGGTGTCATCGTCTTTGGTTGGAATCTTTGCAATCCTCATCAGCACAACGTCGATCATCCCGCCCACGCTGCATGTGTATCGAACGCACAATCTCCACGGACTATCCGTTGTGAGTCTCGCGATCACACTCATGTCGAACTTTTCATGGCTCTTCTACGGACTTGCCCAACGTGACCTCATTCTCATGGCACCCAACTTCATCTTTGCCCCGTGTGTGTCCTACATGCTTGTGCGCGCGTGGCGCTGGCATCACTCCGACGAAGCCCGTCAACATGAGGACTCGCTCGCTGCGTCCGCCAACTGAGACGAGCACCGAAAAAACGCCTAATGTTGGGCAGAGCGATTGTCGAAAGGTCATCTCATGCCCGCACCAGGAATGCACTCAGGAATTGCCACTGACGATGCAATGAACCTCGCAATGTCTCCGAAGGCTGTGCCTTTGTTTGAAGCTGTGAAAAAGTTCATCGCAGAAGAAGTGGAGCCAAAGACCGACGAGTTCTATCGACTCGGTGAAGGTCGCGCAGAGCACTGGGGCTACGGACCAGGGCAACTCGAACTGCTTGAGTCCATTAAGAACAAAGCAAAGCAACAGGGTTTGTGGAACTTCTTTCTTCCTAATGCGGAAACCGGCGAAGGTTTGTCCAACCTTGACTACGCCTACATCGCCGCCGAACTTGGCAAGAACCCCATTGCGTCTGAGTGCTTGAACTGCTCTGCCCCAGACACAGGCAACATGGAAGTTCTTGAGCGCGTGGGCACACCCGAACAAAAGAAACAGTGGCTTGAGCCACTGTTGCGTGGTGAGATT
>CAYVAV010000002.1:50542-267154 GCA_964449085.1 uncultured Bifidobacterium sp.
GCGTTTTGTATGACTGAGCCAGACGTTGCATCATCGGATGCAAAGAATGTTCGTTGCCGTGCTGTCAAAGATGGCAATGAATGGGTGATTAACGGCCAGAAGTACTACGCATCTGGTGCAGGTGACCCACGTTGCAAGATTCTCATTGTGATGGTGCAGACCAATCCCGATGCGCCACCCCACAAGCGTCAATCACAAATTCTCGTTCCTATGGACACTCCCGGAATTGAAATTCTCGGAGCAATGGATGTGTTCGGAGAAGACGACGCGCCACATGGTCACATGCACTTGCGTTTCAATGACGTGCGCGTTCCCGACACCAACATGTTGTGGGGCGAGGGACGTGGCTTTGAAATTTCACAATTGCGTCTTGGACCTGGTCGTATTCACCACTGCATGCGTTCGATCGGTGCATCCGAAAAGGCGCTTGAGCTAATGATTCGTCGTGGACTGAACCGTGAAGCATTCGGCAAACCTCTTGCGAAGTTGGGCAAGAACACAGAAGTGATCGCAAAGGCCCGTATCGAGATCGAAGCGATGCGTCTCATGGTATTGCGCGCCGCAAAAGCAATGGACACGATGGGCAATGCCGAAGCACGTGTGTGGATCAGCGCCGTGAAGGCCATGGTTCCAATTCGCGCATGTCACATCATTGACGAAGCCATCCAAATGCACGGTGCAACCGGTGTTTCACACTGGACGCCACTTGCTCGCATGTATGCATCGCAGCGCACGTTACGACTTGCTGATGGTCCGGATGAAGTGCACTGGCAGGTTGTTGGTCGCGCAGAACTGACCCGTTACGAAGATGATCATGCACCAGCGGTTGTGAATAAGGCTGGCGAGTCGACTCGGGCATTCCAGTTCTCTGGTCCCGCCTGATCAAAACTGAGCTGATTCATCTGGGTCGCGTGAGTGCGACCCAGTCATGGCCAACTTCTGGCCACACGTTGATCATGGAGCGAATTTCTTCGTTGTGCTTGTCGCGATACGCCGGTGATGCCACCGTCCCCCGAAGCCAATGACCACGAAGCAGCGAATCATGCACATCGACGATGCCCCCCGCTGGCCACGTCCGTGGCACGAGATACACGCCGTCGTCGGCGTGATCAATTGCGATAACCAGACGGATTGAGCCAAAGAGTTCAATTTCTTCCGGTCGTGGGGTGTGCACTGTTTGCATGATTGATGCCCATACCGCTTCACCAGTCACGTCATCCAATGTGACTCCTGATGAATGAGTACCGGTCACGATCTGTCGAGCAGTATGCGACGCAGCGTCACACACTTTTCCAATGACGCGAGAGAACTCTTCTTGTTCCACTCGTTGCTCGGCAAGTACCGGCTCCACGATGCTGTTGTTTCGTTGAAATCCAACCACAGAACCTTGAGGCGCGGTGATCAAAGATTCGATCACCGCATGCGACGCAAGTAGCGCGCGTTGTTGATCACCTGTTGCCATGTCATTGGTGGCAAATGTATGCATCGGAAAACGTGTGCGTATTTGCGTTGCGTCCCAGTACAAGCCAAGAAATAATCCTTCCACCACCGCTTCCCCACTGCTCTCGGTGTGAACGAGAGCCGCAAGATCAGCAAGGCTGGAACCGGTCCACCCAAGATCCACCACAAAGTGACGTCCCGGATTGAATAAACCTTTGCTACGGAGATAATCAACTGCAAGATCGCGATGTTTTTTCGTCACCACGTCAACCTGTGTCCGGTGCGCCTCGATAATGTCCCAAGCTTGCTGTGCAGTAAGCATCGTGCTGGCATCAAGATCAGACACCATGTCAACAAGTTCTGGCATTTCCAGTCGATGTGCGAGACGTGCCAACGTCAGTGTTTCTCGTGGACCGATCAGACGACTCGGTTTAAAATTTGGGCTAGTGCGCCACAACACTGATCGAGACACGTGCAAGTACTCAGCTTGAGGTTTCCCCTCTGGCACTCGTACGTCATTCCACAATTTGTGAGCGAGATAACCATCGCGAGCAGCGAAATACACACGCGCACTCGGATCACGTTCCAGTGCCGAGTCCAACGATTTGATCTGTGCACACACAATTAGTGCCGCAGTAGTTGCGCCCATCACCGTGTGTACATCCCACGATCCTTCGCGCATAGCGTCCCGAACGGATGCTTCAAGTCGCGAATGAGTGATCACAGCGGGTGTGGTGTTAATCGGAAAACGATGCGAACGATTCATACGGTCATCAATCACCACCGACATCCCTGCGGCGCGCGCAGCATCACCATCTGCTTCTTCATGATCTCCCACATGAACAATGCGATGAACCGGAACATTTATGTGGCGAAGCACCGCTGGCCAAATCTGTCCATTTGCCTTTGTTCCGCCAATTTCACAACTCACAAAGATGTCATCGAGAGAGAAACCTGTGATCCCGGCCACCTCAAACAATGACAGCAACTGCTGCGACGACATGTAGTTGTCGCTCACTGCAATAACTCGAACACCGGTCTGTCGTGCCCGCCCGATAGCGCTCACCGTATGAGGCACAGCAACCGCCAACTCGCGTTCGATTGTCATCTCGCGATCAGCAATGACCTTGCTCTCACTGAATGAGATTTGTAACTCGCGACGAATTTCTGCGTAGATCTCGTCAAGCGTTATGTCGGTATACGGCGATGCCTGTGCTTTGATCTTGCGAGCGCGACGTTCAGCAAAAAGACGCGTACGAGCAAAGCCATCGAACATCTGTCGCTCGACTGGTGTTGCCGCGGTCTGGATTAATTCTTGTTCTAACAATGCGAAAACATGGCTTGGTTGGGCAAGCGAACGCGTGATCAACGTGTCAAACACATCCACTGAGAGCACATCAAAATCACCGTTATTGAAAGCAAGGTCATCAATACGACGAGTTACAACGGAGATCATGGCTATTTTTTGACGCGCCGTTGCACCGCGCGAACCAGCTTCTTTGGCTGCAACATTGCCCGTAGTGCGCGAGAAGACAATCCATTGAAATTGGCGATCTCATTTCGCAATCGTGCGTTCTCTTCTCGCAATGTCTGCAATTCGTTCTCACGGTTGCGATGTGCGAGTGCATCCAACGCACACTGTCCTTTGTTGGCTCCCCCGGGCAACGTCTCTGCCAACCAGGATGAAATCAACTGTTGGCGTTCTGCATCCACGGCATGACGATGTGCATCTTCGTCCTCAGACGAGCGCTCTAACACATGCAACGTCACAAGTGATGTTGGTACAACAGCGATGGTGCCGTGCGTTGCTATCCGCACATTCACATCCCACATTGCCAAGTGGTCAAGAGATTCATTCATTCCGCCAATAGTTGTGACTGCGCTACGTCGATACACAACAGCATGTTCGGGTATCTCGATTCCCGACATAAGTGAGGCTAGGGAAACGTCTCCCTCTTTCAATGACACCGCATCGTTGCGTCGTGGCCAGACACGCTCTTCAATCATCTTCTCAAACGCGATCGACCATCCCACACACACCGCCTCTGTCTCCGAATTGCCGATCAGACATTTCACCGCAAGAGATGCACACGATGGCTGCCATGATTGTGACTCATCAAGAATCGCGATGAACGGCGAATCTATTCGGCGTAATGCTTCCTCTATTACCACTCCGCGCACACCATGTTGATCCCGGTGGTGGATTGTGATGCGCGACGCCAATGCTGATGATGACGTGGTGACAACACCCACCACCTGATCCACAACAGATGGATCACCGCCATTGTTCACAACCACAACATGAAGAGGTTCATGCGTTTGGTCACGTAATGATGTGAGAGCACGCGCGAGCAGAATCGGCTCTTCAAATGTGGGCACGATCACCGTGAGTGATGCATCCGAAAATGACGATGCATCAGTCGTTGGAGCCATTTCGTCATTGTATGAGACACCCGTTGTCAGCACCCGCCATCTACGCTGGAGCGGTAATGGAATCAGATTCTCAGAACGATTTCGTCGACTGGCTCGGCGATATTGCAACCCCCGCACTCAAAATCGTGCTGGTGATTGTCCTCACCGAACTCGCAGTTTTTGTAGCGAAACGCATCATCCGATCCTCCGCCAAGCGACTCATCAATCGCGCTGCTCAATTAGACGAACAATTGATCTCTTCGCTCACCGAAATGAGTGGACCCGTCCGTGCGCAGTCGTCAGAGATGAAAGCTGCACGAAATCAACAACGTGTTCAAGCGCTGATGGCGGTCCTCGCCAGCATTAGCACCGTGATCATTCGACTCATCGGATTGTTCACTGTTCTTGGAGTGCTCGGAATCAATCTCGGACCTCTTATTGCTGGTGCGGGTATCGCCGGTGTCGCGTTGGGTTTTGGCGCACAAAGCATGGTGAAAGATTTCTTAAGTGGCATGTTGATGTTGTTTGAGGATCAATTCGGCGTCGGTGACGTGATTGATGTTGGTGAAGCAACGGGAGTCGTAGAAGCAGTATCACTACGCACCACACGCTTGCGCTCCGTGAACGGCACGGTATGGCATGTTCCAAACGGCGAGATTCGCCGTGTTGGCAACATGAGTCAAAACTGGTCTCGCTCTGTCATCGATGTCAGTGTTTCCTACGAATCTGACGCTTCACGAGCAATTGAAGTTCTCGAACAACTTTTGAAAGATTTCGCAGCCGAGCCAGAGTGGACAACAAAACTGATCGGCCCACCAGAAGTGTTGGGCATCGAAGACTTGAGCTCTACGTCGGTCATTATTCGATTACTCGTGACCACAGTTCCTGCTCAGCAGTGGCAAGTTGGTCGTGAACTACGCATGCGTGTGAAGAAATCTCTCGACGAAGCGGGAATCGTCATCCCACACCCGTCGCCAGGTCCCCAAATTCCTCCCGACGACAGAAAATAAGTGTCGGAGTCGCGGCAACTTACAAAATGGTGGAGCTGAGGGGAATTGAACCCCTGACCTCTTGCATGCCATGCAAGCGCTCTGCCAACTGAGCTACAGCCCCCTATCGGAAGCTCAAACGATAGCAACCGATCGTCATTTCGGCATTACGTGGTCAGGATTTTTGCCGAGGTGTTACAGCAAGCATCACATCTGTCGCTTTGCACAATGCTGTCACGGTCGACCCCGGCGCCAATCGAAGTTGGTCGGTCGCTTCGCGCGTGATTGTGGCAGTCATAATTTGACCTGCCGCGATTTCCATTTTTACTGAAGACAACACTCCGCCGTGTTTCACGCTCACCACTTCTCCACGCAATTGATTGCGAGCACTCACCACGATGTCGTCGTTGACATCTTCTTCAGCCCCAGTGGCAACTCCTTCTAACTCATCCAAGAACCGGGACACTGCCCTCACCTGTTCGCGCCGCCAAATCGCAACAACAGAAGTCTCTCGATCCTGCAACAACGCATCAAATGTGTCGCGGAAGAACTCGCGTTGCAGGCGCACGAGACTCGCGGCATCATCACCTGCTTCTTGTGTCAATATCACCTTTGCCAAAAACTCAGTGCGTACGTCACGAATGTGGGAAACAGGTGACGTCATCCACTGCTGTGCAATCTGCGAGCCACGCTTTGACAATCGCAACATACGCATCTTTTGTCCACGGTTGCCACGTGCCTCTGATGACAACAGCAACCCGACGCGTTCAAGGTATTGCAGTTCGCGATACACCGCTGGTCGCGACAGTGTGTAAATCTGCCCGATGTCGCCATCTGGCAAAAAGCGCTGCGCAATCACATACCCGTGATCACAGCCATTCCGAATGAGCCCAAGACACAATCCACTTTCCAGAGTGAGATCAGACACGCGTTCTGCCATCACTGCATTATAGTACAGAATGAACTATTGAGTAGTCACAGATGCACCTATAACCTCTAGGCAATGCGCCACGCTGCTCAACATCGCCAGGTCGGCAGGCGCTTTTCCCTGAGTCTTCTCGCTGTTGTGTCTGTTCTCATTGCATCGGCCTGCGGTAGCTCCTCGTCATCATCGCCCGCAAGCCAACAAATAGTTGTCGCCGCTGCAAGTGATTTACGTCCCGCATTTGAAGATCTGGCATGGCAGTTCACCGAAGACACCGGCATTGATGTGGTCTTCACTTTTGGTTCATCAGGGCAACTACGCGAGCAGATCATTAATGGTGCCCCATTCGATGTCTTTGCATCGGCAAATGCACAATTCGTCGATGACGTGATCTCTGCCGACCGTGCAGTTGCCGAGAGCAAGACAAATTACGCCATTGGAAGAATTGTGCTGTGGAGCGCTGATCCAAACACGCTCCCTCAAGACATCACCGCACTACAAAGCTCGCAATACGCTCGTATCGCAATAGCGAACCCAACGCATGCTCCTTATGGAATAGCCGCACAACAAGCATTGAAATCTGCAGGTATTTATGATGCGGTCAAGAACAAACTGGTGTTTGGAGAAAACATCTCCGACACTAAGCAAATCATTGACAGCGGAAATGCCTCAATTGGCATCATCGCGTTGTCACTAGTGATTGCCGATGGAGGTGAATACGTAGTTATCCCCGAGGGTCTGCACGAACCGCTCGTACAGGCGGCTGTCATCACTGCTACGGAAACCCGCGTGCCGATGGCACAGAAATGGATCGATTACATGTCATCCTCGAAGGGGTTGGGAATCATGGCCCGATACGGATTTGTACGACCATGAACGACTGGTTTCCGCTGTGGCTGTCATTACGTGTGGCAACACTTGCAACATTGATCGCTTCAACTGTTGGTATTTGCTTTGGATATCTTCTTGCCAAAGCGACTTTTCGTGGCCGTGGACTTCTTGAGGCAATCCTCACAATCCCAATTGTGTTGCCACCTACGGTGCTCGGGTATTACCTGCTCACAACGCTTGGTGTGAACAGCCCCATCGGTCAAGCATGGGAGAACATTTTCGGTTCTCCTCTGGTGTTCACACCTACCGCAGCCGTTGTTGCTGCCTCCGTGTCAGCACTGCCATTCGTCGTGCGTACATCGCGTGCAGCGATCGAAGACGTTGATTCTCGTTTCGAAGCAGCAGCACGCGTTGCGGGACACAAGGAATGGAAAGTTGCATTGTTGGTGACTCTTCCCGTGGCCCGTCGCGGTCTACTTGCCGGAGTCGCTCTCGGCTTTGCGCGCGCACTCGGCGACTTCGGTGCCACGGTGATGATCGCCGGAAATATCCCCGGTCGCACACAAACGTTGCCGATCTCTGTGTACGACGCAGTCCAAGCAGGAAACGACAACACGGCTCGCACCGGATCACTCGTCCTTGCAGGAATTGCCGTAATCGTCTTATTAGCGGTTACACAGTTATCAGCGAGGCGCATATGACGACTCTCGCTGACACAACAATCGCTGTCGATTGTGAAGTAACCGCTGGTCATTTCACAGTCCATGCGCACTTCTCCGTAGGACATGGAATCACCGCGTTGTTTGGTCCGTCAGGTGTAGGCAAGAGCATCACACTGTCGACCATTGCGGGCCTGTTGCGCCCTCGTCACGGAACAATCCAGTTGGACAACGTGATTGTCGCTGATGCCGAACGCAACATTCACATCCCCACACAACAACGCCACATCGGCATGGTGTTTCAACAAGCAGCTTTACTTCCCCATCGCACTCCACTTGACAATGTGGCGCTCGCTGTCCGTCAAGTCGGTGAAGCACCATCGCGACGTGAACGACGAGACATCGCCCAACAATGGCTTGATCGTGTGCAAGCCGGACATCTTGCTCAGGCCTCCACCACAACTCTTTCTGGCGGCGAACAACAACGTGTTGCACTTGCTCGCGCTCTCGCTGGCTCACCCACAACACTGCTCTTGGATGAACCGTTTTCTGCACTTGACTTTGCAACCCGTCAATCGTTGCGTCAACTGTTACAAGAACTTGTTGACGAACAATCTCTCACAGCGTTATTGGTAACACACGACGTTGACGACGTCACACATCTCGCTCGACGCGTGGTGAGATATGAACCTGGCACCACGCGCGAAACCTACGAATTAGAAAACAACGCACACGAGGTGATGCGAAAAATTCTGGGATTAGAAAATGACTAAAAAATCAGGCGACTGAGTCGTGCCATTCGACTGGCGTGACATCTTTGTACAGGCGCTCAATTTCATAGAAACGGCGTTGCTCTTCGGCAAACACGTGCACAATAACGTCGCCATAGTCAATGAGGACCCACTGTTGTTCACGAGCGCCTTCTGTGCGAAGTGGAGAACGATCCGTCAGGATGCGCACATTTTCCAAAACATTGTCGGCGATCGCGCGCACCTGTCGACCGCTTTGAGCACTCGTCACCACGAAATATTCGGTGACTGCGAGTACGTCACCAACTGGCAACACCACGATGTCTGTGCCCTGCTTGTCGTCACACGCTTGTGCCGCGATCTTTGCGAGATCAAGTGACGAAATGTCAGCAGAACTACTCATTTGTTCAGTATCTCACTCATTCACGCCGTTGCCACTGCTCTCACCGTCAGCGCCACTGCCGCCCTTACCATTTGCACCATCCAACGGAGCGGTGTTGCCCTTCACGAATTCTTCAAAATCGGAACCCAGAACCACCTGGGCGTCAATTCCCTCAATTCTTTCCGTTGCTTTTTCAAAGACAGCGGGTCCGATAAACGAGGTGTATTCCTGCAACTCGGGTAGTAGAGCTTCATCGTTGTAACGAATCACGGTCTGAGTCACTGTCATGTTTGATATATCGCGTAACACAATGACGTTGCCCCCCATGAATGCAAGGCGCACTGCAGCTTCTTTCACAACAGATACATCAGAAATAGCAGAGTCAAGAAGTACCCCGATCATGCCCGACTGAATGAAGCGCGCACTGGGAGCAACGCTCGCCATCACTGCGATGATTTCACCCGGATCAAGTTCATACAGATCAGAACTAGTTGGGTTACGTTGCAGGTCCGTCACTCGAGTTTCCACAAATTGCCATACAGCGATATCGCTAGAACGAAGTGCGGTAAAAAATCCTGTCATGTCGGCAGGCGTTGGCGCATCAACGAGTCCGGACAACGTAGGAACGGACGTGTCTTGTGTTGCAATGTCAAGTTCATCGGGTACCGGCTCAACTACTGGCACCGGAGTAGCCCCCTTTGCGTAACTTTCCCATAGCTCTTTCACTTGGTCGTATCGCAAAGACTCTGCAATTCCTGATTGCATACTCGCAAGTGCTGCCGCCACACGGTCACTTGCAACTTCCTGCGTTCCGGTGTTCAACACAACTGATACCGCACCCGTCGCATCAGAGTCGATGACCTGCTCTGACAACGTGACTGCTATCGGTTCTGTTTGATTCATCAACTGTGCGAGTTCTGTTGCACCAACCTGTGCTGACTCAGAGACAGTCACGTCAAGAAGTGACTCAACATCGCTCACCAACGCTGACATGCCACCGGATACAAATGAATCGCCAATACGGCGCATCGGCTCACCCGATGGTGTTGCGGCAGCCGCACCAACTGGAAGGGACACAATTGTTCCACCTTCACCACCTGGCGCAATCGCAACTACGGCAAGTGTTGCTAACTCCCCACGAGAACTTGTAACGGCTAGCAATGCCACTGGTGTGTTCGGCAACTGCGTAGTGGGTTCTTCGGCGACGTTATTGCCACCCTTGTCGTTCAACATGGAATTTGTGCCCACGACAAGACCAGCAGGCAACGCGATCAATGTCAACAATCCGGTGAACGTTGCAATTGCAGCACGACGTCGGCGACGACTAGCAATTGCACTCATTGATGGTCCGTGTACAAATGTCGCGTCTCAATCAAGTTGCGCACCGGACGACGCACGAGAAAATCAATTGACTGTCCTTCTCGTACGCGTCGACGAATGTCGCTACTTGAAATATCCATGTAAGGAATCGTGACATGTTCACAGCGCTGCGCACCGGCAGGCATCACCGTTGTTGCACTGGAATTGCTGCGATTCACAACAACAAGGGTAGAGATACGTGCGAGTTCTTCGTAGCGATGCCACGTGTCGAAACTGCGCGCTGCATCCTCGCCAATCACGACAAAGATCTCTGCATCGCCCAATTCACGGCGCATCTGTTCGACCGTATCGATCGTGTAGGTCACTCCTCCACGGCGGATCTCATCATCTCCCGCACGTAAGCCCGCCACGCCACGAACCGCAGCCTGCACCAGTTCAAGTCGCACCTCGGCAGGCGTCACAGGGTGGTCGTGAGTTTTTTGATACGGGTCGTGTGCAACCATCAAAACCACCTCATCTAGGGCCAACGCATGACGCACATGGGTTGCTGCTACTAGATGTGCGAGGTGGGGAGGATCAAAGGTGCCACCAAAAAGTCCGATTCGAAGAGGCACGAATATTCACTCTAGATCACCGCGAAATTCTGTGTTATTGTTTGTTTCCCCCTAAAACCCCTCGTTCGCGTGTCCCCCGCACTTTGTGTGCTGAGCGTCACTTCGTACTGGGGAACAACCCGCCCACTACCACTGTTAAAGAACGCATCATGAACGATTCAATCGGACTCTATTTGAATGACATCGGCAAGGTTCCCTTGCTGACCGCTGAAGACGAGCGCGAGCTCTCAAAGGCAATCGAAGCTGGCCGCGAAGCCGCGGCGCGTATCGACGCTGGCGAGCGTGGTGCGGCTCTTCGTCGCGACCTGCGCAATGCAGCAGCGGCGAAAGACCGCTTCATCCGCGCCAACTTGCGCCTTGTTGTGTCGATCGCACGTCGTTACCCCCTCCCACAGGGCATGGACCTTTTGGACCTCATTCAGGAAGGCAACCTTGGTCTTGAACACGCCGTCGACAAGTTCGACTGGCGCCGTGGTTTCAAATTCTCCACCTACGCCACTTTCTGGATTCGTCAGGCAATTGGTCGCGCGCTCGACCAAAAAGCAAGCCTCATTCGTATCCCTGGTGACCGCTCTGCAAGCCTTCGTGCTGCATTGCGTCAGGCGTCAGGCGATGGCGACACCCTCGATACACAAAATGCTGAACTGCACCGCCTCACCACTCCGGTGTCACTTGACAAGACCGTGGGCGATGACGGCGATGCAACCTTGGGTGATCTCATGGACAACGGCCAGGGCACCCCAGAAGATGCGGTCATGGCACTTGTCGACAGCGAACTGCTCGACGAATTGCTCGGCACTCTCGATGAGCGCGCGCGTTATGCAGTTGAAGCACGCTTCGGACTCATCGACGGTGAGCGTCGCAGTTTCCGTGAAGTTGGCGAAGACCTTGGTGTCACAGCAGAAGCTGCTCGTCGCCTCGTCAGCCGTGCCGTTGAAGGCCTCCGTGAGGATGCAGAACGGATCCTTGCCGTCTGAAGCCCCCCTTCCAGACGCATCGCAACCCCTCGCCACAGGTGGGGGGTTGTTTTTTGCCCAAATTCCCGAGAAAAGCAAAAAACACGTTGCGTTTGCCTGTGGATAGGCGCAAGGCTTAGAGGACTATGGCACGCGATTGGACTCCTTCTTCATGGCACAGCTTTCCTGTCGTGCAACAGCCCGACTGGCCCGACCAAGGTGCGCTTGACGCTGCACTGAAGCAGGTCGCGTCATTTCCTCCCCTTGTTTTTGCTGGTGAGGCTCGTTCACTGCAAAGCGCGCTCGGTCAAGTAGCCGCAGGCAACGCGTTTTTGTTACAGGCTGGCGACTGCGCCGAAAGTTTCGAAGAGTTTTCCGCAGTCAATATTCGTGAGAAGTTACGAGTCATCTTGCAGATGGCCGTTGTTCTCACCTACTCACTCGGTGTCCCCGTTGTCAAAGTCGGACGTATGGCTGGACAGTTTGCAAAGCCACGTTCATCTGCAACAGAAAAAATCGGCGAACTCGAAATTCCTTCGTTCCGTGGACACATCGTTAATGATCCAACCCCGACAAGTGCTGCCCGTATTCCAGATCCAGAACGTTTGGTACAGGCGTACCATCAATCGGCCAGCACATTGAACTTGTTGCGCGCATTCACCAAAGGTGGATTTGCAGACCTCAATCGTGTTCACGCATGGAACCAAGAGTTCGTCACCAGCAGTCCCGAAGGTCAGCGTTACGAATCACTGGCAAATGAAATCGAACGTGCGCTCAATTTCATGCGCGCATGTGGCATT
Organism: uncultured Bifidobacterium sp.; assembly: GCA_964449085.1. Taxonomy (GTDB): domain Bacteria; phylum Actinomycetota; class Acidimicrobiia; order Acidimicrobiales; family Ilumatobacteraceae; genus UBA2093. The sequence goes on from CAYVAV010000002.1 coordinate 62,620, forward strand.
GAAACTGAGAACAACTCAACGTTGCACGAGGTTGATGTCTACACAAGCCACGAGGCCCTCATTCTCGGTTATGAGGAAGCACTCACTCGTCAAGATTCATTAACCGGCGCTTGGTATGACTGTTCAGCCCACATGTTGTGGATTGGCGAGCGCACACGTCAACTTGATCATGCTCATGTTGAATTCCTGCGCGGCGTGGGCAACCCCCTCGGCTGCAAAGTAGGTCCCACCACCGACCCCGAATACGTTCTCGAGTTGTGTCAGGTGCTGAATCCAGCACGCGTTCCCGGTCGTTTGACATTGATCAGTCGTATGGGTGCCGACAAAGTAGAAGACGCATTGCGCCCGCTTCTTCGTGCGGTACGCGATTCAGGACATCCAGTTGTGTGGGCGTGCGATCCGATGCACGGCAACACCTACACCGCGCCATCTGGTCGCAAGACACGCGACTTCGAATCAATCGTGAGTGAAATTGCCGGATTTGTTCGTGCACACAATGCAGAAGGCACATGGCCGGGCGGCATTCACATTGAACTCACCGGTGAAAACGTCACTGAATGTGTTGGTGGAACAGACGATCTCACAAGCGATGATCTTGATGATCGCTACGAGACAGTGTGCGACCCGCGTTTGAACGGTCGCCAATCACTTGATCTCGCATTCCGCGTCGCTGAACTCATTCGCGTTCGCAACAGCAACTGAGCAACTTGTGTCTGCGGTGCAGCACTCTGATGCTCTTGCAACACGTCTTCAACCCTCGTGGGATCTGACCGCATCGTGGCCAGCGAAACAATTTGGCATTGCTGTATTGCGTGATGACGAGTTAGCAACATTCGGCGACACGCATCATGTGTTTCACCTCGCGTCTGTCACAAAGTTGCTATCTGCGTGGGCCGTGCACATCGCGTGCGAGGAAGGCAGCGTTCACTTGGATGATCGCGTTGGTCAAGCGGCTTGCACTGTCGAACATTTGCTAGCGCATGCTGGAGGATATTCCTTTGATGGTGATCAACCCATCGCGTCGCCAGCGACACGACGCATTTACTCAAACATCGGCTATGAGTTGTTATCTCAACACGTGGAGCGGCAAACTGGCATTGACTTTGCCACGTACATGCATGAGGCAATTTGTGAACCGCTTGGCATGACGTCAACAACATTGCGTGGTTCTGCGGCAAAAGATGGATGGTCAAACATTGATGATCTCATCATGTTTATGTCAGAGCTTCGTCGTCCACGTCTCGTTTCCCGCGACACCTACATTCGTGCTGTCACTCCTGCGTATCCGGAACTCGCTGGCATCGTTCCAGGTTTTGGGAAAAGCGATCCATCATTGTGGGGACTCGGACCGGAAATCAAAGGACTGAAAGACCCTCATTGGACAGCACCACACGGCGCAACAAGCACCTTTGGCCATTTCGGTAGCGCAGGCACGTTCGTATGGGTAGACCCCGTGGCCAATGTTGCCGTCGCATTGTTGTCAGACACTCCATTTGACGACTGGGGCCCACAACATTGGGCGCCGTTCAATCAAAGCGTGCTTGATTGTTGTGCGTAAGTGAGAAGATGTACCCATGACTGGTTTTCGACGCGGTGAACGCGTGCGCGTCGCAACGGTGGATGACGATGGCTTCCCCATTGTGCGATACGGCTTCGTGAGTGGCGACACCGCGACGTACGGGCCTGTTGTTGTCGAATTTGACGACATGTTGAGCGAAGTAATTGTTGACGCATCCGAAGTTGATCGCGTCACACCCACAACTGTTGAACTCACCCTCACTGGCATCGATCTCTCGCTTGACCCTGACTTGCGTAGTGGCCTTGCCGCAATGTGGCACGCAGAAGCTGACCTTGCTGGTCTACGTGTTGCAGCACTCTTTCCACTCGGTGCCGGATTGCGCGATAGCAGTGACACGTGGGCGCTTGCCGAATTCACATTTGAAGGTGAGACCTATGTGGTGCGCGTCCACACTGACCCAAACACACCTGATGTTGTTAGCGTGCGTGCCGAACGTCCCAATCGCTGGGATTGGTGATCGCCAATGACAACAGCTTCTACTGACGCGCGCTCAGACAATCGTTTTACTCTCGGCATCGGCACGTTGTTGTTATGTGCATTCGGGCTCACAGTGTCAAACAGCATGGTGTTTGCTGTGTTGTCGGATTTACAAGATGAGTACGGTTTCACATCTGCTGGACTTGGCTACATCTCTGCCGCCGGTTTTATGGCATCACTCATCATGCAGTTACTTGTTGCGCCGTACGCCGACCGGGGACATCCGAAGCGCTTAGTGCTCGCGGGTTTAGTGATTGCAGTATTGGGTTCGGGTCTTTTTGCGATTGGTGGTTCACTTGCCGTGTTGGTGATTGCGCGCGGACTCACTGGCGCATCGCTTGGAATAGCCGCTCCTGCATTGCGCGCGATCGCATCGAATGTTGACAAAACTCGATCTGCGGAACGTCTTGGACGTTTACGGGGAATAGAACTTGCAGGTTTCACAAGCGGTCCATTATTTGGAGCGCTATTAGTGGAACCACTCGGCATTAGCGGTGCATTCATTGTGTTCGCGGGCGTTGCTGCAGTGAGTGCGCTTCTTGTTGCTCCGCGTGATCTGCCAACTCTTCCCTCGTCATCCACCTCTAATCGTTTAAGCCTTGGGCTGTTACGACACCGTGGCGTTCGCGTCAGCGCACTTGCATCCCTCACGTTGTTCTTGCCAGTGGGCATCTATGACGCACTGTGGGATCGCTTTATCACCGACCAAGGTGGCACCAACTTCCAAGTAGGAATGTCCTTTCTTCTCTACACCTTGCCATTTGTTTTTTTCGGTGCATGGGGTGGACGGCTCTCTGACATCAATGGACCACAACGCATGGTTGTCATCGGAATCGCGATGACAATCCCTGCAATCGCGGTCTACGGATTGTTCAAAAACTCATGGCTGATCGTCAGTTTTGCTGTGGTTGAGGGAATCATCGGCGCAATCGCGCTACCGGCCGCACAATCATTAATGGCTCGTTCCGCACCCGAGGGGCGCGCAAGTGCCGCTCAAGGAGTGTTAGGCGCAGGAGATCTCCTGACTGCAACAACTGTTGCGCTCATCGCGCCATCGGTGTACGGCGCCTACGGTGCCGAAGGGACGTTTTATTCTGCTGGCGTCGTGATGGCAATTTTGCTGGTGCTCGTGCTATGGCAACTACGCAGGGTCACAGTTCCAGATCATCGAGAAACTCGCCCCGAGCCTCCGCAGCCGCAATAACACGCTCCAATTCTTCCCACTGCAGTGGGTCTTGTAAGCCGATGAGTTTGGCGTAAAAACGCAACGACTTCGGAGTACCAACGACGCGCACGGGGATCCGGTCACCGAGGTCCATGTTGTAGCCCTTCGGAATGTCGATACTGCGAATCCCCGCATCAAACAGATCCTGCTCTTCGGCAGCCAGTTCACCGCCATTAATGGAATACAAATCCGCGTCTACAAAGAAGGTGAACTCGGCCATCTACCGAATGGTAACGGTTCCAATAGTCTCTACATCATGGAAATCCCCCAGGTCCCCCTAGCCGATGTCGATTTGTCCGATCCCGAATTTTGGACTCGCGACCGTGCGTGGCGTGAAGGTGCCTTCAAGACTTTGCGCGACGAATCACCATTTCAATATTTTCCCGAGCGCGTTATTGAAAACTCCCCCATTCCACCGGGACCGGGATATCGCGCTGTGACTCGACACGACGACATCTGGCACATCAGTAGAAACCCACAATTGTTCTGTTCGGGTCAAGGCTCCAACATCGCCGACTTGCCGGTGGAAATCAATGAGTTTTTCGGCTCGATGATCAACATGGACGACCCAAAACATTTCCGCTTGCGTTCCATTGTGTCGCGGGGTTTCACTCCAAAAGAGATTTCACGGGTTGAAGAATTAGTGCGCGTTCGTGCTGCAAAAGTAGTCGACCGTTTGTTGTCAGATTTCCCTTCACGCGAATGTGATTTTGTTGAAGAAGTTGCAGCTCCTCTGCCACTCGAGATCATCTGCGACATGTTGGGCATCCCCGAATCTGATCACAAGGACATCTTCCATTGGACAAATGTGATCTTGGGTGTGGGTGACCCTGAGTTTGTCACCTCGTTTGATGATCTTGTCCGGGTTGGTGGTGAAATTTTCAATTATGCACAACAGCTAGGCGAAGATCGTTTGAAAAACCCACAAGACGACATCACATCAGTAATGATGCACGCCGAAGTTGATGGTGAACGACTTTCATCCCAAGAGTTTGGATCATTTTTTATTCTTCTCGTTGTTGCGGGCAACGAAACAACACGTAATGCGATCAGTCACGGTATGAAACTTCTCACGGACAATCCTGACCAGCGTGACATTTGGTTCAACAATTATGAAGAACATGCAAAGACCGCGGTTGAGGAAATCGTCCGTTATGCAACGCCTGTTATTCACTTCCGCCGCACTGCCACGGAAGACACTGTCGTCGGAGGCCATGAATTGAAAAAGGGTGAAAAAGTTGTGATGTTTTATGCATCGGGCAACCGTGATGAACGCACCTTTGAGAATCCTCAGAAGTTTGATGTCACCCGTCCCATTTCTCCCACGCAGATTGGCTTTGGTGCTGGTGGGCCGCACTTCTGCCTTGGTGCCAATCTCGCACGTCGCGAGATCATGGTGATGTTTGATGAGATTCGTCGACGCATTCCGACGATGCGCATCACATCTGAACCTGCCTACCTTCAGAGCTCGTTCATCAACGGCATCAAGCGCATGCGCTGCGAGTGGTGATCACTCAATCACAGCGCGAGCATGCGTACATCAGCAACGACTGCCGCATGATCGCTTGGATGAACATTGTCAATCGCCTCTAAGCCGGCAAGCCACACTTTGGTCGGATTACCCATCGGCCGTGGTCGTGGCCATGACACAAAAATGTAATCAAGTCGCCTGTTTGGCCATGTGCTGTCTTCGATGTAGGGATTGTCGCGACGCCATGTGAAGCCGTCACCTTCGCCGGCTACCTCCCACATGTCGGTAAAAACAAGGCCCGGTATCGCAGGTTCTCGACGACCAGTGAGCATACGAATCTCATCACTGTCAGGAACAGCATTGAAATCGCCGGCCATGATGACAGGCGGTTCATTGTCAGGATCGTGGCGTAATGAATCAACGAGTGCACATAATGACTCACATTGGCCAATGCGCGTTAATGATTCATCAAACTTGTAATCAAGATGCGTACACAATGTCCACCAATGTCCATACGGGGTGTCAAGTTGCGCAGACACCACACGGCGGATTCCCGGCGCACCGTCTGCACCAGGCAAGCGATGTATCGCTGAACGGATGATAGGCCACCTTGACAAAATCGCATTCCCTTGACTCACGCCGTCATACCATGGACCTTCCGTGCGCACGACGTACATGTTCAATTCATCGGCAATCCACATTGCTTGATCAAGACCGCCTTCTTGGCCCCACACTTCCTGCAAAAAAATGATGTCGGCCTCTTGTTCTCGCAATACGTGCAAGATTGCTGCCTGACGTTCTCTCCACGGACCAAACTGCCACCACAGATTCCATGTAAGAACGCGTGCTTCCATCGCTCGTACGGTATCGGTTACTAGTACGAGGCGCGTTGATAGTTCGGCGCTTCCTTTGTGATCGTCACATCGTGGGGATGGCTTTCCACGCGTCCTGCCGATGTAATACGCCGGAAACGAGCGCTAGTTCGCAAATCATGGAGAGAAGCGGCACCCGCATACCCCATGCCAGAACGCAAACCGCCGATCATCTGCGCCAATACATCGGCAACGGGGCCTGTAACGGGAACGCGACCTTCAATTCCTTCAGGAGCAACTTTTGTGGAACGTTCACTCACTACCGCTGCTCCACTCGTACCACCTTGCCCACTCGCATACCGGTCTGCTGAATACCCGCTCATCGCACCGAGTGATCCCATACCGCGATAACTCTTGTACCGGCGTCCTTCAAACAACTCCACTTCACCAGGTGATTCATCTGTTCCGGCAAGAACTGAACCCACCATCACCGTCTCGGCGCCAGCAGCAATTGCTTTCACAATGTCGCCCGAGTACGTGATGCCACCATCTCCGATGATCGGAACACCACGACGTACTCCCGCACGTGCACAATCCCAGATCGCGCTTAATTGCGGTAATCCTGCTCCAGCAATAACGCGGGTGGTGCAAATAGAACCAGCACCAACACCAACTTTGATTGCATCGGCTCCTGCATCAACAAGTGCATCAACTCCCTCAGCAGTGACAACATTGCCCGCAACAATCGCTAAATATGGCGCAACAGATCGAATGCGGCGAATTGCCGTAAGCACACCTTCGGAATGTCCATGAGCTGTGTCGAGCACAACCGCGTCGACTCCCACTGCAACAAGTGCGTCAACGCGTGCTTCGAGATCTGCACCAACACCGAGTGCAGCCGCACAACGAAGTCGCCCGCGATCATCGCTTGATGCATTCGGATGATCCGTCGCCTTCAAAATATCCTTCACTGTGATGAGACCGGCCAATGTTCCGTCTTCTCCCACCAGAGGCAGTTTTTCGATGCGGTGAGTACGCAAGATCTGCTGCGCCTCTATCAGCGTGGTGCCCACGGCAGCGGTAATGAGCGGGGCGTGCGTCATGAACTCAATAACAGGACGGCTGTAGTCCTCATTCGTGCAAAATCGTGTATCGCGATTGGTCAAGATGCCAACAAGTTTCCTCGCATCATCAACAATTGGCACACCAGAGATATGAAACCGAGACATGATGTCTTCCGCATCGCTCAAAACAGCGTGTACTCCAAGCGTCACTGGATCTGTGATCCAGCCCGACTGCGAGCGTTTCACACGATTCACATGCGCAGCTTGTTCTTCAATCGACATGTTGCGATGAACAACACCGATACCGCCAGCACGAGCGATGGCAATTGCCATCGTCGATTCGGTGACTTTGTCCATTGCAGCCGACACGATGGGGATCGATAACGCGATGTCGCGTGCGAATGTCGCGGAAACATCGGCTGAGTCTGGAAGAACCGAGCTATAGCCTGGCACGACCACCACGTCATCAAATGTGAGTGCTTCGTGAGTGTTGAAGAGGTCATTGTTGCGATCGGTGATAGTTGGTGTTGTTGTCATGGGGTGAGCTCCTCTGGCTGATGGAAGTGTTGAGATAAAGATTCGGCAACGCGTTGCACTGCGGACACAATCAGGGCGTGCTCTGCCTCGTGCATACGATCAGCGAAAGTAGCGAGCGTGTCAGTTGCATAAATTGGTACCTCGCGCGTTTCAATAACTGGGCCGTCATCAACACCTTCATCAGGCACAAAGTGCACCATTGCTCCACTGCGAGTGCGACCCAATGCGTCTCGTTCGGAAAATGCCCGCTCAATCGCGTTAACGCCAGGGAATTCGCCCGGGAGAGCCGGATGCAAATTGATCACACGCAAGGGGAAATGTGAGAGAAAATGCATCGATAAAAGACGCATGAAACCAGCAAGCACAACTAAATCAGCCCCTGTTGACAGCACAACATCTGCAAGGCGAGCGTCATATTCGCTACGAGTCTCGCCGTCATTTTTAGTGACGACATGAATGTCTATCCCCCCATCGTGTGCACGCTGAATTGCGCCAGCACGAGGGTTATCAGTGATCACGGCGACGATCTCCGCCTCAAGGCATTGCGATGCACACGCATTTATAAGAGCCTGCAGATTGGTCCCCGACCCTGATGCCAACACTGCCAGCTTTGTCATTGCACCGTGACGCCTCCACTGCCATTCGTGATGGCTCCAATTCGCCACACGGGTTCGTTCAACGATGCGCGAATGTCATTTTCGTGCGCCTCGTCACACACGATGATCATTCCGATACCCATGTTGAAGGTCCGATACAACTCTTCGTCGGGCAAGCCACTTACGTTTTTGATCAGTGCAAACAATGGAGGTAACGGCCATGCGTTCTTTTCAATGATCGCCGATAATCCGGAGGACAATATGCGAGGGATGTTTTCATACATCCCCCCACCCGTGACATGAATGAGACCCTTCACGAGGTCAGTGGGGAGCAGTTCGCGAAGTACCGACAAGTACGAACGATGTGGAGCAAGTAACGCCTCACCCAATGAGATTGTCATTGGTTCAGGAACCACATCAAGGGGCAGTCCACGAAATATGCGACGAGCCAATGAGTACCCGTTGGTGTGCAAGCCAGAAGATGCAAGACCGAGAAGTACATCACCAGCGCAGATGTTGTCTTGCGGCAATAGTCGAGATTTTTCAGCAACGCCAATCAGAGTTCCTGCAACGTCAAAATGTCCTTCTGAATACACACCGGGCATCTCTGCGGTTTCACCACCGAGCAGGACGCAATTGTTCGCCGCACATGCATCCGCCATGCCTCCGACAATGTCACTGACTGCTGTGGCTGAGATATGCGAGGATGCAACGTAATCCAGGAAAAACATTGGTGTAGCGCGTTGCACAAGAACATCATTTACACAGTGATTGACGATGTCATGGCCGATGGAGTCGTAACGATTCAACTCTGCTGCAACCATCACCTTGGTGCCTACGCCATCGGTTGATGCGACAAGCACGGGATGATCAAAATTCTTCAACTCCGAGACATCGAGCACACCACCAAATGATCCGACCCCTCCCAACACACGATCTGTGTGAGTGGCCTCTACTTTCTTTTTCATGAGCGCGACGGCGCGATTTCCCTCGTCAATGTCCACACCACTTGCTGCGTAGCCGCCAGTAAAACGCGCCAATTCTCGCCAGCCGATGTCACGTCGATAGTGCATCCCGTCAAACGTGATATGACCAACTGCGTTGTATGCGCGATTGCGGGCCTCAATGAGATCGCGACCAATTGCTGACACGCCAAGTACTCGACCACCCGAAGTCACTTCACGACCGTTGACGAGGGCGGTTCCGGCATGAAACACCTCAACGTTGTCACATCCTTTCACCGTTTCTAGTCCCCGTATGGTGTCTCCAACTCGCGGTGAGTCTGGATAACCATGAGACGCGAGCACCACAGTGCATGCTGTGTCTTTTCGCCATTCGATACTGGTGTTTGCCAAATTGCCATTGATACACGCAAATGCAATCTGGCGAAGATCAGTGACAAGAAGTGGTAACAGCGTTTGTGCTTCAGGATCACCGAATCGACAGTTGTATTCGATGAGTTTGGGTCCAACATCGGTCAACATGATTCCCGCATACAAGACACCGACATATGGCGTTCCTTCACGCGCCATCGCATCAACGGTTGGCTGCACAATCTCAGTGACAATGCGTTGCACCATCTCTGGCGGACACACCCGTGCAGGAGCAAATACCCCCATGCCCCCGGTGTTTGGTCCACTGTCAGCTTCACCGACGCGTTTGTGATCCTGCGCGGGAGGCATTGGAACCACAGTTGTTCCGTCTGTGAACACAAGGAGCGAAACTTCGTCACCAACGAGTCGCTCTTCCAACACAATCGGACCCATTGCGGATAATCGAAGAATTGCCTCATCGCGCTCCGCTGTATTTGCAGGAACAACGACACCTTTGCCGGCAGCTAAACCATCGGCCTTCACTACCACGTCAAATTCTTGATTGTTAGCCCACGCAATTGCCTCTCGGGCTGCAGTCACTCCATCAAAATGCGCGCTACGAGGAGATGGAATCGAATGTCTCGTGGCGAATTCACGACAGAAACTTTTCGATGATTCCAGTTGCGCCGCTGCGCGCGATGGACCAAACACCGCGATGTTCACATCTCGTAATGCATCGGAGATTCCGGCAACGAGACACACTTCAGGACCGATCAATACCAGATCAATGTTCTCGCGTTGACAGAGAGCGACAACCCCTGTTGGATCTGTCGGGTCAACAGCCAACGTATTCGGTGTACCACTGTTGCCCGGAGCGACAAACACAACATCATCGGAACTTCGCGATGCCCATTCAAGGGACCATGCCATTGCATGCTCGCGACCACCAGAACCAAGAACAAGTGTCCTCATGAGAGAACTCCCTCAAAGGAACTCTTCAATGACACTCGGGTGACATCAATGGGGTATTCACCGGTGAAGCAAGCAGTGCAGTATCCGTTGTCTCGTTCAATACCACGCATCATTCCTTCGACTGACAAAAATGCAAGAGTGTCGCAGCCGACATGCACACGCAACTGTTCAAGTGTCATGCGTGATGCGATCAATTCGTCATGGGTTCCCATGTCAACGCCCATGAAGCACGGATTCATTACCGCTGGTGACGTAATACGAAGATGTACTTCGATTGCTCCTGCGTCTTTCACCAACTTCACAAGTGGTCCCGCGGTGGTGCCACGCACTAGAGAATCATCGATGATGATGACCCGCTTGCCTTTTAGGTTTGCTGTTAACGCATTGAACTTCATCGCCACGCGGCGTTCGCGTAGTGATTGGGAAGGTTCAATGAACGTGCGGCCGATATAGCGGTTCTTGATGAGACCATCGTTGTAGGCAATGCCAGACGCTCGCGCGTATCCGATGGCGGCAGGAATGGAAGAGTCCGGTACTGGCACCACCACATCAGCGTCCACGGGCGATTCTGCGGCTAGTTCTTCACCTAGTCGTTGACGCACCTCATGCACACTGCGGTCATCCCATTCGCTGTCGGGACGAGAAAAGTACACAAACTCAAATGAACATCGCGCCGTACCCGATACTGCCGACCCTGTTCGTTGGCGACGGATTTCATCGCCAGTGATCGTGACGATCTCACCTGGTTCAACTTCGCTGATGTCAACGCATCCGAGTGTGTGCAGCGCACATGTCTCTGATGCAACGACATAGCCACCTTCTGGCATACGGCCCACCGACAACGGACGAAAACCCCATGGGTCACGCGCCGCAACAAGACAGTCAACGCCCAAAAGAACGAGCGAGTAAGCGCCCTTCCATGACGGCATGGTGCGCTCCAAGCGGTCCGCCCACGTTTTCCCACCTGCCGCGGCAAGCATCAGTGCCATCACTTCCGTGTCACTAGCAGCGGTGAGGCCAAAACCTTTTTGCAACAACTCATCACGCAATTCGCCAGCGTTCACCAATGATCCGTTATGCGCTAAGGCCAATGGTCCATGCATCGTCTCCACCATGAAGGGTTGGGCATTACGTGCAGTTGATGCGCCCATTGTTGAATAACGAGTGTGAGCAATGGCGTGGTAACCATTGAGTGGCGCTAAGGAATCACTGTGGAAAATTTGTGAAATAAGACCAACATCTTTATGCAAGCGGGCTCGTTGACCATCTGAGACCGCGATTCCTGCAGCTTCTTGACCACGATGTTGCAAAGCGAACAAACCAAAGAACACCAATTGCGCAGTTTGTTCGCCAGATGGTGAGGACACTCCCACCACGCCACATTCTTCATGCGGCGTATCATCAATATGGAAATCCGTCGGCTGTGAAGTCATTGTCCACCAACTTCGTTATGAGGTGTTCGATTTTCTGCAACGATGTCGGCGAGATTTCTGTGAATGCGCTCTGCAATAGGCATGTCGCCAGGAACAAACGAAGTGCCTGTCAAGATCTCGAACGTGTTGACATACCGACGCGATGTTTCTGTCCACACCGCCTCGCCTAGTTGTGGAGGCGCGCCATCTCCGGTGTATCCGGCATCTATTAGTGCACGACGAATGACTTCCTTGTCGGTGCTCTCAGGCTCCAACCCAGCCATGTAACGATCCACAAATGACGACGCAACCCAATAACGCGATGAATCTGGTGTGTGTACTTCATCAATCAACATGAGATTGCCGTCGGTATCAAGTCCAAACTCATACTTTGTGTCCGCAAGGAGTAGTCCGGCATCCTGTGCAACCTGTTGACCTCGTACGTACAAGGCAACAGCAGCCTGCTGCACTTGTTCCCATACTTCAGGAGCAACAAGTCCGCGTTCCACTACCTCATCACATGTCAAGGCTTCGTCGTGATGACCAGCATTAGCTTTTGTGGTGGGCGTGATGATTGGCTCAGGCAAGCGTGAGTTTTTCTGCAAACCATCAGGCAAGCGATATCCGTAAATCACACGTGCTCCATCTGCATAGCGTTTCCATAGCGATGTCGATGTGACACCGGTGATGTAACCACGAATAATGACTTCAACCGGCAAAGGTGTGGCTTCATGAGCGATCAGTACATTTGGATCAGGAGTAGTAATTGCGTGATTGGCAACAATGTCGCGAGTGTTCTCAAACCACCACATCGATAATTGATTAAGGACTTGCCCTTTGAATGGCACGGTGGCCACCATTTGGTCAAAGGCCGACAATCGATCGGTGGTGATGAACAGACGTTTTCCACCAGCCAAGTCGTAACTGACGCGTACTTTTCCCTCGCGTCGATTCGGCAAGTCAAGTGTGATATCGGTGAGAACCTCAACACTGTTGTTAGCTGTGACGGGCATATTCCACTCCATTTCGAAACAATTGCAACGCCAGACCCTTATGCCGATTGTGTGGATTGCAGTCGCGTTCGTGACCTTTGTTGAACGAGTGTCCCTGGCGAGGCAACACATGATTTTCAGGGTGTGGCATCATTCCCAACACATTCCCTTTCACATTGCAGACCCCAGCAATGTCGTCTACAGAACCGTTGGGATTCACCGGATATGCACCATCAGCTGGAGAACCACTGGAAGTTGCGTACCGAAGAGCTATGCAGTCGTCTTTACGCAAGGCATTGAGAGTGTTTGCATCACAAACAAAACGTCCCTCTCCATGCGCCACGGGGCATGCGATGATCGAAAGATCTCGCGTCCACACGCAGCGCTCTGAAACAGGTGCAAGATCCACCCAGCGACACTCGAACTTTCCTCGTTCGTTGTGAGCGAGTGCTGTCTCACCAAACGGTGAACCAGGAACAATTCCGGCTCGCACCAACATTTGAAATCCGTTACAAATTCCTAAAATCGGCGTGCCCGAATCAGCTTTTTCCTGCAGCAGACCTCCAACGCGTTGTTCGACTTCCATCGCAAAGACTCGAGCGGAGCCCAAAGCATCTGCATACGAAAAGCCACCTGCCACAACAATTAGTCGCGCACTGGCAAGTGCATTCTTGTGCGTATCAACATCGCGTACATCAACGTGTTGCACTGTTGCGCCAGCGTATGTGAGTGCGAGTTCGGCATCATACTGACGATTGGTTCCCGGTGCGGAAAGAACGACTGCCATTGGTTCGCGCGGATGAGAACTCATTGAAGACCTCGTCCACTACCAAATGATGTTGACGTCCATGCCGTGTACAAATCATCCCAATTCCACGAATACACCTGGGAAGAAGTTGTGATTGTCAACGCTGCATCACTACAAACAGTGCCAATCCTTTTGGCATCATCACCAAATACTGATCGGATCTGATCAACATCAGCGGGTGCAACTTCGATGATGATTCGTCCATTGGATTCAGCAAACAATGCAGCAACCTCATTCATTCCGTCAACATGTGCCTCTACCCCCTTGCCGCTGCCAATCACCATCTCTGCAAGGGCCACCGCAATTCCACCTTCACTGCAGTCATGCGCACTCTGCACAAGGCTCTCTCGCATCACTTTGTGCAACAACACATATCTCTCCGGAGCATTGTGATCGGGGGCTGGTACTTCACCGTCGTAATCGCCACCAAGGACAAGATGCAAGTGACTACCTCGCAACTCATCACGCGTTGACCCAACAAGGAACAATTCATTGCCCACTGCCGTGAGATCAGTGGTGACTATCGCGTCGGCATCTGGAATGAACCCCAACGCGGTGATGACAAGTGTTGGAGGAATGGAATGTCGCTGGCCATCAGTATCGGTGTATTCGTTATTGAGCGAATCTTTCCCCGACACAAATGGTGCTTTGTAGAGACGAGCAGCATCGCAACAACCGGTTACTGTCGCAACGAGATCACCCAATGTTGAGGGTCTTCGTGGATCGCCCCACGAGAAGTTATCGAGCAACGCGATTTGCGAAGGGTCGGCACCGGCAACAACGGCATTACGAATCGCCTCATCAACGACCGCGTATGCCATGCGTTCGGCGTCATACAGGCCGTACTGAGGGTTGACACCAATTCCGATAGCAAACCCACTTGTGCGTTGGGGCTGTGCAATGACGACACCGTCTGATGGTCCCATTTGTGTTGGTCCGGCAAGTGGTCGCACAACCGTTGAACCCAAGATCTCATGGTCATAGCGGCGAATAATGGGCTCTTTTGAGGCAACCGTTGGATGTGCCAAGAGCTTCAATAACACTTCATGCACATCAATCTCTGGCAACAGAGTGTGTACTCGCCGCGTGTCGGGCAGCGTTGCAGTCATGTTGCGACGCGGACGTCCATGATGCAAAAAGTCCATCGGTAAGTCGACAACTGAGACGTTGCCGTGACGAACCACCAATTGTCTTGTTCCAGAAAATGTTCCGATGTCGTTAGCAACAACTCCAATATGAGAAGCCCGTCGCAATACTTCATCTACGTGTTGTGGCGACACGGAGAGCACCATGCGCTCTTGTGCTTCTGATAACCACACTTCCCACGGTGCGAGTCCACGATATTTACGCTCAACACGTGAGAGGTCAACGTCAACGCCGAGATCTTCTCCCATTTCTCCCACCGCTGATGAGAGTCCACCCGCTCCACAGTCCGTCAGTGCATGAATAAGAGGGTCGGGGCGATCGATGATCTCAATCAACAGATCAGTAACAAGACGCTCGGTGATCGGATCACCAATCTGCACCGATGCTCCGGCTACTTCACCGGTTGTCGCATCCATCGTCATTGACGAAAAAGTTGCACCACGGATACCGTCTCGGCCTGTTGATCCACCGACAACAACGATGTGATCGCCTACTTGTGGACCGATTAACGCTGCCGCACCCTTCAAGACCTCGCCAACACAGCCACAAAACACTAAAGGGTTCGCAACGTATCCAGGGTCATACAGAACGGCACCCGCCACAGTCGGTACACCAATTTTGTTCCCGTAATCAGCAACGCCGTCAACCACACCTTCTTCAATGATCGCTGGGTGGAGCACTCCTTCAGGTAGTTGCTCATGATTAAGATCACGTGGACCAAAACACAAGACGTCTGTCAGTGCTACTGGCCGGGCGGGTGCTGCCAACACGTCGCGAATAACACCTCCCACTCCAGTGTTTGCTCCGCCAAATGGTTCGATTGCGCTCGGGTGATTATGCGTTTCAGCTTTTATTGCTAGTTCGACTCCGTCTGCAAACCTCACTATCCCTGCATTGCCATCAAATGCAGAGACAACAAAAGGCGCCGCAATTTCTTCAGTGCTGCGCCGAAGTTGAGCAAGTAGCGGCTCCACTTCTATCTGCTGTGTTTCATCTGCCGTTGTTGCAACAATACGGGCACGAAATGTTTTATGTGAGCAGTGGTCACTCCACGTTTGGGCGATTGTTTCCAGTTCAGCATCTGTCGGATCACGTCCGATGGACTCGTACCACTGTGCGACGACCTCGATTTCTTCAGCATCCAGTGCAAGTGCACGACTTGTGTTGATACGGGCACGCTCATCTGTTGTGCTACCTCGCAATGCCACGATCTCTACGTGCGTGGATTCTCCCGTGGTGTTGTCATCGTCTTCGGATGTGACATCAGATGCAAATATTGGTGCTGCACGATGAAATGACCATGTCTCAATCACAGGATTACACAGCACCGCATTAATCAGCCGTACAAGATCATTTCTTGACAATGCGCCACAACCCGACAACACGTAATTCATGCCGGTGACTACCTCAACTTTATGACCTAGTTGAGTCGCACTTCGCATGAACTGATCAGCCACACGGTCTGTCACGCCAACTCGACGCAGTACTTCAACATTGACAATATCGTCGTGAATAGCAAAGTCTTGAGATTTGTTGACATCATCTGTCAAGTGATCAACTTCAATTCGAGACCCAAATGGCTCGT
This sequence comes from uncultured Bifidobacterium sp., assembly GCA_964449085.1. Lineage (GTDB taxonomy): Bacteria > Actinomycetota > Acidimicrobiia > Acidimicrobiales > Ilumatobacteraceae > UBA2093. The sequence continues at coordinate 78,609 of CAYVAV010000002.1, forward strand.
CCACCAAATCAGAAACAATCTGAGCTATTGCATCGTGTGATAAATCACCACGCATGTAGAACACTTCAGACGCAAAAATGTTTACTCCTGGGAAACCGAGAAGTACAAGACGCTCTGACAATGTGTCATTCAGTGATGGAAGCGCATCACGACAGATTCGTACCAATTGAAGAACCTGTGACTGCAACGCCCGCATTACTTATGACAGTACGGCCGCTTCTTCTTTACGTTCCATACAGAACGGTCCCACACTCTTTACTTTTGATTAACTGCTTTACATTTTCTAAAAGTAAATGTCATTGTGACGGCAGACGCAATGCTGGTCCATCAAAACTGTCACACGTTGCAAACTTTTCCACAGGTTTGCGCCGAAGTTTGCTCGGTAAACGTCGTGGCCAACCAACGAGTAGCACGGCTGCGAGTGCAAATCCCTGTGGCACCTGGAGCATCGCGCGCACCGGTTCCTCGTCGTAGCTCAACAGAGTTGTGATTCGCGTTCCCAGCCCTTCGTTTCGAGCGGCAAGTTGAACGTTTTGTATGAATGGAAAGATGGATCCACCGGCAACAACGCTCGGACGAGGTGCATCACGATCAGTTACTGCAATCGCTGCCATGTCAACCCAGATGGCAAGATGAACAGGAATGAGATGAAGGTCATCGGCCATGCGCGCCGCGTCGGCGAGTGCTGCTCTTACTTGTTCGGAGTGGGTCTCTGTAGGGCCATACATCTCTGCCACATAGCGATCCCATGTATGGCGGTATTGATCACGTAGCGCGACTCGCATTGCCTCGTCGCGGATGACAATGACTCTCCATCCCTGTCTATTGCCACCGCTAGGTGCAAATCGGGCATTGTCGAGGACTCGATACAACACCTCATCCGATACAGGAGCCGTGTCGTAGTCGCGACACCCTGGCATGTGTCGCATCGCTTCCACAAGGTCCATGTCACTTCCCTTTCAAAGACTGCATTGCGGCTTGTGCCGCATTAAAGCCACACATTCCGTGAACACCGCCACCAGGTGGCGTGGCCGAGGAACACAAGAACACGCCACGCACTCCGGATGCGTAGGGATTTATCGCAACCCGCGGACGCATAATCATTTGTTTCATCGTGTTCGCACCAACGGCAATGTCTCCACCCACGTAATTTGGATTGTACGCAGCCATGTCCGTGGTGTTGCGCACAAACATTCCCGTAATGCGTTCGCGGAAACCAGGTGCGAATCGTTCGATCTTCGAGATGATCGCCTCTGTCGCATCACCTGAGTACCCATGTGGAACATGTGCGTATGCCCAAATTGGGTTCATGCCATCACGTGATCGCGATGGGTCGGCCACGTATTGCTGGCCCACCAATACAAATGGGCGCAAAGGCATTTGTCTTTTTGATATTGCGCTCTCGGCATCTGCGATCTCATCAAATGTTCCACCACAGTGCACCGTGCCAGCGCGAGCCACCAAGGTGTTTGCCCATGGGATATCTCCACGAATTGCAAAATCCACTTTGTACGCACCGGGACCGTATTTGTATTTACCGTACGCACGACGCACTTTCTGCGGCAACGCACTCCCGACAATTGATAATGCTGCTGTTGGTGATGTATCCAACATGACGATGTCGGTGCGTGGAATGTCAGCAAGTGATGTGACGTGAACACCGGTGTGAATCGTCCCGCCAAGAGACGTGAAATACGATGTCAATGCGTTTGCCAGTTGAATGGTTCCTCCCTGCACCACTGGCCAACCGTATGCTTGGCCGACGGTGGTGAGCATCATTCCCACCGCTGATGAGAATGGTGTACGCAATGATGTCAATGCATGAGCAGCGCTACCCCCAAACAGCGCTCGTGCTTCTTGAGTTTTAAACAATCGTGTCGTTACTGATGCTGACGGAATCGACGACACACCAAATCGTGCAAATAGAAATGGATGAGACGGCCAACGAACAACCGGAGCCAACGCATCAGATAAAAGATCATCACAACGATTCACTAAACCGTTGAACAATTGTGACCATCGTTTGGCGTCAGCGCCGAGTCCATCTGCAGTACGCTCAACATCTCTGTACAGGAACGCTGCTTCCCCACCATCGAGTGGATGAGCCAACTCCACTTCTGGCCAGTGCCATGTCAACCCGTGTTCAGACAATGGGAGCGACTGGAAAAATGGCGAGGCAACACCCGTCGGATGAAATGCGGCGCAATCATCGTGCAAGACACCGGGAAACGTGTGCTCACTGGTACGCATGCCTCCACCAGCGACACCGGCCATCTCATACACCGTGACTTCAACGCCATGCTGTGCAAGATGTATGGCGGCGGCTAGACCGTTGGGTCCACTCCCCACGACAGCGGCTGTTGTCATGAGGTCAGTGTATGGAGTGATTATTTACTAGTGCGCTGGAATTGAGTTGCCGTCAATGGAGGCGGACTTCGGTGAACGCGCAAGGACTACGAGTGCGACAAGTGCAGACGCGATTGACGCAAAGAGAATTGCCATTTTCGCGTCGGCGCGTAGAACTTCGTCTTCAAATGCCAATTCGCTCACAAATAGAGCGACTGTGAAGCCAATACCAGCTGCATGACCGACTCCCCACAAAGTCACACCACCTGCACCTTTTGGCAACTGCGCGATACCTGTGCGAGTGGCGATTTTTGTGGCAATCAAGACTCCCACCGGTTTACCGATGAAGAGACCGGCAACAATGCCCCACGCAACCCGCGATGACAATGCATCACTAATCGACGTTGTAGAGATCTCAATTCCAGCATTTGCAAGCGCAAAGACCGGAACGATGAAGAAACTTGCCCATGGTGCGAGATGATGTTCGAACCACTCCAAAACGGTCACCCGCTCATCAGTTGCAACTATGTCACCGCTTTCTGTTTCACGACCTCGCACGACTCCAGACACATTCAACGGTGTAAGAGGAGTCATCAAACCAGTCGCTACACCCGCGAGTGTCGGGTGAACACCGGCCTGCAACAAACAGAACCATGCAATGACACCCGCAAGGATGTACACCGGCACGTACTGCACGTTGAGTCGCTGCAATACCAATACCGACAATACAGCGAGGATCGCGACGAGTAACACCCATCCGGATACGCCCGAGGAATAGAACAACGCAATAACAATGATTGCGCCAATGTCGTCAACCACCGCCAAGCCGAGAAGAAACACCCGCGCTCCAGCCGACACTCGCGAAGCCATGATCGACAACAATCCAGTTGCCAGTGCGATGTCGGTTGCCATCGGCACACCCCAGCCTTTGGGTGCGTCGCCCGCTGCGATTGCTAAATACAACAGTGCAGGCACGACCATGCCACCAAGCGCTGACACAAGCGGCAACATCAATTGCTGGCGCGATGCAAGATGACCCGATGTTGCTTCGCGCTTAATTTCCATGCCGACCACAAAGAAAAAGATGGTCATAAGACCGTCATTGATCCAGTGGTGAAGATCCATCTCTAGTGTGTAACGACCAAGTGACAAAGCAAAGTCTGTATGCCATACCGAGGCATACGCGGCCTTCCACGGAGAGTTTGCCCATACGAGCGCAGCAATCGTCGCGAGCACCAACAATGCTCCACCAGCCGACTCATTTCGCATGAACTCCCGTAGTGGCGCGAGAACGCGTACGCGAGGAGCAGTCTGTGTTGCTGTCATTGTGAGACCCTCTACTAGAAACTTCTAGACCACACGAGGGAACTTCAACCCTCGCGCGACCGCGGCGTTTCACACTAAACCCCTCAGCCCCATTGTCTTGGTATTGAGCCTCGTTGTGGCCCACCCCAAGCCTGGACTAGGTGCTGGCCCTTCACCTGACACCGGACCTCTCACAATGATGTCCCTGCCCAGAGTGGCCACAGTGACCTTCCAGCAGCCAGAACTATTGTCAAAGCCGGTTCCGCCATCACAGGAGTTAGCACAGTGAGATCCCGATCAAGCACCTACATTTTTCGCCTCGTCGGCATTCTGTTGTCCGCAGTTATTGCGATCGCCTCTGACAATTTCGTCTCAGACCGTGTTTACAGCTGGCTTATCTTCCTCATTTCACTGAGTATTACGTTGCACCTTGACTCGATATTTCTTATTGAGTCAGCAAACCGCAAACAAGAAAACGCCGACAGCATCTTGAGCATCACCGCGCGTTTCGATTGGGCTGAGGAAGATCTCCGTGCAATCTCTGAATCACTTCTCGAGGTGCACAGCAAGCCAGCACTCGAACCTTTCAAAAAAATAGCAATTGCGGAATTGGATAAAGCACGCTCCGTTCTTGGCGGACTGCGTCTTGGTCAATACTCCACACCAATTACCGACATGCTCATTCACTTCGAGCGATTCGACGCGGCAGAGAACAGCATTTACCTCACCAACATCGACCACACTCATCTTGATTGGTGGCAGTCAGAAGAAGGCCGCAAGTACTGGCAGGCCAACCTCAATGCACTCGACCGAGGTGTCGATATCGAAAGGGTCTTCATTTATGACACCCTTACACCAGCTCTCGAAAATCTCATCCGAGAACATGCCACGACTGTCAGCAATGGACGACGAATCGAGGTTCTTGCTGTGCAAAAGGATGTTTTGCCTGACGAACTACGCGCCGACATCGCCATCTGGGATGAATCATTTACCTATCAAGTTGAATTGAATTCAGACGGTAAACCAATCACAAACCGTTATTCTGTCAATGATGCCGATGTCTCATCGCGGATGTCGATGTATAAACGAATCCGTGCTCAAGCACGCACAGTGGATCCTGTAACTGGTTCAATTTCTTAGTTACAGGGAGCCGGCCATCTTGTCGCCCGCAGCGCGGGCAATCAATGTGTAGTTCGGCGCACTTGCATCAGGACTTGTTGATGCACCACCTTGAAGCACCATGATGACGTTGTCAAACTTGGCAACGGTCTGCAGTGCGATCGATGCAGGCTGGTCGGCCTCGACGAGTTCAATGGTGATCTGCCAACTCACCGATTCATCACCGATTGTTGGCACCTGAGTTGGACCCATCGTGTAGGAGTTGCCTTCTTCGTCCGTCCATGTTGTGCCATCGCAGGCATCCACCGCGTCTTTGATTGCTGTGAAATAACTATCAACATCACCGTTACTCCACGCTTGCTGACGCACCATGAACGGTGAGGTTTCATCTCCGAATTTCAGTTCGACATCTGCTCCTGAGTCACCCGCCAGTGTGACGAGCGCGTCTCCATCGGCTTCGTCACACCATAATGATGAATCAATAGACGGGTTCTCGGGTTCACGCGTCGTGAACATGTCACGTTGCGTTTCCGTCCATGTTCCGCCTAAGTCATCACTGAGATCTGTTTCAGTTAACAAGGCATCGCTGAGTTGCTGAAGTGTTACTTCTGAGCCATTGGGTGCAGTTGTGTCACTCGAATCGCTATCGTCGCCACACGCTGCAAACAACAGTGACGCGACTGCGACACAAGCAACAATTTTTCCACGAGACATAAACATCCTCATTTCGTATTTATTGATGTGTCAATCACTACTTATTGAGAGCAGGTCGCGTACGAGACTCGACCACATAAAAAATGATTGGCTAGACAACAGAGTATGCCGTCTAGCCAATCATTTGTCAGCGGTACAGATGTACCGTCGTTAGTTTTTTAAGTGGATGTTCAGCTACAGCCGCTGGTGTTGCCACACGATGGGCATGCGTGGCATGAACCAGCTCGCACCATCTGCACACCACACTGCATGCACATTGGCGCATCGCTGTGGCGGACAATTGGACCTGAGTGGTCAGACACCGGAGCAGTCGGAGCAACTCCCAATTCGATCTGTGTCACCAGTTCAGAAACTGATGGCACGCTCTTTGGATCTGTTGCGAGCTCTGATCCACTGCTTGTTTCCACCACTGACTCTTCGACGCCAGGAAGTGTTGGCTGCAGACGCTCATCACGACTGAAAATACCAAGTTCGGCACGCTCGTCATAGGTTAAATATTCGAGCGCGAGGCGACGGAACAGATAGTCCATGATCGACGTTGCGATGCGAATGTCTGGATCATCGGTCATGCCCGCAGGCTCAAAGCGCATGTTGGTGAATGCTTCAACGAAAGCACGCAATGGCACACCGTATTGCAAGCCATACGAGATGCTCTTTGCGAAGGCATCCATGATGCCTGCCATCGTGCTTCCCTGCTTTGACACTGTGAGGAACACTTCACCGGGGCGACCGTCGTCGTATTCACCGATCGTTGCAAAGCCTTTGCAATCTGCAACGCGGAACTCAAACGTGCGACCACGACGTGAGCGAGGAAGCTTCTGACGAACTGGTTGTGTGACGATCTTTTCGATCACTTTTTCAACAGCACCAGTTGCAGCAGACACTGCATCGTCTTTGCTGTCATCGTCCTTCTTCGCGGTGGACAATGGCTGAGCAACCTTGCAGTTATCACGGTAAATCGCAACAGCCTTCAGGCCAAGCTTCCACGACAACAGGTGCAACTCTTCCACTTCTTCGACTGTCGCCTCTTCTGGCATGTTGACGGTTTTTGAAATAGCGCCCGACAAGAACGGCTGCACCGCACCCATCATGCGCACATGGCCTTCATAGTGAATGGTGTTGTCACCCATGGAGCACGCAAACACTGACAAGTGTTCTGATGCGAGATGAGGTGCACCGATGATTGACTTGTTCTCATCGATGTAGGCGATGATGTCGTCAACTTGCTGTGGGTTGTAACCCAAGCGACGCAATGCACGAGGAATCGTTTGGTTGACGATGCTCATGGTTCCGCCACCGACCAACTTCTTAATCTTGACGAGACCAAGGTCGGGTTCAATACCGGTTGTATCGCAGTCCATCATGAGGCCGATGGTGCCGGTTGGTGCGAGCACACTGGCTTGGCTATTGCGCACGCCGTACTCTTCACCGTCGCGTACTGCGATGTCCCATGCTTCTTTACTTGCGGCAAGAAGATCCTGCTGGATGACATCTTCGTTTTCGATGCGGTACGCCTCATCACGATGCATACGCAACACGTTCAACATGTATCGCTCGTTTTCTGGGAATCCAGCGAATGGTCCGAGGCGACTTGCGATACGAGCACTTGTTGCATATGAGTGACCGGTCATGAGTGACGTGAGAGCAGCTGCCCATGCACGTCCCTCTTTGCTGTCGTATGCATGGCCAAGAGCCATGAGAAGAGCACCGATATTTGCATAGCCAATTCCGAGCTGACGGAACTTACGGCTGTTGTCGCCGATTGCTTCTGTTGGGTAGTCAGCGCGACCCACCAAAATTTCCTGGGCGGTGAAAATTGTTTGCACGGTGTGCTTGTATGCCTCAACATCAAAGTTGTCGTTTTCATCAAGGAATTTCAGCAAGTTGATTGATGCAAGGTTGCACGCTGAGTCATCGATGTGCATGTATTCAGAACATGGGTTTGAACCATTGATACGACCAGTTGCATGAGCAGTGTGCCACTTGTTGATTGTGGTATCGAACTGCAGACCTGGGTCCGCACATTCCCATGATGCCTGTGCGATTTGACGCCACAAGTCACGAGCCTTGATTGTCTTGATCGTGCGACCGTCTGTGACCGCGGTGAGATTCCAATCACGATCCTCAACTACAGCATTCATGAACTCATCGGTGATACGCACGCTGTTATTTGCATTCTGATACTGAATGCTAAACGCATCGGATCCATCAAGATCCATGTCGAAGCCCGCATCACGCAATACACGTGCCTTGCGCTCTTCTTTTACTTTGCACCAAATGAACTCTTCAACATCAGGGTGGTCAACATTCAAAATGACCATCTTTGCTGCGCGACGTGTCTTGCCACCTGACTTGATGGTGCCAGCCGATGCGTCTGCACCGCGCATGAAAGACACGGGACCAGAAGCGGTGCCACCACCATTTAGTTGCTCAGCACTGGAACGAATACGTGACAAGTTGATGCCCGATCCCGATCCACCTTTGAAGATGATTCCTTCTTCGCGGTACCAGTTCAAGATGTCTGCCATTGTGTCTTCCACCGACAAGATGAAACACGCGCTTGCCTGTTGTGGAACACCCTTCACGCCAATGTTGAACCACACGGGACTGTTAAACGCTGCGCGCTGTGTCACCAAGATGTACTTCAGCTCGTTACGGAATGCCTCTGCCTCTTCGGTGTCGACGAAGTAACCACCCTCGATACCCCAATCAGTGATCGTGTCCGCAACTCGGTCGACCACCTGACGAAGTGAACTCTCACGCTCTGGTGTTCCTGGAGTGCCGCGGAAATACTTCTGCGCAACAATGTTGGTGGCATTCAATGACCAGCCAACAGGGAACTCCACACCAAGTTGTTCAAAAGCAACAGAGCCGTCTTTCCAGTTCGTGATACGCGCGTCACGACGCTCCCATGTGAGCTCGTCATATGGGTGCACCCCAGGAGTGGTGAAGTGGCGACGGATTCCAATTGTGAGGCGATCTGGTGCGAGAGACATGGTGGCTTTTCTTTCTATGAACTGGTTTCGGTCAGACGTGTGGATGATGGTTGTAGCAAGAACCACCCTGCACTTACGACCCTACGAGGACCCCAAACACAATATGTTGTGGTTTTTTGCACCGATGATGGCGTATGCCACAACCGGTTGAGAGATTACAGCACTGTAGTTACACCCATGTCAACGATTATCGAAATATTTCTTGGCGGACGCGCTCGCAGCAGGGCACCACAGGTTCAGGACCGCCCAGCCCCACGACTGCCATGGCCCCCCACTGCGAACGATCACGGCGATGAGGGTACGGCACACCCCCTGTGAATTGGAAGTGGACAACTATGTGAATTGCAGAAATTAACTGGGGAAACCCTTGTGAATACAGGGCTAGAGCGGTGTGGACAGCCTGTGGGCAATGCCATTTCTGCTGGGGATAAACGCCGTGGAGAGACGGCGACTAGATAGCAGAACGTATTTTTTATCGGAGAATTTCTACCCCGATACAGCGCTAACCCTGACAGGAATTGCGTTTAAGACCGATGTTCCCGAGAGCGGATCGATGGATTCATGGTCTGACAACACGTTGCTATTCACACCCGCCTTCTCAGCCGCCACCCGCATCTGTGTTCCCTCCACATTGTGGCCCCAGCCGTGAGGCAAGCTCACCGCGCCTTCACGAATGTCGTCGGTGACTTCAACGGCCACCACCACTTCGCCGACTCTGCTCATGACTTTTGCGAGTGCTCCTGTTTGCAGTCCGGCGCGTGCTGCGTCAACCGGATTCATTTGCAACGTGCAGGACACGTTGCCTTTGGTTAACACGCGAATGTTGTGCATCCATGAGTTGTTTGTTTTCAAATGTCGTCGACCAACGAGCAACAACTGATCGCGCGGTGCATTAATGGTGCGCGCAAGACGTTGTAAGTCATTCACCAAAATTGGATGCGCCATTTCAACTTTGCCTGATTCGGTGCGCAAGATATCGAATAGTCGCGGTTGCAGTGGACCTAGATCAACACCGTGCGGATTATCAAGCAGTGTTTGCAGCGACAGTCCATTGGGATCTGCACCGAATCCTGCACCGTATGGTCCTGTTTGCAACATCACATCCAAGCGACGTGCTGGACCACGAACGCCAGTCGAGTTCACTTTCTCGAAAATTTCCGAAGGATCACGACCAAACAATGGAGAACCCTGCATTTCTGTTGCTTTGGTGATCAGCGACATCAAAATGCCATCGTCAACATGTTGCGGATCAACATCAGTATCTAATGACTGCAAAATGCCAGCAAGTTTGGCAAGCACTTCCCATTCATCTGGTTGACCATCATCGAGTGGCAATGGCGCAGTGCTGTAGTTCGCCACATTACGTACAGCAAATTGCATCAACAACACATCAAAGTGATCGCGTTGCAATTGTGATGGTGGTGGCAAGATCACATCAGCATGTCGCGTCGTTTCGTTGAGATACATATCAACGCTCACCATGAACTCAAGTGATGCGAGTGCTTCGTCTAACTGATGCGCATTCGGAGTTGAGACAACAGGATTACCCGCGAGCGTGATAAGCGCTTTCACTTGCCCCTCGCCAGGAGTGAGAATTTCCTCTGCCATCGCGGCAACGGGATATTCGCCCATTACTTCGGGAAGTTTGCGCACGCGAGTCGCGCCACGACCAATTGCAAAACCCTTTCCTTTACGCACTTTTGAGGAGTCATTCGCCTGTGCCGATGCACGAGATGATCCACGCGTATTTGCTCCTCCGGCAGCGGGCAGCGCAAACATGCCTCCACCACGACGATCAAGATTGCCGGTCAATGTGTTGAGCACAAACACCAACCATGCTTGCGTGGTGCCGAACTCAACAACGTTTGCGCCGATTCGTCCGTATACCGCAGCGGTGGGTGCACCAGCAAGTTCTCGCGCAAGCGTGCGAATAGTTGATGCACTAATTCCGGTCGCCTCGGTAACCGCGTCGGGTGAAAACGGTGTAAGTGCGTTACGCAACTCATCAAAACCATTGACATGCCCTTGCAGGTGATCGCCCACCGTTGCGAGACCTTCTTCGTACAGCACGTGTGCAATTGCCGCGAGAAGCAACCCATCTGTTCCTGGACGAATAGCCAACCATTCGTCTGCTTCTTGAGCAGTGCGCGTACGACGTGGATCAACAACCACTACTTTTCCGCCACGTGCGCGAATTGCTTCGATGCGACCGGGGAAATCAGGTGCTGTGCACAAGCTGCCATTTGATGCGTACGGATTCGCACCAACAATCAACAAGTAATCGGTGTGGTCAAGATCAGGAACGGGAATGTTCACCGGCAAACCAAACATGTACCCCGCTGCCACATGCATCGGCATTTGATCAACAGTTGCCGCACTAAAACGATTGCGTGTTCCCGCTGCACGAACAACGTTGCCCGTGTACAGCATCGACGACAGATTGTGAGCATTCGGATTGCCCGTGTATGTCGCGAGTGCATCGCGACCATGGGCGGCAATCACACGCGCGAAACCATCGCGCACCACCTGCCATGCCTCATCCCACGACACCTCGACGTGTTTGCCGTCTCGTTTCACCATCGGCATCCGTAGACGATCGGGGTCTTCATGCAACTGCTTGAGCGAACTTCCCTTCGGGCAAATGAAACCTTTGCTGAAGACGTCGTTTTGGTCGCCGCGAATACGTACAACTTCGTTCGCCGGATTGACCGTGATCTCTAGACCGCATGTGGCCTCACACAGTGGACATGTTCGATACACAACCCGATTCGCGTCGTTACTCATGCAACTACTTTGCCACTTCCTACACTGAAGCCGTGCAACGTCTTTTTCGCCGTGATGCCACAACGTTTACAGCAAGTGACAAAGGCGCCACCATGCACGAGGTGACGGTGCGTGAGGCGATGGCCTTTGATCGCGTGGCGGACGTGTCGGTTGAGTTGTGCATGATCACTACCCCCGATGGTGTCACTGATGTAAATGGACGCTCCGGCCCACTCGGTAGCGATACTGATCGTGAGATGTTGTTAACCCTGCGCGACAACGCTGACGTTGTTCTCGTCGGTGCCGGAACAGTGCGCGCCGAACACTACGGCGCACCGACACGCTCCCCTATGCCCATCGTGGTGGTGAGCAAGAGTTGCGATTGTGATTGGGACTCAGCGCTCTTTACTTCGGGTTGGGGCATGGTTGCCACAACCACTACTGCTCCCGATGTGCCCGTTCGTTCGTTCCGCGCAGGCGAAGATGCTGTTGATCTCGCCGTAATCATTGACATGTTGCATAGCAAACTTGGCGCCCATGTGATTCATGTTGAAGGCGGACCAATGCTCAATGCAGCACTATTGCAAGCTGGACTTGTTGATGCGATCAATCTCACGATCACGCCACACATTGGCAATGGCGGCACAACTATTACATCTTCATTTGTGCAACATCGATTCAACAATCAACTTTTTCGCATTGCGCAGATGTGTCGCGATGGCGATTATCTCTTTGTGCGCTACGAACGAATGCGCTAAATCACTGAGTTTTGTTTGATCTCAGTTTTGTTTGAGAAGAGCTAACTCGCGACGGAAGTCTGCAGCGTCGTGAAAGTTTTTGTACACACTCGCAAAACGCACATACGCCACTTCGTCAAGTCCACGCAAACGCTCTAAAACCATGTGTCCAATCAATGAGGTGGTGACGGTTTCGCCAGTCTTCACCAGCGCACGCACCTCATCTTCAACTGACTCTGCCAATGCTTCAATCTGCTCTGGCTCCACTGGGCGTCCCTTGCATGCCGAGCGCACCCCACCAGCGACTTTTTCCCGATCAAAGGGAGCGCGACGACCGGAGTTTTTCATCACCATCAATGGAGCGTCTTCCAAACGCTCATACGTAGTGAAGCGATATGTGCACTCCAAACACTCACGACGACGACGAATAGACGCACCATCGTCGGCAGCACGAGAGTCAACAACCTTCGTGTCGTCGTGATGACATACCGGGCAACGCATCAATCTCACTATAAACCGCCATTTAGAGGCGACTGAGGCACGTGCCCGTATTTGTTTTTACATTCCGTAAGTGGTTGTGACTTTTGTTGTCATCAACTAGGGAACGCGGATGATCTGGCCCACTTGCAAGTCAGCTCCGTTAATGCGCACCAATTCATCAACCAAATTGCTGATGTTGCCGGTAGGCGCGATACGTCGAGCGATCTCCCACAACGTGTCTCCTTGTTGCACGACGATTGCACGTGGCACTGCTTGGTTTCCAACGCCTGGTTCATTCGCAATTGCAGAAGTTCCCATCGCGATGGTCACCATGCTGGCGACAGCTACCGCAAGTGCGGTACCCACCACCATGCGGCGACGGCGATAGACGCGTGCCGATGGGCGACTCTTCGCCACTGGGTGGCGGATCGAACGAGGTTCCCATGATGGAGTAACCAGAGCGCCTGAGCGCTGTGAGCGGGTTCCAGGGATGTGGAGTGGATCGATGATGGCGGTCATGACTGGTCCTTTCGGAAAAGTCTGAAATCTTGTGATTTCAGGGGTTGTGGGGCTGGGCTGATCTAGTACGGATGACCGTAGCGAACGGGTGTTCGATAGTTTTGCCGAACACCTGTTCGATGTCAAGACTTTTTCCGAACATTTGTTCCACGAACAAATGTTTGCCTTCCCCTCCGAACGCATGTACGCTTCGTCACATGTCTGACACCACACTCACCGCCCGCCAACGCGAAATCCTTGAAGTCATTGAGGCCAGCATGCAAGAGCGCGGCTATCCACCAAGCGTCCGCGAGATCGGCGAGGCAGTGGGGCTCAACTCCCCTTCCACCGTTCACAACCACCTCGCCACCCTGCAGAAGCTTGGCTACCTGCGACGTGACCCCACCAAGCCCCGTGCAATGGAAGTGCGCTTCGACACCAACTCAGGCGTTGCCATGGAGCGTCGCCCTGCCCGCCATGTGCCACTCATTGGAGATGTTGCTGCTGGCACCAACGTGCTCGCGCAACAAAACGTAGAAGACCTCATTCCGTTGCCCACCGACTTCACCGGCGAAGGCGAACTGTTTATGTTGCGCGTTCGTGGTGACTCCATGATCGACGCGGGCATTTTGGATGGCGACTATGTCGTTGCACGTCAACAAAAAGTTGCAGACAACGGCGACATTGTTGTTGCAGGTATTCCCGGCGATGAAGCAACCGTAAAGACCTACAAGCACTCAGGCGACAACGTCACGCTTGTACCCGCTAATCCATCAATGGAACCGATGAAGTTCCGCTCTGATGAAGTGTCGGTGTACGGCAAAGTCGTCACCGTCTTGCGTCGTCTGTAATCACAGCACGACGTCACACATCAGTGGACAGATAATCGCTCCGCAACACGTTGCAACGCTGAGTCAGGTTGAACAACCGCCACGCGTACGTGACGTGATCCGCCTGCACCATAGAAGTCACCGGGACTCACAAGTGCTCCACCTTCACGTGCGAGACGTTCGGTGAACTCCCACGCATTGCCTGCATCAAACCACAAGTAAAAGCCACCGTCAGGAAGTGGAACGTCAATTCCCGACCACCGTGACAACACATCGGCCATGTACTCAAGACGCTTCAAGTAGCGATCACGTTGAATGCGTACGTGTTCGTCATCATCGAGAGCTGCAACACCAGCAGCTTGTGCTGGGCCGGGCACCATAAAGCCCGCGTGCTTGCGTACTTCTTTCAAGTATTCGACAATCTCTGCATCACCTGCGTAAAACCCAACTCGCACACCTGCAAGATTTGAGCGCTTCGACAATGAATGCACCGCAATAACTCCATCAATGCCGTGTTGCAAGATCGACTGCGATGGATGACTCCATGTGAACTCGGTGTAACACTCGTCGGAAAACACCGGCACACCATGTTCGCGACCCCATGCGGCGGCTGCACCTAAATCATCAAGTGCACCAGTGGGATTGCTAGGACTGTTCACCCACAACAACAGCGCGCGTTCTGCATCGCTATCGGAAATCGACGAAAGATCAAGAGTGCCATCTGCGTTATTCGGGATTGCAACAGCCCGCAAGCCAGCCAGTGTTGCACCCATCTCGTACGTCGGGTACGACACGGCGGGATACAACACAGTGTCGCGATTAGGTCGACGCAACTTCATGTATTGCGGAGTTGTTGCAACAAATTCTTTCGTGCCGATGCATGCCGCAATGTGAGACGTTGGCATGTCAATTGCAAAACGGCGCGCCATCCACCGCGCAATAGAGCGTCGTAACGCTTCAGAGCCGATGCTTGCCGGATATCCACGTTCACTGTTAGATGATGACAACGCAGCAATCACCGCATCGGGCGGTGGGTCACACGGAGTACCAATAGACAGGTCAACAATGCCACCCTCATGTTCACGCGCTAACGCAGCGAAGGCATCAAGGCGGTCATACGGGTACGGCGGTGGAACAAATCCTTGTTGGTCACGGTCTGACATGGCGTTTCTATCCTTGTCCCCACACATCGGAAACAACAAACTCGCGCAAACGTCCGACAGATGCTTCAGACAGGCGCGCACGGATACGCATACCGCCCTCTGTTTCTTCGGTTGACACCACTTCACCTTCGCGATGAACGGCAGCCAAAATGTCGCCACGATCAAACGGAATGACAAGCTCGGTGACCTTGGCGAGAGAACGCATGCGATCACCAATGGTGCGCAACAACGCATCAAGCCCCTGCCCCGTGAGGGCCGACACAGCGACAGAACCTTCGTAATCGCGTAGCAAATCTGGCACGGCATCGTCGGCGAGATCACTCTTGTTGAACACGATCAGTTCGGGTACTTGGTCAGCGTCAATCTCTGTGAGCACCTCGCGCACCGCATCAATTTGATGGTCGGGATACTGCGCACTCGCATCAACAACATGAATCAACATGTCAGCCTCGGCTGCAACTTCGAGCGTGCTCTTGAACGCTTCAATGAGACCGTGCGGCAACTTGCGCACAAAACCCACCGTGTCGGTAAGCAGCACTGGCTCACCACCAGGTAGCGCAAGACGCCTCGTGGTGGGATCAAGCGTGGCAAACAATCTGTTCTCAGTTAACACGCCAGCCTTCGTCAATGAATTAAGCAATGTTGATTTCCCAGCGTTTGTGTACCCAACAATGACAACAGATGACAATCCACTACGAGAACGACTCTTGCGCTGCAATTGACGTGTGCGTTGCAGATCTTGCAGATCGTGTTCCAGTTTGGTGATGCGACGCATGATGCGACGACGATCAACTTCTAAGCGTGTTTCACCCGGACCGCGAGTACCGATACCAGCACCTTGCTGGGACATCGCGCCCGAAATTCCGCGACGAAGTCGAGGCAAGCGATAGCGCAACAGAGCCAGTTCAACTTGTGCTTTACCTTCTTGGGTGTGTGCATTTTGCGCGAAGATGTCGAGAATTACTGCAGTTCGATCAAGTGCGGTGCGACCCAGCGCCTTTTCCAAGTTGTACTGCTGACCAGGTGATAACTCAGCGTCAAACACAACCGTGTCGGCGTCAACCGCTAAACACACGTCGCGCAATTCATCCACTTTGCCTTTACCGATGTACCACGCGGGATCAGGAACATCGCGTCGCTGTGTGACACGCGCAGCCTCATCAGCACCAGCTGTGTCGATAAGCAGTGAGAGCTCGTCTAATCCTTCTTCAGTGTCTTCATCACTTTGTCCGTGCAAGGTCACTCCCACAAGCACGATGCGTTCACGAAATGTGCGCTCAATGAGCGTCTGACCAAGGGCCTCCTGGTACGGATTACTCACGCGTCAACCATGACTGTCGCCACGAATATTGTTGGACCTATGAGCACTGCGGTGCGAGTGTCGTTGTCGATGCGCACACGTGCATCACCGCCGTCCATGTGCACCAGCACTTCTTCCACGCTTCTTGGCACAAGACCCCACGCAATAGCGGCTTCTGCACCCGCACACGCACCGGTACCACAGGCCATCGTGATGCCTGCACCGCGCTCGTGCACGCGCAATGTGATTGCGTGATTTTCTGGACCCGGTTCGATGATCTCCAGATTGATCTGCGGCACTTTGAGACCCAACAATTCGAGATCTACCTCGCGCACGTTTTCAACACCAACAACTGAATGCGGATTACCTAATGACACGTGACGAACAGGACGATCCGGATGGCACTGCAACGATGCCCAGTTGTCAGGTTCTGACAATGTCTCGACTGCACCCATGTGCACTTCCACCTGCAATGTGTTGGGGTCATCATCAGATACGCCGTGTACTTCCAACACGCGTACTCCCGCGTCGGTGAACACCGAATACTCATGCGACCCGGAGCGTGCATCAGCGATGTATGCAGCTTGGGCGAGACAGCGAATACCATTGCCACTCATCTCCGCGCGCGATCCATCAGCGTTGTACAACTCCATTCCCAGGGTGTGCTCATCAACGCGATCAAGAAGAAGTAATCCGTCAGCTCCAATTCCGGTGCGACGATCGCACCACTTCACTGCCAACTCCGTCCAGGGCTGTGAGGGGATTCCTTGGGTACGGTCAAACACCAGGAAGTCATTTCCCAACCCGTGGTGTTTTGTGAGCGACAATTTCATAGACATGCTCAGACTATGACAAGAAACCACGAACGACAGGGGCGACTTTTGATACTGCGCTTGTGGCATTGTCATCTATGTCGATCCACGAAATCCGCGGATCACGACGAAACCAGCGTTCTTGACGAACCGCAAATTGACGTGTGCGCAAGACGATGAGGTCAATTGCCTCCACCAGAGTGATGTGACCCTCCAGATGAGCGATCATCTCTTTGTATCCCAGTGCTTGGGCCGCAGTTGGCGACAGACCATCAGCCGAGGAGACGAGTGAGCGAACTTCGTCGACTAATCCAGCCGCAACCATCGCATGCACGCGTGTCTCAATGCGCCGTCCGAGTGCCTCTCGCGACCACCGAATACCGACCATGGCGATGTCAGTCGCCGGATACTGATCAAGACCGGGCCCAAAGGAACTAAATGTTGTGCCACTTCCCCTGCACACTTCCAATGCGCGAATGATGCGACGACGATTGTTGGGCTCCATTTTTGATGCAGCTGTCGGATCGCGCGCAACAAGTTCCGTATACATCGCCGCGGTATCAGGATTGTTCTCTAACTCGGTGCGAATCTCTGGCCATTCACCTGGCATCGACAAACCATCAACAATCGCGCTTACATACAACCCAGTGCCGCCAACAACGAGGGCTCGTGCTCCCATTTCGTCAATGTCACGAAAAGCTTGTTGTGCGTTTTCAAGATATGCAGCAACCGTGAAACGTTCACTTGGTTCGACAAGATCAAGACAATGATGTGGAACCAGTTGTTGATCGTGTTCAGTTGGTTTGGCAGTTCCAATGTTCATGTGGCGATACACCTGCATTGCATCAGCAGCGACGATGTGTACTGGTGTGGACGACCTCGTTGCTACTTCCATCGCAACATCACTTTTCCCACTAGCCGTGCACCCAAGCACGATGACAGGTGGCAACATCAATTGATCTAACCCGCACTCACAGGAATGCGGATGCGATGAGTTGCCTCACGAGTGACTTCGATGAGAACACCTTCGAGAAAATGCGGTGCACCGCGTGTGATTTCCACCATTGCAAATGTGCCGGGGCGCAATGGAGACTTTGATGGGAAATGCACCAACTTGTTCTGACGTGTGCGTCCTGAGAACACTCCTTCGTTGCGCTTACTAGGCCCTTCAACGACGACTTCCTCAATGCGACCCACGCGAGCCTGATGCTTCAACAACGCACTGCGCTCCACCACCGCGCGCAAGCGTTCAAATCGCTCGGCGATCACAGCAGGGTCTACAAAGTGATCGACCATTGTTGCTGCTTCGGTTCCCTCGCGTGGCGAGAAGATGAATGTGTATGCAGAATCAAAGTCTGCTTCAGCTGACACTTCCAATGTCTTCACGAAGTCATCTTCGGTTTCACCGGGGAATCCCACAATGATGTCGGTGGTGACCGACAGGTCGGGAATCAATTCGCGCGCTTCGCGAAGTCGTTCGAGATAACGGTCCGCGGTGTAGCCGCGATGCATCAACGACAGAACACGGTCGCTTCCCGCCTGTAGTGGATAGTGCAAGTTCTCACACACCGTCGGAGTTTCCGCCATCGCCTCCAACACATCACGACGCATGTCCTTGGGATGCGGACTCGTGTAACGAACGCGTTCGATGCCAGGAACAGAGCCGACGTCGCGCAGAAGTTGAGCAAACATCGGGCGAGCACGCACATCTTCGCCAGCGTGACGTGCGGCTAAGGCGAGGTCTCGTCCGTAGCTGTTCACGTTTTGTCCCAGCAGTGTCACCTCTGTAACACCTTGCTGTGCGAGGGTGCGCACTTCATCAACAATGTCGTCAAACGGGCGGCTGATTTCCTTTCCACGCACAGATGGGACAATGCAAAACGCACACGTGTTATCACAACCAATTTGCACGGTCACCCATGCGGTGAATGTGGTCTCGCGACGTACTGGTAATGCACTCGGGAACAGTGCATGATCATCAATTACCGCTTCTTCAAGAATTTCAGTAACGGGTCCTTGCTTGCGTGCGATGTCCAACAGGTCAGTTGTGCGATGAACATTGTGCGTGCCCATGACGACATCTACCCACGGTGCGCGATCCTGCACACCGGACTTATCTTTTTGAGACAGGCAGCCGGCAACCACAATCTGACGACCCTCGCGTTCGTCTTTCCACGTTTTTAACCAACCGAGAGTGCCATACAACTTGTTGTCGGCATTTTCCCTGATGCAACAAGTGTTCAACACCACCACATCAGCATCGTCTTGGTGTTCGACACGGCTGTAACCATCTGACTCGAGCAGTCCCGAGATCCGCTCAGAATCATGTTCGTTCATCTGACACCCAAAGGTGTGCACGATGTAGCGGGGCTGACCCGTTTCTGTGCGATCGTCCTGAGGGGATGTGGTGCTCACAATCCCCTCAGGCTATCTAGACCTCACTGCCCAATTACGTAGGGCAGTATTCCTAATTACGAAGCGACAACAAGGCGAGAAGTGACATACACCCATGTCGCCTTTTTGCCCTTTTTCTTTTGTTGCTTCTGTAGGACCACCGCTATGCGGTCATTCTTCTTGGCGCTCACAACTGATGAACCAGTCACGGTATTGCCAGAGACCTTTGCCGCAATCGTCTTTAGTTTCTTCGCCTTAGTGGAGTACGTGCTCTGTGACTTCGAGACGACCCAACGACACGCAGATTTCTTGCAGGCATTGGTGTTAGCACGCGCACTCACTGTGTATTGCTTTCCTGATTTCTTCAGCGTGATCAGACTGGAATTTTTGTTGCCGACTTTAAATAATGCTGGCTTCGTTGGTCCGGCCGCCTGTGTAACTGCGGTGCCATTGAATTGAATGTCCATCACTGTCAACAGGTAACCAGCGGTACCAAAGTCGGTCGCGTTCATTCGTTCCCACACAGACTCACCTTGTCCACCTTTGTCCGCGCGCGTCACTGCAAGAGTGGAGCTACTGCGGAAGTCAGGTGACTCAAGTACATCTTGTGTAACTCCGAAGTAGTTCAACAATGAGTTATCGGAAACAAATGCATAAAACGTTGCAATGTTTGGTCTCCCACTCAATTCACTTGATCCGGACACACCATAGGTGAGGCCAAGTGTTGGACTGCCGAGGGGAACTGCTTCAAGTGAACCAAGATCGGCATTGCGTGAGGCAAACAAGGTTCCGTTAAACGTTGCATCAACACCGGTCTCATCCAAACTGAAGACGAAATCTGTCTTCAGCATTTCGGTGGGCGCAAAGTTTGCTCCGGCTTTCGTCGGATCGCAGCCCTCAACCGGAATGCGTGTGTCACATACTTGGCTCGGTCCGGTAGTCAACGCGAACTTCATTGACACTTCGGCGTTGGCTTGACCCAAGTTGTCCACTTTCCAGTAAGTGGGAATTCCGTTCAACCACGTCCAACGAAGGGTGGACCCCCACGTATTCATGTTGATAACAACTTCGATAAGTGAATTTTCTTGCATCACATCCCTTACGGATGCAACCGACGGATTGGAAAAGTCAGCCCCTAATTGGTTTGGCCCTTTTACATAGCCGATCATTGCGCCAATGCGATTCGGGGCTTTATAGCAGCCAGATGTTGTTTGACCACCACATACGTTGTACGGGGTCAAGGTCATAGTGATGTCACCTGCTTGCGTAGACGTTGGTGTGGACACAGAACCATTCGTCACGTACTCAATTTTCGTGCCATACGTTTTCGTTGTGGTGTTGTATGGCGTTACTGCCAGATACTTCACATACGGACGCCCCGCCACACCACCAGTGACATCACCCCATTGTCCGGCATAGGTGCTTGGTCCAGCAACGACGTCGAGGCTTTCTTGCGTTGGACGCCCATCATCTGGCGCGTTCGCTGACGCTGTGTTAAGTGGTGACAACGGTGTCACTGATAGTCCCATCACAGCCAATACCGCGATGACCTTGCCCCCGAATTTCATCGGTCCCCCTCGTGGGCATTCAGGGCCCTCCTGAATGAATCCGTGACCAAACATAACGCAAGAGCCGGACCCGAATGAACAGGTCCGGCTCGTACGCGAGAGTCTCACGTGGAGATTTTCTGCAGGCATTACATGAATGCCCGTGACTCAGTGGTCGATTGTTTAGTCGAGTTCGATGGGCTCTTCGTCGGCTTCGCTGAACTCTTCCGCTTCCACCACGCCATTGAGACCAGCTTTCTCCCGAATCTTCTCCGCGATTTCCATCATGATCTCGGGGTGAGCCGTGAGGAAGTTCTTTGAGTTTTCACGACCTTGTCCAAGTTGCTCGCCCTCATAGGTAAACCATGCACCAGATTTCTTTGCGATTTCCATCTCGACCGCAAGATCAAGCAACGCACCTTCACGGCTGATGCCTTTGCCGTACATGATGTCGAACTCTGCCTGACGGAACGGTGGTGACACTTTGTTTTTCACCACTTTTACGCGTGTGCGTGCACCTACAACTTCTGCACCATCTTTGATGGATTCGATGCGACGAATGTCAAGACGAACTGATGAATAGAACTTCAATGCACGACCACCAGGTGTTGTTTCTGGTGAACCAAACATGACGCCAATTTTTTCGCGTAGCTGGTTGATGAAAATACAAATGGTTTTTGACTTGTTGAGGTTCGCCGTGATCTTGCGCAATGCTTGGCTCATCAGGCGAGCTTGCAAACCAACGTGGCTGTCACCCATGTCGCCCTCAATTTCGGCGCGTGGCGTGAGCGCTGCAACAGAGTCGATAACAACAACATCAAGTGCGCCAGAGCGAATCAACATGTCGGCAATTTCCAATGCCTGTTCACCAGTGTCTGGTTGCGAGATGAGCAACTGGTCGATGTCGACACCGATGGCCTGTGCATACACGGGGTCCATCGCATGCTCTGCGTCGATGTAGGCACAGATGCCACCGTTGCGCTGTGCTTCGGCAACAGCATGCATCGCAAGCGTTGACTTACCTGAAGACTCGGGTCCGTAGATCTCAACAACGCGACCACGTGGTAGACCGCCCACTCCGAGGGCAAGGTCAAGCGGAAGAGCGCCCGTGGGGATCGACTCGATCGCCATGGTGCCCTTTTCACCCATCCGCATGATGGAGCCTTTGCCAAATTGTTTGTCGATCTGGGCGAGAGCTGCATCAAGTGCTTTGTCGCGTTCTGGGGTCATTCCGGTCATGTCTGGTGCCTTTCACTGAAGATGAGTTGACTGTACTTACGAACAGGTGTTCGGTCAAGCATTTCCACCATTTCTCCTCCTCTGGTCCCAAATCGGGGGCCATTGGGCAGAAATGATGGACGCGGGGCCAATGTGGGGCTGGAGTGGGTCACCTCGGCACCGCGCCAGCGCACCCTAGAGACGGGGTGTTTCAGACTTGATCAAGCCAACGCACCGCGTCGGCCAATTCTTCTTCTTCTGGTTCATTCATGAACAAATACACACCAAACCACACGGTGTATGTGAGCGGATACGTGAAGATCGGAACAAAGATTGCAAGCGCAGCGGCTACGACAACCAATGGCACAACATCAACTCCAGCAAGAATCGCCACAGTCATCCACAAAAGAATCGGACCGAAGGTGAGGAAGACTCCCATCGCGGCAGCCCCCAACTCGAATCCTTCAAGGTTGCGCTGCCAGTTCAACCCACATGTGTTGCAACGTTCACCCTTTTTAAAAAAACTGGTGAAGAACGCTCGCTTGCCACCACACCATGCACAACGTTTAAATAGCCCGCGCAACACCATCTTTACGAGGCTGGGACGTGGATGAATGACTATCGAATGATCAGTTGGTGAGTTCATCTACAAATTCTCCGAAGACTGAAGCATATCTCATTGCATCGTCATCGGAGTGCATCACAGAAATCAACCACTGTTCATCAAGACCTGGTGGCAACAAAATGCCGCGATTAATTCCGTGCATCCATTGTGCGAACGCCAGATCAAAATCGGTCGCTTTGTAGTCGCGATAGTTACGTATTTGTTGAGGAGCCCACGTCACACAGCCTTTTGCACCAAACGACACCGTGTGAGCGGGGATGCCTGCGTCGGCGATGATGTCGGCGCACGCCTGTACAAGTTTGTTGTTGCGTGCGACCACCTCAGCGGTTACTTCTGGTGTACAGACATCTGCGAGCACAGCTTTTGTTGCAGCCATACACAACGGATTGCCGTTGTATGTACCTAAATGCAACACGCGACCAGCGGTGATTTGATCCATCAACTCTTGCGTTCCACCAAATGCGCCGATTGGCAGTCCACCGCCAATGCTCTTTGCCAAACACACAAGGTCGGGCTGCACACCAAGCGCTCCAGTTGCACCACTCCATCCGGCAGTGATACCTGTTTTGACTTCGTCAAAAATCAGTTTGGTTCCATAGCGATTTGTGATCTCACGCACTGCTTCTAAGTAGCCAGGTTGTGGCAAACAAATACCGATGTTTTCCATTACCGGTTCAACAATGAACGCTGCAACATCACCGTTTTTCAAAACACGCTCAAGTGCTTCGGGGTCGTTATACGGAATGACGATTGTGTCTTCCAATACAGACTGTGTGATGCCTGCAGTTTGCGGATACGCAATGGGGTTATCCGCTGGTCCAGCTTTATCAACCGGTGGCTTCATGGAGATCATCACTTCGTCGTGATGACCGTGATAACCACCTTCAACTTTGACGATCTTGTCGCGACCGGTGATGCCACGCGCAACACGAATCGCATCCATTGTTGCCTCGGTACCAGAGTTGGTGAATCGCCACATTGGCAAGTTGTAACGCGCGGCAAGAAGTTCGGCGACCTCAGCATTGGCCTCACACGGAGTAACAAACAATGTGCCGTGATCTAATTGCTGTTCAATCGCACGACGCACAATTGGGTGTAAATGCCCAGCAAAAAGGGCCCCGAAGCCCATGTCGTAATCGGTGTAGCGATTGCCATCAACATCTTCCATCCATGAGCCCTGTGCACTACGCACCAGGATCGGATGTGGGTCGTATGCCTGAAAACTGGATGGCACTCCGAGAGGAAGAACTTTTCGCGCTCGCTCCGTGGCCTTTTGCGAACCTTTGGTTCGCTCTTTGTAGGTCTGCAACTCTCGTTGCGTAATTAATTTGGCTTTTTCTGCCAGATGCTGCGTCGTTAGTGTCGGCGCCATCGTTATCGTCTCCGTGTACCGGTTCAGTGTCAGGCTACCGCACTAATCAAAATGCGAGTTGGTTCACACTAAATGCTGTGGCAAAATGGTTTTTCCACATGGTGGTCGTAGCTCAGCCTGGTTAGAGCGTCAGGTTGTGGCCCTGAAGGCCGGGGGTTCAAGTCCCCTCGATCACCCCAATGCGCGGTGACTCTGTTTTTCAGAGTCACCGCGTTTTGCTTTATGAGAACACCTTGTTGCACCGTAGACTGCTCTTCGCACATGCGCCTTTAGCTCAGTTGGTAGAGCAACGGACTCTTAATCCGCAGGTCCTGGGTTCGAGCCCCAGAGGGCGCACCATTTGTTTTATTTGGTGAGGATGCTCACTACTTCAACGTGATTCGTGTTGGGGAAAAGATCAAGCACCGAGACCCGATCAAGGTCATACCCACCCTGTACAAGCAGCGAAACATCGCGCGCACCAGCAACCGCATCACAACTGATGAGTGCGACCACAGGCGCATCCACTTCTAGCAATGTGGCGACGCCACGCTTACCAAGACCATCTCGTGCCGGATCTGCAATTACCACATCAACATCGACCGGATCCCAATGCTCAAATTCAACTTCGTCAATTGTGGCCGCGCAGTCTTCCAAATTGTGTACCGCATCGCGGCATGCTTGCGGATTCGATTCGACCAGGTATAACTCATCGAACCGCGTTGCGAATGCTTTACTAAACAACCCGACACCGCCGTATGCATCAAGCAAAGTGCCACCCTCAACGCCAAATGAATCAAAGTCGGTTGTAAGGGTCGTGATCAATAACTCCGCAGCCTCTGGTGATGATTGAAAAAACGACGACATCGACACGCGATACGTGTTCTCGCCCACCACCTCATGAATCGGCGCGCGCTGACCACGTTGTGCATGAGACCCCACACCATCACGGATCCGTCCCTCATGACACCACATGCCAACATCTCCGGTGCGGGCTCCGACACGAATAGTGATCTCTCCTGCTGCATCAAGAACCGGTTCATGCAGGAACGCGTTAATCAGGTCATGCGCCACGATGCATTCCGATGTTGCCACCATGTCATGCGAATCGCGTTGACGAAAACCCAGCAAGCCATTGTTGTCTGCCACCATGCGCACCGTTGTGCGACGCGCGGTGTCGGGCACTCCTCGTCGGCGATGAATCTCCACATCAAGTCGTGCGGTACGCGCAAATGCCTCAACAACAATGTCGGATTTCAACCGAAGTTGAGCGTCTTGGTCGATGTGTTGCCAATTACATCCACCGCATGCCTCGGCCACGAATTTGCACGGTGCGTCTCGTCGAGTTGGAGCAGGCGCCTCGACAGTCACAAGTTGAGCGCGCGCAAAGTCGCGCTTTGTCTCGACAAGTTCAACCTGCACGGTCTCGCCAGCGATGACATCGGGGACAAACACCACGCGTCCATCTTCGAGGCGACCAAGTCCGTCACCGCCGGCGACCAACTTGTCGATTGTGATGGTGTGCAGTGCTTGATTCACCAACACAGCGTATTCGTGCTGACGAATTCACCCTCGCCATACACGACACTTTGGCTAGGGTGACGTCGTGACGTGTCCACTGCAAATTGCGCCATCTGTTCTCCCCGCTGATTTTTCCCGACTCGGCGAAGAAGTGAAAGCGCTTGAAGAAGCCGGTGTCGACCTAATTCAGTGGGATGTGATGGACGGTCAGTTTGTTCCCAACCTCACATTTGGTCCCGACGTCATCGGGTCAACACGTTCATACACAACGTTGCCGTTCGAAGCACACCTCATGGTCTACACGCCCGATGTGATGGCAAAGGAATACATAGTCGCTGGTTGCTCACGACTCATCGTTCACGTTGAAGCATGCACACATTTACATCGCACACTCGAAAACATTCGCTCACTCGGCGCAAATGCAGCTGTTGCACTAAACCCACACACTCCCGCTAGTGAAGTGGAAAATGTTCTTGATCTCATCGACATGGTTCTCGTGATGACAGTGAACCCTGGTTTTGGCGGACAGAAGTACATCGCAACGATGGAACCAAAGATTCGTCAGGTACGCGACATGATCACAAAAGCTGGCCTCAGTGACGTTGTCAATGTTGAAGTTGATGGTGGCATCAATGCCACAACAGTGTCAGGCGCTGCATCAAGTGGCGCAAACGTGTTAATTGCAGGAAGCGCTCTCTACAAACACCCAGGTGGTCTAAAAGCAGCCGTGGATGAATTGCGCGCGAACGCTACCGTTGCATTCCGCGCTTGATCCATACCAGCGCGAGCAACAACACAAATCCCAAAATCGCAGGAACAACTATCGCAATCGCGATGCGCCCACCACTTTCTAAAAACGGTGTGAACACTCCTGATTCAAGACTCGATCCATCGGGCCACAAAGTGCGCACCGCTTCTTCAAGATTGGGACAACGTCCTTGTTCAATCGCACCCGCAACTGCTGCCCCGCCAAACATGTCGGGATTGTCACGCACAGTGGAAGACAGTTGTAACGATGCGGGGTCAATCACCGCGGCGACAAGATATTGATCACCGACATTCACATATTTCACATCTGCGCCATATCGAACGCTGACAGTTCCACCCGCGACCACAGTTTCCAATGTTCCGTAACGCACTTGATCAACAACAAAAGACACTGTCGACACATCGCTCGCAGTTGCGGTTCCGAGGAACACCACACTTGCCTCCTGCGGCACCGGGCAACCCGGTGGAATCGTCGTGGCTGCCGATGGCAAGGTTGTTGATGTTGTTGTGCTGTTTGTGGTAGTCGGCGCAGCAGTGACAACTGATACTGAGTCTTCCGTTGGAATCGCTGCGTTCCCCGAATGTGATGTGATCGACAGCCACGTGCCAATGACAACGGACGCAGCCAAAGCAATGCCAACAATGCGTTGCCTATGTGTGGCTGCAGAAGTCACGCTTTGACGCTAGTCACTGCGTTCAAGAGAAACTTGGCGCTTTGACAATTTGAGGCGATACTTGACCCATGGGTTTTGATCCTCAGCGACGTCGCGTTGCACGAAAGACAGACATCTGGTTTGTAACGTCGGCGATTGTTGTTGCGCTCGCTCTCCTTGCATGGGCGTTTCTCGGATAACACCATGAGTATCTGGGACGGTTTATACGGCGACGTTGAAGTGCGCCGTATTCAGCCGTATCAAGCAGTGAAGCAATACATCTGCCCCGGATGCAACAACATGATTCCCGTGGGCATGGGACACGTTGTGGCGGTGCCAAGCCAAGCGCCCGACCTTCGTCGCCATTGGCACCATGCGTGCTGGCAACGCCGCTAATCATCCGTACTAGAACGCGTCACACAACACATCAACAACCACTCCAGTAACGGCCGCGACATCAAATCGCAATTGCATCCCACCAAGTTCATGTTGTTTCACAAATTCATACGCTGCGCGTTGCAACACAAATTGTTTACGTGCAGATATTGCTTCCAGTGGAGATCCAAAGTCATCATTTGCACGCGCCTTGACTTCGCAAATAACAAGCACGTTTCCCAAACGAGCAATCACGTCTATCTCGCCCCGCGCGTGTGGTGAATAAAACCGCCAATTCATCGCCACGATCTCATACCCATGTTGGCGATACCACTGCGCCACTCGGCGCTCGGCCCAGGCACCACGCGCACGACGCGCGTCAAGAGAAACCGACTTGTCTACAGGCTGGACGAGTCGAGAATTTCGTCGCTTGGAAGTTCCTCGACGTTTACGTCCTTGAAACTCAGTACCCGAACGTGCGGGATGAATCGGGTCTTGCGGTACATGTCCCATACCCATGCGTCTGTCATCACCACTTCAATGAGAGGACGCGCACTGTCGCCAGTAACGTTCACCTCAACTGCATTCGCAAGATAAAAACGGCGTTCGGTTTCGACGGCATAGCGAAACATGCCAACGACATCCTGGTATTCCTGTGCGAGTTTGTACTCGCGTTCAGCCTCAAAATTTTCGAGGTCGTCGGTGTTCACCAACTACCCCAGAGCGACATCGCCCGAATGGGCAATTTACGACTCCCGCTTTTCGCGGATCTTTGCGGCCTTACCAACACGATCACGGAGGTAGTACAACTTGGCGCGGCGAACATCACCGTGCTTGACGACCTCGATCTTTGCAACTGATGGGCTGTGCACTGGGAATGTGCGCTCAACTCCTACGCCGTAGCTCAACTTACGAACGGTGTAGGTCTCTGAGATTCCCGAACCTGCAATTGCAATCACGTCACCCTGGAAAATCTGGATGCGCTCTTTGCCACTTTCAACAACGCGCACATGCACTTTCACTTCGTCGCCTGCACGCAATGCAGGTACGTCATCACGCTTGTTCTGGTTGTCAACAATGTCGGTGGTCTTCATGGCGTGTCCTTCGGCGGCAAAACAGTGAACTCTGAAGGATACGAGACAGGGTCTACTGCTTCCAACAGTGCTTTTTCGGCGGCGGTCAGACCCCCACGAGCTTCAATGAGATCAGGCCTTGTCTGGGTGGTTCTCCACAGAGCCTGCCCTAGGCGCCATTTGGCGATCTTGCCGTGATCTCCACTGCGGAGCACCTCGGGGACTTCCCAGCCCCTGAATTCGCTCGGACGGGTGTATTGGGGTTCTTCGAGCAGTCCCGTCACACCAAAGCTCTCAGTCACCGGGGACTCATCATTTCCCATCACCCCTGGTACGAGGCGTGTGACCGCCTCGATGATGAGACAGGCGGCGACCTCACCACCTGCAAGAACGACATCACCCACTGAAACCTCGGCATCCACCAAGTGTTCTCGGACACGATGATCAACACCTTCGTATCGACCACACAACAAACTGAAGCCTGGCAATTGCGCCAGTTGTTGTGCCATGCCTTGATCAAATGTTTTGCCACCTGGTCCCAACAGAAGTAATGGTCGCGGTGGCTGCACATGTTCGACTGCATCAAAGATTGGTTCCGGCCGCATCAACATGCCGGCACCGCCACCAAACGGCGTGTCGTCAACTGTGCGATGCACATCTGTTGCGTAGTCGCGAATGTTGTGGCAATTCACGTCCACCATGTGTGACTCGCGAGCCTTGCCGAGAAGACTGACCGAGCAGAAATCATCGACGAGGTCGGGAAACAAAGTGAAGACATCGATGCGCACGTGTGAGACCTTAATCGTCGTCGCCGTTGAGTAAACCCGCTGGTGGATCAACCGTAATGACACCGTCGTCATAAGACACCACGAACGGAATGGGCACGAGGCCACCAGACTCAAGTTCCAAAATTGCGTGCGCGGGATTGTCGATCACACCCGTGCAGATTCCGTAATCGGTCCCATCGGCGCCCACAACTCGTGACCCAATCATGTCGTGCACCCATAACGCATCATCGTCTTTGATCTCTTCGCCATACAACACGGCGTTCGTCAACAGCTCTGCGTCGTTTCGATCATCAACACCTTCAAAGTGGATGACGTACCGATCGTTTTGCAGACGTACGGTTTCAACCGTCAACTCACGGGTGATGTTTGCTTTACGTGCCACAAGTTGTGCGCCCGGTGTGCGACGTTCCTCACGGTCGCTGACGAACATCACAAAAACATCACCTTTGACACCGTGAGGTTTACCAATGCGCCCAACTTCCAAAAGTGGCGCAGAAAAAGACCGATCGTGGAAATCAGTCATCAACAAAGTCGACATCAACGTCGACTCCGTCACGAGCAGCAGCTGCTCGCACAACGGTGCGAATGCTCATCGCAGTGCGACCGCGACGACCAATAACGCGACCCAAGTCACCTGGTGCGACATGTACTTCGAGAATGACACCTTCTTCATCATCAACAGAGTTGACCTTCACGTCATCTGGATGATCAACAATGCTGCGAACGATGTGTTCAAGAACAGCAACTGCTGTGGGTGCGGACACGGTGCTCGACACGATGACCTACTTGCTCTTTGAAGCAGTGAATTGTTCCCAAGCGCCACTGATTTCCAGCAACTTGCGAACGCGCTCGGTTGGCTGTGCGCCTTGCTGCAACCACTTCACCGCCTTGTCGTTGTCGATGCTGACAACTGAAGGTTCGCTACGTGGGTTGTACTGGCCGAGAATCTCAATGAAACGTCCATCGCGGGCACGGCGTGAATCGGCCGCGACCACGCGGTACTGCGGCTGCTTTGTTTTTCCGACACGCGTGAGGCGCAATTTCACTGACATGAGTTCTCCTTCGGCCCAAACCGGGACTAGGTAAGGCTAGCGGTGAGGATTGGCGCTCTCAACGGGGAAAAGGTGGAAATCCGGGGCTGCCGTCCGCGCCGGGAAACCCTGGTACACCACCCTGACCGCCCATCATGTCGCCCAATTGGCGCATCATCGCCTTCTTGCTCACCTTGCCGGGCTTGCCACCTTTGCTTTTGCCCTTTGGCGCAGACATGGCTCCCATACGTTTCATCATCTTTTGCATCTCAGTGAATTGCTTGACCAACTTATTGATGTCGGCCACCTGAGTGCCACTTCCTTTTGCGATGCGAGTGCGTCGAGTGCCATTGATGATTTCTGGATGTGCGCGCTCTTCAGGCGTCATCGAGCGAATAATCGCTTCCACTTTTTTCAATTGGTCGTCGCCAACTTCAGCATTTTTTAATTCTTTTGGAACGCCCGGCAACATGCCAATGAGATTCGACATGGATCCCATTTTTTTGAGTTGTTGCAATTGCTCCAGAAAATCTTCAAGCGTGAACGCACCCTCAAGCAAGCGAGCTGCAGCTTCTTCTGCTTGTTCTTTTTCGTAAACCTGTTCCGCTTGTTCGATCAGTGTCAACACGTCACCCATGCCGAGAATGCGGCTGGCCATGCGATCAGGGTGGAACTGTTCGAATTGATCAATTCGCTCGCCGGTCGCGGCGAACGCGATCGGACGATCAATCACCGTCTTCACTGACAGTGCAGCACCACCACGTGCATCACCATCAAGTTTGGACAAAATGACACCATCAATTTCCAGACGTTCGTGGAACGCGGTCGCAACACCAACAGCGTCTTGACCAGTCATCGCGTCAACAACTAGGAACGTGTATTTGGGGGCGACTGTTTGAGAGATGTCCGCAACCTGTTGCATCATCTCTTCGTCAATTGCGAGACGACCAGCAGTGTCGACAATCAATACGTCTTTGCCAAGGCGTTTTGCTTCATCTAGTCCGCGACGCGCAGTGGATACGGGATCACCGGGCTCAGAGAAAACAGGAACACCAATTTGTGAACCAAGCGTGCGCAACTGCTCAACGGCTGCAGGACGTTGTAAGTCGGCTCCGACAAGCAGCGGCTGGCGACCTTGCGATTTAAACCAGCGCGCAAGTTTTGCGGCCGTCGTTGTTTTACCCGAACCCTGCAGACCCGCCATCAACACAACGGTCGGAGGTGTACTCGAATACGTGATCTTTAGTGCATCCCCACCAAGCAACGCGATGAGTTCTTGATGAACAATCTTGACGATCTGTTGGCCAGGGTCGAGAGCCTGCGATACTTCAACACCAACGGCTTGTTCGCGAATGCGCGCAACAACGCCGCGCACAACAGAAATGTTGACGTCGGCCTCAAGAAGTGCCGTGCGGATTTCGCCGAGAACCTCGTCGACTTCTTCTTCCGTCAAACGCCCCTTACCGCGGAGACGCTTGACTATTCCCTGTAATCGATCGCTAAGTGAGTCAAACATGACCGTCTCAGCGTATCGGTCTAGCCAACGGTGACTTCAGTGACAGTTCCCTCAACAATGGTGACATTTACGCGATTCATGACGTAGTCGGTGGTGAGCATGTACTGCTCGCCATCGCGCGCTGCAACACGAAACTCCCAACCCAAAGACGATGCGGTCTTCATTGCCTCGTCTTCGCTGAGACCGATCAGAGTTTCGGCTTTTTCTGCCGGAATCGGTTCGGTGATTCCTGGCGCTGGTTCAGGCATTGGTTCCCCGTCGTCAATTGTTGTGTCCGTCACTTCTTCGAAGGCGAAAAGATCATCACTCAACGCAACGACAGTCCCCACTTCTCCGTCTTTATTGGAATAGGTGAAAGCAGGCATCAGGGTTTGCTTGCCGTCTTCTTCGTACATCACGGTGTATGACATTGCAACTGATGTGATTGGAATGGTGATTTTTTCAGGCTCGACATCAACCAATGTGTCATCAACAGGTGTTTCATCAACTAGCGGCACGTCGTCAATTGGTTGAATGTCTTCCACTGTTGAATCTGGCGTGACGGTGTCCGTTACCGCTGGTTCTGGTTCTGCAACAGCGATCGACGGGTCTTCCTTGGTTGCCGCAGCTGATGAACTCACAGATGCATCACGCGCTCCGACCGCACCGTAGCCGCCGTAATAACGATAATCGCCAAGTCGTGATACTGCCTCGGTTGCGTCAGCGAGTTCATATGTGTTGCTCTTCTTTAGGTCAACCATGGCTCCAGAAGCCGACATCAATTTCCCGTCTTCACCAAAACTGAAATACCAAGAAATCGGCGACACATGATTGTCAATCAATAAATTGACCTGCGACCATGCAGACCACTCATCGGAAAATGCCTGCACTTTCAGGTCCGCCGTGTCCACACCAATCTGATTGAGAACCTCATTCGTTAGTGATTCCACTTCATTTTTTGATGGAAGATTTTCTGGCGGAGATGGAGGTTCAGGAATTTCTATTTCACGTTCCACGCACTCGGGATCATCCGGTGCGCACGGCTCACTGGAAGAAGATGAACCTTCACCAGTTGATCCATCTGTCGACGTTGCCGTGTCACCAAATACCGATCCTCCGGGGTAATACGACCATGACCACCAACGTCCATCGCCATACATCCACATTGCTTCATCATCAGGTTGTGCTCCACCAATGCGATAGCTCTCGAAGACGGTGTCGAAGTCGCCAGCAGATGTGGGATCTTCAATCACTTCGCCTTCAAGTCCGAATGTTTTTGCGATGTCTTGCAACTCTTGCGTCGGTGCCGACTTTTTCTGCACAACGTATGACGCCATTTCTGATGGCATCTCCGGCAGTGTTCCCTCAACAACGTAGGAAATGTCTGCCCACATCATTTTTGCATCGGCAGACAACGCTGACTCATTTGCCATACCACCGGAAGGAACAAAGCGCAATGTCTCGCTTCCCGATGAACAACCAGCAGCAAGCATGGTGGTGAGTGAGATAACCGCAACTGCAGAAAGTCCGCTACGTCCAAATTTCATGACGTCACTGTTACACAATTTCAGTCAAATAAGGCGTCAACAAATTCCGCAGGATCAAAAGCCACAAGGTCAACCGCGGTTTCGCCAAGTCCGACAAGCTTCACAGGAATTCCTAGTTCGGTCTCAATCGCAAAGACAATGCCGCCCTTTGCCGACCCATCCAGTTTGGTGAGCACAACACCAGTTACCGAGGTGGCGGCTGCAAATTCGCGGGCCTGAGCCAGTCCGTTTTGTCCTGTTGTTGCGTCAATGACGAGAAGCACTTCACTCACAGCGCCCGGACCCCTGTCAGCCACGCGCCGTACTTTGCCCAACTCCTCCATCAGGTTGGCTTTGTTGTGTAACCGGCCTGCAGTGTCGGCGAGAACAAGATCCGCCCCAATCGCACCAGCGCGTTGGATGCCGTCATAGATCACCGATGCCGGATCGCCACCTTCGCTGCCACGAACAAACTCTGCCCCAGCCCGTTCGGCCCACGTCTGCAATTGTTCAGCCGCGGCTGCACGGAAAGTGTCTCCTGCTGCCATCAATACTTTTCGACCAGCACCTACTTGCGCCGTTCCTACCTTGCCGATCGTGGTGGTTTTGCCCACTCCGTTCACTCCAACAAACAACCAAATGTTTGGAGCGGTATCTGCATCGATACGCAATGAGCGATCGGCGTGTGACAACTGCTCCTTCATATCGTTACGAAGTGCTTCCAACAATTCATCAGGTCCCGCAATAGCACCAGATTTCACCCGATCGCGCAATGAACCAAGAAGCGAATCCGTGAGACGCACACCGATGTCTGCAAGAAGTAGTGACTCTTCCAGTTCCTCCCACGTTGATGCATCGATAGAACTGCGCCCTTTGATTGCGCCGAACGCTTTGGCGAAAATTGATCGCGTGCGACCTGTGCGCTCGCGCACACTTGGGGCTGTCGCATCTTCAACTGCTTCTTCTTCAACCGCTGGTACTGCGATCTCTGCTTCGACTGCTTCTTCTTCAACTGCTGGCTCAGTTATTGGCGTCGGAGTCGGTGGAGATGTTGTCGTACGTGAAGAGGGCGGCGCCGGCCTTTCGGTAACCGGCGGTGGCGTCGGTGGTTGTGGAACCGAGCGTTGCCTTGGCTGAGGGACACCCCGCGAACGACGGCTCAGCCAAAGTGTGCCAAACCCAAAGACAAGAACAATGCCAATGAGAACGACAAAAAAGATGATGAGTGACGTGTCGACGGCGATCATGCTGATTCCTGAGTGGTCAGCACGACAGAAGGTCGTTCACTGACAACTTTTGACGAACCACCGGGTTGCATGCTGACACCGAGCAACACATCGCCTGCTTCCATTGTGCGCTTTTGGTGACTCACAATGATCAATTGTGCATCACGGCGGAACTCTCCGACCAAACTCAAGAAACGGTGCAAGTTCACATCGTCGAGAGCCGCTTCAACTTCGTCCATGACATAGAACGGTGATGGGCGACTACGAAAGACGGAGAACAGATACGCAAGTGCGGTGAGTGATCGCTCTCCACCAGACAGCAGCGACAACTTCTTGAATGTCTTGCCCGGTGGTTGTGCTTCCACTTCGATGCCGGTATTCAACATGTCATCGGGGTTACTCAAGACCAACTTGCCCTTACCACCTGGGAACAACATCGCGAACAGCTCAGTGAAATTCGCGCTGACATCAGCGAATGCAGCAGCGAACACCGTCTGAATTTCTTGATCGACAGCCTTTATCACCTGCATCAGTTCACGTCGTGTGTTGCGCACGTCATTCAATTGTTCTTCAAGGAACTGATGTCGCTCCTGCAACTCATTGAATTCCTGCAGTGCGAGTGGGTTGATCGGGCCCATCAGGCGAAGGTCGCGTTCCAATGTTCGCGCGCGATCAGATGGTGTCGAGCCATCTGCAACTTCTGGCATCTCGGTGGCTTCCGCAACTTCGGGCTCTACTTCCAAGTCGCGTCGCAATGTCTCTACAGCTGCTTCTAGCCGCATGCGCGCTTCTGCTTCTTCTACATCCACACGACGAGCACGCTCACGATGTTGTTCAAGTTCTTGCTCAGCTGCATGTCGTGCCCGACGAGACTCATCAAGTTGTTGAGCTAGTGCGCGGACTTCATCACTTTGACGACGGCGCATGTCATGCAACACTTCAAGTCGAGTCTCTGTTTGTTGACGATGACGATCTACCAAATCAGCGAGGCGCCCAAGCGCAGTCAACGTGCGTTCAATACGAGTACGCCGTTGAGCAGCCTCGGCGCGTGCGACAGTATCAGCGGCAAGACGACGTTCAGCTTCGTCGTAGCGGGTACGCAAAAACTGTTCACGTTCACGTAATCCGCCGATGCGCACATCAAGGTCTTTTCGACGCATCGCGAGATGCGCGCCTTTCGCCTCAACTGCCGCGCGTTCTTCTCCGCGTGCACTCTGTGCTGCGGCTTGCGCGGCTTCTGTCTCTTCCAGTCCAGGAAGAATTGCTTCCAACTGTGTGGCACGCGCTTGTGTCTCATTGAGTCGCGCACGCAAATCTGAGATCGTGTCACGAGACATCTGCGATTCAGTCTGTAGTGCGCGCTGATTCGTGATTGCGCCGGTGAGTGACTGCGAGGCTTCTTCCACCACCACTGTCTGACGGTCAATACGTTGGCGAATCTCCTCAACGGTCTTGCGAGCGGAGGTCAATTCATTTCGAGCCGTTTCCAATTGTTGACGGCGATGGTTGCTCTCGCCCACTGCAACATCTGCAAGTCGTTGTGCTTCTTCACGGGCTTCATGCGATCCGCGTTCGTCAGCAACGCCAATACGCCAACCACTTGATGCAATGCGATCACCCGAACGTGTCACAATCACTGCATGCGGATCACCGAGAGAAACATTGATTGCCTGATCAATCTCGTCAACACAGCCAACGCCACTGAGTAACGCGTCAAGAAGCGTTGACATTTCTTGAGGTGCACCAGATGCAAGTCGAACATGATCGCGAAGTGATTGGGTTCCCGCGGGCGCGACGTTCGATTGCGTCGCGGAAGTAAGTGCAAGAACACCGCCAATCCGGCCCGCATCTCGCAACGACCTCAAAGCGCGCTTTCCAGAATCGGCATTACGCACTACGACGGCCGACAGCGTCGCATCAAGTGCAGCTACAACGGCACGCTCCCAGCCGTCATCAATTGACACCAGATCAATGAGTGCGCCAACAACACCATCAATATCGCGAAGATGCGAAGCGCCTTGTCGCGCCTGATCAAGTGGCGCGGCCTCATTCATTGCTTCGATGCGAGCGAGCCTCTTCGCCATCTCATTATCGGCGCGTACTACTTCTGTTTGCGCCACATCAATTGCTTGTTCGGCATCATTACGACGGCGCTCGGCGTCGCTTAATTGTTGGCGCAAATCAAGCAATTCGTTTTCTGCAACCGCAAGTTGTTCTTGCATGCGCACAACATCGGCGGCCACACGTTGGTCATCAATCACCAGTTGTTCGATACGACCATTCAGTCGCTGAATCTCTCCGTTGGTCTGTTCGATGGCATTGCGCAACGTCCGCAACTCACCGCGAACTTCCGCTGCCTCTGTGAAAGCGCTTGTTCCGCTTTCAGAAAATAGTGAGGTTTCATCGGCGCGCTCTGCGGCAAAAGCGGCTTCCTCAGCGGCCAGTTCTTCACTTTCGGGAATCGCCTGAGCAAGTGCGCGCTCCACGCCATCGAGTTCGTGTTTCAGTTGCGCAGCATCTGCCTCAAATGCCGCCACAACATCGTCAGCCATCATCTGACCCTGATCACGCTCCATCGAACGACGGCGTTCGGCAATGACGGCTGCAAGCCCGCGAGCGCGTTCACGCAATTGTTCAACGCGCACCAACTCGTCGCTCACTCCGGAGTCTCCACGCGCTGACAACTCAGCTTCGGCCGACAAAACTGCAGTATCTAGTTGGGCAAGCTGAGCGCGAATGTCATTTTCTTTTGTTCCCGACTCTGCGCGCTCCGTGGCAAGTGCGGTGAGACGTGCACGAAGTGCGGCAATCTCACGACCGGCAAGAAACAACTTCAGCGCGCGTAATTCAGCCACGATTTCGCCATGGCGACGCGCAGCATCAGCTTGGCGCTCAAGGGGACGCAGTTGTCGACGGACTTCTCGAATGAGATCTTGTACGCGAGTGAGATTTGCTTCTGTGCCGTCAAGTCGGCGTTCAGCTTTTTCTTTACGTTTGCGATACTTCAAGACACCAGCGGCTTCTTCGATGATCGCACGACGATCCTCTGCTCGAGCGGTGAGCACTGCATCGATTTGTCCCTGGCTGATAATGACGTGCTGTTGACGACCTACACCAGCATCAGATAACAACTCTTGAACGTCTAAGAGTCGACACTCAACACCATTGATCGCATATTCACTGTCGCCATTGCGAAACAGCGTTCTACTGATTGTGATTTCGTTGAAATCCAGTGGCAATAATCCGGCACTGTTATCGAGTGTCAGCATCACCTCGGCACGACCAAGAGCGGGACGCTTTGAAGTGCCATTAAAGATGACATCTTCCATCTTTTGGCTTCGCACCGCACTCGGAGCTTGTGCGCCGAGCACCCACGCAATTGCGTCTACAACGTTTGACTTACCCGACCCGTTGGGCCCGACCACCACGGTGACGCCAGGCTCCATTTCCAACACCGTCGTGTCAGCAAATGATTTGAAGCCTTTGAGAGTAAGTGACTTAAGAAACACGGCACTTGGAATGGTAATACGTCCTACCGCTGACAGCGGGGGCAATACCAGGTTCCACGACCAGCAACTGCAACACGCACGATACGACTTTTTCCACAGGTCACGCACTGCTGTCCCGCACGTCCATACACGCGATGTTCGTGTTGATATCCGCCAAAAGAACCATCAACATTCACGTATTGCGTGTCATCCAGCGTGGATCCACCTGCGTCGATGGCTGCTGTCAATACATCGGTGATAGAGATCGCCAATGTGGATAACTGTCGCCGCGAGAGTTGATCAGCCGGTCGATTCCAGCGAAGTTTCGAGCGATGCAAGATCTCATCGGCGTAGATATTTCCGATACCCGCGACGAGATGTTGATTGAGAAGCAGAGACTTAATCGCACCACGACGTCCGTGCAATATCTTTTCCAGCACCTCGGCGTTGAACTCGTCCTCTATGGGGTCAACACCAAGTCGTGCTAATTCTGGAATGACCACTTCTTCATCGTGTGGGTCATACACCACCACCTCACCAAAAGTGCGGGGATCAACAAATAACAACTCACTATGCGTATCGTCGTCAGCGACGAGATGAAGCACAACATGTGTGTGAGGTGGATGTTCGCTCCCCTCATCGCACACCAGTACGCGACCTGACATACGCAAATGAATCATCACCGCATCACCAGAGTCGAGATCGCACAATAGGTACTTGCCGCGACGCCGAACATCAGTGATTGTGGTTCCCTTCAAGCCGTCGATTACTGCTTCTCTTCCAACACGACGAACGCTTCGTTCGCGTCCAACCTGGACGTCAGCCACTTTGCGATGCAGAACACGTTCACGCATCCCGCGCCGAACAGTTTCGACCTCGGGTAATTCAGGCATTATTACGCCGGGTCAAACGGATCATTGACATGTCGCAAGTCGATTAGCGCACGCTCTGCAGCCATTTGTTCAGCGGCTTTCTTGGTACGCCCAGTTCCCCGACCACGCACACGACCGTCCACAACAACAACTGCCGTGAACGTTTTTTCGTGCTCAGGTCCTTCACCATCGGTTTCGTACTTGGGCGCGCTAAATGACAATTGTGAACACAATTCCTGCAGTCGCGTTTTGTTGTCAAATGAATCAAGACGTGGCAGAACGTCCTCAATAACTGTTTCTAGGAAACGTCTCACGAATGCATTAGCTGCCGTGGGGCCCGCATCTAGATACACAGCGCCAATCACCGCTTCAAATGCATCGGACAGAATTGATGTTTTGTCGCGCCCACCGGCAGCGTTTTCGCCACGACCCAGAAAGAGATACGAACCAAGTTCAAGGGAGCGAGCGATGTCGGCAAGTGCACTGGCGTTCACCACGCTTTGACGAAGATCCGACAATCGTCCCTCTGAGTCATCTGGCAAACGGTGATAGGCAAGATCTGCGATCACCCAACCAAGAACCGCATCGCCCAAAAATTCAAGTCTTTCATTTGTGTCAACTTCATCCGTCTCTGCAATGTACGAACGATGAACAAGAGCTTGTCGCAGCAATGACAAGTCAGAAAACGAGTGTCCCAATGCCTTCGATAACTCTGCAAGTGATGTGCTTTCATCACCCAAATTGCCTGTGAGTTTGTCAGTTGCCATTTCTCTTACGCTTGAAAATACGCATCGCTACAGTGATGCGAACAGTTACCGTGAATACGCAGCGACCACGTAGTCGACCGCATCGCGCACTGTCTTTAGATTGACCAAGTCATCATCATCGAATTGAAAGTCAGGCAGATCAGCGGAGAAATCCTGTTCGAGAGAGTCGACTAATTCAATGAGGGCGATCGAGTCCGCGCCAAGATCATCGACAAATGACTGATCCTCGGACACCGTTGCAGGGTCGATTTCAAGAATGTCGGCCAAATGGGTACGCACTTTTTCTACGACTGTTGCGCGTTCTACTGCCATGACATGTCCCCTTATTGAAAGCCTTTGACTTATTCGATCGTAGTGGCAGCGATGGCACTGCGAATTTCTTCGACCATGTTGGTCTCGACCATTTCCTGCGCGCACTTAATGCCGTTCACTATCGCGCGAGAACTACTTGAGCCGTGGGAAATGATGCACACACCATCTACTCCGAGAAGGATTGCTCCACCAGTGTTTTCGGGATCTAACTGCTCGTACAGAGGAAGTAGCGCTGGGAACAATGCATCGGCATGCTCTTTGTATTCGGGCTGACCAAACGCATTTAACAACGCCTTGATAACAGCCTTCAAAGATCCTTCAAGTGTCTTCAAAGTGACGTTTCCGGTGAAACCGTCAGTCACAACTACGTCGACATCATCAGTCATGATGTCACGACCTTCAACGTTGCCGATGAAGTTGATGCCAGTGGCATTTTCCATTAACGCATAGGCGTCTTTGCGCAACTGGTCTCCTTTGCCCGGTTCTTCACCAATTGACAAAAGTCCAACACGTGGATTCTCATATCCGTAGCGCCGTCGCGCATACACAGAACCCATTTGTGCAAATTGCACCAACCAATCTGGTTGCACATCGGCGTTAGCGCCGGCGTCAAGCAA
This sequence comes from uncultured Bifidobacterium sp., assembly GCA_964449085.1. Classification (GTDB taxonomy): domain Bacteria; phylum Actinomycetota; class Acidimicrobiia; order Acidimicrobiales; family Ilumatobacteraceae; genus UBA2093. Next base: position 119,319 of record CAYVAV010000002.1, read on the forward strand.
CACGGTGGTCTTGCCACCTGGAACAGGAATTGGTGTTGCGATCGCGGGACGATGTACTCCTTTAATACGGCCCATACGCAACAGCGCGCTCGCCATTGTTGCGCCGGTATTCCCGGCAGAAATCATTGCGCTTGCATTTCCATCGCGGACCGCCTCAGCCGCACGCACCAGTGTGCTGTCACGCTTTTTGCGCACCGACTGCGCCGGGTCGTCATCCATTTCAATGACTTCGGATGCCGCGATGATTGGCAAGTTGTCCGCACCCGACAGATCTGAAGGCCCGACGAGAACGATAGGAATTCCGAGAGCCGCGGCTTCGTGAGCACCTTTCAGAATTTCATTCGGCGCAAAGTCGCCACCCATTGCATCAACAGCGACAGGCAACATAAAGAAAAGAGGTATTGACGTCAGTCGATAGAGACGGCGACGCGTCCCTTGTACCAGCCACAGGTTCCACACACTGTGTGCGGAACTTTCGCTGCACCGCAACGTGGGCAGTCGCTACGCGAAGGGGCGTCGAGACGCCAGTTGCTGGCGCGGCGCATACGAGTCTTTGACTTTGACTTCTTTTTCTTCGGAACGGCCACGGTGGTCTCCCTGTCGAGCGGTACCTGTACTCACATTCGTTGAGCCACAGGCTGGTTCAGGCTAGCGGTTCGCCGGCCAATTCCTCACGGGTGTCAACGCCCTGAGTCGTCCGGGGACGCATTCGTCGTCCCCTCTGGCTCATCAGCCAGTTTGAGTTTGAGGCCCTCAAGCGCCGCCCATCGATCATCGACGACCGGAGCAACACACGAACACTGCCCCTCGTTGAGGTCGGCACCACATTGTGGACATAGTCCCTTGCAATCAGGTTGACACAACAGGAACTGTGGCACGACAACAAGGATGTTTTCTCTCACCATCGGTAGCAACATCAACTGGTCGGCATCGATGGGAAACGCATCAGGGTCTGTCACTGCTACTTGGTACAGCTCGTCAATGTCGATCTCCGTCGATTCCTGCACCGGCGCAAGACACCGCTTGCATTCACCATGCCAATGCGCAGTTGCGACTCCAGTGACGGCAATGCCATCAGACAGCGCTTCAAGATGCAGTCGAACGTGAATCGGAACATCATCGATACGAGAATCGTTGAACTCGAAATCTTCGGCTGCAACAACGACATCGATGTCTTTTGTTGATCCCGGCCGTCTAAGTAATTCAACGGCATTCACCACGAGTGGCTTAGCCATTTGAACTATGACCGATCTTGATCAAAGAATCCATCAGATGAACCTGCATCTGGTTGTGATTCTTGTTGCTGTTCCTCATGACGCTGCATGCCAATGGCTAGACGTTGCCGACCGCTGCGCACAGTCTTTGTGAGACGATCGAGCAAAATTTCAAAACTGCCAAGACGTTGATCAAGGAAATCTTCTGTTTCATTGCGCAGACGTCGTGCATCCGTGTCTGCTGCTTCGAGCACTTGGCGGGCACGGTGTTCAGCGGCACGCACAACTTCTGTTCGTTGCACCATGCGTTCTGCTTGTTGACGTGCAGCACCCAAAAGTTCTTCTGCTTCGCGCTGTGTCTTGTCGAGGAACTCTTGTTTTTCTTTCAACATCCATCGCGCTTGACGAATCTCTTCGGGAAGACGAGACAATGCGTCCTCCAAGATCTCGATGATTTCATCTCGATCGATACGCGGAGTGCTCGACAGGGGAACATTCGGAGCCGTTGCAACAAGATCTAATGCACGACGCAATAACAACTCGGTGTCACCAAGACGTGGTTGCACCGGCACCGGCTGAGGGTATGAGTCGTCAATAATGTCGTCGTCTTCGTAGTCATCAAAGTCGTCGTATCTCATCGTGTGCCTCGCTTCGGAAATACCTCGTCCATCACCGACATAACCGTAGGCGGAAGCATCGATGAAGTGTCACCGCCGTATTGGGCGATTTCTCGAATAAAGCGACTGCTGATGAATCCGTACTCGGGTTTACAAGGAACATAGATAGTTCGAACTCCGGACACTGCAAAATTCGTGTGCGCCATTTGTTGTTCAATTTCAAAATCTGCAGGAGTACGAAGGCCTTTTACGATGCACGTCGCGTCAGCGCTAATTGCCGCATCAACTGCCAAACCAGGGAATGCCTTCACCGTCACGTTTTTTCGACCAGCAATCGCCAATTCGGTCATTGCAATGCGCTGCTCGGTTGTAAATGCCCCCATGGGTTTTTCGGGGTTGTGCATGACAGCAACAACGACTTCACCAAATAGCGCTGCAGCTTGATCCACCACGTCGAGATGGCCAAGGTGAAAGGGGTCGAAACTTCCCGGATAGAGGGCACGCGTCATTGCCCCAACCGTAGTTGTTTCGGTCCAACACTGTTGGGAACACTGAGGTTCTGCAATCGACGCAGTTAATGGTGTTCAGCGCGGGGGCGAAGAAACGTGACTGTTGTGCGACCGTATCGACGTTCGCGCACGGTCTCCCAGCCCTCAATCTCACCGATTGAGTCATCTGACTCAATGATGACCACGTCGGCGCGAACCCGATTCATCAAGTCCTGCCACGCAACAAAACCGTACGGTGGGTCGGCCAACAGCACATCGCACTCGATACCCGCGTTCGCTGGCGAAGTTGCGTCGCCGCTCACCACCGTTGCCACGTCATGAAGACCAAGAGCGGTGATGTTGTCGCGTAAGACTGCCAACGCTGCTCGATCACGTTCAACAAATGTGCAATGAGAAGCACCGCGCGACAAGGCTTCAATACCCAGTGCGCCAGTTCCCGCGAACAAGTCAACGACACGACCCCCCTCAACAATTCCGAGGCTGCCGAGAGCATTGAACACTGCTTCACGCACTTTGTCTGTTGTTGGGCGAGTTGCATCTCCTCGTGGAGATTCGATACGCCGGCCGCGCAATGTTCCAGCTACCACTCGCATGCACGCAAGAATAGAGCCGTGTCTGGTCCGCGACCCTCTATTACGTGCGTTGATTGCGGAGGCAATGCTTACTTGCTGACACCAGCACCAGAAGACAACAAGTGGTATCCCGGCGATGTGGTTGCGTATCGATGCAAAGACTGTCTGGATCGTTGGGATCTCGAATTAACGGAGGAAGATCTCGAGGACCCGACGGACGCATGAGTCCATCAACAGCGTTTTCAAACTTGAAGATTGAGGGCTTTAGTTTTAGGACTTGAACAAAAAGTCTTCGTCTTCTTGAGAAAACAGCAGATCTAACTCATCTCGTAAGAGTTCGTGATCATCCAATGTTGGGTCACTTTCAATAATCTCCACTGCTGCTTCACGGGCTTTTTGGATGAGGTCTAAATCTCGCTGTAGCGAGGCCAGCCGTAAATCACTCCGACCTTTTTGTGCAGAGCTCATGATGGTTCCTTCACCACGTAACGCAAGGTCTATTTCTGCAAGTTCAAAACCATCGGTGGAACGCACGAGTGCATCAACCCGTGGGGACATCTCTTCACCATTAGTGACGAGATAACAACGAGATGCTTTTGCGCCGCGACCAACACGACCGCGCAACTGATGAAGTTGTGCGATACCAAAACGATCCGTATCAAGAACAACCATCACCGTGGCATTTGGAACGTCAACACCAACTTCAATCACAGTTGTAGAAACCAGAACATCAATTTCGCCAACACGGAACTTGTTCATCATCGCCTCTTTGTCGACAGATGACATTCGACCATGCAATAGACCAACACGTGAATCAGGAAAGACACTGGCACTTAAGTCATCGAATGTTTCTTGGGCAGAAGCCACTTCAAGTTTTTCGCTCTCATCGATAAGCGGACACACCACATACACCTGATCACCGACAGCGATTCGCTCCCGCACATCTGCCCACATTCGGTGAACGTCAAGATCTCCATTGATCCATTCCGTCAGTATCGGTGTTCGCCCAGGAGGCAGTTCGTCAAGAACACTCACATCTAAGTCGCCATAGACAGTCATTGCGGCGGTACGTGGAATAGGTGTTGCAGTCATCACCAGCACGTCGGGCACTGTGCCTGTTGCCGATGCGAGAGCTTTATCCCGTAATGCTGCGCGCTGCTCGACTCCGAAACGATGCTGTTCATCGACAACAACGGCACCCAAACTCTTAAATGCAACTGCGTCCTGAATAAGTGCATGCGTACCAATGACGATGTCGACCGAACCGTCAGCTAGACCATCGAGAACATTGCGACGTTGCTCTCCTGACACTTTGTTAGTAAGAAGCTCCACTCGTACGGGGCGCTCTCCAAACAGGTTGCTCTCATCAGGCATGATGACCGACTCGAGCATTCGACGAACACCGATCGCGTGCTGATCGGCGAGAACTTCGGTGGGTGCCATCAACGCTGCTTGATGACCACTTTGCACTGCGCACAACATCATCCACACTGCAACAAGTGTCTTTCCCGCACCAACGTCACCTTGCAACAATCGATGCATTGGGCGAACTGAAGCAAGGTCGACGTCGATTTCATCAATGGCACGTTGCTGTGCTCCTGTTAATGGAAACGGCAGAGATGACATGAATCGATCAAGTAACGGCCCACTTGTCCGATGCACACAACCCGATGATTGCAGTTCGAACATCTTTTTTCGCCCGACCAGCATCAGTTGCACTCGCAACACTTCATCAAACGCGAGTCGCTGTCGTGCGCGACGACGTTCCTCGTCACTTACTGGCAGGTGAATAGCGCGTATCGCGTCACCGCGATCCATCAACTCGTATCTATCAATGATTGCGTGTGGAAGCGGGTCGGCAATTCCACGCGCTGCGCAACGCTCGAGCGCATTTTCCACCCACGACGCCAAATGCCAAGAGTGAATTCCTGACTTTTCACTTTGCGGATAAATCGGAACAATGCGGCCCGTGCGATCCCCGAGTAAATCAACAAGTGGATTAGTCATCTGCAGATATCCGCGATACGACTCGGGTTTGCCAAACACCGCGATCGTCATGTCTTCTTTTAATTGCTTTTGTCGCCACCGTTGATTGAAAAACGTGAGCGACAAACGACCCGTGTCATCGGTAGTCACCACGTTGACCATGACCTTGCCACCGCGAATGGGACGAGTTGTCACCGACACGACACGCACAACGACGAGTGTCTCGACACCTAGTTGCAGTTCACCGAGATGCGCTTGATGCGTGCGATCCACCCAGCGACGCGGATAGGTCTCAAGTAAATCGAGGACAGAGTTGATACCGAAATGTTCGAGTGCAGCTTTTTTCTTATCTCCCACTCCGCGCAAACGATCGACGTCGATCTCATCGAGATCGCGCAACGTCAATGGCGCGGAGATGGAACTATTCGACACCGAATAAGTATGGATAAAGCGGTTGGCCGCCGTGGTGCACTTCGACCGCGATGTCGGGATGATTATCGGCGACCCACGCGGTGATCACATCAGTGTGAGAATTTGTCGCATCGGTACCCGTGATGACCGTGAGCAACTCGCTGCCGTCAGTGATTAAGTGTCGCAACAATTCTGTTGCCGCAACAGTCAATGTTCCTCCAACCGACACGATGCCATCCCCGCGAACTAGACCGATCCAATCACCGGTTGTCACGGGACCAACATCGCTAGACGTATCTCGCACTGCTTGGGTGATTTCTCCTGTTGCCACAGAGTTGGCCGCAGAAGTCATGGACTCAGCGTTCGTGTCAACATCTGCTTCAGGGTCGTAATTCACGAGCGCTGCGAGTGCCTCTGGCATCGAACGGGTCTGTACTACGCGAACTTCTTTTGTTGTTAACGCATTGACCTGTTCGGCCACTGGGATGATGTTTTTATTGTTGGGCAAAATGATGACGTGGCGTGAGTTCATCAGCTCAACCGCCTCCAACAACTCCGCGGTGGATGGGTTAGCGGTTTGTCCACCGGTCACTATTCCATGCACGCCAAGTTGGCCAAACAATTCTGACAAGCCCTCACCGCTTGAGACGGCAACCACTGCGCACGCAACAGCAGGAAGCGATGTTGATGTGGGACGTTGGGCAATCTCAACTCCGAGTTCAGCTTCACGCGCTGCGTGTTCTTCGGCAACTTCCTCAAACAGGTCAGTTACACGAATGTTGCGTGGACGTCCACCAAGAAGAAGCGGGGCTTCGATTGCAGCACCAATATCGTTTGTATGGATGTGGCAGTTATACAGACCGTCACCACCAACCACCACGATTGAGTCACCGATACTTCCCCATGCTTGCTTGAACGCGCGCGCTTGATCATCGGCAAGATCAAGAAAGAACATCACCTCGTAGCGCAACTCGCTGACATCAACAGCGCCCTCACTACCCGAACGATGTGCAACTGACTGAAATTGCTCGAGAGACATTTCAGAAGGTATCTCTGGCTCTGGAATCGGTTCACCATCAACCACGTGTAATGCCGCATCGAGGAACAGTAAGAAACCTGCACCGCCAGCGTCGACCACACCAGCGTCTTTCAACACGGGCAACATATCGGGAGTTCGCGCCAACGCATCGCGTCCGGCAGTACGCGCTTCGCGCAACATTGCAGCAAGTGATACCCCCTTGTCTGCTGCTGCAGTCGCTGCATCAGCAGTTTCACGAACAACTGTGAGGATTGTTCCTTCCACTGGTTTCAACACCGCTTCATACGCTGCAACCGAAGCGCGCTTCAATGCTTCTGCAACTTTGACCGCTCCGATGCGAGCACCTTGAACTTCGGAAAGAGTCGCAGCCATGCCACGCAAGATCTGCGACAAGATGACACCGCTATTGCCACGTGCACCCATGAGAGAACCGTGACTAATTGCCTTGCACGTGGATTCCATTTCGGGACCGGCTTGATCCATCTCATTGACAACGGCATCCAGCGTGCGCGCCATGTTCGTGCCAGTGTCACCATCTGGCACCGGGTACACGTTTAAACGATTAATGCCCTCTGAGTGAGCGACCACGGCGTCGCGAAATGTGACAACCGTCCGACGAAGCTCGTCTGGACCGAGAACTTCAATACCCGACACGGCGCAAAGCGTACCGAAAGTAAAAGTTCCTAGTTGGGCTCTCAGGGCGCTCGCTGGTAGTTTTTGATCATCCAATTGAGGCGGGATTGCCCCTCAAAAGTTCGAACGGAAGTGGAGACCATGGCTGCTGTATGTGAAGTCTGTGGCAAAGGACCATCGTGGGGCATGTCGGTCTCGCACTCGCACGTGCGCACCAAGCGCCGCTGGAATCCAAACATCCAGCGCATCCGCGCAATCGTCAAAGGCGCGCCTCGTCGTGTCAATGCGTGCACCGCATGTATCAAGTCGGGCAAAGTCACCAAAGCATCTCGCTGATAGCGCTGAGATAACAATGCAAGGCGTCATCAAGACTTACGACCCAGAGACCAAACAGGGTCTGGTCATCACCGACACCGATCTTTCTGAATACGAACTCGCTGACAATGCGCTTGACGGCTCCATCTTTCGGATGTTGCGCCAAGGACAACGCGTCATTTTTGATCTTGATTCATCCGGTCGTGCCACCGCACTTCGTCTTGGCTCGGAAGCGGACATGAGCACTCCGGGACACTAGGTTTCCATCCAACATTTCACCGGCAGCACCCCCAAACATCCGAAAAAGTGAGGTTCCCATGAGCGGATCAACCACGAACACCAAGTTGCAACAGTGGGTCAACGATTGGGCCGAGATCCTTCAGCCCGATTCCATCTATTGGTGTGACGGCTCAGCAGACGAATACGAACGTCTGTGCCAAGAGTTGGTGGATGCAGGAACGTTCACAAAACTTGATGAGGCAAAGCGTCCAAACAGTTACTGGGCTCATTCAGATCCAGGCGATGTCGCGCGCGTTGAAGATCGCACATTCATTTGCTCGGCGCGTGAAGAAGATGCAGGCCCGAATAACAACTGGCGCGAACCATCAGAAATGCGTAATGAGTTGACCGCCTTGTACACCGGCGCAATGAAGGGTCGCAAGATGTACGTGGTGCCCTTCTCCATGGGCCCGCTTGGTTCACCGATTGCTCACATCGGCGTACAACTCACCGACAGCGCATACGTTGCGGTGAACATGCGCATCATGACGCGCATGGGTCAAGGTGCACTCGATGTTCTCGGAAACAATGACTGGGTTCCTTGCGTTCACTCAGTTGGCGCTCCACTTGCTCCTGGCCAGAAAGATTCCGCATGGCCGTGCAACCCAGACAATAAGTACATCGTGCATTTCCCTGAGACTCGCGAGATCTGGTCATACGGTTCGGGCTACGGTGGTAACGCCCTGCTTGGAAAGAAGTGCTTCGCGTTGCGCATCGCATCGGTGATGGCGCGCGATGACGGTTGGTTGGCAGAGCACATGCTCATTTTGAAATTGACCAACCCACAAAATGAGTCGAAGTACATTGCTGCTGCATTCCCATCAGCGTGTGGCAAGACCAACCTCGCCATGCTGGTTCCAACAATTCCAGGCTGGAAAGCCGAAACGGTTGGTGACGACATTTGCTGGATGAAGTTTGGCGATGACGGTCGTCTCTATGCGATCAACCCCGAAGCTGGTTTCTTTGGCGTTGCACCAGGCACTGGTTATGACACCAACGCGAACGCAATGGACACGTTGTGGGGCAACTGCCTGTTCACGAACACCGCTCTCACCAATGACGGCGATGTGTGGTGGGAAGGTATGAGTGGTGCCGCTCCCGCGCGCGCCACCGACTGGAAAGGCAATGCGTGGACGCCAGAAACAGATACGCCCGCTGCGCACCCGAATGCTCGCTTCACTGCTCCTGCCTCACAGTGCCCATCCATGGCACCAGAGTGGCAAGACCCAGCTGGTGTTCCAATTTCGGCGATTCTTTTTGGTGGACGTCGTCGCACAACCGTGCCACTTGTGACCGAAGCCTTTGATTGGGACCACGGTGTCTTCCTTGGATCGATCATGGCGTCTGAGACAACGGCGGCTCAACAAGGTGCAGTAGGAAACTTGCGCTTTGACCCAATGGCTATGTTGCCGTTCTGCGGCTACAACATGGGCGATTACTTTGCGCACTGGTTGAAGATTGGTCGTTCGACCGATGCGAGCAAACTGCCAAAGATCTTCTTTGTCAACTGGTTCCGTCGTGATGAAGATGGTCGCTTCTTGTGGCCAGGCTTTGGCGAAAACAGCCGCGTGTTGAAGTGGGTATTCGAACGCATTGAAGGCACTGCCGGTGCAGAACGCACCGCGATCGGCTATCTACCAAAGACTTCTGATCTTGACCTTTCAGGTCTGAACGTTGATGATGCAGATCTCAACGCAATCTTGTCGGTTGATGTGAACGGTTGGAAGTCAGCTATTCCACAGGTGCACGATCACTTCAAGCAATTCGGTAACAAGTTGCCAAGCGAATTGCAGACCGCGCTGAAAGAACTCGAAGCGTCACTCTAATCAGTCGGGCTTATTGCCCGACGAGCAGTGTTTTATTTTGGTCGGGCTTATTGCCCGACCAACATGGCTCTAATGCCGAGGCCCATGAGGAAGAGGCCGCCGAAGCCATAGAGCAGATACACCTTGCCCTTTAACTGGTGACGATACGAATAGATGATGGCGATCGCCATGATTGACACAAATCCGTAGAAGGCGTGAAAATTCGGAAACTCAAGTTTGTACTTGTTCACTAACGCGACACCAATTATCACTTGAACAAACACCGTGAGTTGAGCAAGACCGGTGTACCACCACAAGGCTCTAGTACGAAGCGCGGTGACCTTGTGAGCGGCAAGAGCCCACACACCAGCAATTGCATTACCGATGATGACGACCCATGCCCACGACTCATGCCAGTCGAGAAGCAGTAAAGACAACACTCTTTGAATCTAGCGAATCAGGGTGTCTGCTTCCCTGCCCATCTCAACGATGGTCAAGGTGCCATCTGTCGCGACATCGACAGTGGTGACAGAACAGTTATCAAGGCTGGCAATCACCATTCGGTCATCATCGGTCGCTGCGCCGATCACCACATTGATCGCGACAAAATGACTGAACACCACTGTGTCCACGTCGAAAGCAGATATGCGTTCGACAACACTGTCACGGTAAGACGTGTATCGGTCTCCGGAAGTCTTTGCTAATTCACTCCACGTGCCAGCCATTGCATTTCTTAACCACCCAACGCGGTTTGATAAGTCGTATCCCTCCGGTGACGGGATCTCTGCAACTGCTGGTTCGATGTCGACTTCAACGCCCCACGTGGACGACAACGGAAACGCAGTTTGCTGACATCGCAACAACGGACTCGACACAATCGGCATCACGCTGTAACGAGCAAAACTGCGCGCAACATCTATTGCTTGTTGGCGTCCACGATCATCTAGTGGTGGGTTGGGGTCGGTGTCCCATCCCGCAGCGGCTCGACCATGACGCACGAGGTATACGCGCGCCATTAAAGAATCCAGCCATCACGCATTGGCGAGTTGTCACCAGGAATGATGTAACACTCATTTCCAAACGCCAGTGCAAACATGTCTTCGTCCATGCTGAGAAAGAAACCAGACGTTGACACTTGGCTTGCATGACATGACACCGCTTCACGTTTGCGTTTTGCCCACGCTGATACGTCGACGCTGATGTTGATTTCTGTTTCCAAAGAACCCATAGGGTTCCCGTCGTCTGCGGGAGCATCAGGATCAAAGTCGAGATCCTCTTCGCTTACTCCGGCTTCACGTGCAACTTCTTTTAAACGACGCATACGGTCACGATTCATTGTTGCTTCGAGAACCTTTACGTTGGGTCGCAATTCGCCTGCACGATGTCCCACTTTGTGAACCATGATGTGATCAGGATGGCCATAACCACCGTGCCAGTCGTATGTGACAAGGATGTCAGCGTTTTCTTCATCGAGAACCGCAGCGAGCTTGTGCGCAGCTTCGTCCATTGACGCATTGCAAAAAGCCCTGGCACGCTGATTCTGTTCCCACCCAGTCATACCACTGTCTTCGTACCCAAGCCACACGATCCGCGAGATGCCCAGCGCGTTTGCTGAGCATTCAGTTTCATGTCGACGCCGATCAACAAGAGTCTCACCGGGTCGCAAATCATCGGGTACTTCACCATGATCGCCATTCGTTGCAGTTACAAGCACAACACGATGACCTTCATCATTAGCGCGCGCTATCGATCCACCCGTAAGGATGCACTCATCGTCGGGGTGAGCGTGCAGAAAAACGATAGTTGCCATGCGTCAGGCTTGTTTCGCAGCGCCACTTGACAACAACTTGTCGACGTTGGCGACTCCCCAAGCTTTCAACACTTCACTCGTGTGCTGGCCAGGATGTGCAGGTGGCATGGAAATTTCAGGTGTAGTGCGCGAAAAACGAGGCGCAGGCGCTGGTTGTTGCTGACCAAACTTCTCGACAAACGTCTGACGCTCTTTGTTATGCGGATGCTCCGCCGCTTCGCTCATCGTCAAGACGGGCGCAAAACACACATCCGTTGCTTCCATGATCTCGCACCATTCCGCGCGTGTTTTTTGCGCGAACGCTGCACGAACTTTTTCTTTCAACGCAGGCCACTGAGAACGATCCATTTGTTTTTGGAAATCTGGATCAGCCCCCAAACCACTCAGTTCAAGAAGTTGCTTGTAGAACTGTGGCTCAATTGATCCGAGCGAGATGTATTTACCATCTTTGCACTCGTACACGTCGTAAAAATGTGCGCCCGTATCCAACAGGTTTGTTCCTGGTTTGTTTTCATCATGTGCGCCGATTGCTTTGAATGCCCAAAACATCGTCATTAAAACGGCTGCTCCATCCACCATCGCGGTGTCCACCACTTGACCCTTGCCCGACTTCTGTGCTTCCAACAATGCACACACAACTCCGTATGCAAGAAACATTCCGCCACCGCCAAAGTCGCCGACCATATTCAGTGGTGGCACTGGTGCCTCCCCCGCGCGTGCGTAGTGTGCCAATGCACCCGCGAGTGAGATGTAGTTAATGTCATGTCCTGCAGCTTGGGCGTACATTCCCTCTTGTCCCCAACCAGTCATACGACCAAACACAATCTTCGGATTGCGTGCAAGACACACCTCCGGCCCAATACCGAGACGCTCCATCACGCCAGGGCGAAAACCCTCAATGATCGCATCTGCTTGTTCCACCATCTGCAACAACGCTTCGACCGCGTCAGGGTTTTTCAGATCAAGTGCAATGTTCTTGCGTCCACGTTGCAACAAATCAAAATGCGGAGCGTCTGGCGCCGGACCTGTCACTGCTTGCGCGCGATCAACGCGAATGACTTCTGCGCCCATGTCAGCGAGCAACATCGCTGCAAATGGTCCTGGCCCGATACCTGCAATCTCAATGACCTTAAATCCAGACAGTGGTCCGCTCATGACGTTCTCCTTTAGTACTGATGAGAGTGAAGTTTGAGTTGTTGAAATTCGAAGTGTGCGACGATGTGGTCACGAATGCTTGGTGATGTGTGAACAAATCGCATCGGTAAACGTCGGCCACAACGGCTCTGGTAAATCATGGCCCATGTCATCCAACATGAGAAGTTGTGCATTAGGGATGACTTCTGCAGTTCGTTCGCCACCACTGGGTGTGATCAACGTGTCATCGCGACCATGAATCACCAAAGTGGGCACATTCAGTTTTGTCAATCGATCAGGGCGATCAGTGCTCGAATAAATTGCTGCCAATTGGCGACCAGCACCTTCCGGGTAAAAACTGCGGTCATACTCAAGCGCCGCACGCGTCTTCAACACTTCTGCGTCACCATATTTTTTGGACGCCCACACAAGGTATTTAGGAGCAGCCGCGATGTAACTCTCACGATCAAGAGGTGGTGGTGATAGCAATGCTTCGGCTGCCTCCGGAGTTGGCTGACCAACGGTGGGGTCACCTGGTTGGGACATGATTGAAGTCAGCGTGAGTGTGCGCTCTGGATAATCAAGAGCAAATGTCTGCGCGATCATTCCACCCATTGACGCGCCAATGATGTTCGCTTTCTCGATACCGAGGTGGTCCAATACTCCAACTGCATCCGCTGCCATGTCGTGCAACGTGTACGCCACCGGTGGCATTTCTTCTCCGAACAATGCCGCTTTGATCACGTCATCAGTGTTGGCCGGAACACCATCCAATTTTGTCGACAATCCACAATCGCGGTTATCAAAACGAATGGCACACAGCCCGCGATCAACAAACATTTTGAGAAGTTGATCAGGCCACGCGATCATTTGGGCTGTGAAACCCATGATCCAAAGTGTGGGCGGATGAGCAAGATCGCCCATCACGTCGTATTCGATTTCAATTCCTGAAGAGAGTGCGGCTCGAGGCATTGAGTCAGTGTAGTGACAGGTCCTTACTTGCCGAGGAGGCGCTGCTTTTGATCCTCAAATTCGGCGTCTGTCAGTACACCACGGTCACGAAGATCGGCCAATTTCTCTAATTGTTCCGCAATGTCAATAGGGCCTCTCGGTGTGGAACCGGCACCCATTCCTGGTCCACTTTGCAGTCGCTCCTGAATTGCAGTGTGGATGATGCCCTGTACGCGGTCTGGGTTCACAACATCGGTGAATCGAGATTGCCCACTTTCACTTGCTGACTCAATGATGAGATCGCCACATCCAAGAATTCGTTCGGCGATGCTTTGATGAAAATTGACGTTGTTCACTTTTTCGAGTGGGATTTCAATTCCGCTACGAGACAACAGTCCGCGTCGGAAGATCAGACGATGCGACGTGACCACAAAATATGTGGTGCGCCAGTCCATCAGTCGCACAATCAGCCACGCGACAGAGACGATGAGGGCGGCGAGCAACAGATACGACAACGCGTCTTCAGTAGCACCATCAAGTTGGGCGCGGACGATGAGCGACATGATGATCGTGCCACCAGTAGCCACCGCCGGCCACCCGAAGAACCACCAATGAGGGTGCAAGTCCAGCACCACGGTTTCATAGTCATTGAGCAATTTGCGAGGGAACGGCATGGCACCGATGGTAGTCAGGGCGTAGTTTGCAGGAATGACCCATGTCCCGTTACCGGCCTCACATGAGGACCTTGACGAACGCGTCGTGGCAGTGCTGCATGGTCTAGACCCCGATCAACACCGAGCCGTGACAGCACCCGTTGGTGTGGTCGTGGTGCGCGCCGGTGCTGGTGCGGGGAAAACTCGAGTGTTAACTCGACGTCTTGCTTGGAGAGCAACATCTGATCCTGCGGTCTTGCCTCACTCGCTTGCGATCACTTTCACGCGCGAAGCAGCAGGAGAACTTCGTCGACGGCTTCGACAATTTGATTTCTCCGAGATGCCCACCGCTGGCACGTTCCATGCCATCGCGTACCGACTGCTCCGCCAACGGTATGCAGATACTCGTCGACGTGAACCAACTGTGTTGATGAATCGAATGCAACTCCTTGCGATCGCTGCGGGAGAAAAAGTAAATCGCACAACGTTGCCAGAAATCTCTAACACAATCGACATTGCATACGCCAGAGATCTCACCAATGATCAAATGGTCGATTACTTGAACGAACGTGGAAACGGAATCAGCATTCCATCAGGCCAATACGCCACGATCGTGAACGAGTATGAGAAGTTAAAAAAGAAACGTGGTGTGTTGGACTTGAACGACATGTTGCGTCTCACTATTCACGAGGCAAATGACGATCCTCGTTTTCTCGCATCTATTCGTTGGCAATACCGACACGTGTTGGTGGATGAAGCACAAGACATGAATCCACTGCAATACAGATTTCTACGCCTCGTCGTGGGCGACAATCCCGATCTCTTTGTAGTTGGTGACGCCAATCAGGCGATTTATGGATGGAATGGAGCCGACCGCACACTGTTTGATGCGTTACCTGGATTGCCTGCACCATCTCATGTCGTGTCATTGCCCTCCAATTATCGATGTACTCCACCCATCGTCAACGCCGCTCTACACGTGCTCGGCAACAACGGAGAACACACCGCAATCTCACGACGCCCCGTTGGCACTTCGGTTGAATTAGTGCGGTGCGCAACCGAAGATGAAGAAATTGACGCCATCGAACAACAGCTTCGCAAAATGTACGAACGCTTTCCATCGTGGCGACATCTGGCCGTGCTTGTTCGGACGAATAATCTCGCACAATCAATCAGTGATGCGTTGAGCATGCGTGGCATTCCGACGCAACGACTCATGAGAGGCCACAGTTACACCGATGCTGTGAGCGAAGCATCTGCACTAGGCGGACGAGATCTGTTGAATGCATGGGCCAGCGATATTCTTGATTTGCCCGATCCCGACACCCCTGACGCGACGATTCAAGTGGCACAGAAAGTGCGTGAGTACCTCACTGACAATTCGGTAGGACACGTTGACGGTCGTTCCTTTGCAAGTTGGCTGGCTACATCAGTATCTCTTGAGATGCCAGACGGTGTCGCGGTAATGAACTTTCACACGGCAAAAGGTCGCGAGTGGTATGGCGTCATTGTTGCTGGCGCAGAAAAGGGCCTTCTTCCCCATGTCAATGCACGCACAACAACATCACGTGAGGAAGAACAAAGATTGGCTTATGTAGCGATGACACGAGCATCTGATGTCCTCGTTGTCACTTGGACGGACTCTCGCAATGGACGCAGGACGGGTCCAAGTGCATTATTGCGCGACATTCCAACCGGAGAACAAGAAGTGGTTGCCCCACCTGATGAATTACGTGCACTCGCCACCAAGAACCAAGATATCAATAGGGCGCGCATCGCATTAGAAGAATGGCGCAGGAACGCAGCACGTGCAGCCCGTGTAGATGTCTCTGCCGTTATCTCAGACAAACAACTAAAACAACTCGCAAACGAAGTTCCGCGAGACCTTGAACATGTCGCACGTATTATTGGTTCAATGCTTGCTACCCGTCACGGACAACGCATAATTGACACACTCACAGTGGTCACTCCCACCGACGCATAATCACATTGGCATCAATCGCGTGTTGTGATGTCGGCGCGAGATTGCATAAGGCGTTCGAACACTTCAGGGTTCATTGAGATAAATAACCCTTCAGCCTCGGCACACAACGTGTCTCCTTTGTGCAGGGTGCCATACGTAAAAATCTTTCGGCCTTCCACCTTTTGTACGTATCCCCGCAATATGAGTTGCTGAAACAACGGCGTTGGACTGCGGTACGAAATCGATAAACGTCCAGTCATTCCAGGATTTTCTGATAGCGACTGCGCTACACCCAACACTTCATCAAATGCCGCAGCAACAAAACCACCATGAACATGGCCAGGAGGACCTTCAAACAACTCGGTGAAGAAAATATTGCCGATCACAACGGTTCCTGTAATGCTCTGGTCGGTGCCGATCTCTTCTTTTGAGATGTCCATGGGGACAGCAATCGGATTCATTGATCCAAACATCGGACTGCGATCCATAAAGAATCCAACGTTCGGACTGTAGGCATCTGCACCGCGATTCACATGAAGAACACCGACGGCGTCCTTGAGCAAACTGATCGCCTTACGCACTTCAGCGACTGTCGCGCGTGAAGTGAATGCTGTATTCATCAACTTACGTGTTACTTGTGCCAGATCAACATGTGCGAGTTCTATGTCAGTCATTTCATTTTCACGAATATGAAATGAAGCAAAGTTGATTTCGTCGTTACTCCATGATTCCTTCATGAATATTCGTCCTATTCGTTACTTGTCATTCACTAGCAGTAACACTGGCGCATGATCACTCGGTTGTTGACCCTTCCGAGCATTACGGTCAATCGCTGTCCATGAGGCACGTTTGCTAATCGATTTCGAGGCCAAGATCAGGTCAATACGAAGACCATTCCCTTTGTGGAAATCGCCGTTTCGATAGTCCCACCATGAATACAAGCCGGCATCTTCGTGAAACATACGAAACGTGTCCTCTAATCCAAAATCACACACTTCGGCAAGGACAGCACGTTCTGGAGGACTCACATGTGTTGCACCTTCGAACTGCTTGGGGTCATACACATCGCGGTCATCGGGAGCAATGTTGAAATCACCTGCCACTACGACGTCACCTGTTTTTTTGCATGTTGCATCTAGGTGTTGACGTAATCGTGACATCCACGACAGTTTGTATTGATAATGCTCGTGATCAAGACTGCGACCATTTGGTACATACACTGACGAGACACGAACACCGCCACACGTTGCAGAAATTATGCGCGCATCTGGATCTGGTTCGATGCCATCTGCAAAATTGTGTTGCACTTTGTCTATTCCCACACGGGACAAAATTGCCACACCATTCCATTGCCCTTGTCCGTAGTGAGCGCTTTCGTAGCCAAGCTCAGTCATTGCATCAGCAGGAAAAGCATCCTGTTTCATTTTCGTTTCTTGTACACATACAACGTCAGGTCGCACGTCGGCTAGCCATTCCTCAACACGCGGTAGCCGCGCTTTCAATGAATTCACGTTCCACGTCGCAATCAGCACACCTAGACGGTACTGAAAATCCTCTCTTCTATGCCATGCCAAACGAAAATGTCACGCCAAACGAAAAGGTCACGCCAAACAAAAAAAGCCATGCCAAACAAGAAACTGAGCAATGGCAACGTCGAGAAATGGTTACTTTGCGGTCGGTTTCTTCACCGTGCCGGCTTTCGAAGCTTTCTTCTTCGCGACAACTTTTTTGGCAACAGGCGTCTTGGTTGTCTTTTTTGTTGCTTGTTTCTTCACTGTCTCTGCTTTGAGAGCCTCTTTTTTAACAACTTCTTTTCTGACAGGAGGAGACTTCTTCTTAGCAACTTTTGTCGTTTTCGCTTCAGATTTAGCCGCCGCCTTCTTGCCGATGTCTTTCTTCGCTGCTTTGTCCAAGACAGATGCGACTACGTCGACGACTCCGAGATCAACACTGCGTCGCGATGCCGTGTACCCTGCAATCATCAATGTGACGTTTTCTCCCATCGAAAACACATCACGTGGTCGTCGCGGTGCAGGATTGCCTAGCAAACGCAACGGTGCATATCCACGAATATCTCCAATCCGCACGATCAGACCGTTTGCGGAGTAACCGTCAACAACACCCTTCACAACAGATCCAACAGGGTGCTTCTCAACAAACGAGAGATACGCCATCACGTCAGCAGTATTTGTTGGTTTTGCCTGAACGTCTGTAGGCATTGGTTTTTTCTTCGCAATTGGCGGTGGCGTTTTCGGCACTGGCATTGGTTTGCTTGCCTCAGGACTGGGCTTCGGTGGCTCCTTGGCCACTATCTTGCCGCCAGCTTTCATGGCGCGACGACTTGTTGAACCACGCACAGGAAGTCGCTCAACAAAGACCCAACCAATGTGCGGAACGGGCTTTCCGCCAATGAGCCGACCTTCATCAAATAACCACGGATATTTGCCATGGAATTCCTGATAACTGTCGTTCGACAACACGGCGGCTTTCACTTTGTCGGCAATAGACAACACAAAAGCATCACCTCGACCAACTGCACCAGCTGGTGGTGC
This sequence comes from uncultured Bifidobacterium sp., assembly GCA_964449085.1. Classification (GTDB taxonomy): domain Bacteria; phylum Actinomycetota; class Acidimicrobiia; order Acidimicrobiales; family Ilumatobacteraceae; genus UBA2093. Next base: position 137,762 of record CAYVAV010000002.1, read on the forward strand.
TACTAGTTCGTTGTTGTCGACAGCCTCATTGAACTCTGCGATTTCTTTTTTATTGATTCGATGGCCAAACGTGGCATCAACCACAACGGTTACTTTGACATCCGGGTTCTCTTCCATGAAGGCCAACACGGCCTCGTTCAACTGCACCAAACTCGGCTGGGTTCGACCCTCGGTCGCCAGATTCGAACCGTCCACGATCACGTGCTTTGCCATCACCTGTCCAGTCAACCACTCCGAGCCCTCAAAGTGAGGAACCCCCGCCTACGCTGGTCCAATGCCAAAAAACGGGGTATCAGCGGTGTTGTGGGACTTTGGTGGGGTCATCCTTTCCAGCCCCTTTGAGGCCTTTAATGACTACGAAGACGCCCACGGCATCCCCCGCGACCTCATTCGTACAGTGAACGCCACAAACCCGCACACGAATGCATGGGCCCTGCTTGAACGCTCTGAGATTTCCCACGACCAGTTCAATGAGATGTTCGCTATAGAAAGTGAGGCTCACGGACATCGCGTCCCTGGTGCCGATGTCTTGGCCCTGCTCCATGGCTCGATTCGCCCCGACATGGTTGACTTGCTTGATCGAGTAATTGCAGAGGGTTATCGCACGGCGTGTCTTACTAACAACGTTGTGCCTCACAATGAGAACCCGTCTGGCGAACGCGACAAACAGATTCTTGACATTCTGAAGCGCTTTGATGAAGTAGTGCAGAGCAGCAAAGTTGGTGTGCGTAAACCTGAACCACGGTTTTATGAAATAGCGTGCGAGATGTTGAACGTGACGCCAAACGAGTGCGTGTTTCTAGATGACCTTGGAATCAATCTAAAACCGGCAGCAGCAATGGGAATGACCACCATCAAGGTGACGAGCGCTGCTCAAGCCATCGCTGACTTGAGCAAGATTCTCGACTTGTAAGAACTGATTCGCGGGCTGTTAAAAGCCAGCGAACGTGTCGTCCATAAGGTCGGCGAGTTCTTGATCGTGAATGTTTTTTGAACCAGTTGCTGGGCTACCCGCCTCACGCCGAGCCACGCTGCGCAGGTCGTATCCCTTTTCCTTGATGCGCCAAATGCGGTGTTCAACAAAATGCCACCCGCCCATGTTTTCTGGCTCTTCTTGTAACCACACAACTTCTTTTGCATTGGCATAGTGCTCAAGAGCTGCATTGATTTGCTCAAGTGGGAACGGATACAGCTGCTCAACGCGAACCACTGCGACAGGTGCATTGCGCTTGTCGCGCTCTGCCATTGCATCCCACGCAACTTTGCCACTACACAACACCACGCGACGCACAGATGACGCATCTTTGACTGTTGGATCCAGCAACACTTCTTGGAATGAGCTTTCAACAAAGTCCGAGATAAGCGAACGGCTTTCCTTCATACGCAATGGTTGTTTTGGCGTGAAGATAATGAGTGGCTTACGAATGTCACGGTGCATTTGACGACGCAATACGTGGAAGTACTGTGCGGCAGTTGTTGCGTTGACAACTTGAATGTTGTCATCAGCGCATGACTGAAGGAATCGTTCAATACGTGCACTTGAGTGTTCGGGGCCTTGACCCTCAAAGCCGTGCGGAAGCAAGAGGACAAGTCCGTTTTGTTGCTTCCACTTGTCTTCGGCAGCCACCAAGTACTGGTCGATCACAATTTGAGCACCATTCACAAAGTCACCAAATTGTGCTTCCCACAAAACAAGTGCATTGCGGTTTTTGAATGAGTATCCGTACTCGTAGGCAAGTGCGGCGTATTCCGACAGGAGCGAGTCATACACCCAGAAACTTCCAGTCGCAGCAGGAAGTCCCTGCAACGGAATCCAACTTTCTTCCGTGTCGTAATCAACGAGAGCCGCATGACGATGACTGAACGTTCCACGACGTGAATCCTCACCCGCTAAACGGACATCAAATCCCTCAAGAAGCAATGATCCGATGGCGAACGCCTCACCCACTGCCCACTCAACGTCTTGATCGTTTTCATACTGCTTAGTGCGCAATTCAAACTGCTTCGCCAACTTCGGATGAACGTTGAAGCCCTCGGGGTAATTCGTCAATTGCTGGAAGATTTGATCCAACGTGATGCGATCGACACCGGTGTTGACGTGCGGCAACACACCAGCAGGCTTCGGTGGTTTTGGCACCTTGATAGCTTTGTCTGATGCATCGGCACGCGTTGCATCAAGTGCAACCTGCAACTTGCTCTGGTAATCCTGTAGTGCTTGCTCGGCTACTTCGAGCGTGATGTCGCCGCGCTTCACCAGTGTCTCTACGTACAACTTGCGCACGCTACGACGCTCGGCAATTGCTTTGTACATAAGTGGCTGTGTGTATGACGGATCGTCACCTTCGTTATGTCCATGGCGGCGGTAACACACCATGTCAATCACAACGTCTTTGCGGAACTTTTGGCGATATTCAAACGCGAGTCGTGCAACACGAACACATGCTTCAGGATCGTCGCCATTCACATGGAAGATAGGTGCTTGCACCATCTTGGCCATGTCACTTGAATACAACGATGAGCGCGCGAATTGCGGTGACGTGGTGAAACCAATCTGGTTGTTCACAATGAGGTGAATAGTTCCACCAACGCGATAACCGTTGATGTCACTCATCGCCAAGCATTCGGCTACAACACCCTGACCAGCAAACGCTGCGTCACCGTGCATAAGAATCGGCAACACACTGAACGACAATGGTGGCTCGATCTTGTCTTGCATTGCGCGTGCCATGCCCAAAACAACACCATTCACCGTCTCCAAGTGGCTGGGGTTGGCAGCCAACTCGATGGGGATCTCTTTGCCTTCAGGCGACTTGTAGGTGCCTTTTGCTCCAAGGTGATACTTCACGTCACCACTGCCCTGCACCGATGAGGGATCAATGTGGCCTTCAAATTCCTTGAAGAGTGCGCCGTATTCCTTGCCCATAATGTTGACGAGCACGTTGAGACGTCCACGGTGTGGCATACCCATGACGGAACCATCAAGACCATTGTCGGCAGCACGTGACAACAACTCGTCAAGAATTGCAATCATTGACTCAGCACCTTCAACACCAAATCGCTTGGTGCCGACATACTTCGTGGCGAGGAATTTTTCGAATGCTTCTGCTGCGTTCAGGCGCTCAAGAATGCGCAGTTTCTCGTCAAGTGTTGGTGTGAACGTGACACCCTCTACTTTTGACTGAATCCAGCGCTGTTCATCCATGTCTTGGATGTGCATGTATTCAATACCGATTGAGCGGCAGTACGCGTCGCGCAACAAGGTGAGCAACTCATCAAGCTTCATCTTGTGGCTGCCAGCAACTCCACCAGTGAGGAACTCTCGTTCCAAGTCCCAAATCGACAATCCGTAATACGCGGGGTCAAGTTCTTTGGGAAGTTTTGGTTCTTTCCAACGCAATGGATCGATGTCGGCGATGAGATGTCCGCGCACGCGATGGGTGCGCACCAACATGCTCACCTTCATCTGCTTGTCCATCATCGACTCTTCGCGATTCAGTGGGCTGACATCTGGATGCCACTTCACCGGCTGGTATGGCACCTCAAGACTGCGGAACACGTTGTGATAAAAACCATGATCACCAAGCAACAACTCATGAACACGCTTTAAGAACAAGCCACTTTCGGCACCTTGAATAATGCGGTGGTCATATGTGCTGGTAACAGTGACAACCTTGGAAACACCCAGTGTGTTGAGTGTTGATTCATCACTTCCCTGAAACTCCGCCGGGTAATCGATGTTGCCGACTCCAACAATCACACCTTGTCCGGGCATCAAACGTGGCACGGACTGCACCGTTCCAATGGTGCCCGGGTTCGTGAGGCTGACCGTCGCGCCTTGAAAGTCTTCGATTGTCAGTTTGTTGTTCTTTACTTTGCGAATGATTTCGTCGTATGCGACAAGAAACTGCGCAAATGACATCGTGTCTGCGTCGCGCAATACGGGCACAACGAGTGAGCGCTGACCATCACCCTTGTCAACATCAACTGCAAGACCGATGTTGACATGCGGATTACGAATGATCTGTGGCTTGCCATCAACGTCTGTGAGAAACGAGTTGTTCATGTTTGGAACGGCATCGGCAATCGCACGCACCACCGCATACGCAATGATGTGCGTGAACGACACTTTCGACATGCCAAGACGTGCGCGGTAGTCGTTGATGCCTTTACGGTTCACTTCAAGAAGGCGCGCGGGCACATTTCGGAAACTTGTGGCGGTGGGAACAGTGAGGCTTCGTTCCATGTTGGTGACAATTGCTGCACCAACACCACGAAGAGGTTGGGGTTCGACACCGCTGGGATTTACTTGAGGTGCAGTGGGTTTTGCGGTGGGTGCTGCTGAAGATGTTGTTGCCGCGCTTGTCGCCGCTGGTGTTGCGGGAGCGGCGGGAACGTTTGATGCAGGTGCACTTACGGTCGCATTTGGTTCTGCGTATGCAGTAGCAGCGCTTTTGTAGTCACTGAAAAACTCGCGCCATGCTTCACTTACTGAATTGGGATCTGTACGAAACTGGTCGTACATTTCTTCCACCAACCACGAGTTGGCGCCGAAGTCTTGCGGTCTCTGCGCAATGTCAGTCATGTCGTGCCTCACCTAACGACGCGGTGGATGACCCGCCACGCCATCGCTCACTCTCTCCCCGAGAATGTGCGAACGCCGTTGTTCGCACTTGTAGATCGTACTTGTCCGTGACCATTGTCTTGGTGCCACAGAGGCTCGCGGTCAGTAGATTTTGCGCTCATGAAGTTGCTTTCGCGCACATCCATCGCTCTCGCTACTCCGCTCGTGGCGCTACTTGCCGCATGTGGCGGTGGTGGAGGCGACTCCACCCCGGCCGACACAGTTCCCACCGACGCTCTCATCGTGAAAGCTGTGCCATCACTTCGATTTGATGCCGCCCAATACGGCCCCGTACCGGCGGGCGAAGTGACCTTTGGGTATGTGAATGAAGATTCGGTGCGTCACACCTTGATCCTCGCAAAAGATGGCACAAAGGTTCCGAACTTTAAATTGGAAATCGTCAAAGAAGGCGACACTGACTCAGGAACCGTCACTCTTGAGGCTGGTACATACCAAGTGATCTGTGATGTCCCTGGTCACAGTGCGATGGTCGCTGAATTGGTTGTTGAGTAATCATTCAAGCAACAGTTGACATATAAAGAGCCGCCCTGACGGGCGGCTCTTTTCTATTTCGAACTTGGAGTGCGTTATCCGAGGATGATCTCCGAGAGAATCCACAAAACGCCCCAGAGAACAAACGATGAGATGATCGCGTTCTTGTGGTTTTCGTATGGCCACAGCAACTTGTTGGTTGGTGCGGTTCCACCAAAGATTCCGAGGCAGTTCAACTGAAGCAGTGCGCCAATTCCCACCGCGATGAAGAAGAACAACCATGCGTCACCAGGGCTAGCCGTAAATGCAAAGACGTTGTAGAAGTGCGATGCACCAACCATGAAGAACAACATCGACACAGAAAAGATCATGTTCTGGCGTGATGCAAGAAGAGCGCGTCGTCCACACGCAGCTGCATTCGGATCGGCTTCTTGACCGTTCAACACGTTCGCTGCATTAGCAATGACGACCTTCTGGTTCCTCCAAATGACCATCCAGACATTGGCTGCCATCGTGATACCCATCAACATGCCGACCGAGATTGACACGTTGTGACCGATACCAAAGACGCTGTCTTCACCCATGAAGCCCTTGAAATAGTCATCAACGATTCCGGTGATAAGGATGCCGGTTGCGAGAGTGGCGACCGCTGCCCAACGGAACCACCACAGACCACGTTGCGCAATATTCACGATGGTGATGTTGCGAGCCTTGCCCTCATCGCCATAGGCAGCAAGTCCGGGGACTTGCACGAAGTTGAAGTAGTAGAGCAGGCCAATCCAGGCAATACCTACAAGAATGTGCAACCAGCGGAAAGCAAATCCGCCAAGAATGTCGCGATCTAATAATTCCATGTCGAAATCTCCCTACGAATCCCATATGTAGACAATGTGAGACTGAGTCAACGGTACCACTGTCACGTACCGCCACCGAGTAAATCGCTACCTCTCCACTAGTGTTTCCCCTGGCATGGCACACGAGTTCATCTACACCTGTTACAAACTCGGGCGCTTCTATCCCCCAGACCGCACTGTCTTGGCTGACATCTCTTTGTCGTTCTATCCCGGGGCCAAGATCGGCGTCATTGGTTCAAACGGCAGCGGTAAATCCAGTCTGCTGCGCATCATGGCAGGCCGCGACGATGGCTACACCGGCGAAGCTCGCCTCACCCCAGGGTTCACGGTTGGTCTTCTTGAACAAGAGCCACAGTTGGACGCTTCAAAAGACGTGCTGGGCAACGTGATGGATGGTGTCGCGCCAGTGCGTGACCTTCTCACCCGATATGAAGAAGTGATGGCGATGTGGGGCGACCCCGACGCTGATTACGAAAAAGTCGGAGCGCTCCAAGCTGAACTTGAAGACAAGATTGCTGCTGCTGATGCTTGGAGCCTCGATCGCAACGTTGAGATTGCAATGGATGCATTGCGTTGTCCACCAAACGACGCAGATGTCACCACATTGTCTGGTGGTGAGAAACGCCGTGTGGCGTTGTGTCGACTGTTGTTGTCACGACCCGACTTGTTGCTTCTTGATGAACCAACAAACCACTTGGATGCCGAGAGCGTCGATTGGCTCGAGCGTTTCTTACAGGAATACCCCGGCACTGTTGTTGCGATCACCCACGACCGTTACTTCTTAGACAATGTCGCAAAATGGATTCTCGAACTTGACCGTGGTCGAGGCTTCCCGTTTGAAGGCAATTACTCCAGTTGGCTTGAGCAAAAACAAACTCGTCTGGCACAGGAAGAAAAACAAAACGAAGTTCGTGCGCGAACATTGTCTCGCGAATTGGAATGGGTGAAAATGTCCCCCAAAGCGCGTCAAGCAAAAGGCAAAGCACGTCTTGCTGCGTATGACAAGTTGCATGCAGAAGCACTTGCAGCCGAACGCGGTCCTGATCGTTTAGAGATTGCCATTCCTGCCGGTCCGCGTCTTGGTGACACGGTCATCAACGTTGAGGGCATGTCGAAAGGCTTTGGCGATCGACTACTCATCGACAACTTGTCATTCTCATTGCCACCCGCTGGCATTGTCGGCATCATCGGACCGAACGGTGCTGGTAAAACGACATTGTTCAAGATGTTGGCAGGTCAAGAAAGCCCCGACTCTGGAACCATCACTGTTGGTGAAACTGTCGTGTTGTCATACGTTGATCAAAGTCGCGATGCACTAGACCCCGACAAAACGGTGTACGAAGAAATCACCGATGGTGTTGAACACATGAAAGTTGGCGGACGCGAAATTCATGGTCGTGCGTATGTTGCAAGTTTCAACTTCAAAGGAAGTGATCAACAAAAACGCGTCGGCGATCTCTCCGGCGGTGAACGTAACCGTGTCCACTTGGCGAAGTTGTTGAAGCGTGGTGGAAACGTGTTGCTTCTTGACGAGCCAACAAACGACTTGGATGTCGACACTCTGCGTGCATTAGAAGATGCCCTCGAAGCGTTCCCAGGTTGTGCTGTTGTTATTAGCCACGACCGTTGGTTCCTCGACCGCATCGCAACGCACGTTCTCGCGTTCGAAGGCGATAGCCAAGTGCGTTGGTTCGAAGGGAACTTCTCCGAATACGAATCGTGGCGACGCAAAGAACTCGGCAGCGCTGCCGAACAACCTCATCGCATTAAGTACAAACCACTCGCACGATGAAACGCCTGAAGATTGCCCGCATCGTCTGTGCCGTCATCTTCGTGGCGGGCATCCCGTCGTTGATCGTGTCATCGATCATCGACAACAACGGACTCGTGATCACCTTTGGTCTCATTACGGCAATCACCGCGATTGTGCTCGTTGCAATTTCCACAGTGAGCGCATCAGAACGTATTGATGTGTTTGACGACGTATTAGCTGAACGTGTTGAACAACGAATCAGCGAACTGGTGGCGCAGGGGGCCGATGAACAGACTGTTCGGCTTCTTGTTCGCGAAAGTATTGAATTGGCACGCGGACCACGGTGAAGTTCCCTATTCCCGAACCAGACCCCATGTGGGCTGATCTTTCAGATCACGATTTAGCAGCAATGCTGGCCCAAGAAGCAGGTCGCATTCTTGTTGCACACCGCGACACGCTTATTGCCGATGGTGCCACTCAGGTTGATTTGCGCAACTCAGGTGACTCGGTTGGCCATCACTTTCTTGCAAATGCATTAGCGCAATTGCGACCCCAAGACGCATTGCTGTCGGAAGAAGGCGCGGATAACTCTGCTCGATTGTCATCTCGTCGCGTGTGGATTGTTGATCCTCTCGATGGCACGAAAGAGTTCGGTCAGAGTCGTCCCGATTGGGCGGTGCACGTTGCGTTGTGGGAAGACGGTGAGTTGTCAGCGGGAGCTGTGTCACTACCCGCAATTAATCAAGTGTTCTCCACCGATCCGGCTCCACAACTACCTGCAAAAGCTGGCGACAAACCACGTCTTGTGACATCACGAAGTCACGCACCGTATTCGGCTGTGGTTGTCGCAAATCGCATGGACTGCGATGCGTTTCAATTAGGAAGTGCGGGGGCAAAAGCAATGTCTGTTGTCATGGGCGAAGCAGACATTTACGTTCACGATGGCGGGATGTATCAGTGGGACTCAGCTGCCCCTGTTGCGGTTGCACGCGCGGCAGGACTTCATTGCAGTCGCATTGACGGTTCACCATTTCGGTACAACGATGCCGACACGTGGTTGCCAGATCTCATCATTTGTCGTCCCGAATACACCGACGACGTCCTGACCGCCCTATGGGGCGCGGAGCGTCCCATCAGATAACACAGCGGGGCGCGGAGCGTCCCACGTTGTAATGCAACGGCGCTACGTACTTCATACAAAAGTACAAATGTACTTTTCGGTAAAAATGCCTTTAATCATGGAAATCTCGACGATTGTGAACCATAAGGGCACGACCTAAATCCCCCACAATGTCGTTAGTACTCGTCACGATGTTTGCCGACAAAAAAGGAATATCGGAGGATCCTATGAATACGACGGTGGACCGTCCACTCATCGTTATTGGCAGCATGTGGAGCGCTGTTCACCCAAGATCCACACAAAGACTTTCAGAGTCATTTGAAGTGTTTGAATTTGATCTACTGCAACTTGAATTATCCATCTCCCGATTACACGGCAGGACGGTTGATGCAGCGATTATCCGTATCGAATGGCTCGATACCGTCGCGCCGTACGTTCAAGCCCTCGAAGCATCCGGAACGCAACTCAGACATATCATCGCGACAGAGCAACACGAGAATATGTTTCCTCGGGACAAACTCGAATCGCTAGGAATCTGTGGCATCGTCACAGAAACTGGCACACACGCAGCAGTACTTACTGAGATATTTCGTGTACTCAGCCATTGTTCGTGCCCATCTGGCAAATCTTGGTATTCGACAAAGCTTTCATCGGACACTTCAGACCGTGAACATGCCGGGATCAGTGATTGCGACAGAGATATTTTGGCGTTGGTATCTGCCGGCTTAACTAATGACGAGATTGCTTCCACACTTCACTATTCATGTCAGACAATTCGAAACCGCCTGTCGCACTTGATGAAAATCACACATGTTCGAAATCGCACAGAGCTAGCCAATGCGTGGCGGCGTTACTCGATCATGCAAGATCTTCAGCACGCACTTCAAGGCCAATCGATACCGACCTGCAATAATCCAGCACACCTATCGCGCACGCCACATTGAACGAAACCGAATAAGAATTATCTATAATTCACACACTGGTAGCGTTCTTCCCTTGACCACAAGGCTTGGCCGCACGTGCTCGTTAACTGTGTCGAGCACGAACACACACGAAGAAAGTGCTTATGATGCGAAAAAAAAGGATTAATTGCGGTGACCATGACGGCGTGTTTTCTTGTGCTTGTCGCCGCTGGAATCCTTTTGTTTGCAAGTAGGGATGAAACACGCAAGACAGAGCCACTAGTGACCACAACGGTCACCACGCTCGTCGTGGTTTCCACCACCACTCTTTCGGCTCAACATAGCTCTGTTCCGAGTTCTACAACGACTAATCCCCCAGAACCGCCCATCGTCAGCACAACCGCTCCGAAGGTGAATGACCGCGTAACGCCGATAAGCGAATCTGCAGTTCGCAAGTTTGCGCTGAAGACAATCGATACCGCTTGGGTTGAGTTTTATCGAACATTTAGGCCCGCTCCTCTCCTTGAAGCCAAACGAGCAATCGAACAACGATTTCCGGGCGTGAAAGCGTCGATGAAGGGTAGCGGGATGATGGTACGAGGAGCAGTCAAGACGATGTGTTTTGAACCAATTGATAGCCGTCCAACTGGGCCGGGAATGGTCGCAGAAGTTCCCTGCGATTCTGACGTTCCAGATGGTTTATAGGGCACTGGAGATTCATAAACGAATCACGTTCACCACTTGGGTGAATGTTCTCCCAACCGTGGCACTGCGCCTGGGGCAATCTCGTACCCATCAAAATCAACAGGGCTATTCACTGCTTTATATGGTGCTTCACCTTCATGTGGTGTCATGTCGACAAAGGCACCTGAAGCAATCACTTGCGGATCAGCGATCGCATCAGGAATGGAATTGATCGGCGCCCACCACACATCGTTGTCGTCAAGTCGCTGTGTCCAATACTCATACGTATTTGACGCAAATACTTTGTCGAGTTCTGCAATCACTGCTTCATTGTTTTTGTAACGCGCTTTCGCGTCAACAAAACGTTCGTCTTGTGCGAGATCAGCAATATCGAGTGCTGCAACAATCCCTGGCCAGTGACGATCAGCTTCTAAACCGAGCAACCACAAACCGCGACCATCACTACACATGTATGAGTTCACCAATGGGGCGGTGCTTCGCGAGCGGTGACGCGTGCTCTCGCGTTTTCCGAAACGCAAAAATGTGCTGGTCTCCCACCCCAATGTGTAAATGCCCGTGCGCAACAAACTCGTCGACACAATGCGACCCTTGCCGGTTCGTGAGCGATCAAACAGTGCAGCCATGATTCCACTTACCAACGTGATGCCTGTTGTGTGATCGCCTTGGCCATTACGAATCGCTGGTGGCAATTCACCTGGCGGCACCATCGTGTGCGCAAGACCAGAACGTGCCCAAAACGCTCCGACGTCGTATCCAGGACGGTCTGCATCGGGGCCTTCCAACCCGTAGCCAGTGATGATGCCATACACCAATGTTGGAAACTTTTGTGTGAGCGCCTCTGGGTCAAGACCGAGTCGAGCAAGGGCAGCAACGCGCATGTTGGTAATGAACACATCGGCCTCCGCGAGAAGTGTCATCAAGGTCGCCATGTCGTTGTCATCGCGCAGGTTAAGAACAACTGATTTTTTTCCACGATTATCGATTTCAAATGGTGGTGTGGGAATGTCTTTGTCAATGCCCACAGTGCCGAACACGTTTCGCTGTGGGTCGCCAGTGTGCGGCTCCACTTTGATGACATTTGCTCCCCAGTCAGCCATCACACCGCCAGCTGCGGGGCCTGCGACCCACAATCCAAGTTCGATTACTTTGACTCCGGCCAGTGGTGCTGCGTGTTGACTCATCATTGCCACACTAGTGACATACGCACGCGACGTTTATTGGCGGAAGTCGGCAGACTGACGCGGTGGCACAGTTTACCGGCGATAAGAAATGGGCCGCTTTTTCCGACACTCCGCCCTGGCAACTGGAACATCCAAACACGGCATGGTCTGTTCATGCGGTTGCATTACGTCGTCAATCACAGCAAGAGGTTCCGCGACTCATCACGCCAACTCGTGTTCCACCTGTTGGTCGCATGCTCACAGTTGTCTTCACTCTGGGCAAAGCGCTGGTGCCGTGGTTTGTCAAGAAGAAACTGAAACGCTTTGACACCCCCGAGGCGTCGCGCGAATACTTATCGCTTCGACTTCGTAAAGCCGTAGAACGTCTCGGTGCCGCGTACATCAAACTCGGACAGATCATTTCTTCCGGTGAAGGCCTGTTTCCAAAAGAACTCGTTGATGAATTCAAGCGATGTCGTGACCAAGTGCCGGCAGAACCATTTGATGTTGTCAAATTGATCGTTGAGCAAGATCTTGGTGCGCGCATTGAGGATGTCTTCTCCGAATTCGACACCACCCCGCTGGCAGCAGCATCAATCGCGCAAGTGCACCGCGCACGATTGGTCACTGGTGAAGAAGTTGTGGTGAAAGTGCAACGACCTGATGTTTCGTCAAGCGTGCGTCGAGATCTCAAAGTGATGGCATGGATTGCACCGCATATGATTGGTCGCATCCCTGTTGCAGCGCTTGCAAATCCTCCAGCACTCGTTGAATTGTTCGCAGAGACAATCGTTGAAGAACTGGACTTCCGCATGGAAGCAGCCAACATGATTGACGTTGCAAAGATGCTTCGTGACCTTGAGCAAGAGTGGTATGTCATCCCGCGACCACATCCAAAACTCGTGACCCGACGCGTGCTTGTGATGGAGCGTCTCGAAGGTTTTAACTTTGACGATGTTGAATCAATGCACGCAGCTGGTATCGATACCGAGCAAGTACTGCGTACCGGAATGATTGCGTTCATGGAAGGCGCTCTCATCCACGGCGTGTTCCACGGCGATCTTCATGGTGGCAATCTTTTTGTGATGCGCGACGGACGCACGGCATTACTTGACTTTGGCATTGTTGGTCGACTCAGCACCGAACGCCGTCTCGCCTTCTTGCGTCTCATGCTTGGTGCAACAACAAATGACATTCATGGACAAGTTGCGGCTTTGCGTGACCTTGGTGCCTTGCCGCCAGACACCGACATTGCTGCGGTGATCAGAGACATCGGCCTTGATCAACCAACCGTTGACCCCACGACTCTCACCCAAGAAGAACTGGTGAAAGAAGTGCAACGCATTGTGAAGGCTCTTCTCGCATACGGAGCAAAACTGCCAAAGGAACTCATGCTGTATGTGAAGAACATGGTGTTTCTCGATGGCGCTCTTGCACGACTAGCACCGAATCTTGATCTCATTGCTGAGGTTGCGAATATCTCGCTCATGTTCACGACGAAGCACGGTCAGCGCCTCGGACAAGAGTTGGGCATCGACCCAACCAAGGTGGAGTTCAACTTCGATTCCGTGAAGGCTGGTCTTGGAGTTGATGCCTCCACTAGTTCTTTGACCTACGCTCAACTGCAAGAGCGTCGTCAACTCATTCAAAAACGAATGCGCGGCGCTCCAGTCTGATCAATACTGTGTTCTGCTGAGGTACTAATGAGAATTGTCATCGCACGTTGTTCGGTGCAATACACCGGCCGTCTTGACACTCATCTCCCCGAAGCAACTCGACTCATCATGGTGAAGGCCGATGGTTGTGTGGCAGTACACGCTGATGGTGGTGCCTACAAGCCACTCAATTGGATGAATGCTCCCAATACTTTGGTGGAATTTGATGATCGATGGGAAATCCGTAATCCCAAGAATGAATTAATGACGATCTTTTTGCATGACGTACTTGCCGATAACAGTCACGAATTAGGAGAAGATCCCGGTCTCACCAAAGACGGCGTGGAAGCACACCTCCAAGAACTACTCGCGGCAGTACCCGAGATCATGGAAGAAGGGCTCACGCTCATTCGTCGTGAACATTTCACCGCGCTCGGACCCGTCGATATTTTGTGCAAAGACAAAGAAGGCACGACCGTAGTTATTGAAGTGAAACGTCGTGGTGAAATTGACGGCGTTGAACAACTCACGCGGTATCTTGCAGATCTTGCGAACGACACAACGCTTGCTCCAGTGCGTGGCATGTTTGTTGCACAGAGCATAAAACCACAGGCGCGCACGCTTGCTGAGTCGCGAGGAATTGTGTGCGTTGAAGTGGACTACGACGCGCTGCGTGGCAAGAAACCAGACACCCTGACTTTATTTGACGACCTCTAAAGGTCGAACAGATTTGACGGCTTCTAACGCTTACGCGTAACGAAGAAGTCCTTGGTCGAGAACGACACGATCGCCCACCGATGTCACAAACACGGCTTCGCCGTTACTGGTTGACCACATACTGATTGTCAACGACTCTCCCGGAATCACCGGCGATGCGAAACGACCTTCAATGTGTTTGAAGCGCGATGACTCTCCACCACAAAACGTGTGAAGAAGTGCACGACCTGTGAAACCGTACGTGCACAGTCCGTGCAAGATTGGCTCTGGCAGTCCACCCATTTGTGCAAACGACGGATCGCTGTGCAACGGGTTGCGGTCACCGTTCAATCGATACAACAACGCCTGATCAACAGAAGTTGTATACGTCACGACATGATCAGGTGCGCGATCTGGTGGCACGTTGACCGCACCACTTGGACCACGTTCCCCACCAAAGCCACCTTCGCCCTTAATGAATGCCGAGCCAACGTTCGTGAATACTGGTGATCCGTCATTTGCGTCTTTCGCGGTCGTCTCAGTGACAACAACTGCAGCTTTACCTTTGTCATACATCGCCGTAATGGTCGACTGCATGATGACAGAACCTTCAACTGGCAACGGTTTATGCAATGTCACTGATTGCTGACCGTGTACCAGCATCGCTGGGTTAAACGTTCCAATGTTCTTCATCGGGTTGTCAACGTTTTGTCCGTAGCCAAGCACCACCGGCATAGTGGGTAGCACCTGTTGCTGCACACCATTGGTGTTTTCGGTTGTGTATTGAAGCTCTGACGTACCCGCCCCAACACTGACTGCATAGAGCAACGCGTCCTTACTGTTCCACGTTGCTGTGTACGGCGAACCAGATGTTCCGACGGCATCTTTATTCAATGGCATAACGTCTCCCCTCACCTTGCGGTGTCAGCCCATCGAGCGATGTGACATGTGCGCTAGATCCTACGAACGGTCACCCCCTGTGACCTAGCCCGAGCACCCCTAGCCTCCAATACGTGACAAAACACGTTGTTGTTGTGGGTGCTGGGCCCTCAGGATGCGCAGCCGCCATCTCATTACGCGACAACGGCTACGACGTCTCCGTCATTGATAAGGCAACATTTCCTCGCGATAAGTGTTGTGGAGATGGACTCACCACTGGTGCACTTCGACTTCTTGATCAGTTGGGTTTTGACCCAACGACAATCTCAGATTGGCAGGAATGCAGTGACGTGATCATCTCCTCCCCCGCACAGCGCACAGTGCAAATGACTCTTCCTCGCGGACAGGGACAATTCGCAGCAATTGCTCCACGAATCCAACTTGACAACGCGCTTGTTCAACTTGCACGTGCGCGCGGTGTCACAGTGCACGAAGGCGTTGGCTTTTCCGAAGTCATTGCCAACAACGCCAATGGAATCGAGATAGCAGTGAGCGGGCATACATCAGACACATTGCGCGCTGACTACGTCGTCGCAGCAGACGGCATGTGGTCACCAGTGCGTCGAGCTGTCAACGCGAACATGCCCTCATACCTTGGTGAGTGGCACGCGTTTCGCCAATACTTCTCCAACGTGACTGGGCCAGCACAGTCACAATTGTTTGTGTGGTTCGAACCCGATCTTCTTCCCGGCTACGCATGGTCATTTCCATTACCGGATGGACGCGTGAACGTTGGTTTTGGCGTGTTGCGCTCAGCTGACACCAGCGTTCAATACATGAAAAAGATTTGGAATGAGTTGTGGTCTCGTCCACATATCGCCGCTGCACTTGGTCCGAACGCCACTCCCGAAGATCGTCACACTGCGTGGCCAATCCCTGCTCGCGTCACCGATGCCAATCACAGCACCGGACGTATTTTGTTTGTTGGTGATGCAGTATGTGCGACTGACTCATTGACTGGCGAAGGTATTGGTCAAGCATTGCTCACTGGAAAACTTGCCGCCCAAGCGATAATCGAAAGCACCGCGCCGGCAGACGTACGTGCTCGCTATTCACAACTCTTGCGTCATGAGTTTTATGCCGATCACCGAATGTCGATTCTCCTTGGACGAGCGCTTGCACGCCCGAGGCTTGCCGAACTCGCACTCCGCATCGTCAACATAAATGATTGGACACGACGCAACTTCGTGCGGTGGATGTTTGAAGACGAGCCACGCGCGAGTCTGTTCACACCGCGCCGTTGGCATAAAAAATATTTGGCACGCGAGGGAGCGTTTATCCAGCGAGTACCGTAGATGCCATGCGCACACGTCTCACTGAAATGCTTGATATTGATTTTCCCGTCATGTTGGCGGGAATGGGTGGTGTTTCCTACAGCGATCTTGTAGCCGCTGTGTCTGAAGCCGGTGGCATCGGAACGTTGGGCGCTTCCACGATGGACAACACAACACTTGTTGAAGAGATGCGACTTGTTCGTGAGAAAACTTCAAAACCATTCGGTGTTGACTTACTTACTGCTTTGCCAAACGCAGTTGAAGAAAACATCAAAGCAGTGATCGCTGGTGGTGCGCGCATTTATGTTGCTGGCCTGGGCGTGCCGCGCGAAGTGGTCGATGCACTGCACAACAACAACATCTTGGTTGGTTCAATGTGCGGGAAAGTGCGTCATGCGATCGCAGCAGTTGCTAGTGGCTGCGACTTCGTTGTTGCACAAGGAACAGAAGGTGGTGGACACACAGGCACCGTCGCAACCATGGCGCTTATCCCACAAGTGGTTGATGCCGTTGGCGACACAGTCCCCGTTGTGGCCGCTGGCGGTTTGTTCGACGGTCGTGGACTTGCAGCATCACTTGCACTCGGTGCAGACGGAGTGTGGATTGGTACTCGTTTCATCGCCACCCCTGAAGCGCGTGCTGTCGGTGGCTACAAGGAGAAACTGATTGAGATACGTGAAGACGACACAGTGATTAGTCGTGCCTACACCGGCAAGACATGTCGAGTTGTACGTAATGCGTGGACGCAACATTACGAAGAGCATCCAGAAGAACTGCGACCGTTTCCCGAACAAGCGATCTACACACTGCAACAAGGTGTCAACCACCTCGGACCTTCAGACGGAGTCACCGCGGATCTGACGAAAGAATTCATGCCGGCTGGACAAGGTGTGGGAGCAATCAATGGATTAATCCCTGCTGGTGATCTTGTTCGTCAGATCATGTCCGAGGCAGAAGAAACGCTGACACGTTTGTCGAAGTTTCGCAGCGTTGTGTGATCACTGAACGACCGTCATCGCTGAACAACAAGGACACCCAGCAACGAGCGGCCTAGGCGTGTACGCATTTCAACACAGCGTCTGTTAGACGTTGTCTGCGTGGATCTTCATCAATTGTGACCATCATCGTGTTCATCACGTATGCCATCGCCACGTCATGCTCAGGCTGAGCAAAACCAAATGATCCACCTGCACCACTGTGTCCAAAACTTCCCGGACCAGCAAATTGCGAATGCTCGCCATGAGTCATAAAACCCATTCCGAAAGTTGTCGGCGAAACAAGGACAGCGTCTTTTTCACCTGCAGGAGTCACCGTGCGCGTAGCGGTGGAAAGAACCTCATCAGACACCAATTGAGGGCCAGGACGCGACGACAATAAACTCGCATAGATAGTTGCCAGGCCACGCGCCGTTGTGATGCCATTAGCGCCTGCCAACTCTGCGGCACGAACATCTTCGCGATTAAACGCACCTTCTCGAAATGCGCCATTTAACGAAAGTGCCTGTGCTCCATTTGTTCCGGGACCACTTCGCTCAAAAAGCAGAACCGCTTCTTCCGGCGGCAACTTGGGCAATGGGTGAGCCATCAATCGTGCAACTCGTGATTGTTCATCTGCAGGTAATCCGATATAAAACTCAACACCGAGAGGCCCAGCGATTTCCTCTTGCACGAATGCGCCGATGCTTCGCCCATCAACCCGTCTCACCAGCTCGCCTGCAAGCCAACCGAATGTGATTGCCTGGTATCCGTGAGTGGACCCAATCGGAAAACGAGGTTTCGTGCCCGCAAGACGTTCCACCATATGGTTCCAGTCGAGTGCCTCTTCAAGAGTGACATCGCCCTCAACAGTGAATAACCCCGTTTGATGCGACAGCAATTGCGCAACAGTTGCGTCGCCTTTGCCATGCTGTGCAAACTCTGGCCAATACTGAGAAACGGGTGCGTCATAACGCAACAAGCCACGGTCGACACACATTGCTACCGCAAGCGATGTGACGCCCTTTGTGCAACTAAACACCAACTGCAACACATCTTCTGTGTATGGCTGTTCTTGTTTCCGATCGCGCCAACCTCCCACGAGATCAACAACAAGTTGACCACGGTGATACACGGCACAACCGGCTCCAATGTCGTCACCTAATTC
This sequence comes from uncultured Bifidobacterium sp., assembly GCA_964449085.1. Lineage (GTDB taxonomy): Bacteria > Actinomycetota > Acidimicrobiia > Acidimicrobiales > Ilumatobacteraceae > UBA2093. Next base: position 156,075 of record CAYVAV010000002.1, read on the forward strand.
CAAGTTGTGAGCAAACGCGTCATACACCGGCTCCCAACCAGGTGCCGTGTATCCGTATTGTCGAATGCTCATGTCACAGTTACTCAGCGTCGCGCATCATCGTGAGACAGATGATCAGCCAACCTCTTCAACGATGGCGCGAAGAGTCTCAACGTTCTTCACAGCGTCCTTACCAACGGGGTTCACCATCAGCGATGTCACGCCTGCTGCCTTGTAGGCACTCACACGTTCTTTGATGTAACTGCGTGGGCCCACCAAGTTGGCAAGTTCAATCCACTCTGCAGGAATGTTCGCAGCTGCTTCTTCTTTCTTGCCGTCGAGATAGAGGTCCTGGACGACGTCTGCTTCTTCTTCGTACCCGTATGCACGACAAATGTCGTTGTAGAAGTTCTTTCCGCGAGCACCCATACCACCGACATAGAGCGCCATGTTGGGGCGTGCCATGTCAAGAATCTTCTTTTGTGCATCACCGGTAAGAGACTCGTCAATTGCGAGCATGCCACCAGCGGTGATCTGCAATTGCCCAAGTGATGGATCACGCTTTGCAAGACCTGCATTCAATGCATCGCCCCACACGTTCGTGTACTTCTCTGGAATGAACATGATCGGAATCCAACCTTCTGCAAACGCAGCGGTTGCTTCCACGCTCTTTCCTTTCAGCGATGCCCACCAAATCGGGATGTTGTTACGCACCGGATGATTAATGATCTTCAGTGGCTTTCCAAGTCCTGTTCCTTGCCCCTTTGGCAACGGCACATTCACGGTTTGGCCTTCGAATGTGAGTGGTTCTTCGCGCTTCCACACTTTGCGACACACTTCGATGTATTCCTTGATGCGCTGCATTGGCTTTTCGTATGGCACGCCATGAAAGCCTTCAATCACCTGGGGACCCGATGCTCCAAGACCAAGAATGAAACGTCCGTCACTCACATAGTCACAACCCGCTGCGGTCATAGCCATCAGCGCTGGTGTGCGGGAGTACACGTTCACAATTCCGGTACCGATCTCCACTCGCTCGGTAATCGCTGCGAGATATCCCACCTGCGAAATGGCGTCGTAGCTGTAAGCCTCTGCAATCCACACTTGATCAAGTCCGGCCTTTTCGAGTTGCTGTACTCGTTGTGCCGTTTCTTTGAAGCCTCCGGCATAGTTCACCATCATCGACAATTTCATGGGGTCTCCCTTCGCAGTCGTTTCAGATTACGAGACTCTGCGCCATCCCTGACATTTCGAGCGTGAATTGCCTGAATCCACTGCGACAATGGGGATATGCAAAGCCCCATCTCTCGGACAATTGTTCTGCGTGATGGCATTGGCCTGCGTGCCCTTGAGTGGACAACCCCAGAAACTCATGGTGGTGCGCCCATCATTTTGATACATGGGCTCGCATCAAATGCTCGATTGTGGGACGGAGCAGCTCGCGCGCTTGCACAACATGGTCATGCAGTAGTCGCAATTGATCTTCGCGGACACGGACACAGTGACAAGCCTGATCATGGTTATGACATGGCATCGGTTGCTCAGGATGTCATCGATGTTGTGCATCAGTTACGGACCGACTATCCAGAGTGGCATCGACCTCTTGTTGTTGGTCAATCATGGGGTGGCAACATCGTCGTTGAAATTGCAGCCCATCATGGAGGCGTTGTGCGCGGTGCGGTGGCGGTTGATGGTGGCACCATCGAACTACAGCGAATGTTTCCCGAGTGGCAACAATGCAAAGACATGTTGGCTCCACCAAAACTTGCGGGCATGCCTGCCGCACAACTTGAAAAGGGCATGCGTGCGATACACCCGGATTGGTCCGATGAAGCAATTGCAGGTGCAATGGCAAACATGGAGCATCTCCCTGATGGAACCATTCGACCATGGCTCACTTTTGATCGCCACATCACCATTCTTCGCGGACTGTGGGAACACTCTCCATCTCAATTGTTTTCACAAATCGAAGTTCCAGTGCTGTTCACTCCAGCAACTCGCGCCAATGATCCGATCACACAAGCAAAGAAAGAAATGGTGGCACTTGCCGAGCAAACTTTGCGACGTGGGAAAGTCGTGTGGTTTGATCCCGCTGACCACGACCTCCATGCCCAACATCCACAACGATTCGCCGACACAGTTCACAACGCCATCACCGAGGGTTTCTTCGCATGACATCACTGCCCCGCATTCTTACGATCATGGGTTCAGGTGAGACCGCGCCCACCATGGTGACGACCCACCGAACACTTGTTGCTCGTATCGGACCCGATGTGAACGCAGTTGTTATCGACACACCGTTTGGTTTTCAAGAAAATGCGGCTGACCTCGCCACACGTGCCGCAGAGTATTTCCGCACCAGCATCAACATTGATCTACAGATTCCGCACCTCACGCGCTTTCACGACACCCACATTCCCTCTGATCCCGTTGCTGTTGAACGCGGTCTGAACATGTTGGACAAAGCCAATTACATCTTTGCTGGTCCAGGCTCTCCCACCTACGCGTTACGGCAATGGAAAGACACCCCCGTTGCGGACATCATCTGCGGAAAATTACGCAATGGCGGCATTGTTACTTTTGCATCCGCTGCTGCTGTAACACTCGGGAAGTACGCGGTTCCCGTGTACGAGATTTACAAAGTAGGTCAAGATGTTCATCGTCTTGATGGCTTAGATATTTTGAGTTCACTTGGCATCAATGCGGTGGTGATTCCTCATTACGACAACACCGAAGGCGCCAACCACGACACGCGCTTTTGTTACCTCGGCGAATCCCGACTTCGACTGTTTGAAGAAATGCTGGACTCAGACACGTACGTCTTGGGCGTCGATGAGCACACCGGCCTGGTGATTGATCTTGATACAGAAGAAGCAACTGTCGTCGGAAACGGAACGGTGACTCTTCGGGTGCGCGACACCTCTCATGTCTTCCCCACTGGATCGAAAATTCGCCTCGACGTATTACGAGACCCGTTAAATGGGTCAGGAAGTAGTCCGTCCACATCATTGAATTCCACTGCGAAGGAATCATCATCACCGATGGTTTCAAACGACGCTCCTACAGCCACGTCACTGCGAGGAATTGCAGATTCGTTAAAGAAAACATTCGATGCTGCGATTGAAGAACGTGATGCTGACAAAGCATTGCGGTCATGTCTTGAATTGGAGAATGCAATTCACGAGTGGTCGCGTGACACGTTGCAAGGCGACGACAGCGACCATGCTCGTTCTGTTTTGCGATTAATGATCACTCAACTTGGTGATGCCGCCCAATCTGGTGTGCAAGACCCTCGCGAAGTTGTGGCACCGTGGGTTAATGCTCTTTTGTCGATACGGGCAATTGTTCGAGCAGAAAAACGTTACGACCTGTCAGATCTCATTCGCGACGTTTTTGCGGAACACGGAGTTGAAGTCCGCGACACTGCAGATGGCGTCGAATGGGACTTGCGCAATTAGTGAACTACACGTGATGAAGTTGAGCGATGCGCACGCGACCACGAAAACCAAAGATCGCATACATCACGATAAAACCAGCCGCACTTACCAGGATGATTGATGCACTTGCCGCTGTATCAAGGTGATACGCGAAGTTCATTCCGAGGAATCCCGCTAGTGCTCCGAGAATCGGAGAAATCCACAACATCTTTGCGAAAGAGTTCGTCATCATGCGCGACGTCGCTGCTGGGATGACGAGCAGTGCAGAAATAAGTAGCGTGCCAATTACTCGCATCGTGACAATGATTGTTAATGACAACATCACCATCAGTAGCAGTTCGATCCACTCAACGCGCACTGACGACACGCGAGCAACATCTGGATCAAATGTTGCATACAGCATCTTGCGATAGAGAATCACCACAACCACCACGACAAGAATCGACACCACGATGACCGCGATGATGTCGGCAGTTTTCACGCCGAGCACGCTACCGAATAGCACCGCCTCAATGCTTCGTTTTGCCTGTCCGTATCGATTCAACAATGCAAGTCCGACAGCAAACGAGGCCGTTGTTACAACGCCAATAGCGGCGTCTGCCCCAATAATTCGTCGACGCGAAATTCGTCCGATCAAAACTCCGCTGATGATGCCCCATAAACCAGCGCCCACGAAGTAATTGATGCCGAGCACCGCTGAACCGGCAGCTCCTCCAAATACCGCGTGTGACAGTCCATGGCCGATGTAACTAAGCCCGCGAAGCACGACAAAAACACCGAGCAAGCCGCATAGTGCTCCGGCGATCGTTGCCACAGCTACGCCATTACGAAAGAACGCAAACTCATACGGTTCGGTCAAACTCGTTGCAACGTGCGCGGTTGATAAGAATGACACACTCACGACACGCCTCGGATTGGCTTGACGTTGTTGTGCACGCCAGTGTCAATCACAACGGGCATGCCACCGTGAATCAATACCTCCATCGGTGCACCGTACGTTTTTTCTAACACCGTTGGTGTGATGATCTCAGACGGCGCTCCGTCGGCAATCACTGTTTTGTTCAAACACACAATGCGCGGTAAGTGCGCGGCCAGACCATTGAGATCGTGGGTCGTGAGAACGATAGATACTCCGGAGTTGTGTAGATCTGACAACAGGTGCAACACCTCGTGACGAGTTCCCACATCTACTCCAGACGTTGGTTCGTCGAGAACAAGTAGTTGTGGTTGATGAAACAACGCTCGTGCAATGAACACTCGTTGTTGTTGACCGCCAGACAATTCACGGATGTGTCGTCCACCTAATCCGCCAAGACCAAGCTGCTCTAACACGGTCTCTGCGTCTTTTTTTTCTGTAGCGGAGGTACGTGGCCACCATTTATGACGAGAGCGCGTCATCGTGATGACTTCCATCACCGTCACTGGGAAATTCCAATCAACTGTTTCGACTTGGGGCACGTATGCGAACCTCAAGTCATCTCGGAGCGTGATTGTTCCATGAACCGGCTTCATTGTTCCCAAGATCGCACGCAAAAGAGTTGTCTTGCCCGAACCGGACGGGCCAACGATTCCCACGAACTCGCCTTCGCGAATATCGAAGTCGACATCTTGCAACACCAACGCGTTGTCATAGGCACACGCCATGTGCCAGCAACTCACCAAAGGCGTTGCATTACTCATACGGCGTAGTCACTCACTGCGGATAGAACGCACGGTCAGGAATGGACAAAGTAACATCAAGAGCCTTCAACGCCGATGCATCGCCACCAAGTGCCTCAATCATTGTGATGAAGTTGAACTTCATCAAGCCTGCCCATGAATGTTCTGGGTCGCCTGGCTCGCCAGTGAGGTCGTCGTCGCGCAACACATCGACATAACGCACACCAGTTTCATTACCGATTTGTTCTAAGACTGGCGAAGGGAAGACTTCGCTTCCGAATACAGCCTTCACGCCCTCTTCCTCAACTTGTGTTATCAGGTCTGCGATATCTTGTGGGCTTGGTTCTTCAAATGATTGTGGCTGAATGGCACCAATCACAGTCCAGCCGTAATGTTTCGAAAAATACGCGTACGCATCGTGGTATGTCAGCAACTTGCGATCTTCCTCTGGCAGTGTCGCCGTTGCTTCAGTCATCGCAGCATCAAGTGCATCGATTACCTGTTCCAACTCTGTGTAGTTCGCCTCATACGTCGCAGCATTCGCAGGGTCCATTTTCACCACAACATCGCGAACGATCTGTGCGTACTGCTTGGCCATCGGCGGATTCGTCCACAGATGCGGATTTGGCTTGCCTCCCTCTTCAGGGAACGAAAAGTCATACACATACTCGGATTCAGGAAGGATCGCCGTTCCCAACTCACAAATCACGGTGTCATCAGACGTATTTGCTTCCGCGAGATCTTTCGTGGGTTCTTCAAGAACCAAACCATTGATGAAGATCACGTCGGCTTGTTCTAAGACTGCGGCAGCACTCGGTGGTGGTTCGAATGTGTGGGAATTGGTTCCCTCCGGCACGACACCTTGAACATCTGTTCCCGTGTCACCAACAATTGAGGCCACAAGACTGGTGATTGGCGCAACCGTCGTGACGATCCGTAGTGGTTCGCCATCTACTGGTGCCCCAGATAAACATTCTTCTAGTGCGAGCGCGGTGCCATCAACCGAGGCCGAGGTATCACCAGTAGGAGTTGTGTCAGATGAAGACGACTCTTCATCACCGCAGGCTGTCAGCAACAGACCTGCAACAACAAGAGCGACAATTGATCGAACATGAGTCTTTCGCAATGTCATTCTTTTGAGGCTATCGAGGCAAACCGAAAACGCGTTCCCCAAGAATATTGCGCTGCACTTCTCCAGTTCCTCCGCCGATAGTGAGTGCGCGAGAGAACATAAATTGGCTGTACCAGGAATAGCCATACAACGTGGCATCGTCGTTGTGTGAACCCATCAGCATCGCGTGTGCACCAATCGCATCACGTGCAACAAGCATCGCTTTTTGTCCATGCTCATCAGCCAATATCTTGTTAACACTTGCTTCAGGGCCTGGGTGTTCCCCACGCAAACGCGCCATCACAATTTTCTTACGAATGATTTCCAAAATGTTGTGTTCAATCCACAACTGCACAATGCGTTGACGCATCACTGCATCCGTCACTGGTCCGTTTTCACGAATCATGTCAATGATGTCAAGTGCGGTTGGGCCCATCCCCCACAACACACCACCTTTTGACAATCCAACACGTTCGTTTCCAAGCGTTACTTTCGCAAGACGCCACCCGTCATTTACTTCACCAACGAGATTTGCGTGAGCAATACGGGCATCAGTGAAAAACACTTCATTGAATGACTCAGCACCTGCCATTGACTTAATGGGGCGAATTTCGATTCCTGGTGAATCCATTGGACACACAAAATACGAAATCCCTTTGTGCTTCGGCAGTGAAGTATCGGTGCGTGCAATCAAAATGCCATAACGCGAATACTGCGCACCCGACGTCCAAATTTTTTGTCCGTTGATAATCCATTCATCGCCGTCGCGCACTGCACTCGTGCGCAAACTTGCAAGATCAGATCCGCTTTCTGGCTCACTGAATAACTGACACCAAATGTCTTCACCAGACAAAATTCGTGGCACGTATTTCGTGATCTGCTCTTCTGTTCCCGCCGTTATTAATGTGGGTGCAGCCCACCCGATACCAATGACATTGTCGGGTCGTTTGATCCCCGCACGCTTCAGTTCATCATCAATGATCAACTGAAACATTGGGTCGGCATCGAGGCCATACGGCCGTGGCAAGTGCGGAGCGACAAATCCTGCCTCGGCCAGCTCTTTCCCATCTGGCGTTGGATGTGTCTCAATCCATGCACGCACCTGTTGGCGACGCGGATCGTCAAGTCCGGGAAGGATGTCCACATGACAACAGTAGATGGCTGTGACGACAGGTCACGCCGTGCCTTGCAGTCTCGGCGCTTCATCGGGCTACCGTTATGGGCTGCACCCCCCAGGTGATGAAGGCCAATGGGGCGTGCGCATGAACCCGATGACATGGAGGTCACAATGAGCACACTGAGTTTCGACGGCAAAGTTGCGGTCATTACCGGAGCAGGCGGCGGACTCGGTCGCCAACACGCACTACTTCTCGCAAAGCGCGGCGCGCTCGTCGTTGTTAACGATCTCGGCGGAAGTGTTGACGGCACCGGCTCAAGCGAAAGTGCAGCACAGAAAGTTGTCGACGAAATCAAGGCTGCAGGTGGCGAGGCCGTTGCAAACTACGACAGCGTTGCCACACCTGAAGGTGGCGAAGCAATCGTAAAAACAGCTGTCGACACATTCGGACGTATTGACATTGTTATTAACAATGCGGGCATCTTGCGCGACAAGACCTTTCACAACATGACCCCTGATCTGTTGAACCCAGTGATTGACGTTCACTTGAAGGGTGCGTTCAACGTCACACGTCCCGCATGGATCCACATGCGTGAACAGGGTTACGGCCGCATCGTTTCAACATCATCGGCTGCAGGCGTATTCGGCAACTTCGGACAGACCAACTACGGCGCCGCAAAGATGGGACTTGTCGGCTTCACACGCGTTCTCGCTGTTGAAGGCGCAAAGTACAACATCAAAGCAAACGCGATTGCACCGTTGGCACTCACCCGTATGACCGAAGATATCATGGGGCCACTTGGCGACAAGTTGGCACCAGAGCTCGTATCTCCAATCGCTGCGTGGCTTGCACATGAGGACTGCGATGTATCCGGTGAGGTGTACTCCGTTGGTGGTGGACGTGTGGCACGCGTGTTTATCGCAGAGACCCAGGGTTACTACAAGGCTGACCTGTCCATGGAAGACATCCGTGACAACTGGAAGAAGATTCGTAGCGAAGATGGCTACTTCGTGCCATCAAACATCGGCGAAGAAACCGCGTTCTACATGAACGTCTTCAAGAATGCCTGATGACTTTCGTACTCGTGTTCGCGCGTGGCTGAGCGACAATTCGCATCATGCCCCGCGCGATTACGGTGCGATTTGTCCACCTGATTTGATCGATCAGGCACGGACATGGCAAAAGATGCTCTATGACGCTGGCTTTGCTGGCATTCACTGGCCGTCCGAATTTGGTGGTCAGGGATTAAGTGTCGAGCATCATGGCATTTGGGTGGAAGAGTGCGCGCGTGCTGGCGTTCCATCAGTTCTCAACATGGTGGGACTCGTTCTTGCCGGCGGTGCGATCATGAAATACGGGACGCCCGAGCAGCAGAAGATGCACCTCGATGCAACTCTGCGCGCCGATCACGTGTGGTGTCAGTTATTCAGCGAACCGGGATCTGGTAGCGACCTCGGTTCGTTGTCGACGCGGGCAGATCGTGATGGAGATCGTTTCATTATTAATGGTCAAAAAGTGTGGTGTAGCGGTGGTCGGTGCAGCAACTGGGGCATTCTCATGGCACGCACGAATCCCGATGCACCAAAACATGAAGGTATTTCGTTCTTTCTCTTCCCCATGAACCTTCCCGGCGTCGAAATTCGACCCCTCAAGCAGATGACCGGTGATTCCGAGTTTGACGAAGTGTTTTTCACCGACGTTGAACTACCAGCCGATGCACTCATCGGACCATTGCACGGCGGATGGGGCGTGGGAATGGCAGTGCTCACTAACGAACGTGGTCACATCGGTGCGAGCATCATCAGCATTGAACGACGTCTAGACCAGATGAGCAAGATGGGCCAGGGCAAAGATCTCACTGCATCGCAACGCAACGAACTTGCTGATCTCATCGGACGCGGAATGGCATACAAGGCAATGGCGCAAATGCAAGGACCGACCGCATCAACTGCATCATCGCTGATGAAATTGGGGATCACCGAAATGATGTTTGCAGCGGGCATGTTGCGTGGCGACATTGCAAGTGCTGATGCAATGCTTGACGGACCCGATGCATTGGGCATGTTGATGGCACCAGGTGGGCGTATTGCTGGCGGCACAAGTCAAGTGCAGAAAAACATCATCGGCGAACGTTTACTTGGCTTACCACGCGAACCTCGCCCACAGCATTAGAGAACGCCAATGGAGTGCACCGATTCAACTTTCATCTCCTCTCTTGATGGCGTTCGCTTGGCAATTCATGATTTCGGTGGCAACTCCAGCAATGCGCACCCCGAACCTCTCGTGTGGGCGCATGCCACAGGGTTTCATGCACACTGCTATCAACCGTTAGCAAAACGTCTGGGTGGTTCATTTCTTAGTTATGCCTTTGATCATCGAGGTCATGGCGCAGCCGATGGCATCGACCCCACCGACCTTGTGTGGCAGCACTATGGCAATGATGCCATCGCTGCCACCGCGCATTTGTACTCCCTCACCAACACACCGATGATTGGTGTTGGCCACTCGATGGGCGGTGCAACGTTGTTGATGGCCGCCCAGAAACAACCGCACATGTTCCGCGCACTGTTTGTGTACGAACCCATAGTGTTTCCACCCACAGGATTTTCTGACGACTTCGAACGTAAGGGAGAAAATCCACTTGCTGGTGGTGCTCGTAAACGTCGCGCATTCTTTGATAATTACGACGCTGCGCTGGAGAACTTCTCAGCAAAGCCACCGCTCAATACATTTGACGCAGGCGTTCGCGAACAATACGTGCGTCACGGATTTCATGATGTTGAAAATGGCATTGCGCTCAACTGCGCACCCGAACAAGAAGCGCGCACATACGAAACCGGTGGTGTCGCACCACCATGGGACGAACTACAAACAATCAATGTTCCCATTTGGGTGTTGTCAGGCAAACGTCAACCAATGCAACCGTCATTCATCGCCGCACACATCGCAGATGAACTGCCGAATGCCACATATGTGCAGTGGGATGACCTCGGCCACTTTGGTCCTTTCGAACAACCAGACACCATCTGTTCCTTCATCGCACGTACGATGATCTCGTGACCACTGACGCGCCGCGATTTCCCATCCCTGATTCGCTATCGCCGTCACGAATTCAGTCGTTCACCAGTTGCCCCTTGGCGTTTCGATTCTCAAGCGTTGAGAAGTTGCCAGACCCACCCACTATTCACACAACCAAAGGAACAGCTGTCCATCGCACCCTTGAGTTATTACTCGCATTACCTGCCGATGATCGCACAGAAGACGCTGCGGTAGAACTTCACCGCAGCACGCGATCGGAATACGACGAACATCCTGATCTCGTATCTCTTCGTCTTTCAGATGCAGAACGTGAAAAATTCTGGGCCGACGCATTGTCTCTCGTGCGTAACTACTTTTCGATGGAAGATCCCCGTGAGATTGCTCCTGAAGGCATTGAATTGCGAATCGAGGCACAGATGGGCGAATTCACTCTTCGTGGCATCATTGACCGACTTGAGAGAACAAGCGACGGCTCGCTCATCATCACTGATTACAAGACGGGTCGTAGCCCACGTGATTCGCAAACAAAAGAACGCATGACACAAATGATGTTGTACGCCTGGCTCTGTCGTGAACACTTTGGTCAAAGTCCTGCTTCCCTTCGTCTCATGTACGTACGAGACGGACGCACGATCACCACCGAACCAACGGAACAGCAGATCTCATTTCAAGAAAAACGCACACAAGCCATCTTCAAAGCAATCGCAACATCGTGTTCAACGGGTCGATTCGCACCGCAGAAAAGTGCGCTGTGTAACTTCTGTGCCTACCAACGGTGGTGTCCCGAATTTGGTGGCAACCCAGAACAAGCAGCACAAGAGGCTCCCACTGTGCTGGGAAGTGCGTCATGATCAGTCGCATTGATTCCGCCGCTGAAAGAGCAACAGAGCCACTGCGCAATAATCGGGTGACAAATAAAATCTTTAGCACTGCTAGCCATGTCGGAGATTTCAGTGTTGTGTGGCACGCAATTGGACTGTTGCGCGCAATCGGCAGCATGGATCGTTTGTACGAAGCTCTCGCACTTTCCATCGCGCTGGGTTTTGAAAGTCTGATTGTCAATCAAGGAATCAAACGAATCTTCCGTCGTGAACGACCAACCGTTGATGGAGACGAGCGATTCAATGTTCGTCGTCCTCGTACGTCAAGTTTCCCAAGTGGTCATGCCTCATCTGCCACGTTCGCCGCGATCCTTCTCACGTCATTTTCCACGGGACCAATCACCATCATTTGGTGGACAATCGCTGCCATCGTCGCGATTAGTCGCATCGTTGTGCGTATTCACCACGCCAGCGACATCCTTGGAGGAATTGTGACCGGAGCCATACTGGGCACCATTGCACTCCCAATTGTCAACGGTTTTCTGTGATTTAGCCCTATTGCGTGCTCCCTTGCGTACAACTTGCAAAACTTTGTCTTATTGGGGAATACCAGAGAGGCGATGGGTGTTTCAGACCCCGTGCCTCGCTCTTTTGGACTGACTTTTGATTATCGCTGCCCGTACGGTCGCATCGTCCACGATCACGTGGTGACAGGTCTTCGTGCCGGCGCGGACTGGGATGTCACTTTCCTGCCCTTTTGTCTTGGTCAAGCCCACGTTGAAGAGGGGATGCCAGACATCTGGGAAACCCCCGAACGCGATAGCGGACTGCTGGCCCTCCAACTGGCGATCTCATTGCGTGACAATCAGCCAGAGCACTTTCTCGACATCCATCACGCGTTATACGAACATCGCCACAATGGCGGTGGAAGCTTGACCAACAAAGACGTATTGCGCGACATCATCTCATCGAACGGTGGCGATCCTGATGCAGCATTTGATGACGTATCAAGTGGACGACCACTAAAAGTCGTCAGTGACGAGCACATGCGGTATGTGAAATCTCATCATGTGTGGGGTGTCCCCGTATTTATCGTTGACGAAAAAGCAGTTTTTGTTCGCCTGCTAGAGCGTGCAAACGGCGACCACAAAATGGCGGTCTCCTCGATCGAGCGCATCCTCGATGACATTGACTGGCCAATTCTCAACGAATTCAAACACACGTCTGTTCCGCAATAACCGAATACCGCGGCAAGTGCCACTTCTCAATTAGTCAGAACCCTGAGTAGGTTGTGATTATGACAGTGTCGAATCCACAGATGAATGACACCGAAGCTCTGATCTGGCGTTGCGAAAGCGACCCATACTTGCTGTCTACGTTCACCAACATCACGTTGCTTGATCAACCAATTGAATTTGATCGATTTGTTGAACGCATGGAGCGCGCGACCTACATCATTCCTAAATTGCGGCAACGGGTGTATGAAATGCCCGGTGCGACACCACCAATTTGGGTAACTGACACCGATTTCGACATCAGTTATCACATTCGACATATCTCACTACCCGCACCTGGCTCTATGCGGCAGTTGCTCGATCTTGGTGCAGCACTTCTCAGTGATCCTTTTGATCGCAACCGACCGCTATGGCAGTTCACAGTGATTGATGGAGTGTCCGGTGGTCGCAGCGCACTCATGTACAAACTGCATCACACAATCGCAGATGGTGAAGGCACAGTTGCGCTCGTGTTGCAGTTTCTTGACTTGGAACGAAATCCGGAACCTCCGCCTCCGATTGACGACGAAACCAAAGCCCGTGTTCTCGCAATGGCACCGATGCCCACCGGCATCGCCTCCGACGCACTCACCAGTTCCCTTCCCTCTCCCTCTTCGTTATTGAATTACGCACGAGAGTTTCTCAATAAGCCACAAGAAGCAGCTGCTTCAGTGACATCTGCGATCACGAATGTGCAACAGTTACTGCAACAAGTAACCGATGCCGATGCTGCGCGGTCACCTTTATGGACCAAACGCAGCCTGCGTCGACGCTTGGAAGTTGCGCGTGTGTCACATGAAAAAGCGCGTGCAGTTGCTGAGCATCTGGGCGGAACTCTCAACACTGTTTTCGTTACCGCCATCTCGCAGGCCGTCGCTCAATACCACTTAGAACATGGCGCACCCGTTGAGGCACTTCGCATGTCAATGGCAGTGAGTACTCGCACCGACATTCAACAGTCGAACGCATTCTCTCTTGTCACAGTTATGACCCCCACCGCGGACATGCCAATCACCGAGCGCTACGCCGCAATTAATGAACTTCTTGCGAATGTGAAAAACGCGGATGTCTCGCTGCTGGAAAAAGCCGCAAAGTACGCACCTTTGCTACCAACTTCAGTCGTGTCACGGATAGCGCGAGCTCAGGGACAAAGCATCGACTTTGGAACATCAAATGTCAAAGGTGCTGATTTCCCCGTGTACATCGCTGGTGCAAAGTTGTTGCAGAATCATCCGTTTGGACCTCTTGCAGGATCTGCGCTCAACATCACTTTGTTGTCATACGACGGTTATCTCGACATGGGAATTCACATCGACCACGGTGCTATTGCAGAACCGGAGTCACTGCGTAACCACATTGAGAGTGCTTTTGAGCAACTTTTTTCTTTGATACCAGTCCCAGAACCAGAAGTCACGACGGAGGCGGATGAGGTCGCGTCTTCTCCTCAGGAAGTGGTCACTGTTACAGATGAGTACGCGACCCAGTCGTCGCGCAAGAAGAAGCGTTGGTTCAGGAAGCGGACGTAAGAAGCGAGCGCAGGTCAAGAAGCAGGTCGCCTACTTCTCCAGCCGACACCAACTCACGACGCAACATCTCAGCAAGCGCTTTGTCGATCACAGTGATCGCCTCAGCGATCGCATCGCCTTGTGAACGAACGTCAGTTAACACCAGTTCTGGGTCTTGCACCGCAGTTGCCGATGTCATGCGAGTTGTCTCTGTCATGTTGCACCCTTTCCGCCTGGAATGCTCTCTGCAGATGAAACGTATCGCCGCTTCATCAACGTGTAACCCATCGTAACTAGGACGTCTGTCACCTGTTGGGATTAATGTCCGAATATGGAGCTTTCGGGAAAAAATGTTGTTGTTACTGGTGCCGCAGGTGGCATTGGGGCCGCACTCGCGCGCAGATTTCACGCTGCCGGTGCCAATGTTGTGTCAGCTGACCGTGATAGTGCACGCATACACAAAGCTGTGGATGAACTCATGCGGGACGCGACCAACCCTGCTCGCGCATTCGCCGTTGTCGCCGATGTGGGATCTGAGCAAGGTAACGCCAGTCTCATTCGAGAAGCACGTACTCTTCTTGGCTCCATTGACTTGTTTTTTGCAAATGCTGGCGTTGGCATGGGTGCATTGTTAGAAAACACCGACGAATCCACGTGGGACACGGTGATGAACATCAATTTTCATGCTCACCGATGGGCCGCGAAACACCTTCTCGAAGAATGGATAGATCGTGGCGATGGATATTTTTGCAGTACCGCATCTGCCGCAGGCCTCCTCTCACAAATTGGCAGCGCTACGTATTCGGTGTCAAAACACGCCGCAGTTGCGTTTGCCGAATGGTTAGCGATCACCTATGGAGACAAGGGAATCAAAGTGTCATGTCTATGTCCACAAGGTGTCAACACCGATATGTTGAATCCACCGTCTGGGACTGAAAGCCTCGATACACGTGGTCTTGATGCCGTCAAAGCATCCGGAAACGTACTTGAACCAGACGACGTTGCAGAAACGGTGTATCAACACATCGTTGCGGAAACATTCCTCATCCTTCCCCACGCCGAAGTCGCCACATACGAGGAACGCAAAGTAGCTGACAGAGACCGCTGGATTGCGGGCATGCAACGACTGCAATCTCGCATCATCAATTCGTAACAGCACTCACTACAGTTGCCCTTTATGGGAGTACGCCTCGAACCACAAGATGAATACATGCACGAGTTGGGTCCAGAACCCAACTTCAACGAAAGCATGTATATCAATTGTTTTGATCCCAAAACAAAGACGGGTGGATGGTTTCGTATGGGCAACCGTGCGAACGAAGGATATGCGGAAATGACCGTCTGTATCTATCTGCCAGATGGTCGTGTTGGTTTCATGTTCAAACGTCCCGAGATTGCGAACAATGATCGCCTTGATGCTGCGGGCATGACATGGACGATGGTGAAACCGTTTGAAGAATTGCGTGTCGACTATGTCGGCAAAGTCGTGGTGCTATCTAACCCATACGAGATGTCGAATCCGAGAGAAGCATTCAAAAACAATCCATACTCAGAATGCGAAGTACATATCACGTTTACTGGTCAAGGCCGCGACAGCATGTTTGGTGGAGAACCAGACAAACCACATGAGAAACCCGGTGAGGAATTTGCAAAAGCCCACTACGAACAGTTGGTAGAGGCAATCGGGACAATTCGTATTGGCGATGAAGAGTGGAACATGAATGGGTATGGACTACGTGATCATTCATGGGGTCCGCGTTACTGGCAAGCACCGTGGTATTACCGCTGGCTAACGGCCAACTTCGGACCTGATCTTGGCTTCATGGCAAGTCGTGTAGCGCGCAAAGACGGACCCGGCACTCGTGGTGGATTTGTGTGGGAAAACGGAAAAATGCATTTGTGCGATGACGTGCAAATTTCCACCGTCACACAAGGCGACGAACATTTTCACCAAGTTGTGACTGGAGTACTACGTTCGTCTCGTTCGCAACGCGAGTGGCATTTTCAAGGAACCGTCCTCAACATGATCCCACTGCGCAATCGTCGCACTAGTAAAACTGGTGATCTGCTCATCACTCGCATTAGCGAGGGTATGACGGAATGGAAAATGACCGAAGGTGACAACACCGGCGCCATTGGTTATGGCATGTCCGAATACCTCGACCAAATTATTGATGGCATGCCAGTGGGCATTTCTGAATAAAACTGGGCTGAATAACACTCAACGAGTGGTAAACGCCGTTACAACTTTGCGCGCTCAATAAAGCGCGTAGCAAGTGCCTCGTCTCCGAAAATCTCCAGTGATGACAATGGTTGGCGTCGCCACAACGTCATCAACACATCATTAGAGGTACCGCGCAAGGCGCAGTCACCTTTCCCATGGCCCCATGCGATATCCACTGAGCCATCTGCAAGAGGAGTCACCATCCATTCACCGTCAACGTCGGTGCAATGTAAATGAACCGAACCACCAAGTTCGGGCGCATCTTCGCGCGCACGAACAAAGAAGTTTGACAAGAACTCATCGATGCCATCGCTTGCCAAATCAAGATCAATGTCGGCGGCTCCGCCCGTGGCTGCCGCAATATCAGCAGTGTGAACAGCCGTTTCATGAGCCATGCGACGTACTACCCACTCCGCGGTACGTGGTCCTAAGAATGACCATGCGGGACGGGATCGTGGTGTCTTATCCATCGTGGTGACTAACTGTGACAATCCTTCGCGGTACCACGTCAACAGAATCGAATCATCAGGGCGTTCTGGACGTTGCAAGTCAGAAGTCTCCGTGACCGAGCGAACAAGAACATCGTCGAACATGCGGTGCACCATGCCTAGATGGAACACCAGGTCAGCCCCGTTCCACTTCGGACAGCCCGGAATGGATCGGTCCATTGCATTTTCCGCAAGCGATGCAAAGCGCTCTCCCTGAGCACCGACGTGATCGATATACGTTGAGAGATCTAGTGCCATAGTCATAATTACAAACCCTTTGTCGCATCCGAGAGTTCCTGCCATGTATCAAATGGCAATACTTTCGGATTCGCTGTCAAAACCTGCACGCACACATGGTCAGCACCTGCATCAAGATGAGATTTGATGCGTGACACGATCTGGTCAGTGGTGCCCCACGCACAAATCGCATCGACAAGCGCATCTGTTGCACCTGTGATGTCTTCTTCTGTCCATCCCATGCGCTTTAAGTTGTTCGTGTAATTAGGTAAACGCAGATATGTCGCCATGTATTTACGCGCAATCTCACGCGCAATGCTCGCATCAGTTTCAAATATCACAGCAACTTCTGGTGCGAGAAGTGGTCCCACGCCAAGTTCTTTGCGTGCAACTTCAGTGTGCTCGACAGGAGTGAAATACGGATGCGCACCAAGTGTGCGTTCTGCTGCCAACTTCAACATCTTGGGTCCAAGAGCTGCCAACACGCGTTGTGGTTGTGTTGATGGTGCAGCACCAAAAAACAAACCCTCGTCCATGCGATCGAGATACTCAACCATTGTTGAATACGGTTTGTTGTAGGTGGCCTTGTGTGCACCTTCCACCATTGGTTGATGACTCACACCAAGACCAAGAATGAAGCGATCAGGAAATGCCTCCGTTACAGTGCGCCACCCGGCTTGCATGGTGTGGGCAGTTCGGGCGTGAATGTTTGCGATGCCGGTTGCCATCTTCAATGTTTTTGTCGCCGACAACAACAACGAACAGGATGCAAAGGGTTCTCTTCCCACCGCCTCTGGAACCCATACGGTGCCAAATCCCATTTCCTCAATGCGTTGTGCGGCCTCTTGTGCCAGAGACATTGGTTGCATATCAAGATCAAAGGTCCACAATCCGATGCGTCCTAGTCCGTGGTCACTCATGTTTTCCACATTAGAAGCCGCGCTCGAATAGAGCGTGACTGGATGACCGAAAACTATGACATCGTTGAGTGAATAGTTGGAAAACTATTCACCTGCCACCCATTGGTCGATGATGTGTCGTGCAATTGAGATGTGTGGCGGAATGTTTGGGAGTTGATCTCGTCGAAACCATTTGGCGTCTGCAATTTCCGTGGGATCGCATTGAATGTCACCTCCGACATACCGAGCGCGAAAACCAATCATCAGAGAATGTGGAAACGGCCACGGCTGACTTCCCACGTACCGTACGTCATCACACAGGACACCAACTTCTTCTTGAATTTCTCGAACAACTGCAGCTTCGAGTCGTTCGCCCGGTTCCACAAAACCAGCCAGGCATGAATACATTTCGCCACGCCAATTCACACCTTGGGCAAGCAACGCTTCTTCATCACTTCCAGCACCACGAGTGACAAGTGCAATAACAGCAGGCGCTAATCGTGGAAACACCGAAAATCGACATTCTGTGCACACATACGCGCGCTCACTATCGGCTAAGCGCGTGGGCGAACCACACCGCCCACAAAAGCGATGCGAGCGCATCCAATCCACCAGTTGCACGGCACGACCGGCAAGAAACCAATCGCCTTCTCCCATGCGTCCAAATAACGAATACAGATCAAGCGCTGCTCCATTGGAGGCGTCACTGTCACTTGGCACATCAACACCCCAGCACGCCACGTCTTCTTGCATCCCTAGAAAAACTGAATCCCACGCCGGATCACCTGGTGTCTCATCGACCCACACAGAGGTTCCCAGCACGTGGAAATACTTGTGCTGACGGGTTTCAGGCATCGGACCCATCGTTGGCACAAAGTGCAGGGCATGGTCTCTCATGGAACGGTCTCTCATCGACCACTGACGGTAGTGCGACCCACACTGCCTAGGATTCATCGCATGGCTCAATCCCCTTCATCAGTTGTCATTGTCGATGCAGTACGCACACCAGTCGGTCGCCGCGGTGGCGGACTCGCCTCGATGCACCCTGCAGACCTTCTTGGCCTCGTTCAGAAAGCGATCATTGATCGCACAGGCATCGACCCAGCAGTGGTTGAACAAGTCGTTGGCGGTTGTGTCAGCCAAGTTGGTGAACAAAGTTTCAACGTCACGCGCACCGCATGGCTCGCAGCTGGCCTTCCATTGACAACTGCCGCAACAACGATTGACACACAGTGTGGATCCTCACAGCAAGCAACAAACCTCGCAACATCGATGGTTGCCGCTGGCGTCGTTGACGTTGCTATCGCATGCGGTGTTGAAGTGATGAGTCGTATTCCCATCGGAATCAACTCAAGCAAGAAGTTGGGTCTTGGTGTACCCATTCCAAAGTCATACTTCCCGAAGTACGAGTTCACGTCACAGTTCGAAGGCGCAGAGCGTATTGCCGATAAATACGCCATCACTCGCGATGACACCGATGCCTTTGCAATGTCATCACAGCAACGCGCTGCTCGCGCATGGGCAGAAGGTCGTTTCGACGGCCAATGGATTTCTGTTGAAGCGCCCGATGTTGATGAAAACGGTGAGCCAACGGGAACCACGCACACAGTGGTACGCGACGAAGGTATCCGCGACACAACACGTGAAGGTCTCGCAAACTTGAAGCCTGTTGCTCGCGAAAATGGAGTGCACACCGCTGGCAACTCCTCACAAATTTCAGACGGTGCGTCAGCGGTGTTGATGATGACAGAAGAAAAAGCCCAGGCACTTGGTCTGAAGCCACGCGCTCGTATCGTTGACACTTGTTTGGTGGGCGTAGACCCAGTTCTGATGCTCACTGGCCCAATTGATGCAACAGAACGTTTGTTGCAACGCAACAAACTGTCGATCAACGACATTGACGTATTTGAGATCAACGAAGCCTTCGCATCTGTTGTTCTCGGCTGGGCCCGCGCAACTGGCGCAGACCTTGAGCGCACCAATCCCAACGGTGGCGCAATCGCACTCGGACATCCACTCGGATGCACCGGTGGCTTCCTCGTCACCAAAGCTCTCAACGAACTTGAGCGCACAGGCGGCAAGTACGGCCTCATCTCCATGTGCTGTGGTGGCGGTCTCGGTACCGGCACCATCATCGAACGTCTCTGAGATTATCCCCGCCACGTCGCTTCACCCGAAGCGTTGTGTATCTCACTGCTATTGCCTGCATCGTTGCGATCTCTGCCACATGCTCATCACGTGCTGATTCTGGCGACGTTGCTCCGATTCAAGTCAACAATTCAGGTGGCAACTCAACAGCTGTTAGTGAACTCACTATTGCGCGCGTTGTCGATGTTGTTGACGGTGACACTGTTGTGTTGCGGATCAACAACCATAATGAGACAGTTCGCTTAATTGGTATCGACACTCCTGAAACAGTGCACCCAACCAAGCCTGTTGAGTGCTTTGGCCCTGAAGCGTCGGCATACCTTGGATCACTTCTTCCGGAAGGCACCGCGGTTCGCGTCTCGCGAGATGTGGAAGCCCGCGATTATTACGACCGGCTCTTGTTGTATCTCTTTCGCGAATCAGATGACTTATTTGTGAACCAACACATGGTGGAAACTGGACACGCAATCGCATACCCCTTTGAACCAAACACCACCTTTGCTCGCACCTTCGCAACGCTCAGCAATAACGCACGGGTGGCAAAAGTCGGCTTATGGGGAACGTGCCCCCGATAGCGTTGCGATCATGACTGAAGGGCAATCACTAGCGGCACGTCTCGGCTATGACGACCACACAAAATTGGTGATCCTCAGTTGCGATGACCTCGGCTCGTGTCATGCATCAAACGTGGGCGTATACGACGCGATCCGAAACGGCGTTGCAACCTGCGCGAGCATCATGATGCCTGCTCCGTGGGCTCGCCATGCCGCAATGCACTACAACACAGGCGATGACATTGGCGTTCATCTCACCTTGAACGCCGAACACCCGATGTACAGATGGGGCCCCCTCACTCATGCGCCGTCGTTATTGTCCGGCGAAGGTGGCTTCCCACGCTCAATTGATGATTTGTGGGAACATGCCGACCCTAACGAAGTATTGCGTGAATGTCGTGCACAAATCGAACGAGCAATCGCGTGGGGCATCGATGTCACTCACCTTGCGCCGCATCTCAGTGCCATCACTTTGCGTCCCGAATTTTTTGACGTGTATCTCGATCTCGCCGTTGAATTCAAATTGCCGATTCGACTCCCTTCCACCGTGTCAGTCGCGCAAGCCGGTTTCCCGTTCCGCGATCTTGCGGCCGAAGAAGGTGTCGTGTTCCCCGATCATTTTGATCATGACTGGCGTGCGGGAAGTCGCGAACGAGTTATTCACGCGATTGAGTCACTGCAACCAGGCGTGACCGAGATCCACATTCAGCCAGCAGTCGACACGCCAGAACTTCGCGCGTTGGGTGACAACGCATTGTCATGGATTGACGACTGGAAACTTGCCACGCAGGATGCGGACTTCGCTCAGATCATTGCCGAGAGTGGAGCTGTGATGATTGGCTATCGCCAACTCAGGGATGTGATGCGAGCTGGCTGATCGTCTTAGTCGCATGTCCCGACCACAACGCTTCAAAAAGAGCACGAGTTGAACCTTCAGCTTTTAGCTTGCCTTTCATAAAGGCAACTGTTGGATCAAGGTCAACATCTTTTGCCGCGATACGGACAACAACATCTGCATCATCTGGTCCGTCAATGGCTTCTTCTTTTTTGCTGAAAGAAACGACGTATTGAACCTTGTATTGCACTGTCATGCTGTCACCGCGGGTGCGTCAGTGTGAACACCAATAAATAAATCTGTTTCGTAACTACCGTTGCCCCACTGCGACACATCAAAATCATCAATGGCTGCGGCGGCAAGCACCCAATCTTCGTACGGATACACCTCGGCAAGCTCTTCATCGTTCAGGCCAAACCACCACGGCTCGTTCGGATCGATTTGCGTCGCGTGAGCACGCAAAGCAGCACTACGTGCAGAAATATGCTCGGCAACCTTCAAACGCGTTGTGATGCGGTGGTCTTGCGATGGTCGGTTCAACCAATTCTCATCGAATGGCGACTTACCCAGCTTCTTTTCCATCGCTTCATGTACCGCCAGCAAACGCTCTTTTGACCACAAGGTGTAATACATCTTGAGTGGTTGCCATGGTTCGCCGGCGTCGGGATACCACATGGGGTCCCCCGCGCGTTGAAATGCAAGAACGCTGATGTCATGGACACGTAAATGATCAGGGTGTGGATAGCCCGTTTGATCGTCGTTGTATGTGATGAGAACCTGCGGACGTTCTTTTCGAATAAGTGCGACTAAACGACCAGTTGCTTCGTCAATGTCTGCCATGTGGAAACAATCCGGATTGTTGTTGGCTTCTGAACCTGCCATTCCCGAATCGCGATAGCCCAACATGTGCACTGCCGAAAAACCAATTGCATCAACCGAGGCCTGCAGTTCCCCTGGTCGCACTTTGGCCATCATCGCCCGCTCTTCATCATGTGACAGTCCATGAAACGGTTGTCCCGGCTCCCGTAAGGCCGGATTGTGTAAGTCTCCTTCTTCGCCACCCGTGCAACACACGAGAACGGTGCGAACGCCTCGTTTTGAATACATGTGAACCGTTGGCGCGCCCTTTGATGCCTCATCATCTGGGTGGGCATGCACGGTGAGGAGACACAAAGGATGACCATCTCGTGACATGGGGGACGCCGTCATGGTGGTTTAGGTTACTGACCATGCGTTCGTTCATCGTTGGTGTGGTCGTATTTACAGCCACCGTGTCGGCATGTTCAACTGATGATGGACGCGAGATGAGCCCACCGCGATCCGATCAGCAAGAATCTGTCGCTCCCGTAACAACGGTGAATGACCCTGCATCGTTTGATTCTCTTCCCGACCCAAGTGAGGGAGCATTTTCCATCGATGGCCCGTGGGGTACCGATGAAGCCATCGATGCGCGATACACATGCGATGGTCGCAACATTTCACCATCGCTGTCGTGGTCAGGAGCACCAATAGATGCCGTTGCATTTGCCATCGTGATGACCGATCTCGATGCACCCGAGTACGCACACTGGACAGTAACCAACATTGATGTGAGCGCCACATCAGCAAAAGAGGGGCAAGTGCCGCCGTTGGCCATTGTTGCCCTCAACGAAGAAGGCGCCGCCACCTACACCGGCCCATGTCCACCAAAGGGCACAACGCACACGTATCAAATATCAATTTACGCACTTGGTCAAGTATTAGAAGCACAAACTGGCGACCCTGCGCCCGCGATGCGAGCCGCGATCGAGACTGCAGCACTGGCTATCGCCAACACGACATTTACGTACTCTCGTTGATCACATCACAGAGCGGGTTTGTTCCACCGCTTTCGGTGTTCAATCTGTGAAACTAGACGCATCAACGACGCCACCTCCGCCCTTCCCATCGGTGTATTTGAAACCGA
The DNA here is from genome assembly GCA_964449085.1 of uncultured Bifidobacterium sp. GTDB lineage: Bacteria > Actinomycetota > Acidimicrobiia > Acidimicrobiales > Ilumatobacteraceae > UBA2093. Next base: position 179,348 of record CAYVAV010000002.1, read on the forward strand.
CCCCGATGGTCGCCTCATCAGTGGCAACGACGCTTTCCGTACTTTGTGTCTTTCTGGCGCTCCACTCGTTGCAGGTACTGCACCGTGGGTAAACGCAACCGCTCATGCGCGCACCGAATGCGAGCGTCAGTGGCGTGCGTATCGCACAGACGGTGGGCAATTCAGCGTTGAATTTCAACTTGGCGCTCCAACTGGAGAATCAATTTGGGTAAATGTGTCCATGCAGCCACGTATTGCTGATGGACGTGTTGTTGGCTATGTCGGTACCGCAGTTGATTGCACGCAAGCTGTCGCACAGCGACAACTTTCTCATCAACTCGTTGGATTACTCGACGTGTCAGGGGATGCGGTGTGCGTCTTTGATCGTGCCGGAAATGTCGAATTCGCAAATGACGCAGCGCGCTCTCTCATCGGTATTTCAAGTGGCACTTTGGTTGCAGCAGATCCCGCTGCCCGAGCATTTATGCAAGCTGTACGTGATCAATTACCGCGTGAGTTAATGGATACTCACGCCACAACAACATCGTCCAATCGCTGGGAAGGCGAAATTGCATTTCGCTCACCTGAAGGCATCGCACGAACATTGTCGATTGTTGTGCAGGTTGTTCGCGACCCAGACGGCAGTATTCATCATTGGTCAACTATTGCGCGCGATGTCACTGAAGCGCGCCAGATGCAGCACGAACTTGCTCGTCAGGCAACACACGATGCACTCACTGGTCTTCCAAATCGCGTGCTATTTCTCCGAAAGACCGCAGAGGCGTTGGAGCGCAGTCGCACCACCGCGACTCCGGTCACCGTCTTATTTGTTGACCTCGACAAACTCAAGCATGTCAATGACACCATCGGACATGCAGTCGGCGATCAACTGATTGTCACCATCGCTAAGCGTCTCGCAGCAGCAACGCGCCCTAACGACACGGTCGCGCGAATTGGAGGCGACGAGTTTGTGGTGTTGTGCGAAGGATTACTTGATGAACAAGTTGCACTTGATGTGGCCGAACGCGTGCGTGCATCAATCACAGGTTCGCTCGTATTACAAGGAATCGAAATTGAATCCGGTGCCAGCATTGGTGTCGCTGTATCTGACAATGAATTACTCAGTGACTCCTCATCACATGATGCCGCAATTACGCTGTTACGTCGCGCTGACACGGCGATGTATCGGGCAAAACAGCGAGGACGTGGGCGGTGTGAGTTGTACAGCGATGACATGCATGCCGCAGCTCGCGAACGGCTGACGTTGTCGAGCGAACTCGAAGTTGCTCTCGCAAATGACGAATTCACCGTCTTGTATCAACCGATACAATCTGCACACACGCACCGCATTGTTGCGGTTGAGGCGTTATTGCGATGGAATCACCCCACTCGTGGCGAACTTGCACCAGGTGCGTTTCTTGATCTGGCAAATGAATCTGGACTCATCGCCCCCATTGGCGACTGGGTGCTTGCAACGGCTGCTCGCCAAGTGCGCGAATGGATTGATCGCGAAATCGTGGATCAACGTCTCGCACTTCATATCAACGTGTCACGTCGCCAACTTGCAGACACAACATTTGTTGACCGAGTACTCACAATCTTGAACGATGCACGTCTTGATGGCCCTCAACTTGTGTGTGAGACCTCTGAGGCGACACTTGTTGATAACAATCCTGCGATTCTGCGCTCTGTGAACGCCCTAAAGCGTGCAGGAGTGCGCATTGCAGTTGACGACTTTGGTTCCGGCTACTCATCGCTTGCGGCGTTGCGCACATTCCCCGCCGACATGTTGAAACTTGATGGCACATTGGTGCGCGATGTTGGTCGCACTGACGGTGGCGATGATCCCATCGTGCGCTCGCTCATTCAGTTGGCTCACTCACTTGATCTTGTAGTCGTTGCCGAATGGGTCGGTAGCGATGATCATGTACAGCGATTGCGAGTGCTGGGCTGCGACTTACTGCAAGGCAACCGCATTGCAGCGCCGATGACAGATAATCAACTCACTCAGTGGGTATCTGCGGAGCCGGCCCCGTCCCCGCAAAATATGCAAGAACAGTAGGCGCATCTTCAGTTAACTGAAGCACCGCCTTGTCCCCCACCATGTCGTTCTCTGTGGGCAAAGTGTATGACGACACATCTCCGCTGGCTGCGGGTCGTAGTTTGCGCGCCATGTCAACAAGCGACAAGTTGGAATCCACCTTGAGATTTGCGGCGAAGGCATCCATCAGTTGTTCGACTTCAAAAGGATGCTCCGTTGCATACGTTGCCGCTTGTTTCATGAGGGCGGTGATGAATTCACGCTGACGAGTACTACGACCAATGTCACGGGAGGGGTCTTCTCGCCACTCTCCATCGATTTTTTGTTGAAAGTATCGAGCGCGGGTGTACGCAAGAGCGCGCTTACCACTCAATACGGGACAACCGGGGCGCGCAACGATAAACCCAGTTTGCTGATCGCGTGATGGCACTTCAAAACAGATGCGTACGCCGCCAACTGCATCCACCATTTCCCGAAAACCACTGAAATCAATTTCCATGTAATGATGAATTGGAATATTGAGTGCACGTTGCACTGTGCGCACCAACATGTCGGAGCCTTCCTGATACGCAACATTGATGCGGTCTTTCTTTTCGCCTACTCCGATCGATGCCCACAAGTCACGCGGGATCGACATCAACGCGACACTTTTTTCTTTTTTGTCGTATCGCATGACAATCATTGAATCGGAGCGTTGACCACCAGCATCTTCTGTTGAACCAATCGATGCGTAGTCAGGATCATTTGGATCAATTGATGCACGGGAATCGGATCCCACTAACAGATAATTTTCGACGTTGTCAGATGATGGAGACAACACCTGCGTGACCTCAGGAATGCGAGCGACTTTGTCGAGTTGGGCATTGGTGGCGCGCACTAAACCAAGCGCACCTGCAAAAGCGGTGACTGCGGCAATCCCGACGAACAGACCCCAACGAGGCACGCGCGCGATGCGTTCAATGCCTTGGGTGAAATCTCGTCCGGTCGCCACATCTCAAAGGTAGTTACTCACTCGTTGTTCGTAGGTGCACCACATCAGCAGTATCGATGCGATGAGACAGTGCACATTCATCCACCACAATCAAACGCCCATCTCGTTCCACGCCAATCGCGTGTCCGATGATTTCCTCTCCGCTTGGCAAATCAACACGTACACGACGCCCAATCGTCGCAAGCGATGACGTGTATGCATCATGACGCGCTTCATCGTTCAGTGCCAACAACTCATCGAGATGATCCAGCATCTCGTCCAAAAATTCAGAGGGCGCGATCTCTCGAGTCCACCCACTCCCACGCAAACTTGCTGCATCTAGCGGCGCCCATCCAACGTTCACACCAATACCGGCAACGACATACGCCGGTGAGCCCGATTCACTACGACCACCTGCTTGCGCCAACAGTCCCGCCAATTTTTTGTCTCCGACTAACAAATCATTCGGCCACTTCAAGACGGCCTCCACGCCCACCGCGGTCGCAACGCGAGCGGCCGCAAGACACACCATTTGGGTGAGCACATGAAGGTCCTCTGGCAGATCACGAAAAAGAATCGACACCAGCAGGTTCTCCCCCGGCGGGGCCTCCCATTGGCGTCCGAGGCGTCCTTTGCCCGCTGTCTGGTGATCTGTGCGTAAAACGCTGCGGTTGGGGGCTCCAGCCTCAGCCATCTCAAGGAGGTCAGCGTTGGTGCTGCCGGTCTCGGGAACCCACGTGATGTGCCATTTGGCTCGTTGGTTCGCATTAGGTGTGTCCATACGACAAAGATTGTCACTTGTGTTGAAGAAAATCCTGATCGCAAACCGTGGCGAGATCGCCGTCCGGGTCATCCGAGCCGCCCGCGAGCTCGGCATCGCCACCGTTGCCGTGTATTCCGAGCTTGACCGTAATGCACTTCATGTGCGTTTGGCCGATGAGGCGTATGCACTTGGTGGCCAAACCGCAGCCGAGAGTTACATCAACACAGAAGCAATTCTGAATGCAATCAAACAATCGGGCGCAGATGCGGTGCACCCGGGTTATGGATTCTTCAGCGAGAACGCCGACTTCGCACAAGCCATCACCGACCTTGGTGTTGAATTCATCGGACCACCTCCTGCAGCGATCGTCGAAATGGGAGACAAGGTGTCGAGCCGTAAGGCAGCACTTCGTGGCGGTGCACCAATCGTTCCGGGTACAACAGACTTCGTCACGACCGCGAAAGAGATCACCGACTTCGGTAACGAGTTTGGTTGGCCAGTCGCAATTAAAGCTGCCTACGGCGGTGGCGGACGTGGCATGAAAGTTGTGCACTCTGCCGACCAAGTGCAAGACGCAATGGACTCAGCGCAACGCGAAGCAAAGAACTTCTTTGGTCGCGACGAAATCTACGTAGAGAAATACCTCACCTGGCCGCGACACATTGAGGTGCAGTTGGTGGGCGACAAACACGGCAACGTTGTTTGGGTCAGCACACGTGACTGTTCAGCACAACGCCGTCACCAGAAACTGATCGAGGAAGCACCTGCGCCAGCGCTTCCAGATGGAGTTGAAGAAGCAATGGGCGAAGCTGCCGTGAAAGCAGCCAAAGCCGTTGGCTACTACAACGCAGGAACTGTTGAATTCATTTACCAAGACGGAGAGTTCTTCTTTTTGGAAATGAACACTCGTTTGCAAGTTGAACACCCAGTGTCAGAGGAAATCACCGGCATTGATTTGGTGGAGTGGCAAATTCGCGTTGCATCCGGCGAAAAATTGCCAATGACACAAAAGCAAGTTCGTGCTGCCCAAAGTGGTCACTCGATTGAAATTCGTATCAACGCCGAAAACCCTGCTGGCGGAAAGTTCCTCCCCTCACCTGGCCCAATTACCAAGTTGGTAACACCAGACGGATTCGGAGTGCGTTTTGACGGTGGCTATGAAAGTGGCGACGCAATTAGCCAGTACTACGACAACTTGGTTGGCAAGTTGATCGTGTGGGGCAAGGATCGCGACACCGCAATCAAGCGCACTATTCGTGCACTTGAAGAGATGGTGGTCGAGGGCATTGCAACAACAATTCCTGCAGACCTCGCAATTTTGCGCCATCCTGATTTTGTTGCATGTATTCACTCCACGAAATGGGTGGAGGAAACTCTTGATCTCAACGGTGTTGATGCAGCACCTGCACCAGCACCCGCTGGCGACGATGAATCACCACTTGTTCAACGCAACACGACCGTTGAAGTGAACGGGCGTCGCTTTGACGTGAAGATGTGGGTACCTGAAGTTGCGGCGGTTGCGGCAGGTCCTGCAAAGGCAAAGAAGCCAACACGTGCGGCCTCGTCGGGTGGCGGCGGTGGCGGCGGTGGCAGCGGCAAGGTCGCTGTACCAATGCAAGGAACCATCGTCAAGGTGCTTGTTGAAGTAGGCCAAGAAGTGCAGGCAGGTCAGAGCGTCGTTGTTTTGGAAGCTATGAAGATGGAAAATCAGATCGAGGCCGACAAGAGCGGGAAGGTCACTGCAATCAACGTGAAGCCTGGCGACACTGTCGGCTCCGGCGATGTTGTAGTCGTGATTGAATAATCACGCAAACCATAAAGCGATTGAGTAATCAGTTCGGACAGTACGTACTCGGATAATCGATGTTGTGACGTGGCTCTCCCACGTACTCAAAATGCATTCCGTCTGGCAGCAAATAGTTGCCACCCCACGAGAATCCGTGTTTACGGAATATCCGTACAACTTCACAGTTCATTTGTGGCACTCGGCCCTGTGCGTTGGTCGACGTATTGATATCAAAAGCAATTCCCCACGCATGGCGAGAGACGGCGCCAAAGTTGTCAGTTGCTAAACGACTGAAGCGGCCCACGTAACAACCTCCATATCTATTGGAGTTGCCAAGATCGATTTCACGTTCCAACCCTTTTTCTTTGATTTCAGTGAGAGCGTCTTGAATCGCCCCTATCACTTTTACGTGGCAATTGTGATTTAGTTGCACATCGCTGTAAGTAATACGGTGCGCAATATTTTTTGATTTCCACTGTGGATCAACCAACACACCTTTGCCGTTCACCCGCTGGTATGCAAATTCACCAAACATTTTCTTCACCTTTGCGAGACCAAGTGCGCTGTCTGGATTTTGTGGCCCCCACGACCGAAATAACCGATACATGGCTCCCAACTGGATTCCGCGCCGGGCAAGACTTCGCCTCACTTGGCTCTCGCTGTCAAAGCCAACAAATGTGACACGGCGTACCGTACGAACTCCAAGTTGATCCGCGATAGTCGCACTAATCAACAAATCACCATCACCTGTAAACGCATCGGGCACAATCGCTCCCACAACTAATGGTGTTTTCCGATTACGCCGGTCAAGAACGGTGATCACATCGCCGACTGACGCATCACGGATACTCGCTGATGTCTCACCAATTGCAATTTCCCCGCGTTCTAATACGGCAGCTATCTCGTTGCCCGCGATACGTCGAACCAATTCCGTTGCAAGAGCCACAGATTGCATCGGTATACGCCAGCCACTGCGCACTACTTTCATGTCCGTACGTGGGATGTCTGATCCATTAGTGCTTACGCGTGCGTACTGCACCATCGTCAGCATTGGAGCGCGCACAACATATGCATCAACCCCTGCGTCTCTCGCGGCACGAAGTGCGGCGCGAACATCAGACTTTGACAACGAGCTACGACCAATCAACGACATGGTCCGTTCGAGGTATTCCCGAGGAAATTGTGACGGACCTTCTGAACTCGCACCCGACACGGTGGTGGCTGAGACTGTGAGTAAAGACGCACAGAACAAGAGGGCGCAAGTGAGTCGAACACCACTCCACCACCGACGCAACGACATATGTGAAAGGTAATTGACAATGCACTTCCTCACGAGGAATGGAGCGCACTACGGTAGGAAGCCTGTGAGCGGCGAACCTGACACCCCCGATGACGAGCAAAGCGCTTCTGGTGGACTCGAATTTGAACGCGCACGGCGTCTCACGGAAATCACCGACCTACGCGCCCGTGGCATTAATCCGTATCCCTACCGTTTTGACCGCTCTGATGAAATTAACGCGCTTCGCAACCAGTACGGCGGCCTAGAACCCGGCACAGAAACAGACCGCCACGTCACGATTGCGGGACGCATCATGCTCAAACGCGATCAGGGAAAGTTGGTGTTCATCACATTGCGTGATCGGTCTGGAGACATTCAATTATTTGTATCGAAAGCTGTGGTCGGTGATGACAGTTTCGATCTCATCCAGGGTCTTGACCTCGGCGACTGGATTGGTGCCTCGGGTGCCGTGATGACCACCCGCAAAGGTGAGTTATCAGTAAAAACCGATTCGGTGCAATTGCTCGCCAAATCGGTGCGACCAATGCCAGATAAATGGCACGGCATCACTGATCCCGACACGCGCTTCCGTCAACGATACGCCGACCTCATTATCAATGAAGATGCACGCAAGGTTTTTGCGATTCGCCATGCAATCATCTCAAGTTTCCGCCACACATTGCATGAGTTGGGTTTCATTGAGGTTGAAACACCCGTATTACACATGGAAGCTGGTGGCGCACATGCACGTCCGTTCATCACTCACCACAACGCACTTGACATGCAGTTGTACTTGCGCATTGCACTTGAACTGCACCTGAAACGACTCATCGTTGGCGGCATGGAACGCGTGTATGAGATCGGACGTGTATTCCGTAATGAAGGCATTTCAACCCGTCACAATCCGGAATTCACCATGATGGAGCTCTATCAGGCTTTCGCTGATTACACCGAAGTGATGGCGATCACCGAGCAACTCATCACTACGGCGGCGGTTGATGCAACTGGATCTTCTGTCGTCATGATTGACGACAAGGAAGTAGACCTTGCGAAACCTTGGCGTCGCGCGCGCATGATTGATCTTGTGGAAGAGGCAACGGGCGTTGCTGTTCACCCATCACAACCACGTGAACAGCTTGCCGCACTTGCGGAAAAACACGGCGTCAAAGTTGAATCGCACTATGGACCTGGAAAGCTCATTGAGGAACTGTTTGAAAAGTCTGCTGAGTCTTCGTTGCGTGAACCAACATTCGTCACGCATCATCCAGTGGAGATCAGCCCACTTGCTCGCGTCGACCGCAATGATCCACTTCTTACAGAACGATTTGAATTGTTTGTCGGTGGACGTGAGTTAGCAAATGGCTATAGCGAGTTGAATGATCCAATCGAACAACGTCAACGCTTTGAAGAAGAACAACGCATGAAAGAAGCAGGACACGCTGAAGCGGGCACGGTTGACGAGGATTATCTGCGCGCACTTGAATACGGCATGCCCCCAACAGGTGGTCTCGGAATTGGCATGGATCGCGTAACGATGCTTCTTGCAAACACGCACTCCATCAAAGACGTCATCTTGTTCCCCACTCTTCGCTTGGAGGTTTTCGAATGAGCAATCGTGCATGGGGCGTAGGTCTCGCGACTCTTGACGCCACCGGCGCAATCCTCGATGTTCGTTTTCGCGGACTCGGTCTTGCAAACGAAATTCCCACTAACGCACCGTCCGTCACAACTGCACGTGACGGTGACCCCGAACGCGGTGTCGCTTTTCGTGACGTGTCGTTGTCAATTGACATCACGTCGGCACCTGCGGACGCAGCCGACGTGTACCTGAGATTGCATTTATTGTCTCATCGTCTGTGTCGCCCACGCACAATAAATCTTGATGGCGCGTTTGGCTTGCTCACAAATGTTGCGTGGACAAGTCGTGGTCCGGTTTCTCTTGATGCCATTGAATCGGTGACGTGGAATTTTGCACGTAACGGTGAACACTTGGTTGTGCATGGCGTCGACAAATTCCCACGCATGACCGATTATGTTGTGCCATCCGGTGTTCGTATTGCAGATGCAAGTCGCGTACGTCTTGGTGCACACCTTGCAACAGGCACAACCGTGATGCATGAAGGTTTCTGTAATTTCAACGCCGGCACATTAGGTGCATCAATGGTTGAGGGACGTATTTCAGCTGGCGTCATCGTGGGAGATGGCTCCGACATTGGTGGTGGTGCCTCAATCATGGGCACGCTGTCTGGTGGCGGTAAAGAAATGGTGACGATTGGCGAACGCTGCCTGTTGGGAGCAAACTCCGGCATTGGCATCAGTCTGGGCGACGAATGCATCGTTGAAGCCGGCTTGTACGTCACTGCTGGCACGATTGTGATTGACCCTGCAGGTAACCAAACAAAGGCCCTCTCCCTATCTGGACAGTCCGGACTCTTATTCCGGCGCAACAGTGTTACTGGTGCAGTCGAGGCCATTGCTCGTTCGGGATCTTGGGGTGGATTGAACGCCGATCTCCATAAGAATTAGTGCATGTCGCCCGACGATCTGCACAACATCATTCGCTCGCGACGATCAAGCCTCCTGATTGATCCACACCGCGATGTTGCGCCCGACATCATCTCGCAACTGTGCGATGCGGTTCAGTGGGCGCCGAACCATAAACGCACGTGGCCCGCACGACTCGCGGTGATACGCGGAGAATCACGCGCGCGTCTTGGCAACGCGATCGCCGACGTGATGGCTGCACAGGGTGAAGACGAGAACAAGGTGTTGAAAGCGCGGACAAAGTACAAGCGCTCCCCCGTAGTGATTGTCGCGGCCAGCGCGATCGGCGACTCCGACACTCGCACCCGTGAGAACACATTTGCAGTCGCCGCAGGTGTGCAGAACATGTTGCTACTCGCGCACCAACACGGACTTGCATGCTTGTGGGGGTCACCAGCAAACGGCGCAAATGACGCCATCACAAAACTATGTGGATTTCAAGATGAGGCCATCGTGATGGGACTTATCTACGTGGGTTGGCCAACGGGCGAGGTAAACGGGGTGCACCGCCCTGACATCAACGTGTCATATCTCGACTAGCGAATGATCAACTTTTGATTGTTAATGACTAGTTATCAACGACTGATTATCAACGACCTGGTTGATACATACCGTAAACATCGCGCAATGCGTCGCTGACCTCGCCCAATGTGGCATCGGCACGCAACGCCTCTTTCATCGGGATTAGCAAGTTGCCTGTGCCGCGAGCAGTCTCACGCACTGCATCTAGTGCTGCGCTTACCTTGGCTTGATCACGACGCGCTTTGTACGCCTTGAGTCGATCCACTTGGCTCTTTTGCAGACTTGGATCAATTGGGAACACATTTGGTTCTGGCTCAACAGCAACGGTGAACTTATTGACGCCTACGATCACTCGCTCGTCGTCATCAATCGACTTGGTGTACTCATAAGCACTCTGTTCGATTTCGTCCATTTGATAACCGGCCTCGATCGCAGCAACCGCGCCACCCATTTCGTCAATCTTTGCTATGTACTCCCACGCAAGTTTTTCCACTTCATCAGTCAGGGACTCAACAAAGTATGAGCCCGCGAGAGGATCCGGGGTGTCTGCCACGCCACTTTCATATCCGATGATCTGTTGTGTACGTAGCGCAATGCGCGCCGCTTCTTCTGTGGGTAGACCCAACGCTTCGTCATAGCCGTTGGTGTGAAGACTTTGCGTTCCGCCCATCACTGCAGCAAGTGACTGCACAGCAACACGAACCACGTTGTTCAGTGGTTGTTGTGCGGTCAACGTACTGCCACCAGTCTGTGTGTGGAATCGAAGAAGCTTGCTTGATTCTTTCTTTGCACCGAAGCGCTCGGTCATGATCTTGTGCCACATACGGCGGCTCGCGCGGAACTTCGCAACTTCTTCAAAGAAGTTGTTGTGCCCATTCCAGAAGAACGACAAACGTGGCGCGAAGTCATCAACGTCAAGTCCTGCATCTATCGCAGCCTGTACGTAGGCGATGGCGTTGGCGAGAGTAAACGCAATCTCTTGCACCGCGGTACTACCCGCTTCTCGAATGTGATAACCGGAAATAGAAATTGTGTTCCACTTCGGAACGTTCTCCGAGCAATACGCGAAGATGTCGGTGATGATCCGCATTGATGGACGCGGTGGATACACGTATGTTCCACGTGCAATGTATTCCTTCAATAAGTCGTTTTGAATTGTTCCACTGATCGCACTTGAGGGAACGCCCTGTTCTTCTGCAACCAACTCATACATGAGCAATAAGATCGCTGCGGTCGAATTGATTGTCATCGAGGTGGACACTTTGTCGAGTGGCAAGTCTTTCAACAACAGACGCATGTCTTCCATCGAGTCGATGGCAACGCCGACCTTGCCCACTTCTCCCTCAGCACGTGGATGATCGCTGTCGTATCCCATCTGCGTCGGTAAGTCGAATGCGCACGACAGTCCCGTCTGTCCCGCTTGCAACAAGAACTTGAAGCGTTCGTTTGTGGCTTCTGCTGTACCGAAACCTGCGTACTGACGCATCGTCCACAATTTCCCGCGATACATCGTCGGGTACACACCACGGGTGTAGGGAGGCTTTCCCGGCTCACCGAGACGCTCCTTCGGGTCCCACCCATTCAAGGTCTCGGAGGAATACAGGGGGGCGATTGAGATCCCAGAATCTGTGCGTTTTTCTACGTCGGACATGGAGATAGAGGCTAAATGTCGGTGCCTGTATTTCCATTATCCATGTGCACATCAGGCCTGGTAGTCAGCCCGCACAGAGGTGAGCGCCATGGTCTAAAACTGACCTACGCTGACGGCATGACGATTGCTCCAGATGCTCCCTCGACCGGCACGACAGTGCGAAGCATTGACGGTGTGGAACTCACGCCGAAAGAAACCTCATTCAGCCGTTTCAGTCTTCCGAAGCCATTTGACAACGTGGAAGATGAGCGTCGCGAACGCAAACACAAACTCGCCGGAGCTCTTCGCATTTTTGGTCGCCTTGGTTTTGGTGAGGGTGTTGCCGGGCACATCACTGTTCGGGACCCTGAATATCCAGATCATTTCTGGGTGAATCCGCTGGGTGTGAGTTTTCGACACATTCGCGTTAGTGATCTCATCCTCGTGAATCACAGTGGCGAAGTGGTGTACGGAAATCAGCCAGTAAATCGCGCTGCGTATGTATTGCATTCAGCAATTCACGCTGCTCGTCCCGAAGTGTTAGCGGCCGCTCATGCACACTCCACATACGGAAAGTCATGGAGCAGCCTTGGTCGCTTGCTTGATCCACTCACACAAGATTCATGCGCGTTCTATGAAGATCATGTTGTGATTTCTGAACAAGGTGGCGCGGTTGTATTCGAGATAGAAGCAGGCAAGGAGTTTGCAGCGGCTTTCCCTAAAGGCAAAGCAGCAATTCACCAAAACCATGGACTGTTTACCGTTGGGGGAAGCGTTGATGAAGCCGCCTTCTGGTTCATCACAATGGAGCGCACTTGTCAGGCGCAGTTGATGGCAGAAGCAGTTGGCACTCCGAAAAAGATTCCACACGAATACGCGGTGTACACACGCGAAAATGCTGGCAACTCCATGACGGGCTGGATGCACTTCCAACCGCTGTGGCAAGAAATCTGCCAGACAGACCCTGACCTTTTCGACTGATCCACCCATCCGATTACCGCGTGATCAGCGCCAAATGCGGTGCTGCCACCAGTTAGGTGATTCGACAACGTAGCGTTGTGCGGGTATGACATGCTTGCGCCGACGATGTGTTGCTGCACTTGTGGCGCTTCTCAGTGTTTCGCTACTCGGCGTTGTTTTTAGTGGTAGTGCTCACGCCTCTGATGTCGGCAAACGATCGGTAACAAAAGCCAACGCGTATGCCGGTGACATGCCACCAACAGCAGTGCTCATTCGCGGTCGAGGCAATGGACACGGTCGTGGATTAAGCCAGTTTGGTGCATACGGTTGGGCCACCACATATGGCCGATCGTGGCAGGAGATACTCACCTTTTATTACGTGAACGGCACGAATAACTCAATCTCTACATTGCAACCAACAGACCCATCGCCAGAGATTCGCGTACGGCTGGTCACATTTGATGGTCGAAGCCAGGTAGCGATGATTTCTCGAACCGGGCAACTCAGCGTGAATGCTCAAGGACCGTACGGTGCGGTGTTGCTGCGTGAGGTCAGTCGCAATCGATACGACATTTATGCAGCAGCAGCGGCAAATTGCTCGTTTGGAACTGGTGTGCCAAGTGGTTTTCAGTTAATCGCTTCCAGTATCGAAGCGCCCACAGTGGCGGTGCCATCATCTGCAACGTCGTCGGGTACCGCCGCGAATGATTTGATCGGACTATGCGAACCTCCCACTCGGGCGATTCCTCAAGGTCGCCTGCGTTATTACCGCGGTTCAATTCAAGCCATCAATGACGCTGATGGTGCAAACCGAGTGGTGAATCAAGTGAACATTGAGGAATACCTGCGTGGTGTTGTCCCTCGCGAATCAAAAGCTTCTTGGGGCACCGAAGCTGGTGGTGCGGGCATGAACGCATTGCGCGCTCAAGCAGTTGCTGCACGTACCTACGCCTTGGCACAGAACCGCTATTCGTATGCGCGCACGTGTGACACCACCTCGTGCCAGGTCTATGGCGGTGCAGCACTTCACACCATTGGCGACGGACCACAAGTTATTGAACATCCATTGACAGATGCGGCGATTGCAGACACACGCGGTGTTGTCATTCGTTCAGGTGCCGGCACGTTGGTAAGTACCGAGTACACATCATCAAATGGTGGTCGCACCGCAAGTGGCAATTTCAAAGCGCAACAAGACGACGGCGACATTGCAGCCGACGCGTTGTTGCAATCCTGGTCGCGAATTTTTACCGCAGAACAAGTTGAAAAGAAATACCCAACAATTGGCGTGTTCACGGGAATCACTACTGAACATGACGGACTCGGTGGCGAATGGAATGGCTATGCCCTAAGTGTCACCATCTCTGGCACCGCCGGGACCGTGCGACGAAGCGGATGGGATTTCCGAAATGACTGGGACCTGTATGCACCGTGGTATGAGACAACAGCGATTTCGTACTCCTCCACGGCGCCAATAGTGGGACCGATGGTGTACATCGGCGACTCTGTATCTGAAAGCATCGCCACACAATTCAATGCGGTCATTGCACCCTCCTATCCTGCAATCAATTTTCAATCATGTGCAGGTCGTGGAATGGTCGGCGCCGCGTGTATCGCCGGCGCACGTGCCACAAGTTTGAACCTTGACGGTGTGAACGTGGTGAACTCTCTCCCCGAAACTCCCGCTGCTGCGATTGTCAAGTTGGGCTACAACGACGATCCCGCGACGTTCAACACTGAGTTACAGCAGATGATCAGCGCGTTAACAATTCGTGGTGTTGCTCGAATGATTTTCATCAATCTGTCAACGCGCTCCACTACACGCAATTATGCGTTAGCTAACGAGGCACTAGCTGCGGCAGCCGCAACAAACCCTGCGATCACGATTCTTGATTGGAATTCATTTGTGACGCGACAAAACCGGTGGCGATTGTTTGACAATGATTCGCTGTGCTGTGGTGTCCACCTGAATACCAGCGGTCGAGTGGAATTTGCGATGTGGCTGCGCGAACAGCTCGATTCACTACGCAGCCAAGGCCTTTTGCCAGTCACTGCTGCTGGCGGAACATTGGTGGGACTTCCACTTCGACCAAATCACCGTGGATCGATGGTCACTGCGGCGCAGCGACGACTGAATTCCGTCTTGAAGTTGCGTCCAAAAAAGAGAATCACCGTTGATGGAATTTATGGAAAGTCCACTCGCACAATGGTGCGTCAATTCCAGACCAACTCTGGCTTACCGGCAACCGGCATTATTGACCGGGCGACCTGGGAAGCCCTTGGACTAGCACAGCGACCCCGACTCGCTTCGTTAGACAAAGGCACGAAACATCCGTCAGTGCGCATTGTCCATCGATCGCTTAACAAAGTGCTGAAAACCAAATTACCGATCACCGACACCTACTCGTCTTCAACAGTCGCCGCTGTGCGCACCTTCCAGCAACGAACTGGACTGCGTGTTAATGGGCGCCTCAATAGTCAGACATGGACCATGTTGATGGCAACAGCTGCTCGCACGAAATAGCGTTGCTACTTCACTAACTCGAGAAGCGTTGCTACTTCACTAACTCGAGAAGCGTTGCTACTTCACTAACTCGAGAAGCGTTGCTTCCATGCCTCATCGCTGACCATGGTGGGATAGGCCTTGCGGTATGCCTTCTTCAACTTCTTGTAATCACGCATTAAACGCCATGCAGAACGAAATGCCCGCTTTTGCAAATCGCGAAATCTCTCACGATCTCTCGTGCATAAAAATCCTTCAGGCAATTCCGGATGACGATACAAGATCGTGTCGTGACGAACCGCTAGTCCAACAGCCCGCGCGTCGATCTTTGCCACACCAATCTTTTTTGACTTGAAGCGCTGCGGTAGCCACTGTCCACCCGATGTCAGTAACGCCAGAACAAATCCGATCAAACGCACTGGTTTTGGTTTCGGGTCGACGTACTTCAAAGCGTCAAGCTCTGCTGAAAGCGTTCCTGCTTTCTCTTCTTTAATCTGACGAATGAAATCATGCTTCTTCTCGTGGTCTATCTTCATCCACTCATCTGGACCAGAGAGATAATCCTCAATCCCCAAAATCATGTACTCAGCACTTGCGTACCGCTGTGAGTACAAGTTGCGGAATGACAATCCGAAATAACGCCACAACAAGAACCACCATTTGTGGTTATCAAACACCAACGTGTCAAGCAACGCGAAGTTACGTACTTCGTAATACAACGATGTGGGCGAATTCTTGAGTGCAAAGTCCGCGTGCCACACACAAACACCGTTCAATGTCACGGTGTGTTTACCAGTGTGCATGAGTCCATACCCAACGTCATCGCCACGCACGAACACCGGCAAAGGGTTTTCCGTTCCTAATTGCATTGGGAACATCGTGAACCACCATGCGCTGTATGCGTATTTGTGCTCAGCCTTGTCTTGCATGACGTATGTCTTGTCTCGCAAGTCCACATTTCGATCTATTGCAGTGAGCGGATACACCTGACGAAAGTCATACGTTGCGCCGGCTTCAAACTGCAAATACGGCGTCCCTTCGCTCACCATCGCACCATGAATACAAATGTCTGGTGAAGTCGCCATAGATGTGAAAGCCATTGCGCGCACGATTGCTTCACCGTCGAGGATGATGTCGTCATCCATGAATAGAACGTGAGTGCTCCAGCCTTCTTCACGAAAAGTGATAAGGCCGCGAGCAAATCCACCTGCACCGCCCAAGTTGGGATTCAGGTAAATCGATACAGGTGCTCCCGCTGGCAAAGCAATCTCAAAATTGCGCGCATTGTCCGCTACAACAACTCGTATGTGTCCGGTCAATTCGGGCACTGACTTCTCAAGTTCAACCAATGTGTTCAACGTGCGAGTGATGTATTCCTGGCGGTTATAGGTGGTGATCGATACACCCAGATTCACTTCACGTTGTGGTGCTTGCGAAGTGCGCCACACGCCACCCAAAACAACACAATCTTCAAGAGCGGTCACCGCGACATACAGCGACTCGACAGACGGCGAAGCAATTGAGTACGACAATTGCTCGCCGGTCTCTGTGCTCGCGACAACTGTCTCGGTGGCACCGGTACAAGCAATCAATTCGGTACGGATACGACCATGTGCCAACACCTGCACCGACACATCACGCACCACTGTGAGACGGCGCCAACGTCCTGCAGAGAACATGCCAAAGTACGTGTCGAAACTGGCGCGCTCGCCCACTCGCAATGACAGACCATCATCTGTGATGTCACCTGTCCCCGAGCGCACGTACAGCTCGGGCTCAGCAAAGTCGCGACGTGGCAGGCACAGGCGCTGCAATAACGGGGTGCTCACCCCTCCATTTTCACAGCGGATCGACCACGAATGATGGCATCTGCGCCGGATTTTTCAGGAAAGTCTCCGCCACATCCAACGCCTCTTTGATCGTCACATCCATGTCGAGGTAGCGATACGTACCAAGACGACCCAAGAACGTGACATTGGTCGCCGCGCGAGCCGTTTCCACATAGCGCAGTAACTGCTCTTTTTCTTTCACCAAACGGATCGGGTAATACGGGATGTCATCTGGTGTCGCCAGTCGGCTGTACTCGCGATAAATCGTGGTGCCCTCATGTTGTTCCCACGGAGCGAAATGCTTGTGCTCAGTGATGCGCGTGAACGGCACGTCGACGTCGCAGTAATTCATCACCGGACACCCCTGAAAATCACCCTCGCGCTGTTCAGGTTCAAAGTCCAGGGTTCGATACCCGAGGAAACCGTGCTCGTGGGAGAACCACTCGTCAATTGGTCCGGACCAAAACACGCGATCAGCACCATCAACATCACCCGGCGAAATTGTGTGCGACAACTTCACATCAATAAGCGAATGATCGAGCATCGCTTCAACAATTGGTGTGTACCCATGAGCGGGAATCGCCTGATACGGATGATTGAAATATGAATCTTCATACGAAAAACGAACAGGCAAGCGAGCAAGAATTGATGCGGGAAGCTCTGTCGGGGACACACCCCATTGTTTTTGCGTGTATCCCTTAAAAAACGCCTCATACAGTTCTCGGCCGACAAACTTCAGCGCTTGGTCTTCAAATGTGACAGGTGTGTCGATAGAAGAATCACCGCGCGATGCAATGAACTCCTCGGCTTCCTTTGGCGACAACGTCAGCCCAAAGAATTGATTGATCGTGAGCAGATTCACTGGTAGGGAAAACACTCGCCCACCCGTTGTTGCCTTCACACGATGGTTGTATGGCTTCATCTCACCAAAACGGTTGATGTATTCCCACACATTTTCATGTTGCGTGTGAAAAATGTGCGGACCATACACATGCACCATCACGCCGTTATCGCTACGTTCAGTGTGTGCATTCCCTGCCACATGTGCGCGACCGTCATACACCGTGGTGCGAATACCCGCTTCAGCTAATTGACGTGCAACAACGGCACCAGAGAAACCGGCGCCAACGATGGCGATTGATGACATGCAGTATTTAGTGTGCCAGACCTGGAGCGCACAGACCTTCCAAATCGCGCACCAAAATGCGGTCACGATTTGCGTAAGTCACCACGTTGTTGGGGTCTTCGCGCAATTTGAACACTCGGAATGACATCTCTGTTGTGTCAATAGCCAAAATACGTCCGATTAACGGATCGCCAAGATCCAGCAGCACCTTGATTGTTTCAAGTGCCTGAATCGAGCCGATGATGCCAGGAAGAACGCCGAGTACTCCTGCTTCTGCACAACTTGGTGCGAGCTCGGCCGGTGGCGGCTCTGGAACCATGTCCCGATATGTGGGCCCGCGCAATGGGTGAAACACCGACACCATTCCTTCGAATCGGAAAATCGAACCGTGCACAACAGGAATCCCCAGTTTCACGGTGGCGTCATTCAATAAATAACGACTTGGGAAGTTGTCGGCGCCATCCACGATGATGTCGTAACCGCTGATGATCTCCATGATGTTGTCTGCTGACAACCGCATGTCGTAGGTGTTGATCTTGATGTCGGGGTTTAGTCCCTGCAATGTTTTGCGCGCTGACTCCACCTTGCGCTCGCCAATGCGATCAAGGTTGTGCAAAATCTGGCGTTGCAGGTTTGACGCATCAACCTCGTCCATGTCAACAATGCCGATCGTGCCAACACCTGCTGCCGCCAAGTACAACGCTGCCGGTGAACCAAGGCCGCCGGCACCAAGCAGCAGCACCTTGCTCTCTAGCAACTTCACCTGACCTTCAATTCCCACTTCAGGGAGCAACAAATGGCGCTGATAACGGTTGCGTTGATCTGGTGTCAAAGTGACAGGTGCGCGCCAGCTACGTCCCTCATCTTTCCACTTGCCAAAGCCACCTTCCATCGACACAACATCGGTGTATCCAAGCGTTGCAAGAGTGTCGGCAGCGAACGCGCTACGAACTCCACCCGCGCAATACACCACGACTTGTTGGTTCTTGTCGACAATGCGTCCCTCAATTTGTGCTTCAAGATGTCCACGTGGGATGTGCAGTGCACCCGGTAACGCACCTTGTTCGTATTCATCTGGTTCACGTACGTCAAGCACAACCACATCGCCGGCATCGATACGACGCTGCGCCTCAGTCGTGTCAATCTCTGTGATTCGCGACTTCGCAGCAGCAAGAAGTTCTCGGAAACTGGCCATAGGCTAAAATGCTACCTAGTTGGTCAGGTTTTCGATACTGGCCGTTATCAGCGGCAAAATCTGGCTAATTCCCCCGAAAATAACAACGTCAGCAAGGCTGTCCATCTCAGTGGGGCCACCGTTCACGATTGCGATGTTGGCCCCTGCGTACTTTGCACGAGGAACCATGTTGTTGACGGGTCCTACTGACAACGTTGACCCGATGCACAACAACACATCACAGGCTTCGGCTGATCGCAACGCGCGGTCTATCACTTCTGGCACGAGCGCCTGTCCAAAACTAATGGTGTCGCTTTTCAAAATGCCTCCACACTCGCGACAGGGTGGGTCTTCTTCCCCTGCGAGCACACGATCAAGAGTCATCTGCATCGGCAATCGATCACCGCAGTCCCAGCAACGTGTGTAACCCATTGTTCCGTGTACTTCCACCACTCGGTCTGGATTACTCCCAGCTTTTTGGTGTAACTCATCAATGTTTTGAGTGACAAGTGTGTGCAATTTTCCGCGACGCTCTAAATCAACAAGTGCGTAATGACCCGCGTTTGGTTGAACCGTCCACACTGGCGAATGCAAACGGTTTTGCCATGCCAACTTTCTCACTTCGGGATCAGCCAAGTAATAACGAATGTCGGACATCTTCTCCGCTAACGGATTTTTCGTCCATAGACCATTCGGTCCACGAAAATCAGGAATTCCAGAGTCTGTTGAAATACCTGCCCCGGTGAGCACCACAACATTTGATGCATCGCAAATCCACCCAGATACCTGCGCAATGTCGTCGTATTGAGCGTCAGTCACGTGGTCATTCTGCCATTTCAATTGACTTCTCTCACACATTGGCTTCACTGGTCGTTGCAAATGGATCTCTTACAGCCCGCCATTTTCCGAAAGGACAATTCGATGCCACACTCGCCGTCACAACCTCAGCACCGATCTCACAACTTCGTGTTACCTGACGATGGCATTATCGACATCATTCCGTGGCACGACCCCGTGATCGAACAATGTGGCTACGAAATGCGCAGTCGATACGTCGAGTTATTTTGGTTGGGCATTCTTGGTCCCACTTCAACGTGGTTTTTGCGTCGCTGTGTTGACCACTTTGACGAACACCCCGACGGTTTTCGTGCTCATCTCGATGAGTTTGCTACCGCGCTCGGTCTCTCCTACACCCATGGTCGACACACTCCTTTTGCGCGCGCGGTCCAGCGCTGCGTGATGTTTGGTATGGCCCAGCACGTGCATCGACGTACTTTTCCAACTATCGCTGTGCGCACCGGCGTCCCACCATTGCCCGCACGCCACCTCACGCGATTACCGGAGGGGTTGCGAGTAGCCCACGACGACTGGATGACCAGTAACGCCTGATTCTGGGCAACAATGTGGAGATGAAACTGCGCATCTTCACCGAACCCCAACAAGGCGCTTCATATGATGACCTTCTTGCCGTTGCGCAACGCGCAGAGAAACTTGGGTTTGACGGCTTCTTTCGAAGTGACCATTACTTAAAGATGGGCACGCATGTCACTGGTGATCCTGGCCCAAGTGATGCCTGGATCACTCTCGCTGGTATTGCACGCGAGACCCGCACCATACGCCTTGGCACGCTCGTTAGTTCTGCCACATTTCGCAACCCTGGTGTTCTCGCAATCAGCGTTGCGAACGTCGACAACATGTCAGGTGGTCGTGTTGAGCTTGGTCTCGGAGCCGGTTGGTATCTCGACGAACACACAAGCTACGGAATTCCATTTCCATCACTTGGCGAGCGATTCTCAATCCTGAGTGAGCAGTTGGCGATCATTGACGGACTATGGCGCACCTCCCGCGGAGAAACGTTTTCATTTGAAGGTGACCACTACAGCGTGAATCAATCTCCTGCTCTCCCTAAGCCGACACAAACTCCCCCTCCAATCATCGTGGGTGGCGGCGGACCACGGAAGACTCCTTCACTCGCCGCTGCGTATGCCGCGGAATTCAACGTGCCGTTTCGTCCCGCTGATTTTGTCGCGGAGCAATTCTTGCGTGTGCGTCACGCCTGTGAAGCCATCGGTCGTGACCCCGACAGCATGCGATTTAGTGTGGCGCAAGTAATCGCGATCGGAAAAAATGATGCAGAAATTGCTCGCCGTGCCACAGCAATCGGACGCGAAGTGGATGAACTAAAAGAAAATGGTCTGTGCGGAACCCCACAAGAAATCATCGACAAGATCGGCATGTGGCGTGACCACGAAGTGCAAACCATTTATTTACAAATGTTGGACTTGTCCGACCTTGAGCACCTCGACATCATCGCTTCTGAGATCATGCCCCACATTTACTAAGTAAGACCGCTGTCCAGCGAACGCCAAGTTGCTACTAGCCTCAGATTATGGCGAAGTATCCAACAGTTATTTTTGTCCACGGTGCATGGCATGGTGCATGGTCATGGGCTCCTCTTCAAGCAAAACTTGACAAGTTAGGAATCCCGTCAATCGCAGTTGATCTTCCGGGACATAGCACCAGCACTCAGCAATTCACCGACATGCACGGAGACGCGCGGTACGTCGCGCAAGTTGCAGCAAACATTGGTGGCGACATCGTCCTCGTTGGTCACTCATACGGTGGTGGTGTTATCGGACAAGCAGCCTCACAGTTACGTGGTAACGCAACGGCCAACGTTGTGCACTTGGTGTACATGGCTGCCTTCGTATTGGATGTCGGCGAGAGCGTCGGTGGACTCGCAGCAGAGTTAGCAAAGCAGTCGCCAGTTGAATCAAACATGCTTGGATCAGCAATGATTCCCGGACCAGAGGGTCTCTTGCTCTTGGATCCCAAGGGGGCTATCGACGCTTTGTACAACGAATGTTCGAAGAAGATGGCTAAGGCTGCAATTGCTCGACTCTCTCCTCAACCAGCCGTTACTTTCTCACAACCGACAAACGGTGCACCCTGGAAGTTGATTCCCTCAACGTATGTGGTGTGCGAAAAAGACAATGCCGTTCATCCAGAACATCAACGACTCATGGCCGATCGCTGTAGCAAAGTGATCTCGATTAATGCGGATCACTCGCCATTTATGTGCATGCCAAAGGAGTCGGCAAAGATCATCGCCAAAATCGCTGGCGCCTAATTCCAGTCAGTCAAGAACTGCAGCGTGAATGTACATCTGGCGGCGCATTCCCACCGGTTGTTTCACTCGCTCTGAAGTGAATACTGCGGACTTGCCTGGCAACAGAATCGTTCCAGGTGGAACAGTGGTTTTCAATGTGGGCAATTCGACACCAGAGATATCTATTGCAACGGTGTCCGTACTTGTAATGATTACTTCGTCTGTGCCCGACATCGTGTACGAAATACTTGCTGCTTGCGCGGTTGGTAAATACTTTGCATCATCGCGCAGGTAAAAGCCGCGCTTTTGAACCGCGTAATTGTTCGCAATGAGATCTTGGGCTTCTTTCATTGTCTGAGGCTCTCCGTATTGACCCCATTTTTTGATGTCATCTACTGCGTCTTGCTCCATCAGCGAATGAAGTTCTGCGAGTTTCTGTTCAATCACGCCCTCTTTCAAATAAAGGTCTGACAGTGTGCGAGTGCGTCGGTCAAGCATCTCTCGAAATTGAGGAATACGAATGAAGATGCGTGCGAAGCGGTTCGCTTCCATGTAGTTGATATATGAATTTGCAAATACTTCGTCGCAACGAGATTTACACCCTGCAGTCCACTTCTTTCCGAAGTTCAAGTCATGATCAATCGGCTGAAAGCGCCATTTCTCATCACGTGGGTCATAAAACATCATCCAGTTTTTATGCTCTAACTCAACATGCTGAGACACTCTTGCTACGGCGAGTGCATTCACTACTTGTGGAATATCAATGTGTTTATAAGCGAAATCAATGACTTTTTGTCTGTCAATCTGATTGACTTGTTCAATTAACCACCGCATCTCATCATGGTGAAAGTTCTCCGTCTGAGTGATTCGACGATAATCAATGTTCATTTCCTGATCACTGCGATATGTGTGACCAAGACGAAGGGTTGAGATGCGTTCTCCTTTAATGGCCACCGTGTCATCGTTGTACCCGAACGATTTTCTCCATCGACCATCAGGTTGCTCGTGGTAGAGATACAGACCATAAAACTCATTGTTCAACTCAAGTCGTAGTGGGAACACTTGCTGACTCATTCCACCGGCAACTGTTTGCAGGTCGTAGGTAAGAAGTTCGCGCGAATATGACTTATCGGTCAGCATCGAGTGCAACCCGAATTCATTAACTGAATCACGAATTAAGCCCTGCATGTCCCATTCATATCCGTCAGGCAATGTCACTTTGTATTTGTTTTTGCTGCGGCCCCGCGATTCTTGTCCCTTAATACGAATAAGAGCATTATCAATAATCTCACCGTTGTACGCGAATACTGCTGGAAATCCGGTATCACCGACGAGTTTTCTGTTCTCGCGCAAATCCTCGAAATCCTCATCGGCCATGAACCACTGCAATCGAGGCAATTGTGTGGGGTCTGGTGACTCAACAACAGTTCCGTCGTACTTTGCGCCCTTGTCAGACGGCGGCCATGCGATAAGTGCACCATTTACTCGGGTCTCTAATCGATACCGCACCAAAGTGCCTGGCGCAGCTCCGGGGACAATGCCCGACCACCGACCACCAGTGTCGCGAGTCATCGACACCGTCGACTCTGGCTCAAAGTTGTATCGATAATGCAACTGCACCGATGTTGCCATTGCCATTGACGCGCCGATTTCAACCAATGCGTTGGCGACCGGAGACACGGTATGGGTGACCTCCGAAAATTCAGCGACGGAGTTAGCGGCCTCAGCCGCTGACGCTTTTCCCAGGGCTGGTTCTCCGGGTGTTGGAGGCGCGGCTAACCACGCATTGGGTGAATCTGAGATCGCGGTGAGGTCAATACGGTGAAGAGAGTCCCCATCACCATCGGCTGACTCAGGCCACGGATCGGAATCTTCGTAATTCACCTCGTCACGAACATTGTCTTGTGCGTCAACAAGACGAATCCGCTCTCCTTTGTTACCAAGTCGACCGTCAAAGTCAACGCCACGCACTACGAGGTATGCACCTGGCGTGATCACCGTTGTCTCTGTGAAGCAATAGCCAGCACCTTTAAGACACCACCCAGTGAGTGCGACATCTTCAGCATGATTGTTGAACAACTCAATGAAGTCGTTGGCATCACTGTCGCTCGCATCGTGGTAGTTAATTTCCGACATCACAACATGCAGTGGTTGACCGCTGGACACTGCCGAAGACGAGTCTGAGGACGAATTATTTGATCCACCGCAAGCCGATACAACAAGCATCAAAACAGCTGCAACAAATGGCAACCGAAAAGAAGCGTGAGAGGAATGCTGTCTCACTTAGAAACACCCACCCATA
The DNA here is from genome assembly GCA_964449085.1 of uncultured Bifidobacterium sp. GTDB lineage: Bacteria > Actinomycetota > Acidimicrobiia > Acidimicrobiales > Ilumatobacteraceae > UBA2093. Next base: position 203,865 of record CAYVAV010000002.1, read on the forward strand.
CATGAATGTCATTTGGAGCAAGCGTTGCTGGTCGTGGCGTGCGTTGCGATGTAAATACTGCTGTCTGACCGGGCAACAAGACCGTCCCCGCAGGCACAACTGCTCCCAGAGACGGCAACTGCACGCCCGAGATATCAATCGCGACGTTGTCGGTACTCGTGATGCGAACACCTTCACTCTCGTTCAATGTGTAGGCCACGGGATCCTTTTGTGGTCCCGGCAGTCGGGATGACTTTGGGCCAAGGAACAACTTGCGTTTTGGCACAAAATACTGATTGATGAGAATTTCTTGGCCTCGCTGCATGGACTGCTGTTCCCCGTAGGTGTACCAAATCTTACGGTCACGGGCTGCGTCGTCACGAAGTAATTGTTCAAGTTCGGCAATCCGTGCCTCTACTTTGCCCTCTGCGAGAAAGGCATCCGCGAGAGTCTTTGTACGCCGATCAAGCATTTTGCGGAACTCGGGATTCTTCAGGAAGATACGTGCCAGACGATTAGCTTCCATGTATTCCATGTACCCACTTGCGTTCACTTCTTCACAGAATGCATTACAGCCCGAGACAAAACGGCGACCAAAGTTGAGGTCAAAGTCAATGGGGATCAATCGCCATTTTTCATCTGCGGGGTCATACAACAACATGTGATTTTTGTGTTCCCACTCCAGATGTTGAGCCACACGCATGGTCGCGATTGCTTCAATTATTTGAGGGATGTCGAGATGTTTGTAGGCAAATGCGAGCAACTCAGACTGATTTCCATTGTTCACTTGGCGAATAAGTTGCCGAATCTCATCAACATTGTCGATGTAATTCTGTGTTTGTCGTTGGTATCGCAGTTGTAGTTCTTTGTCGGGTTTATCAAGTTGATCAGAATTCAACGTTGCTCGTAGATCCGACTTGAAAGCGATGACATCATCGGAGAATCCGTGTTTGTCTCGCCATTGACCGTCTGGTTGTTCCTGATACAGATACAAGCCATAGAACTCGTTGTTCTTTTCAAATCGCACCGGGAAGATCTGCTGTCCGATCCCACCACCTAATGTCTGCAACTCGCTTGTCAATATCTCCCGCACGAACGACTTGTCTGTCACAGCAGAATTCAAAGCGAATTCGTTGACCGGATCCTCGAGCAGACCGCCCATGTCCCATTCGTAACCAGGCGGCAACACGATCTTCCATTTCCGCTTCTCATTAAGTCGTGATTGGTTTCCGCGTATACGCATGAGTGCGTTGTCGAACACTTCACCGTTATACGCAATCACCGTCGGATATCCATTGTCACCGTACAAATCACGGTCATAATAAATCTTGTCGTAACTCTTTTCGGTGACAAACCATTGCAGACGTGGCAACTGGCTCTCAGCCTGTGACTGAACAACAGTGCCGTGGTAATTCATACCGTCACCTTGACGTGGCCATGTTCCTTCTCCAAATGATGAAGTTCCGATTAATCGATATCGAACTAAGGTGCCCGCAGGTTGCGCAGGAATGTCTGCACTCCAGCGACCATCTGATTGCTGAGTCATCGGTATCGCGATGTCTTTATCAAAGTTGATTTTGTATGAGAGGGTCACCGCGTCCGCATCACGTGCCAACGAAGTGACTGTGATCGGCTGCTCTGGGGTCGGATGCGCAGTGTGTGACACCGCATCAAAACTTGCGATGTAACCCGCCTGCACTATGCCATCGTCAATTCCGGGTGTCGGAACAACCGCCTCCCAATTGGATGGTACGTGCGCGTAAAGGAGTGGGTCACGTCGCTGAAGTGAATATCCGTGACCGTCAGCAAGCGCCGGCCACACACCACGATCTTCATAACGAAGTGCGTCTTGCTCTACGCCATTTGAATCAACCAGTCGTATCACACCCCATTTGTTGCTTAATTCGTTAGTCGCGAATCCCCGCACATCACGTATTTGGCCTGGTGCCAAAGTTGTGGTCGCATCGAAACACACTTGCACCTCCGGCAAACACCATCCTGCCAATGACACGATCGAATTTGAGACATTTACTAACTCGATGAACTCTTCAGCCGGATTGTCATTTGCTGGGTGGTAATTGATCTCGTTGATAACAACTGTGACTTCATTACGCGCAGTGGTGCGCGTCATTGCGTTATACGAGACTCCCGGAGATGGAACATCAGCCACCCACGCAGATGGATCATTAGCAGCTTGTGAAACCACGATGCGATGTAAAGAATCGCCAGCTCCATCAGTTGACGAAGGCCATGGAAAAGTCGACCCATACGTAATGACATCAACAACTTTGCCATCGTCATCGCGCAATTCAATCGTCTCCGAATTGTTGCCAAGACGACCACCAAATTCACTACCACGCACCACAAGGAAGGCGCCCGCTTCGATGCGTGCCTCCTCTGGAAAACAGAGATCAACTCCCCCAATGCACCATCCATTGAGCGAGACGGCATCCTCGCTGACGTTGTGTAACTCAATGAAATCCTGCGCATCGTCATCGGAGATGTCGTGATAATTGATTTCAGAGATCATCACCTTGGGAGGACCATCCTCGCGGTTGGAGTCAACCTCAACCCCACCATCGGCTGATGACCCCCCAGTCACTGATTGCGATGAGGGTGAATCTGTGCCACAGCCGCCAAGAAGCAGCGCGCACACTGTGGCAAACGCGATTGATACAGGGACTTTTCGCGTCACGGATTGATTGTAGATCCACGATTAGCATGAGAACCCAGCATGGACGAACTTGATCTGCCCACCCTCTTACGGGATTTTTCAATCAACGCGGTGGCAATCACTCTGCTCGCCTACTTCATCTATTACCTACGCCACAGACGCCGAGACGCGACCATCGGCTACATCGCCACCAATGTCTCCCTGTTTGTTGTTGCCGCAGCATTGTCATCATCTACAACATTGAACGTTGGAGTTGGATTTGGCTTGTTTGCGGTGCTGTCGATCGTACGCCTCAGATCAGACGAAGCAACCCAGTCCGAGATTGGCTACACGATGGTTGCATTGGTCATCGGCCTCATGACCGGTCTGCCCGGTCTTGGAACAGATATCAAGATTGTGTTTTCCATTCTTCTTGTGGCAACGATGTTTATTGTCGACCATCCGCGGCTCATTAAGCCACAGCAATACCAACGACTGCGTGTCGAACTTGACCGCATCATCACCGATGAGGACGAGTTGCGAACGTTTGTCGGAACACGAATCAAAGGCGACATCAAAAGACTCACTGTGCTGGAAATTGATTTTGTACGCGAAACAATGAGCCTTGACGTACGTGCCGATCATTACAAACACTGATCCGATCGTGACCACTCTCGAAGAATTCTCCTCAATCTCGCTCGCCGCTCTAACTGCACAAGCAGAGTTGCTGCACCGCTTCGATACGAAATACCTCATTCATTTAAATCAACTTCCCGAGTTGTACACAACGTTGGCCAACAGAATGTCCGTGTTAGAGCATGAAGGGCTCCGCTGTGCACCGTACACAACTCGATACTTCGATACCTCGAATCTGCGCACGTATCACGACCACCTGAAAGGTCGACGTAAACGATTCAAAGTACGAACTCGTTATTACCAAACCCCGAATGACGGCTTCTTGGAAGTAAAGATTAAGAAACCTCGTGGACAGACCCTTAAAGTTCGATGGCCATACGACGTGTCCAGTCTCGCCACAGAATTAGGTGGATCTGAAATCTCACTGATCAACTCCGCCCTACGGGATTCATTCATTAGTGAGATAGACGAACGATTTATTCGAACACTTGACACAACCTTCAACCGAACGACTTTGTTTGATACTTCTTCTCTTGAACGCGTCACCATCGATACACGACTCATGGCCACACTGTTTGACGCCAGAGAACGTGAAGAAAGCAGTGTTTCATCAGCTATTGATCTCGGCCAACACTGCGCCATCATTGAAATCAAATCCCCAACCAAAGTGGGCGACACGCATCGCATCTTTACCCATCTGGGAATTCATCAAATCAGCATTAGTAAATACTGTGCGGGTCTATCTGCGTTGCGACCCGACCTCATTAATGCACCATGGCGTGAGGCCTTGCGACTTTTACAGGGCTCCGGTCACTAACAACACAACACCGATGCCTGCGATACCCAATCGGTACCAACCGAAAATTCGTAGGTCATGCGATGCGAGATAACTGACTACCCACCTCACTGCGATAATCGCAGTAACAAAGGCTGCAATAAGGCCCAACGCTGGTGCCAGTAATCCGAATTGATCGAATAATTGATCGCCATTACGTACGAGGTCATAAACGCTCGCGGCGCTGAGTGTCGCTAAGCCCAGTAGGAAACTGAATTCCAGTGCTGCCGACATCGATAACCCCACTAATAATGCGGCCACCAAGGTCACAAGCGCACGACTTACACCGGGCCACAGCGCAAATGCTTGAGCAAACCCGATGACGACCGCAGATTGCAATGACAACTGTGTCAGCGTTCCACCACGTGGTCGCGGCCGCCAGACGAGCAAGAACACACCGCCAACTGTCCATGCGATGATCACAGGAATTGGTCCAAATAATTCCTCTTTGATCGCGTCACCAAACACCGCTCCCAGAAGAGCCGCCGGCACAAATGCAGCGAGAAGGCGGTTAAGCAATAATCGTCCCTCGTCCGATGCACCAAACAAACCGCGGCACATTTGAGCAATGCGAACACGATAGAGAAATGCCACCGCGATGATTGCGCCGAATTGAATAGCGATTGCGTACGTATCTGCCGCGCGTTCAGCTTCAGCGGTATCAAATCCGAAAAGTTGCTGAACGACGAGCAAATGCCCCGTTGATGAAATCGGAAGAAACTCAGTGATGCCTTCAACAACTCCGAGCACGATCGCTTCGGGAATCGACAGCAACCCACTCACTTGCACAATGGTAGGTGACACACTTCGACAAATCGCGTAGGCACTCGCACGAAAAGCCCATAAAGTATGGCGATGGAGCGCCGGGAAGTCTGGTCGGCACACACCCCAACACCCCCATGACCGCTCTCCTTGTCGCCCACCTCGTTGTCGCAACAGTCATCCTGACTGTGCTGGCAAAGCAACCTCGCATAGCGACACTTCTTGGCATCGCCATCCTTTCAGCTTCCGCCATCACCGCATTGGTGTTGGGCACGCGCGACACCACATCTACCGAACGCTGGGAATGGATTAGCGAACTTGGATTGCGTCTTGATCTCGCACTTGATGGCTTCGCCACGATGATGGTGCTCATAATCGCGATCCTTGGAGTGCTCGTGTTGTGGTACTCCGTTGAGTATTTCTCTGACCATCCGTCTTACGTTCGCTTTGTCGGTGTCTTCATAATTTTTGCGGGCGCGATGACTGGACTTGTGATGAGTGCCGACTTGTTCACAATGTTTGTGTTTTGGGAACTCACCTCTGTTTGCTCATTTCTTCTCATCGGCTTAAACGATGAATCTGCAAGCGCACGTACGTCAGCGTTACGCGCACTTCTCGTAACGGGCGCGGGCGGATTGTGCCTGCTTGCCGGTGTCACCCTGTTTCAAGTTGCGGTCGGCACAAGCTCTTTTAGTGAGTTAGCCGATGCCTCTCCCGATGGAACCATCGTGACTGTTGCAGCCCTTCTTGCCCTTGCGGGTGCGTTCACCAAATCCGCACAGTTTCCATTCCATTTCTGGTTACCCGGTGCAATGTCTGCTCCCACGCCCGTCAGCGCGTACCTCCACTCTGCAACGATGGTGAAAGCCGGCATCGTATTGATGGCCCGACTCGCTCCAATCTTTGGTAGCGAAGACATTTGGCGCTGGACGATTGTGCTTGCCGGTGGCACCACCATGATTTTCGGCGGCGTACGAGCAATGCGCCAGACAGACGCAAAGTTGCTCCTCGCACACTCGACCGTGTCTCAATTAGGTTTTCTCACGATCTTGGTGGGTCTTGGAGTTCCGGGCGCCACTTACGCCGGTGTTGCGCATCTTCTTGCTCACGCTGTGTTCAAAGCAGGTTTGTTCTTGTCAGTTGGAATCGTCGACCACGCAACAGGAACACGTGACATTCGCAAGTTGAGCGGTGTCGGAAAATCAATGCCTGTAGTGGCATGGCTTACTGCGATCTCTGCTGCGTCAATGGCCGGTCTCATTCCATTATTCGGTTTTGTCACGAAAGAGAAATCGCTCGTCGCATTACTTGATGCTGATGCAAAAGCTGGATCGGTTGCAGATCTCGCTCTCGCATTCGTCATTGTGGGGTCCGTGTTGTCCGCTGCATACAGCGTGCGACTCGTACGTGGCATGTTCGGCACAAAGATCGGTCTCGACAAAACGCTGGTTGACCATCCGCCATCGTGGTTTGGCCTCACTGTGCCAATGGCAATCACTGTTATCGCCACTGTTGTTGGTGGAATATTTGCTGGCATTGTTGGCGGATGGCTTGATGCTCCAGCGAAAGCACTCGACCGAAGCTCGTACGGAAAACTGGTGCTGTGGCCAGGTATCAACACAGCATTTGTGATCTCGATCGCGGTCATCATTATTGGTGCGATTCTTGGATTGTCGGCCCCCACAAAACCATGGCGTAATCCGTTTGCGATCTCAGGCGAGAACATTTTCCAATGGCTATTTGACGGAGTCATCACCGTATCAAAACGCATCACCGCTGTAAGCCAAAGTGGATCGTTGCTGATCTACAACTCAGTAACGATCTTGGGAATGGCCACCGTTCTCGGAGTGGCCATACTCATGGACATTGATAACGGATTTTCAGATGTCGTATTTGCTGACTCACTCATGCAATTTGGTATCGCAGTTATCGCGTGCGTGTTCGCCATCAGTATTGCGATGACACAACAACGTTTCGTCGCCGCATTGCTTCTTGGTGGTCTTGGATTTGCATGTTCGTTGATTTTTGTAATGTTTGGCGCACCCGACCTTGCACTCACTCAGATCATGGTTGAAACGCTCATCATTGTCGTCTTCTTGTTGGTACTACGCAGACTGCCACGCACATTCGAATACCGCAATAAATTTGCTCCCCGTTCCGCGCGCATAATTATTGCTCTCACTGTTGGTGTTGCGATGGCCACTTTCGCTGCCTTGGTAAGCAATTCGCGTACAGCACCTAGCGTTGGCGACGAATACATCACATTGGCTGAACCAGAAGCTGGTGGACGCAACGTTGTGAACGTGATCTTGGTTGACTTCCGAGCCACTGACACTCTTGGTGAAATCACCGTTCTTGCAGTTGCAGCATTGGGAGTTGCCAACCTCGTACGCATGGCTAACCGTCGCCGACGCGTTGGTGCGCCTGCTGTCATCGACAATGTCAAGGAGCCGGTGTCATGAAAATACGGCGATCCCTCATCTTGGATGAAGCAGACCGGTGGTTGTTCATTGTCGTGCTTCTTGTATCCGTCTATTTCACATTCCGTGGTCACAATGCACCGGGTGGTGGTTTCATTGGTGGACTGGTCGCTAGTGCCGCATTCGTATTGCGGTATCTCGCACAAAGACACACGGTGGACCGAATCTACGATGTGTTTCGTCCCCACGTCATCTTGGGTCTCGGACTGATCGTGTCAGTTGTGACCGCGATGATCCCCCTGTTTGTCGGCGACTCACTTCTTGAGTCACACATCTGGAAAGGTGACATACCGTTATTTGGTGAGGTCAAAATTGTCTCGTCCACGTTTTTTGACATCGGTGTGTATTTACTCGTTGTTGGCGTCGTCCTATCGGTCCTTGTCGCACTGGGCGTGAATCAAGATCAGTTTGATATCGACAATTTCGAGACAGACGATGATCAACCATCTCGTGAGAACACCGTGGGCGGTTCCCGATGAGTTTTGTTCTGATAGTCCTCATCGGGGTGCTGTTCACTATCGGTACGTACCTCGTCCTACAGCGCTCACTAACACGCATTGTGTTGGGCGTTGGCGTATTGGCAAATGGCGTCAATGTGATCATTCTGGCAACAGGCGCACGCCAAGGAACCGCTCCATTTATTGGTGGCGACGCAGACTCATTCACAGATCCAGTGCCACAAGCACTCGTTCTAACGGCAATCGTGATCGGATTTGCATTAACGGCATTTCTTGTTGCCCTCGCGTGGCGTAGTTGGACTATCGATGGCAATGACCTCGTGGAAGACGATGTGGAAGACCGTCTTGCAACTCGACGCGCTGAAGCAGACCACTTGACCAACATTCCGGTCCATGAAGACGTCGACGTCACGGTGAACGGTGAGGATGCACAAGCATGAATACCGCGCTCGCGTTACCGATCGTCGCTCCATTACTCGGCGCCGCACTATCGATTGTTATTCGACAATTAGCGGTACAGCGTGTTGTGAGTTTCATTGCACTAACTGTCTCCTTTGTGGCATCGATCATCATCACGGTAGATGTGTCTCGCGACTCTGATATCGCCGTATCACGACTCGGAGGTTGGCCGGCAAACATTGCCATCACGCTCGTTGCGGATCGTCTTGCCGCGATGATGGTCCTTATCTCAGTGGCAGTGTTACTAATCGTTCTCGTATTTGCAATTGGACAACGCGCGGTTGACGAACACTCACCCGTCTATCACCCCGTGTATCTCGTCCTCGCCGCAGGAATTGCTCAAGCATTTCTTGCTAGTGACCTCTTTAACCTCTTTGTTGCATTTGAGTTAATGCTGATGGCGAGTTACGTGTTGCTCACTCTCGAAGGAACCGACGAACAAATTAAATCTGGTGTCACCTACGTTGTGCTCAACATCATTGAGTCACTTCTCCTTCTCACCGCAGTCGGCCTCGTGTTCGCCGCCACCGGCACCATCAATATGGCTGAACTCCCTGAACGATTTGCTGCCCTTCCTGACGGTGTGCGAATGGGGCTCAACCTCATGCTGCTCGTTGCTTTTGGGATCAAAGCAGCGGTATTCCCGCTGTATTTCTGGCTACCTGACTCCTACCCTGCAGCTCCCAGTTCGGTCACAGCAGTGTTTGCAGGCCTCCTCACAAAAGTTGGTGTGTACGGCATCATCCGTACGGAAACCCTTCTCTTCCCAGGCGCGCAATCCGATCTATTGCTGTGGATCGCAGGTTTCACGATGGTGATCGGTGTCATCGGAGCAATCTCGCACTCGCAGATGAAACGACTATTGAGTTTCCACATTGTCAGCCAGATCGGATACATCGTGATGGGAGTCGCGATCGGAACAAAAGCCGCCCTCGCTGCAACTGTTTTCTACCTGTTGCATCACATTCCAGTAAAAACATCGCTGTTCTTGGTGGAGGGAATTATCGAAAAAGAAACAGGAGCGTCTGCGTTCGACAAAGTGGGTGGATTGGCGCGTCGATCCGGATTTCTTGCACTTCTTTTCATGATCCCCGCATTGAGTCTCGCTGGCCTGCCGCCTTTTTCCGGATTCCTTGCGAAGTACTCGCTCGTTCGTTCTGGTTTCGACAATCAACAATGGATCATTATCGGCATTGCAATCACAGTCAGTTTGATGACATTGGTATCGATGACAAAAACCTGGATCGGGCTCTTCTGGGGTGAAGTAATGCCAACAGTTCCCCCGTCTCGTGTCGGACTTCTTCGACATCACCGCACAATGACGGGTGCAACCGTTCTGCTGATTACATGCACTATCGCTATTGCTGTTTTGGCTGGACCGCTGTACGACTTTTGCGTCGGCGCCGCCCAGCAACTTACTGATCCGACTATGTACATCGAGGCGGTACGAGGATCATGATTGGTCGTTCACTTGTCCTTCTCGCCTTATGGATCGCCCTCTGGGGCGAAATCAGTGTTGCGAATATCATCACTGGTGTCATAGTCATATCTGCGCTAGCCGCTTTGTTCCCAGGCAAACTGCGAAGTTCGCATCGCATTCGAATAGTTCCTGCCATATCGTTTTTTTTCTATATGGTGCGCAGTATTATCGCGGCAAGTTGGGACGTGATTCGTGCTGTTCTTGTGCCGAATGAACAGCGTCGCCACGCGGAGATCATTCACGTGCACTTGAACAGTACATCGCCCCTCATTCGTGCTGTTACAGCAAACACGATCAGCCTGACCCCAGGCACCGTCATTGTGTCGATTAATCCTGAAACTGCGGACATGGAAATTCACGTCCTCGGGAAGACAAACAGTGCTGAATTCCAGAATGCCATTCATGCCCACGAAGACCGAGTCGCTGCATTTATTGTGGAGAAAAAGTAGTGAATACCGCTTTTACTGTCGCGCTAGTCATTTTGCTGTTTGCAGCGGTGATCATTTCATCTCGTGCCATCCGACGTGGAACAATCGGCGATCGCGCAGTTGCGATGGACGGAATCACTGCACTCATAACATGCGGTCTGCTTATCGCTACAGCTCTCACGGGAAACGACGCGTTCTTAGACCTGGCGTTGGTCCTTGGTCTATTGGCGTTTCTCACATCCGTCACCGTGGCGAGATTTATTGAGCGGAGGGGGCTATGAACACATTTTTTGACGTTGTCTCCACAGTCCTCATCATCGCGGGAGCGATTATCGCCCTAACAGCGGCAATCGGTGTTGTCGTCCTGCGTGATGCACGATCAGCGATGCACGCTACTGCCAAACCGGCGAGTCTCGGAGTGCTGTTGTGTGGATCTGGTGCGGTTCTCCAACTTGATGATCTGAGCTCAGTCAGCAAACTCATCGTTGTTGTGATTCTGCAATTTGTGACGGCTCCTGTAGGAGCGCACATGCTGTCGCATGGTGTCTCGTCGGACACGAATCCAAATGACGACACATATAACTAAGCGAACACCATCTAGTTCTTGTGGCGCTACTGATTGTCACGAACAAATTGCTGTATGTGTTCAGGTATCAAAACGTCGCGACCTTGATCGTCTGAAGCGGCCTCTCCAGCCACCACTCGCAATGGGACCACACCACCCCAGTAATCAAGAGCAAGGTCATCTGCGCTTGCTTCGACGGGTGGGCCAGTGCGAACCTTTGCCGACCATTCAGTGACCGGCAGGCGCCACACCATCGTTTCGCGTAATTCAGTTCTGCTCGGTGCTCTCGCGTGACCCACCCGCCCCGGAATGAGCGCATCACTCAATGCGAGTAAGGCCTCTTCTTTCGCATCGTCGGCCACGATTTCCGGATGCCCAAAAACCATGACACTTCGGTAATTCATTGACGATGCAAAGAGGGAACGAGCAACAACTATGCCGTCAAGCAGAGTCACGGTCGCGCAGACTTCTGTGCCACTGCGCATTAATCGGCTAGCAACTGAGCCATGTAGCAACATCGCATCGTCAACAAACGCATACGCCATGGGAATGACAACGGGATATCCATCGGTTGTGACGATCCCAACGTGTGCGACTACACCCTCAGAGAGGATGCGTCGCACCACGTCAAAATCATGAACTGCTTTGTCGCTTAGCCGACGGACAGTGGTTCGAGACTGTGAAGTCTCCATTGTTCACCTCCGGTGGCTAATGACAACTGTCGATAAGACTCTAGAAGTCCGTTCCCATACAGGTGACCAATGCACCTGTGATAGCTCCCGCTCCAGCGTCACCATCCGTACCTTCGGCCATTGCCATGAATCCGCTTGCCAATTCTTCAGAGTCAATCTTTTCAAACTCATCGACCAGACATGACCGTTGATCATCGGTAAAACCTTCGCCTTCGCCCATTTCACTGGACAGCAAATCGACAATCTTCTCTGCGGGTAAGCATTGGAGCATCATCAAACCCGCATCTTGCTCGAAACTGGCGGACTCATCAATGGCACTCAGAAGTTCTTCGCCTTCTTTGCCTTCATCGTATGCAGTTTCAAGAGCAGCTTTCATATCTGCATTCTCGAGCACTTTGCCTGCGACACACGAAATGTCATCAGCAGTTAGTTCAACTGGAGCACCATCGGCTTCGATCGACGCAGCAAGAGCGTCGTTGACAGCACCTGACAGACCGTCTCCACCACCTGAGGACGAATCATCGCCACCACAACTCGCAAGGACAAGACATGTTGCCGCAAGAGCAGCAGCAATTTTTGATTTCATGTGAAAACCTCCAAAGCGAGACTGTAACAGTCACTATCTGTCAAGTCAGAGATGCCCACGATTGTCAATTCACTACAAGCAATTGGCACTCCCAACGGGATTCGAACCCGTGCCGCCACCTTGAGAGGGTGGTGTCCTAGGCCACTAGACGATGGGAGCTAGGTGCGGTGTCAGAGCGTAGCGCGCGACACGGCGATTTTCCCCACCCCGATTACAGCGGTGATTTGGCGTTATTTTTTCTTCGTTGCGGGCGACACGTACGTCGGGTCAATAATGGAATTGAACCGAATGCGGTTATTGGCGTGTGCGATATGTTGCAACGAAAATGCCGCACGGAATGCGTTGTATTGACCCTGCGCTTCAAGAGTTTGATTAACGCTCTCTTTTGCAAGCTTCAATGCAAAGCCAGGTCGCTGGGCGATCTTGTTCGCCATCTCCATTGTGAACGAATCAAGTTGGTCACGCTCAACAACATGGTTCACCATGCCAAGACGATGTGCTTCTTCTGCTGTGATGAAGTCACCAGTGAACAGCAGTTCCTTAGCTTTGCGAGCACCAAATTCCCAGGGATGCGCAAAATACTCAACACCATTGACGCCCATTGCAACAACCGGGTCTGAGAACATCGCATCATCAGAGGCAATGATGATGTCTGCGATCCACAACAACATGAGACCACCAGCAATCGTCTTACCGTGAGCCGCTGCGATGATTGGCTTTGGATTGTTGCGCCAGCGCCAGCACATGTTGAAGTAGATCTCTTCTTCTTGAGCCATGTGAGCGTCTTGTCCCTCGCCGGAGAATACCGACTGAGGAAACACTGTGGGGTACTCCTGCCATGCAGTGGTGTCGCGAAGATCATGCCCAGACGAGAAATGTGGACCCTCACCACGCAACACAATCACCTTGACGTCAGTGCGCCTCCCTGCGTCATCAAAACACGCATTGAGCTCATACGTCATTTGATTGTTCTGCGCATTGCGCGCATCAACACGGTTGAGGGAAATAACAGCAATGCCATTGTCACCAGGGTTTTGCACCTCGTAGGTGACAGCTTGCAGATCGTTGAGATCAATTTTCATGGTTGGGGAACAAGGACTCGAACCCTGAATAACAGTACCAGAAACTGCTGTGTTGCCAATTACACCATTCCCCAGTGATGGTTCACAGCCTAGCGGTCACTCAATGCGGAGCAAATATCGAGTAGATGCGCGCATCATTGTGGCCCAACGCTCTCGATATTCCAGGTCGTCCATCTGGTCGATGACGACGCTTCCACTCAACGATGCATTCAACCAACTGGCAAATGCTTCAAGATCTACAGATCGTGGGATAAAGCCTCGATACTGTGCCACCTTCAAAACTTCCGCAGTCTGTCTGTTGGCTTCGCGTTCCACTTCTGCGATTCGACGCGCAAATTCTGGGTGACCATACGAACTACCAAATGCATTTGCCCGGCGAAAACGCGGAATTTTTCGTACGTCGGACAACAAGATGTCGAGATTCTCATCGATGATGCGAACAAAATCCTCGCGAGTTTCCATATCTTCAAATTGTTTCTTTAGACCATTGAGATTTGAATAGACCTCACGAATGTAACGCTCGACGTGTGCTTCTTCTATAAGGCCTCGCAAGTTTCCAAAATGATGGTAAAGCGAACTGGGCGAGATGTTTGCACGTTCCAAGATCGTCTCAAGACGCACTTCTGCTTCACCCACTTCGTTAAGTGCTTCGATCATCACCTGTAACAAGATCTCGCGACCACCAGTTCGGGAGGAATTGGTGCCATGAACTTTTCGACCGCGTGACTTTGTAGCGGAGCCATTTTTTTTCGCAATCGCCATGTGCATTCACCCCTCTCCGATTCGTGTTAGCCCGTTAGGTCAAACAACGCGTCAAAGCCAATAATTCGCCCAAGACTAATCCCCAACGCCTCGCGGACAGTGCGCCGTACCAAAGTTCCACCAGACAGTGGACTCGTAGAGGTGGCGCTGGCGCTTGCAGTGAAACCGATTTCACGAAATGACAGCACGGACCGTTGTTCGTGATACGGGTCGGTTACGACGATGACTGACTGAACATCGTTGCTCCTTAGAACAGCGGTCACGGCCGTGATGGAATCCCAAGTCGCTCGTCCCTCGTCTTCGCCCACAATCACGTCTTCGGGCACGCCAAGATCAACCAAATATCGTCTCGATGCCTCTGCCTCTGTGAAGCGGTCACCCTCCATCTTGCCGCCAGTGACAGCGATCAGTGGCGCACGCTTGTCATCCCACAGCGCTTTTGCGTGATCAAGACGTGCCGCCAACTGTGGTGATGGTCTCCCGTCGTACTGTGCCGCACCCATCACAACAATTGCATCTGCAACACTTCCATCATCACGCGAACCAACAACGATGATCGATGCAAAGTTAACCACTCCGTAAATGATGGCCGCGACCACTACACCACATACCATATAGCCTGCGGTGAACACGGACGTACCCAGCTTCGATCGTTTCACTGCTGTGTGTTCGTGATCAGTCAAGACTCATCCAAGACGTTGTAGCGCAGTGTTAATGCGTGCGACTGTCGATTCACGTCCCAACAATTCAATACTTTCAAACAATGGCGGTCCAACAGATCGCCCAGTCACAGCCACACGCACCGGAGCTTGAGACTTACCTAATTTCACACCGTGAGATTCGCCTGCTTTTTCGACAATCTCTTTCAGCGCGTCATGTGTCCACTCACACGACGCAAACTCGTCGACACATGTCTGAAGCAATTCGCGTGTCCACACTGCCGACGTCGCTTTAGTCCATGAAACTTCATCAATCTCTGGCTTTTCGAGGAACAAGAAATCCACCATTGCTGGGATTTCACGCAACACTCCGACACGAGTCTGTACAAGTGGAGCCATGGCTGCAAATACATCAGATGTAAATTGCTCAGGCTTCCACGGCACATCTTGCGCCAGCCACGGTTGTGCAACATTGATGAATTCATCAGTGCTTAATGCTCGGATGTATTCACCATTAAATGCGTGCAATTTCTTTTCGTCAAAAAACGCTGGTGAGTGATTTACGTCTTCTAAGCGAAATTGCTCAACAATTGTTGCCCACGGCACTATCTCGGAGTCACCATGTGGAGCCCAACCAAGGGTCATGAGGTAATTCACCATTGCTTCTGGCAAAATTCCTTCGTCTTTATATTGTTCAAGTGCAACTTTGTCGCGACGTTTGGACAATTTCTTTCGTTGCTCATTCACTAACACTGGAACGTGCGCCCAGACAGGCGGTTGTTTGCCCAATGCATCCCACAACATCTGTTGTTTTGGTGTGTTAGGTAGATGTTCTTCCGCTCGAACCACATTCGTGACTGACATATCGATGTCATCGACGACATTCGCAAGAAGAAACATCGGTGTGCCATTGCTGCGCAACAAAACGAAATCCTCGATCGTTGCGTTATCAAATTCCACACGTCCGCGAACAAGATCTTCAACAACTGTGACGCCCTCTGGAACACGAAAACGGAGAACGCGTCCGGGTCCCGGCTCTAATCCTCGATCCCTGGAATAGCCGTCATACCCTTGCTTGCCGGAGGTTTTGGCACGTTCTTGAATTTGATCCGGTGTGAGGTCACACCAGTACGCCTTGCCGTCTTTGTATAAACGATCGGCTGCTGCGATGTGTTTGTCAGCGTTATGTGACTGAAAATACGGTCCTTCAAATAATGGGGATGACGTGTTGATGCCAAGCCACGAAAGGGCATCAATAATTCCCTCCACCCACTGTGGTTCATTGCGTGATTCATCGGTGTCTTCGATACGTAGGACAAATGTTCCACCTGAACGTTGCGCGAGAGCCCAGTTGTACAACGCAGTACGCGCACCACCAACATGGAAAAAACCAGTTGGTGATGGCGCAAATCGGTATCGAGGGGGCTGATTTGTCACGTTCGTCAGGCTAGTTGGAGTACTCACCTCATCTGTATGACGGGTAGCGTGAATTGCATGAGTAAAACACGCGATCCACATGAAGGCCATCGATCTGTTGCCGGTGGACTCGGACGCGCAGCGGTTTTTGGCATTAGTGACGGTCTTGTGTCAAACGTGTCGCTGGTCCTTGGTTTTGCAGGCGGCGGAGTAAGCGCTTCTGTCGTGCGTCTCGCCGGACTTGCCGGACTCGTGGCAGGCGCAACAAGCATGGCTGCCGGTGAGTGGATATCTGTATCTGCTCAAAACGAACTTATTGAACGTGAAGTCTCTCTTGAGCGCAATGAGATCATCAACAACACCGAAAAAGAGACGCTGGAACTCGCTCACTTCTATGAAGAACACGGAATGAGCAAGGATCAAGCGGAAATCTCAGCACGACAGGTGATGAGAGACCCAGAACGCGCCATCTTGGTGCACACCCGTGAAGAAATGGGCGTTGACCCTGAGGATCTCTCTTCTCCGCTCGCGGTTGCCGCCATTTCATTTGTGTGCTTTGCCCTGGGAGCATTTATCCCCGTTATTCCTTGGTTCTTCGGCTCTGGAACAGCTGCCAGCATTATATCTCTCGTCCTTGGAGCAGTCTCGGCGTTGATAGTTGGCGGACTTGTAGGAGCATCCGCGGAACGATCAGTGCCAAGTTCAGCACTTCGACAAGTAGTGATTCTGCTGATCGCGTGTGGCATCACATTCCTCATCGGAACACTCTTTGATGTTTCAGTGAGCTAATGCATTAGGTACACACGATGACTGAATTTACGCGCACTGATCAAGTGAATGTTTTTGGTGAACCATTACAAATGTGTTGCACTAATCCAATCACTGGTTTCTACCGCACCGGATGCTGCGAAGTTGGCGGAGACGATGTTGGTGTACACGCAGTGTGTGCGATTATGACCGATGATTTTCTCGAATTCTCCAAGGCAGTGGGCAATGATTTATCTACGCCAATGCCTCAATACGGTTTTGCTGGACTTAAAGCAGGTGACCAATGGTGCTTATGCGCAGCTCGCTGGCAAGAAGCCTATGAAGCAGGCAAAGCACCTCAGGTGCGACTCGCCTCGACCCACATCATGGCGTTGGAATTCTGTGATGCTGACGCTCTGCGAAGCTTCGGTATTTGATTGTCGTCAGACAGTCAAATACACATTGTCGTTAGACAGCTAAATATTTAGTGTCGAAACTCATGAGGAGTGCACTGTCTCCGCACACTGCTGCTTCAAGACCGTGAACCGCTGGCAACAATTGCTCACAGAAAAAACGAGATGTTGCTACGCGAGCCTCACGAGTCGCACTATCTAAGTCTGCTGCTTCAAGTGCAATCACACTTGATTTAGCCATCAAGTATCCGCCAGTAGTGGTGCTTAGCAACCGCAAGTACGGTGTCGCGCCAGACAAAACGTCCAGTGGATTCTGCGCGTGTTCGAGCAGCCAGCGAGTGGTGCGCTCGGTCGTATCAATTGCTTGCGATAACGCTGTACGCACAGCAACCAACTCGCCATGACGTGCAAGCGAAGAATCAAGCGCACGCATATCTGCGAGCAATCCCATCAACACCGCACCTTGTTTCATTCCAAGCTTGCGACCCACCAAGTCCATTGCCTGAATGCCGTTCGTTCCCTCGTAAATGGTCGTAATACGCGCATCGCGATAGTGCTGAGCAACACCTGTTTCCTCGATGAAACCCATTCCTCCATGAATCTGAACCGCCATGCCAGTGAGTTCAACACCCATGTCGGTTCCCCACCCCTTTGACAAAGGAGTGAGTAAGGCCGCCATGTCGGCTGCTTTCTCACGTTCAGCAGCATCAGGATGGTGTTCGGCGATGTCCAAACATGCAGCGTTCCAATACAGCAGACGACGAATCGCTTCAATCGTTGATTTCATTGTCGCCAACATGCGCTTTACGTCAGGATGATCAACAATCGGTGAACTTGCTCCTGCTGGTGCTCCGGGCGCACGACCTTGTTTGCGCTCAATTGACCACTCAAGCGCTTGTTGATACGCACGCTCAGCAAGTCCGAGACCTTCCATTCCAACAAGCAAGCGTGCTTGGTTCATCATTGTAAACATGTACGCCATGCCGTGGTTCTCTTCACCAATGAGATAACCCACCGCGCCACCGTTGTCACCGTAAGAAAGCACACATGTGGGACTGGCTTTGATTCCCATCTTGTGTTCGATACTCACACACGTGACATCGTTTTTTGCACCGAGTGATCCGTCATCGTTCACGAACCGATCAGGAACAATGAAACACGAAATGCCCTTGGTGCCTGGAGGCGCATCGGGTGTGCGAGCCAACACCAAGTGAATGATGTTGTCGGCCATGTCGTGGTTGCCAAAAGTGATGTAGATCTTTGTTCCGGTGATGAGATACGTACCGTCTGCTTGCTTCACAGCTTTTGTGCGCACCGCTCCAACGTCACTACCGGCATCGGGCTCGGTGAGGTTCATAGTGCCAGTCCATTCACCTGTGATCATCTTTGGCAGATACGTCATCTTTTGTTCTTCACTGCCGTGATGATTGATGGCATCAATTGCACCTTGTGTGAGAAGTGGTGCCATCGCCAATGCCATGTTGGCTGAGTTCATCATCTCTTGAACTGCGATAGTGACTAGCCACGGAAAGCCTCCGCCACCAAAGCCAGCGTCAAATGGCAATGCTCCCCATCCGGCATCGACATACGCCTTGTACGCCTCTTTAAAACCCTTTGGAGTTGTGACAGTTCCATCGTCGTTACGTACAGAACCTTCGATGTCACCTACAGCATTGAGTGGCGCAAACTTTTCTTCAAAAAAACGTGCCGCTTCGGCCAACACATCAGGCACCATCGACACGTCAACATCTTTGAAACGTGGCAACGCCATTATGTCCGCGAGATCACAATGTCGATTCAATACGTATTCGATATCGGCAAGTGGCGCTTTATAAACAGTCATTGTTGTGCTCCAGTAAGTTCTCGCCATGCAGCAGGCATTCGTACTGCAACAGCGTCGGGGGTCATACGTAGTGTTTCTTCGGGAACCATGTCAGCAATTTCTCGACCGTCGCCGTAATGATGCAACGTGTTACGCACGCCCTCGAACAATGGACGACGCGTTGCAACGAGATCCGTAGGCGGAGTGTCATCAAGGAAACCCCAGATAGTGAGTGCGATCTTTAGATCATGAATTACCGGCGCACGTCCGTACAAAGAAGCGCGACGAAGCGCTATGAGAGAGCACCCTTTCAGGGCATCCGCGACATTTTCACCCAACTGGACTTTCACGTGTGACTCCATCACCGCAGCGAGAGTCATCACGTATCCCTGATCAGGACCTTGATACCCGAGATGTGCTCCCGTCGGCTGACGCCCCTCAATATCTGTAGGGCGAGAAGGTGTCCATGAATCGGGCACATGCTCGGGAGATTCGTATGTGCGAACCTGCTCGGCAGACGGAACTGGGGCAAATCGCGGTGCAGCCATAGCTGTTATGTCTAGCCGACTATTTCAGGCGTGCAACAAACCGTAGACAAGTGATTCTTCAAGGGCGCGCCATGACGCCTCGATGATATTTGCCGACACACCAATCGTGGTCCATGAACGTTCACCGTTTGTGGCATCGAGAAGAACACGTGTCACAGCGCCTGTTGCTGTGGCCCCATCCAAGATGCGCACTTTGTAGTCAGTGAGGTGCACTTTTGCCAATTCGGGGAAATGGGGCACCAATGCCGCCCGGAGCGCAGTGTCGATCGCATTGACCGGCCCATTGCCTTCTGCCGCTTCCACGATGCGTTTGTCCCCGACCCACACTTTAACAGTTGCCTCAGTGCTGAACTTTCCATCAGTGGCTTCATCGGTGATGACGCGCATGGATTCAACATGAAACATCTCTTGCTTCCATCCAGAGGCACGACGCATCAGCAACTCAAGTGATGCATCCGCTGCTTCAAAGTGATAACCCTCGTGTTCGAGACGCTTCAAGTCGTCGATGACTTGATTGACCGCGGCGCCATCCATTTCCAGCCCAAGCTCTTGTGCCTTCATTTGGATTGTCGCTCGCCCCGCCATCTCGGAAACAACAAAGCGCGTGCCATTACCGACCAATTCGGGAGCAACGTGTTCGTACGCATCTTTGGCCCGAGCAATTGCAGAAACATGCAAACCGGCCTTGTGTGCGAACGCGGATGACCCAACGTAGGGAGCTTGCGGATTAAGGGGGCGATTCAAGACCTCCGCAACGTGATTACTCACTGCAGTCAGTCGATCCATGTTCCCTTCTGGCAAACAGGTGAAGCCCATCTTCAATTGCAGGTTCGGGATGATCGTGGTGAGATTGGCATTACCTGTGCGCTCACCTAATCCATTTAACGTTCCCTGCACATGACGCGCGCCGCCACGCACAGCCGCCATTGAGTTGGCAACCGCACAACCAGTGTCATCATGACAATGGATTCCGAGAATCGCATCGTTACCAACATGGTGTTTCACAGCAGTGACGATCTCTTCGATTTCATGAGGGAGTGAACCACCATTTGTATCGCACATCACCAAATGTGTCGCGCCCTTCATGACAGCTGCTTCGATCACGCGCAACGCGAATTCGGGGTTGTTCTTGTATCCATCGAAGAAGTGCTCGAGATCGACAAGAACACGACGACCGTGACCGTTCAAAAACTCAACCGAATCACCAACCATTGCAACGCCCTCTTCGAGCGTGGTCTGCAACGCATGCTCCACGTGATAATCCCATGATTTTGCCACGATGCACACCGCAGAGGTGTTGGCATCGATCAAGTTGCGCAATGTCGCATCATCGTCAACTTTGCCCTTTGGACGACGTGTTGACCCAAACGCCACGAGCGTTGAATGGCGAAATGACAATTCTTTGACGGCACGAGCAAAGAACTCAACGTCTTTTGGATTGGCACCTGGCCAGCCGCCCTCAATGAAGTGAACGCCGAGGTAATCAAGTTGTTCGGCGATGCGCAGCTTGTCTTCCACCGTTGCAGACACGCCTTCTACTTGCATGCCGTCGCGCAACGTGGTGTCGAAAACTTCCACTGTCTCTGTTGCAGTTGCGGTGTTCATTGTTCTGTCTCTCTTTGTGTCGCTTGTCTGTCGTCTTGTGCGAACTGGTTGTGATGTGCGGGCAAGAAAAAACCGCCCTTTCGGGGCGGTGAGAGCGCGCGCATCGTTGCCAATGCGCGCTAACGAATAATGATGATGGCGAGGTCGCAGCCAACAGCGGGCGCTGTGTGGGAGATGCGGTTCGTCAACATAGATGACAGTTTGACGGGTTTTTCCTCAATCGTCAACGCCCGAGGGCCTACATCTGTGGAAAGCCTGTGGATATAGGCGGGGAAATCATGCCCACGTGTCCCCAGCCTGTGGACAGGCTTATACCAGCTCGCACCAGTGGCGATATTTGTCGATTTCCCCACGCACTGCTTTTCCGTACGTCTCCCCGATTGCTTTGGTGATTGGCCCAGGACATGGAACCGCGCGGTCGTCAACCGAGTTGACCGCGCTCACCTCTGCGGCGGTTCCACACACAAAAATTTCCTCGGCAATGTAGAGATCAGAGCGCGCCAAGTTGTCGGCTACGACCTCATGACCAAGATCATTGGCAATCGCAGTAACGCTGCTTTGTGTGATGCCTTCTAGAGCTCCCGCTGATGTCGGCGGTGTGATGATGCGACCGTGGCGCACAACGAAGATGTTCTCACCGGTGCACTCTGCAACAAAACCGTGTGGGCTCAACATGATTGCCTCGTCGTAGCCAGCCTTCAGTGCTTCCACTTTTGCAAGTGAAGAGTTCACGTAGTTACCAACTGTTTTTGATGCCGGGGGCATGGTGTTGTGATCGTGACGACCCATTTCGCCGTATCCGTAATACGCGATTGGACGAATGTAGGCACTCGGCAGTCCCGTGGATCGCATGGTGTCTTTTGCTGCCTGCACCAATTCATCAACCCCGTAAGGAATCTCCATGCCGAGAATCTTTGCGCTGGCGTGTAACCGTGCCATGTGCTCGGTGAGACGAAAGATCGCAGGACCATCTTTTGTTTCGTACGCGCGAATACCCTCAAACACACCAGTGCCGTAATGCAAGGTGTGAGTAAGAACGTGAATCTGAGCCTTGTCCCAATCGACGAGTTCGCCGTTCATCCAGATTTTCGGTGTGGGTTGCAGCGTGGGCATGTGGTGCTCCTTGGGATCAGTCTTTTCGACTTTACTTGCCGGCCACTCGCGCGGCGATGGCGTTTCCAACGTCGGTTGTTGATCCCTCTGGCGCATCATCACATGCAGCGCGAATGCGAGATGCTACGGCGTTTTCTCCCAAAAAATCAAGCATGAGAGCTGCCGACAAGATCGCTGCGGTGGGGTTTGCTTTACCGGTTCCCACAATGTCTGGGGCCGAGCCATGGACAGGTTCAAACATTGACGGGCCCGTACGAGCGGGATTCAAGTTGGCTGATGATGCAAGACCGATACCTCCGCTAACTGCGCCACCCAAGTCGGTGAGGATGTCACCAAACAAGTTGTCGGTGACAATGACGTCGTAACGATGCGGATCTTGAACAAAGTAAATACACGCGGCGTCAACGTGATTGTATGCGGTGCCAACTTTTGGATATTCCTTGGCTACTTCATCGAATGTGCGCTGCCATAGATCACCCGCGAATGTGAGCACGTTTGTTTTATGCACCAGTGTCACGTGCTTCTTCTCGCGCGACATTGCAAGATCAAATGCGTAGCGAATACAGCGCTCAACTCCGTGGCGAGTATTCACACTTCCCTGGGTCGCAACTTCGTGTGGTGTCCCTTTACGTAACACACCACCTTCACCGACATACGGTCCTTCAGTGTTTTCGCGAATGACAACAAAATCGTGTGGAGCGTTGTGTCCTGGTGCGATTCCTTTAAACGGACGCTGGTTCACAAAAAGGTCCAACTCAAAGCGCATTTTAAGAAGCAATCCGCGTTCGATCACTCCAGGGGGAACGTCGGGAGTTCCGACCGCGCCGAGCAAAATGGCATCGAAATCACGCAGTGCATTGAGCGTTTCGTCAGAGAGGATCTCCCCATCGCGCAAGTAACGAGCACCGCCCAAATCAAAATCAGTTGTGTCAATAGAGACACCAGCAGCAGTAATTACTTTGAGTGCTTCCGTGGTGACCTCTGGTCCAATTCCGTCTCCACCGATGATGGCAATGCGATGTGCTGATCCAGTCATAGGGAAGCCATCGTAGGACGCGCCGATAGCCTTCTCCTCATGGCAAAGCACCTGTTGTCAAAAGAAACATATGCCCGTCTTGAGGCTGAGCGCACCCACCTCGAACACACGCAGTTGCCGGAAATCGCCGACAAAATCGGCCGTGCGCGCGAATTGGGCGACCTCTCGGAAAACGGCGACTACCACGCCGCCAAAGACGAATACGGAATGGTGAACGACCGAAAGAATCTCATTATCTCGATTCTCGAGAACTCCGAAATTGCACCGGCACCCACCGCGGGAACAATTGGAGTGTTGAGCACCGTGACCGTGTTGTTTGATGGTGATGACCCCGACGATGCTGAGACATATCTCATTGGACACATTGAAGAAAAAACTGATGGCGTCGAGATCATGAGCCCATCATCGCCAATTGGTTCTGCGTTACTTGGGCACGGCGAGGGCGACAAAGTCGACATCACGCTTGAGAACGGTGCGAAAGTTTCTGTGCAAGTAGTCAAGGTGAGCCACTGAGCGAGATCCGCATTCCCCCACTGCCCGACGGGCATCACATTGAATTGCCCGGACGAGGAACCACGTTTTATCGCGACGTCCCCGGGCCAGACGGTGCGCCAGTTCTTATGTTGCTGCACGGGTGGACGGCAACCGCTGACCTCAATTGGTTTAATTGCTACAGACCGTTATCACAGCACTATCGCGTGATCGCAATGGACCATCGTGGGCATGGTCGTGGCATCCGATCTGCAAAACCATTTCGTCTCGCAGATTGTGCCGACGACGTAGCTGCTCTCGCTGATCGTCTCGGAATTGAAACATTCATTCCGGTTGGCTACTCAATGGGTGGCACAGTCGCGCAACTGATGTGGCGACGACATGAATCTCGTGTACGCGGTCTCGTGCTTGCAGCAACGTCATCTCATTTTGTTGATTCACGTGAGGAACGTCTGTCATTTCTTGGCTTACACGGTCTCGGCGCGGTCGCACGCATCACGCCGAAATCTGCACGCGAATGGTTTAGCCATCGTTTGTACATCCAACGCAAGACAATGACGTGGGAACCGTGGGCGGTACAACAATTAGCCACACATGAATGGCGACAAATCCTTGAAGCCGGCGGGGCACTCGGATCATTTGATTCTCGTGCGTGGTTGCCGGAAATCAACGTGCCTACTGGAGTTGTTGTCACCACATCAGACCGCGTTGTTCCAACTCGTCGCCAGAAGGAAATGGCCGGATACATAACCGATGCGCGCGTGTGGCCCGTTGATGGCGATCATGATTCTGTGTTTGGCCGTGCTGACGTATTTGTTCCCGCTTTATTAGAAGCAGCGCATTTCGTCCATCACGAATCACAACGCCGCGCGACCACAGCATGAGCAACTACGCGGTTCAACTTCGGTCACGATGGCGACGTAACAGCAAACTGGCACGGCTAGGCGCTCGCATTGGAATCGGACACGCGGCAACGTCTGCGCGGAAAGTATTTGCGAATGCAGAACGCAAAGAAGTGTTGTCTCGCGAACGTGAAATGAAGACCGCTCAGCAAGTGGCCAACGAGTTAGGCAACATGAAGGGTGCCTTAATGAAGTTAGGTCAGATGGCCAGTTACTTAGATGACGGCCTGCCCGAATCTCTTCGTCTTGCGCTCGCACAATTGCAATCAAACGCACCACCGATGTCGGTTGAACTTGTACACGACGTCATTCGTCAGGAATTTGGTCGCGATATCAACGAGTTGTTCGTCGAGTTTGACGAAGAACCGATCGCTGCTGCGTCGATCGGACAGGTGCACCGTGCGATCATCGTTGATCCGACAACGGGCGCCGAACGCGCGGTTGCTGTGAAAGTGCAATACCCAGGAGTTGCAGACGCCATTGATGCAGATCTGCGCACTGCGGATCTCCTTGGAACATTGCTCGCGTTTGGTTTCAAATCTTTGAACCCCGAAGACATGGTCGCTGAGATTAAAGATCGACTACGCGAAGAACTTGACTACACACGCGAAGCGCGAAACCAGAAGGAATTCGCAGAGTTTTATCGTGGGCACCCGTTCATCCATGTTCCAGAGGTGATCGATCAACTGTCAACTGCCCGTGTTCTCACTACAGAATTAGTAAATGGTTCGAACTTTGATGAATTGTTGACGTGGTGTCAAGAGGAGCGCGACAAAGCTGGAGAAGCAATCTTTCGCTTTGTTTTCCGCAGTCTGTATCGCTTCCGAGCCTTCAATGGTGACCCGCACCCTGGCAATTACATCTTCCACGGCAATGGCCGAGTGACATTTCTCGACTTTGGTCTCATCAAACATTTCACTGTCGAAGAAATGGACATGTTCAAATCGATGGTGAAGTCCGCAGTTATCGACCACGATATGGAGACATACCGTTCAATTGTTGAAAATGCTGGCATGCTGCAAAAAGGTCTTGATTTGTCAACCGATGAAGTGGGTGCTTACTTTGCTCATTTCTATGAACCTGTCCGTGAATCGCGCGAGATGACATGGACGACGACATATGCAACATCAATAGTGCGTCATACATTTGACCGTTCTTCCCCCATCGCCCAGTACGCAACGGTTCCGCGGTCTTTCGTGTTCATTCAACGTATCAACCTCGGTCTGTATGCAATTTTGGGCCAACTAGGTGCACGCGGTAATTACCGTCGCATTGCTGAAGAGTTGTGGCCAATGACAAACAGCCCCGCTTCAACACCACTTGGTGCAGAAGAAGCGATCTGGCTCGCTACAAAAAATTAAAGAAGCAATATGTTTTGCCTCAATGAATTGGGTCGCTCGACTACAAAACAGTTTCGAGATCAAGCCCGATATCAAGAATCGGCGATGAGTGCGTCAGACCTCCAACAGAGATGTAATGCACGCCCGTTTCAGCCACCGCTCGTGCTTTGTCGAGAGTGAGTCCACCACTTGCCTCAAGAAGCACTTCTTTGCCAGAGGATGCGCGATGCTCGGCGACAATTGCCACAGCATCACGCATCACGTCGGGAGCCATGTTGTCGAGCAACACAAGGTCAGCGCCCGCTGCAATGACTTCTCGCAATTGTTGAAGAGTGTCCACTTCTACTTCGATTGGAATATCAGCGTTCATTTCTCGCACCGCACGAAACGCCTGCACTACTCCGCCAGCTGATGCCACATGATTGTCTTTCACCAACGCCGCATCAGACAATGACATCCGATGGTTTTGTCCTCCGCCACAACGCACCGCGAATTTTTCCAACGCACGCAATCCGGGCGTCGTCTTGCGAGTGTCACGAATGACAGCACCTGTTCCTGCAACTGCTAACACCCATTTCGCAGTCGCGGTCGCAACTCCTGATAAGTGACACAACAGATTCAATGACGTGCGTTCGGCTGTGAGAAGAAGTTGAGTGGGCGCAGTAACGCGCATGATCACATCGCCAGGCACCACCGTTGAACCATCGTTGACCACGCGATCGATGTCGCCTAACTGATCGCCACACACCATCTGTAGCACCGCACAGGCAATGTCAATACCGGCAACGGTTCCATGTGCTCGAGACCCATAGGACGCGACACTTCGCTGTGTCAATGGCACTGTTGCCACAGATGTGACATCAATGCCTCCAGCGAGATCTTCTGCGATAGTGCGACGAATGAGATCTTCCACATAAGCGGGATCAATACCCGTTGCGCGAATACGAGACGTGATGTCAGATGACAACGGGACGCATGTGAGCGGTTCAAACTTTGTCATGATGTCACCCGAATTTGACCGTTGTCTTGAACCACGCACGTGTGATGTCTCCAAGAATCCAACGTGTTGACAAAGTCGCTGCGGCGATGACATCCGCGACTCTCTTTGCGTTGTTGTGCTGACGTAACGACAGCCAACGCAATAGTCAACAGGTTTGTTGCTTCGAATGACTTACGACTCGGCACCACATCACTGGATACTTGTGACAACAAGCTGCGGAGCAGATCATCGGCTGCAGTGAGGCCTTCGCCGTTACGCACGACTCCAACATGCTTCGACATACATGAACGCAATGCAACGCGGTGCGACGCATCAAGTAACGCTCCACGTTCATCGTCTTCTGCAATTGCTGCCACGTCAGGTAGGGACCAACTGAGGTCACGTCCTACTCGTGTCCCGGCCACCACTCCTTCAGTGAGGCTGTTTGATGCCAAACGATTCGCACCATGAACGCCAGTGCACGCTGCTTCTCCAACTGCATACAAGCCATGCAGTGTTGTGTTACCGCTCAACGTTGCTGAGATCCCACCACACACATAATGGGCGGCTGGCGCAACGGGAATGAGATCAACAGATGGATCTATTCCAGCACTGGCGCACGATGCGGTGATTGATGGGAATCGTTGCGCAAAGTTCTCCACACCACGCGCATCGAGGTACACGTGATCATCAACACCATTAGGTGCAGTCGCCATACGGGCGCTAATCGCAGCCGCGACAACATCTCGAGGAGCAAGATCCTCTAACGGATGCACACCTTTCATAACTCGTTCACCGGCTGCGTCCACCAAAAACGCACCTTCACCGCGCACTGCTTCACTGATCAAGGCTTGTTGTCCGGTTGCATCAGGACCGCGCCACAGCACAGTTGGATGAAATTGAATGAACTCAAGATCTCGCACTTCCACTCCAGCACGCATCGCCAGTGCGATCCCATCGCCAGTTACCGCTGGTGGATTCGACGTGGACGCGTATACCTGCCCATAACCACCTGTTGCAATCACGACAGCGCGCGCTCGAACTTCTCCCACGCTTTCAACATCCCCTGTGTCGTCAAGAAGCGCAACACGCACTCCTGCTACCGCACGTTCACCGCTCTCGGTGTATCCAATAATGAGATCAAGTCCAAAAGCATGTTCCACAACATCAACACCTGCAAGTCGTACTGATTCATCAAGTGTGCGTTGTACTTCTGCTCCCGATCTGTCACCACCTGCATGAACAATGCGACGGTGTGAATGGCCACCTTCTTTTGTGAGCGCCACTCCTTCGTGCAAACCGGGGTCAAACGATGCACCAAGGTTCATGAGATACCGAATTGCTGTTGGTGCTTCGCGCACTAGCTCGCGCACCGCTCCCTCGTCGCACAATCCGGCACCGGCATCCAATGTGTCACGCACATGGTTTGCGAGTGAATCATCAGGATCAAGAACCGCTGCCAAGCCACCTTGCGCCCAACTCGTGCTGCCGGCATCCAACGTGTCTTTGGTGATGAGCACCACGTCTCTCACGGGTCGCATCGCAAGCGCCGCCGATAAGCCAGCAGCACCAGAACCCAACACCACGACGTCTGTTTCAGCAAACCACGTCGGTTCTGGTGCGAGAAGTTTGCGCGGAATGTCCTTATTCGCCGACACGAGACGGGGTTCCGATCGCAATCATGCGTTCGACCGATGCGCGAGCGCGGTCTGCGATATCAGCGGGAACATCAACGATGTCATTGCCAGTGAGAAGCGCATTTTCTAATTTCTCAGGCGTGATCATCTTCATGTACTTGCACACTGCTGCGCGATTGACGGGTTCAAACACAGTCTTTGTGTTCGCCTTGCGCAATTGATGCAACATGCCGGTCTCTGTGGCAACAAGAACCTTCTTAGCTTTTGTTTCACGTGCAGCCGTCAACATGCCACCGGTTGACAAGATCTTTGTGCGCTCTTCTGGAACCACGCCTTCTGAGGCGAGAAACATTGCGCTAGTCGCACATCCGCATTCCGGATGGATAAACAACTCAGCTTCAGGTTCTGATTTAACCAATTGCTTTAACTCAGACCCATTGATGCCAGCATGCACGTGACATTCGCCCATCCAGATGTGCATGTTGTCGCGTTTGGTCAAGCGTTGAACATGAGCACCAAGAAACTGGTCGGGACAGAACAAAATTTCCTTGTCCAACGGAACTGAAGCGACAACTTCCACCGCGTTGGAACTGGTGCAACAGATGTCGGTCTCTGCTTTGACGGCTGCGGTGGTGTTGACATAACTCACAACCACTGCACCAGGGTGTTGTGCTTTCCACTCGCGTAACTGATCTGCCGTAATGGTGTCGGCCAGCGAACAGCCCGCTTTTTCGTCGGGAATGATCACTGTTTTTTCTGGCGACAAGATTTTTGCGGTCTCTGCCATGAAGTGCACTCCGCAAAACACAATGGTCGATTGCGGGACCTCTGCTGCAACGCGCGATAGAGCAAGTGAATCCCCCACATGATGGGCCACGTCTTGAATCTCTGGCACCTGGTAGTTGTGGGCCAAAATGACAGCGTCGCGCTCGTCTGCGAGTGCACGAATGCGCTGTGCCCAAGCGGCGTCGGAGGTGTAGGTCACGAAGGCAAGGCTAGAACGCGATTACCGACTTTGCTCGCTTGTGAATCGTTTCCGTATCTCGATGCCCCACCGACGGCTGGCGTAGCCCGTTATGCCTCTTGAGTCACCGGTGGGTCGTACCAATAGGCATGGATTGCCTCGGCGAGTGAGCCCGTTGCACTGCCATCGTCAATCACAACGTCATCGGGCGCGTCCTCAAAACGGATCACACTTGCAACTCCCGCATCACACACAACGACGACAAGTCGTACACGGCGTCGTAGCAAATGTTCGCTGGGCGCTCCCTCTACTGAGCCATCGGGACCAAGTGGCGCGGCCCAGCCAGTTGTCACGATTGCTGCCGCATGAAACATGCGCCCAAGAGATGAAGTGGGAGCTTGCAATAATTCATACACATCAGGATGTTGCGCGAGAAATGACACACGCAACGCATCGTTGTGTTCTTCGTGCACTCTTTCAACATCATCGATGGTGACACCATAAATACGAGCACCAGACATCTCAAATGAATCGATCAAGTGATGAATGTGTTGTTCGACAATGGTCGCAGTAGCAAGGATCGGAACGTCAATTGGTTGAATGGGAACGTCTGGATTCATAGCGTGCATGTGTATGCACGCCAGATTGCGCCGGCACCTACAATCCAGTCACCGATTGAGCCGCGGCCACCACTTGGGCACCAAACATTCGCCCAGGATGCGAGGTAACGCGCTCGAGTGGCCCCGACAAACTCAAGGCAGCGATCACGTTCCCTTCACCATCACGAATCGGTGCGCTCACAGAAGCGACACCTTTTTCACGATCCTCACTTGTCTCAATCCATCCGTCACGAGAGAGTTTTTGAGCAGACAACACACGACCAGCAGAACCTTTGTCCAAAGGCAACAACGCACCTTCGGGAACAATCCATCGAAGTCCGTGAGTTGACTCAAACGATGCAACACAACGTCGTCCGTCACCTTCTGGGACATACAACTGCACACTTTCGCTGGTGTCATCACGCAGTTGTCGTGCCACGTCACGGGCGCGTTGAATCCACGGGAATTGGTCACTGGCGGCGCGTCCGAGTCCAACCAACGACACACCGACGCAAAACAATCCGTCGTCATCGCGTCGAACTGCACCGTGATGCTCTAGTGAAAGAAGTAGGCGGTGCGCTGTTGCGCGGGGTAATCCGGTCCGCTCCACAACTTCGGACAACGAGGCAGGGCTTGTCACCAAGGCGTTCAGTACGAGGAACGCTTTGTCGAGAACGCCGACTCCTGATACGCTGTCCATTAGTTGAGAAGTCTATCTCACATTATGGGATAGACACACATTTCAAAAAATCATGAAAGAAGGGTCTGATGAGTACTCCAAAGACACTCCCGCAAAAAGTGTGGGATGCACACGTTGTGCACTCTGCAGCTGGCGAAGCAGACCTCTTGTACATCGACCTGCATCTCGTTCATGAAGTGACAAGCCCGCAAGCATTTGATGGTTTGCGGCTTAGTGGTCGCACCGTGCGTCGACCCGAATTGACGGTGGCAACTGAAGACCACAACGTGCCAACTGAAAACATTGACAAACCCATCGCTGATCCAATCTCTGCAAAACAGGTGCAAGTGTTGCGTGACAACGCAAAAGAATTCGGCATCACATTGTTCCCAATGGGTGATCCAGGTCAGGGCATTGTGCACGTCATTGGTCCCGAGCAAGGTCGCACGCTTCCCGGCATGACAATTGTGTGTGGTGACAGCCACACCGCAACTCATGGTGCCTTTGGTGCACTCGCTTTCGGCATTGGAACAAGCGAAGTGGAACACGTTCTTGCAACACAGACGTTGCCACAATCACGACCCAAGTGGATGGCCATCAATGTTGAGGGCGACGCTCCCGAAGGTGTTACGGCAAAAGACATCATCCTTGCAATCATCGGAACAATTGGCACCGGTGGTGGCATCGGACATGTCATTGAATACCGCGGCTCTGCAATTCGCGCATTGTCAATGGAAGGTCGCATGACTGTGTGCAATATGTCGATCGAAGCGGGCGCGCGTGCTGGTCTCATCGCGCCAGATGAAACAACATTCGAATACTTAAAGGGACGCATGCACGCTCCCAAAGGTGCCGCATGGGACGAAGCAATTGCTGCGTGGAAACAACTGCGCACCGACGATGGAGCCACGTGGGACAAAGAAGTCACCATTGACGCGACAAAGTTGACTCCGTTTGTGTCGTGGGGAACAAACCCAGCACAAGTGTTACCAATCGATGCGTCGGTTCCTTCCCCATCAGATGCGCCCGATGCACAGACTGCCGACACCATTTCCCGTGCACTCGAATACATGGGCTTGCAAGCAGGCACAAAGATCCGCGACATCGCAGTCGACACAGTGTTCATCGGTTCGTGCACGAACAGTCGCATTGAAGATCTGCGCGCAGCTGCCGCTGTGCTGAAGGGTCGCAAAGTTTCCGTAAAACGCGCAATGGTTGTTCCCGGCAGCCACGCGGTACGCAATCAAGCAATCGCAGAAGGACTCGACAAAGTCTTCATCGAAGCAGGTGCGGACTGGCGTGAACCTGGATGTTCCATGTGTCTTGCGATGAACCCCGACAAATTGGCTCCCGGTGAGCGCGCCGCCAGCACTAGCAATCGCAACTTTGAAGGGCGCCAAGGACGTGGTGGACGAACCCATCTCGTCTCCCCTGCTGTTGCGGCTGCAACTGCAGTAGCTGGACACTTTGCAACTCCTGCTGACCTGTAAGAAAGACGAAAAGGAAAAGACGATGAAAGCAGTACAAGTTCTCACGGGTCGCGCGATTCCACTGAAGCGCAGCGACGTCGACACCGACCAAATCATTCCTGCTGACTGGTTGAAACGCGTTGAGCGCACCGGATTTGAAGCAGGGCTGTTTTCCACGTGGCGCGATGATCGCGACTTCGTGTTAAACGACCAGCGCTATGCAGGTGCAACCATATTGGTTGCCGGTCCAAGTTTTGGGGTGGGTTCATCTCGTGAACATGCCGTATGGGCTATTCAGCAATACGGATTTGATGCAGTAATTGCGCCAAGCTTCAGTGACATCTTCCGTAATAACTGCACAAAGAACGGTTTAGTTCCCGTTGTATTGCCTGAGCCAGTCGTTCAGAAACTGTGGGAACTCATCGAAAGTGATCCATCAATTGAAATCACGGTTGACGTGCAAAAGCTTCTCGTTGAAGTGCCAAATGCAGGCATCTCTGAACCATTTCCTATGGACGCTGCAACACAACACCGCTTCTTGAACGGTTTGGATGACATCGGTATCACACTCTCGCACCAAAGTGAGATTGACGACTTTGAACGCTCTCGCCCGTCATGGCTCGTGTCGCGCTAGCCGACACTAAAACACGGCTCGTGTCGCGCTAGCCCAAACTAAAACACGGCTCGTGTCGCGCTGAACTGCAACTAGTAATCGCTGTATTACAGCGATCGCTATTTTAAAAATTCAGAGAGGTTCGCCAGTCGCGAATCGTTGCTGAACACCTCGGTTGGTGTCTCGGTGGGCAACTTCAACGCGCGCTGAATAATGCGACAGGTGGTGTGTTGGTTGTACTCAGCCAATGTCACCGCGAAACCATCCCGCCCCGCACGCGCGGTACGACCCGATCGATGCAAGTACGTCTTACTGTCAATTGGCGGTTCGTAATGAATAACCACTGCGACATCATCGATGTCAATTCCACGTGCCGCGACATCAGTTGCCACCAAGACTGTGATTTCACCGCGTGTGAATCGCGCAAGAGCCTTTTCACGTGATGCCTGCGACAAATCACCGTGAAGAGCCGACACCTTTGCTCCAAGCTCGCGCAAGTTGTCGGCAACACGATCACACAAACGCTTTGTATCGCAAAACACCACGGTCTTGCCATTGGTCTTTGCAATAGTCGCAACAACTTTGTCTTTGTCCATCCTGTGAACACCAAGAAAAATATGATGCATTGTTCCCACTGTGTCAGTAGGGGAATCAATAGAAACTTCTGCCGGTGACTTCATGTATCGGCGAACAAGATTTCCCACCTGTCCATCGAGCGTGGCTGAAAACAACATCGTTTGATGCTCACCAGTGACATGCCGCAGGATCCATTCCACTTGTGGAGTGAATCCTTCATCCGCCATACGATCTGCTTCATCAAGTACGACGACTTCGATGTCGCTCAATGACACTTCTTCTGACTTCATCAAATCAATGAGGCGCAATGGCGTTGCAACAACTATTTCGATGCCATCTGCCAAAGCATCAACTTGATCATCGCGTGACGCGCCACCGTAGACGGCTAATACTCGACGGTCACACGCCTCGCCAATCGGTGACAACACGTCTGCAACCTGCAACGCCAACTCTCGTGTTGGCACCAACACAAGTCCTCGTGGTGCGCGTACTCGTTGAGCGCGACCCACTCGGGCAATCATCGGCACGCCAAATGCGAGGGTCTTGCCGGACCCGGTTCGAGCACGACCACAGAGGTCAACGCCGGTCAGAGCAACTGGAATGGCTTCTGTCTGGATGGCAAACGGTGCAGTGAAGCCTGCTTTTGCGAGTCCTGAATCCACGTGGGCCGGAACGCCAAGCGCGGTAAAACCTGTGGGAGATGAGACAGTGGACTCGGTGCCCGAAGTATGTGAGGGGGTCATGTTGTTGTTCAGGGTAGCGGTGAGACTTCGTGACGAAGAGTTTTGCTAGCAACATCTTCAAATTGGCGATACAGTATTGACTAATGAACGTTGCTCGCACCCTCCTTCTTCTTATGTAACGGCAACAGCCGCATATCGCTGTTGTCGAACCTCTCGCGCCCTCTGGCCGAGGGGTTTTTTGTTGCCCACACACCACTGAACACTCGAAAAGGACCACCCAATGCCTCCACAAAATGTCACCCCAAAAAAAATGGCTTTCGATAAATACAAGCCTTTTATTCCGGTTGTTCTCACCGACCGCACGTGGCCAAACCGTGTTATTGATAAAGCTCCGTTGTGGTGCTCGGTTGACCTCCGTGACGGAAACCAAGCCCTAATCGACCCAATGGATCCAGAGCGCAAACTGCGTATGTTCGAATCACTCGTGAAGATGGGTTTCAAAGAGATTGAAGTGGGCTTTCCTTCAGCCAGCCAACCCGATTTTGATTTTGTTCGTTTGCTCATTGAAGAGGATCGCATCCCCGACGATGTCACCATCCAGGTACTCGTGCAATCACGTCAAGAATTGATTGAACGTACGTACGAATGCATCAAAGGTGCTCCACGGGCAATCGTGCACTTCTACAACAGCACTAACCCACTGCAGCGTGAAGTGGTGTTCGGCTTAGATAAAGAAGGCATCATTGACATCGCTGTGAACGCGGCAAAAATGTGCAAGAAATTGGAACAGACGGTGCCCGAAACCATTGTTCGCTATGAGTACTCGCCTGAGAGTTTCACCCTCACCGAGCCAGAATTCACGATTGAGATCTGTAAGGCAGTGATGGACGTCATTGAGCCAACATCTGATAACAAACTCATTTTGAATTTGCCAGCGACCGTTGAGTGCTACAGCCCGAATGTGTACGGCGATGTCATCGAATGGTTCATTCGCAATCTGCCAAATCGTGAATCGGCGATTATCTCACTGCACCCCCACAATGATCGCGGTTGTGCAGTTGCGGCGGCAGAGTTTGGTGTGATGGCAGGCGCTGACCGTGTCGAAGGAACACTGTTTGGCAATGGCGAACGCACTGGCAATGTGGACATCGTCAACTTGGCAATGAACTTGTTCATGAACGGCGTTGACCCTGAACTTGATATCTCAGACATCGATGCACTGCGTCGTGTTGCCGAATACTGCAACCGTTTGCCTGTTCACCCTCGCCACCCATATGTTGGAGATTTGGTGTACACGGCGTTTTCTGGCAGTCATCAAGACGCAATCAAAAAAGGTTTCGAAGCGTTACCAAAGGATTACAAGGAATGGGGCGTTCCCTATTTGCCGATTGATCCAAAACATGTTGGTCGTACATACGAAGCAGTGATTCGCGTCAACAGCCAAAGCGGCAAGGGCGGCGTTGCCTACGTCATGAAAACAGAACACGGTTTTGACCTTCCACGTCGTCTACAAATTGAATTCTCAAAGACGATTCAACA
Organism: uncultured Bifidobacterium sp.; assembly: GCA_964449085.1. Classification (GTDB taxonomy): domain Bacteria; phylum Actinomycetota; class Acidimicrobiia; order Acidimicrobiales; family Ilumatobacteraceae; genus UBA2093. The sequence goes on from CAYVAV010000002.1 coordinate 239,553, forward strand.
CATCACAGAAGACAGTGGAACCGAAATCAGCCCAGTAGTCATGTGGGAAACATTCCGAAGCGAGTATTTGCCCGATGCACCACAATATGTGTTGCAGAGTCATGAGTTGCGCAGTGACTCCAGTTCTGGACGCACCTCCATCACAGCCCAAATGGTGGTGAAAGGTGTGGCATCCACGATTACTGGCGAGGGCAATGGACCAATTGATGCGTTTGTCAATGCCCTGCGCTCTGGTTTGTCAGCAGACATTGACGTTCTCGACTACGCCGAACACGCCACCGGACAAGGCTCCGAGGCCACGGCTGTTGCATACGTCGAAACCACAGATTCTGACGGCAATGTGTTGTGGGGTGTCGGCAGTGACCCGAACATCATCACCGCGTCACTACGCGCAGTATTGGCAGCACACGAACGACGTATGCGTAACGCCTAGGGTAAGAGGTGTTCCATCTACATCAGTTACTCAAGGAGTGGTCATGAAAGTCGTCGTTGATTTTGATCTCTGTGCGTCAACGGGCTCATGCACACAGGTGTGTCCCGAGGTGTTCGAGATTCGTAGCGATGGCTACCTCTATGTGCTGCAAGAAGAACCGGATGAAGCATTGCGAGACAAAGTGACTGACGCTGCCGACCTCTGCCCCACTGGCGCAATCACCATCGAGGGATGACCTGTACGTGACGTTTCATGACATGTTGACACGGCGCTGGAACAGCGTCGATTCGGTATTGTGCGTCGGACTTGATCCCGACATGGCTCGTCTCCCCGACGTGTTTCAAAGCGCGACGGGTGGAATCGCAAAATTTTGCATTGACATTATTGATGCAACCGCAGATTTTGTATGTGCCTTCAAACCACAGATCGCATATTTCTCAGCAGTTGGGGCAGAACGCCAACTCGAACTCGTGTGCGAACACATCCGCGATGCTCACCCAGACATCCCCATCATTCTTGATGCAAAACGTGGGGACATCGGTGACACGGCGAAACTGTACGCCCGAGAGGCATTTGAACGCTATGGCGCACATGCCGTCACAGTGAATCCCTATCTCGGCACGGACAGCCTCGAACCATTCTTTGAATACAGCGACAAGGGTGTGTTCGTCTTATGCCGCACATCAAACGCCGGTAGTGGTGAATTTCAATCACAAACAATTGACGGGGTGCCTTTGTATCAACACGTGGCTCGTACCGCAGCAACGTCGTGGGCACCGCGAGGTGATGTCGGTTTAGTTGTTGGTGCAACGTATCCGAACGAGTTGGCACAAGTGCGCGCGATAGTTGGTGACATGCCATTGCTGGTTCCTGGTGTTGGTGCCCAGGGTGGCAGTCCCGCAGACGTCATGAAGAACGCAGCCACTGCAGACGGATATGGCGTTGTTGTGAATTCATCCCGTGCGATTTTGTTCGCCGATGCCAATGATCATGTCAATGGTGCGCGTCACGCAGCGCAACAAACGCGTGACCAGCTACGCGCGAAGAACTGAAACTTCAGTAATTCCCGGAGCACCACGCAGTTCATCAAGCACGCTGTCTGGCACCGGTCCACCAGGAGCAATCACCATTAGTGCAGTGCCAGGGGTGAGGGCCGTGCCCACTTCCATGTCGCGAATGTTGATTCCTGCGTTTCCGAGCAACGTACCCACCGTGCCGATGACGCCGGGACGGTCGTCGTTTCGCACGACGAGCATTTGATCAGATGGTGGAACGTCGGTCATGTGATCGTCAACCAAGACAATACGTGCTTGGCGTCGTGGACCAACCAAAGTAGCCGCGATGCTGTGGCCGTTTGCGCGGAGAGTAACAAGGTTGACGTAGTCGCTATTCGCCGCGCCCGATGCGATCTTGGTTTCTTTCACCGCGATGCCAGCTTCGCCAGCAAGCTGTGGTGCATTTACGTACGTCACCGAATCGGTGCGCACTGCGGACAAGAAACCCTTCAACACTGACAACGTCAAGATGCGGGTGTCATACCCAGCGATCTCTCCTGTTGCAATTATTTCCAACTCACTTGGCGATCCACCAACCATGGACGAGAACAGGCGGCCCAACTTTTCTGCAAGTGGCAAGTAAGGCTTGAGTGTTTCGTTCGCATCGGCGGCGGCGATGTTCACCGCGTACGGCACGAACTCACCAGCAAGAGCCAGATTGATCATGTCTGCGATATCTTCACCCGCACGATCTTGCGCCTCGCTGGTGCTTGCACCAAGGTGCGGGGTAACAACAATGCCGGGGACAGAGAACAACGGCGATTCCGTCATTGGTTCTTTACTGAAAACATCAATTGCGGCCCCAGCAATAGTTCCTTCAGTGACAGCCGTTGCAAGGTCTGCCTCATTCACAATGCCACCGCGCGCAACGTTGATGATGCGAAGCGATGGCTTCGCTTTTTTCAACATGTCGGCGTTGATGAGATCGATGGTGTCCTTCGTCTTTGGCAAGTGCAAAGTGACAAAATCAGAGCGTTCCATGAGTTGATCCATGTCAACAAGTTCGATGTTCATCGCTTGTGCGCGCTCTTGCGAAACAAACGGATCAAACGCGATGATTTTCATTCCGAATGCAATCGCTCGCTGAGCAACCAATTTTCCGATACGTCCAAGTCCGGCGATGCCCAGTGTCTTGTCGAACAACTCGACGCCTTCCCATTTGCTGCGCTCCCAGCGACCTTGCACAAGTGCAGCGTGTGCTTGCGGGACATTGCGCGCAACAGCCAACAACATCGCCATGGTGTGTTCCGCGGCAGACACAATGTTCGACTCAGGGGCGTTTGCGACCATTACACCGAGACGCGTTGCTGTCTCTACATCAACATTGTCGAGACCAACGCCTGCGCGGCCAACCACCATTAATTGATCAGCGGCTTCCAACAACTCGGCGTTCACATCTGTAGCCGAACGCACAATAAGAGCCCTGGCCCCCACGATGGCCTTCTGCAGCTCGTCGGGGGTGAGTCCAACTTGCACGTCAACGTCATGCCCCGCCGCACGAAGACGGTTGAGGCCGTTTTCGGCAAGAACTTCTGAAACAAGAATGCGGGCCATGGGTGTCCATTCTCGCCGCTGCGTACACTGCAAACGAAACGGAAAATTGATATTCCGTAAAGACTCCCGTGAAAGGCGACACCCCTATGCCCTATCCGTTTTTATCGGAGGAATGGATCTCGGCCGCACGCGAGATCCGCGTCAAACATGCCCACGTTGAGGCATCTGCGCAGGTTGCTGTTGCGGTACGAATCAATCAAGTGATTACCGATGTGCCCTTTGGATCCGGCACTGTGCACGCATATTTTGACACCTCGGGCGGCGCCATCGAGATGGAACTCGGCGTTCTTGACAACCCAGATGCAACAGTCACCACTGATTATGCGACGGCGCGCTCCATCTTCGTTGATCAAGATCCGGCCGCTGGCATGCAGGCTCTAATGAACGGCAAAGTCACTGTTGAAGGCGACATGATGAAGCTTCTCGCTCTGCAAGCGACCATTGTGAACGCGGGCGATGCAGAGCAGGTCGCTGCGGAGATGAAAGAAATTACTGAGTAACGCGTAACGCTGAACGGTCAGTTGACCGAACATAAAAGGCTGCAATCGTGCCGAGTGTCGCAACGCATGCACCGACAATGAAAGCGATACTGAAACTTCTCACGACTCCATTCGGTTCGAGGGATTCCTGAACGGAAATCATCACGGTAGAACCAGCGACAGCGGCGAGTTGATTCATCAATTGTTGCAGCGCACCTGCGACGCCTAAATCTTTATCATCCACTGCGTTTGCAACAAGTGCAGTGAGCGCTGGTGACGAGACTCCAAGTCCGATACCGGAGACCGCTAGTGCTCCTGCAATAAACCACGACGATGAACCAACATCAATGAGAGCAAAAAGAATCATTGCGAGAACAACCACGCTGGAACCCGCTAACGCCGATGCGCGTTCACCAACACGCATCGTCACAAAACTCGCAGTGGGAGCCGCAAGTGAGAACGACAAAGGACGAGCAACAATCAACCAGCCAACGACCGCGGCCGAAAAGCCGAGTCCACGTTCAAGCAACTGTGGGATCAAAATAAATCCACCCATGTACGCAAAGTTCGTCAATGATTGACTGACGACGGGCATGACAAGATTGCGACGACGTAACCAATGCAGTGGCATAAGGGGTGCTTCTGCGCGCTGTTCAGCTCGCACGAACACTGCAAGAGTCACTACTCCCAATGCGATCACCGACAACGTTGAAGCCGACGTCCAACCCCAGGAGTTACCGCGGTTAATGCCAAGCAACACAAATACCGAGCCAAGTCCAAGAGTGACCGAACCCAAAACATCAAAGCGAACATTTTTGATACGAGAGGTCTGAGGAAGCATCTTCCATGCGATAAACGCCGCGATCAAACACAACGGTGCTTGAATCACAAAAATCATTCGCCAGCCAATGGATTCGATGATCGGACCACCGAGAACCACCCCAAGAACAGGAGCGCCCGCAGTGGTGAAGCTCCAAATACTTAGTGGACGAACACGTTCGTGTGGCTCAAACAATCTATTGATGTACGCCATCGCCGCTGGACCAGTTGCCGAACCCGCAGTTGCTGACAGCACACGAAACAACACAACCGTTGCGGCATTCCACGCGAACACAGTGGCCCCAGCAAAAATCCCTGAGATGGCGAGGCCATAGACGTACACCTTTTTATGCCCGTACAAGTCGCCGATTTTGCCGAAGGCTGGCCCGACAACACCAAACGCGAGCATCGGTCCGGTGATTGCCCAATTCAAAGTGCTGACGTTCGAACCGATGTCTTTCGAAATTGTTTCTAAGGACACGACCAGAATTGTGATTGTCGAACTGGTAGTAAAAAGTCCCACTAATACAACAATCAGCACTGCCCACTTACGGGTGATACCTACTCGCTTAGCAATGCGTTTTGAAACAAGAAGGCTCCACGGCACCGTGGATGATTCGTCAACTCCTGATGCTTGTGGGCCGAGAGACCCGGGGCCTTTCGGTCCGAGTTCTTCTGAGCTCTTATCGTGAGATGTGTCGCTCACTTGATGTTGCTAGCCATGATTTTCATGGCAGCAGACAAATCAGACACAGACCAGCAACCGCCTGAGTCAACGGTTTCGGCCATCTCCCATGACTTCACGCGAGTTACTTCTCCACCTTTCACAAAGAACGTCTCACCTGTAAACGCACAATCGGCTGACGATAAATACGCAACTAGTGGAGAGATATTTGCGGGATCCCATTCATCAAATGCATTGTCATCTTGTGGTGCTGCGATGCGTTCTTCGAGACCAGGTGTTGCAAGCGTGAGACGGGTACGCGCCGCGGGTGCAATCGAGTTGCTCTTCACGTTGTAGCGGGACAATTCCTTTGCACAAATTTGAGAAAAAGTCGCAATACCTGTTTTTGCTGCTCCGTAGTTGCTTTGACCAGGATTACTAAACAAGCCAGATGTTGATGATGTGTGCACAAGGTTGCGCGGTTTATTCACACCAGCTTTGTGTTGTTCACGCCAATAGGCAGCGGCCCAACGTGTTGGAGCAAAGTGCCCCTTCAAGTGCACTGCAATAACGGCATCCCATTCGGCTTCTGTCATGTTCACCAATACGCGGTCACGCAGGATGCCAGCGTTGTTAACGAGAATGTCTAGATCGCCAAAGGTTTCAATCGCCATGTTGATCATGCGCTGTGCGCCTTCCCAATCAGCAACGTTGTCGTAATTAGCAACAGCTTCGCCACCCATCGCGATGATTTCATTCACCACTTGTTGCGCTGGTGTTGCATCGGTGCCTGTTCCATCGTTTGCACCACCAAGGTCATTGACAACAACCTTTGCTCCTTCTTTTGCGAACAACAATGAATGCTCACGACCAATGCCTCGACCTGCTCCGGTAATGATCGCAACACGTCCGTCCAATGCGCCCATGACACTTCTCCTTCGTCTCATTTCCATCACCGCGCTACCAGCACAACGGTGATGTATCGCCTGTACGAGACTAGGGGAAGACCAGGTCGACCGTCTGACCGACGAGCGCTGGATCGAGGTCTTTCACCGGTTTGCCGTCGATGGTTGCGGACTTCAACTTCTGTTTTCGATCACCAGTGATCTTGCCAACAATGAGACCTGCGCCCGTCAAACGTTCGCGCACCTTTTTGATGTCGCGGTTGATGATTGTCGGAATGAGTGTTCCCACTTGACCACCTGACAACGTCAAGGTCACAGTCCCTCCACGCGGTATCTGCGTGCCGACTGCCGGATTGATCACAGACACCGTACCCAACGGAATTGTCGGGTGTGGCACGGCGTCAGGCAACACCACCGTCACAAGTCCTAGTTGTGTCAGGGCTTCAGTGGCTGCTTCTGGTGTTGCTCCTGCAAGTTCTGGAATGGTGCGCGGCGCTGGCCCAATGGACACATTGAGGTTGACCGTCGCGCCTTTCACTAATGAATCGCCAGCTTTCAACGTTGGTTGATCTGGTACCAACCACGACACAACCGAACCAGGTGGAACGGTTTCATCATGAATGTCGGTAGTGACGACTACCAACTTCAATCCTTCAATTTGCGCTCGAGCCTCATCAACACTGAGACCCGAAACGTCCGTGAGAACAGACAACGTGGGTCCTTCAGCTACGTACAACGTCAATGTGTCTCTCTTGGCAAGTTCGGCACCCGTGACCGGTTCGCTTCTAATCACGCGATCTTTTTCAATTTCATCACTGCGTTCGTAGACAACCGTGATGTCCCAACCGTATTTCGACACTTGATTTCGTGCCTCGCCCTCAGTGAGACCTTCAAGAATTGGAACAGGGTTCTTCGGATTTAGCACCGTGTTGTATGCGACAACACCACCGCCAACAAGTGCTGCAATGACGAGTGCTGCGATACCAATGCGCAACTTCCAACGTTTGCGTTTTGGAACCGGTTGCTGCGTCGTGGGATCGTCAGCGGCCAATGTTGCAAGCGCTGCGGCGTCGATAGTGATAGGTCCCGTTGTGTCGCCACCAATTACCAACGGGCCACTCGGATCTTTCGGTGCTGGCGCCTGCGGTGGAGCCACAACAGGATTCATTGGTTCACTACCTGCAATTGGCGGTGTGGTGCGAATGATGATCGGATCACGTTCTGCAACAGGTGGTTCACCAAGAGATGGCGCAGCAGTTGGTTCAAACATCACCGATGCACCAACAATGTCGATCGGTGTTGGGCGCGGCAATTTCTCTGCCGCCTGTACTAATGACTGACCAAATTCACGTGGTGTGCATCGTTCTGCTGAATCTGGTCGACCAGCGCGTTCCAATACTTGTGCGAGTGCACCAAAATCCGCATTCACCGGCAACAATTTTCCGGCGCGCTGCGCTCCCGCGACATCAGGGGTATCCCCCGCAAAGGGAATAGAACCAGTCATTGCTTCAATCAGAGTCAATGCCAGCGCATACACATCTGACGATGTGGTGCGAGACGACCCCTCGAACAACTCGGGAGCGCCGTAATTGGCTTGGTCGACACCCCATGAGTCAGCTGGGCGCTGCGGAGCTCCAAAGCCCACGACTCGCACCCGTCGGTCAAGACCAAAGACAAGTCGTGATGGTCGAATGTCGCCATGGACGATGCCGCCGCGCGCTGCAGTGTCAAGGGCGCGACAAACATCAATGCCAACGACGAGCGCCTGAGAAGGAGTAAGTCGACGACCTCGGTCGATGAACTCCCGCAGCGAGCCACCAGCAAGAGATTGGCCAACAACAAATACGTAGCGTTCCCCATCAACGGTGACATCACCGTGATCAAGGATGGTCTCGATGGTGGGATGAGACAGGCTCACGGCCACCTGGCACTGGCGCTCAAATGAATCAAGAGCATCAGACACCGTCGTTGCGCCCAGGGCAGGATCGATCAGACGTTGTAGTGGAGTGAGGCGCACGCCGAGAACCTCATTGGTCGACAAATCAGAGGCATCAAATTGCATGAGCCCAGATGTGGCACCCACCGCCGAGGCATCATTACGCACTGCATCGAGGCGATAGCGACCGCCAAGGACCGTGCCGAGAAAAGACTGAGGTTCCACCATGACCGGTTCGAAACTACCGTTTTTCCCGTACTGAGGGTGGTCGGGAGCCATTTCACGGCGAGAATGGGGACATGTTGACCCGTTCTCGGCGCGAAAAGCTCCTCATTAGCGTCGTTGTGGGCGTCGGAGTCACCCTCATCATTTTGGGGTTCTCCTCGGCAACGACTGGTCGCGATGCCCAGCGCATCCCCGAAGCGATCGAGCGGATGAACCCCGGCCCCAATGATCAAGTGCCACAGCAAAGCCAAATTGTTGTCGACTTCATCGAAGGGTATGAGGCGACACTCACAATCGACGACGTGGAATTACAGGTGACGCGACTTGATGAAATCACCGCTGATGGCAATGCACTAAAGCCGGGTTCACAGGTGAACATCCCCCCGACTGCAATTTATGATCCAGGCAACTTTGCGATCAGTTTCTTGCCACAACCTGATGCGCCATTTCAGCGATGGTCACAAGGGGAACACGAAGCAGTCGTTCGATATTGGAAAATCACAGATGGCCCTTCAGCTGCACGCACATTTCGCTGGACGTTTGTCGCCAACTGACAGCGATTGCTAGCGCAATTTTTCGCGACGGATAGTCGCACTTTTATTCAGATGGCAATTCACCCGTGGCAAGCAGGAACTCGAAACCTTCTTCATCGAGAACGGGAATGCCAAGTTGTTCGGCTTTGGTGAGTTTGCTTGCGCCAGGTGCTTCTCCCACAACAACAGCAAATGTCTTTGCACTAACAGAGCCAGGGCTCTTACCACCACGATCTTTAACTGCGCGTTCTGCATCTTCGCGCGAGTAATTCGTCAAAGTTCCGGTTACAACAACCGCTTTGCCAACGAGTGTCTGCGGGGCATCACTCACATCGACGTTTCCAAAGTCAACGCCAGCAGCGCGCAACTTACCGATGATTACCGTGTTCGCTTTCTTGTCAAACCAATTGCGTATTGAGGACGCAATGATTGGACCGACGCCATCAACGTTTGATAATTCTTCCACCGATGCATCTGCGATCGCATCTAATGAACCAAAGCGACGCGCTAATGCTTCAGACGCCGCGGGGCCAAGATTCTTTATTCCCAATGCGGTGAGAAGTTTGGGTAACGGTCGGGTCTTTGATTGCGCGATGCCATCAACCAAATTTTGAGCGCCTTTCTCAGCAAACCCGTCCAATGTCAGTAATTGTTCGACAGTGAGTGAGTACAAATCGCCGACGTCTTCTACAAGACCGGCTTCCGACAGCGCAAATACCGTACGTTCGCCAAGACCTTCAATGTCCATCGCTCCGCGTGACGCAAAATAGATGATGCGCTGATCTCGTTGAAACGGACACGTTGGCTCGACACATCGAGTGTCGGCAACTCCTTCTTCTTTTACAAGCGTTGACTCAAGTGGACACGGACATGTTGTGGGAAATTCCCATGGCTGTGTTCCTTTTAGTCTTTTCGCGAGAACTGGTCCCACTACTTCTGGGATCACATCCCCCGCTTTACGCACAACAACCGTGTCACCAGGTCGAACGTCTTTGAGTGCAACTTGATCGCGATTATGTAGCGTTGCCATGCTCACGGTGGAACCACCAACAAAGACTGGCTCCAATACAGCAAACGGCGTAGCACGGCCAGTACGCCCGATTGACACTTGAATGTCGCGCAGAATCGTGTTGCGTTCTTCGGGAGGAAACTTAAATGCAATGGCCCAACGTGGTGCACGTGACGTAACTCCAAGTACTTCACGTTGTGCCAAGTTGTTTACCTTGACCACGACTCCATCTATTTCGTATGGCAACGTATGTCGTTGTTCCTGCCAGTGATGGCAATACTCAAGAACATCCTCCAGTGAATGGACGACTCGAATGTTGGGGTTCACTGCAAAACCAAGTGAAGACAGATACTCAAGTGTCTCAAAATGATCGATGAACTCAGGAGTTCCACTCACTTCACCTAACTGGTACGACCATATGGAAAGATTGCGCGTTGCAGTTACTCGAGCATCTTTTTGTCGCAAACTTCCCGCTCCAGCGTTACGCGGGTTTACTGGCACAGACACAGGAGCACGTCCTTCAGCGGCCCGCTCTCTGTTTTCTTCTTCTTTTTCTGCTTTGAATTGCTCAAACGCTGCAAAGGGCATGTACACCTCGCCACGTACTTCCAATACCGTCGGCATCGACATTTTTTTGGACGCTGTGCTCTTTGCCTGTAATTCCTTCGGCACATCTTTAATCGTTGCAACGTTGGCTGTCACGTCCTCACCGATGCGACCGTCTCCGCGTGTTGCAGCTTGCACAAACATTCCGTTTTCATAACGAGTACTAATCGCAAGACCATCAATTTTCAGTTCACACACATACGACACATCGGTTGATCCGCCGTTAGCTACTAACCCTTTTAAGAGTCGTTCGCCCCACGCGCGTAGTTCATCTTCATCCATTGCGTTGTCGAGGCTCATCATCGGCGCCGCGTGAGTGACAGGTGAAAACGTGGTTGAAAATCCGGCGCCCACAATCTCTGTCGGAGATTGAGTATCTGCCAACTCTGGATACTGCTCCTCTAATTCACGCAATCGACGCACGAGATCGTCATATTCGGCATCACTAATTTCTGGCGCATCATGTGAGTAATACAGCTCATTGTGATGACGAATCTCTGCGCGCAACTGCTCAATGTTTCTTTGAGCCTCTTTCGCAGAATCTTTTTTTGATTGACTCTTCGACGAGCTGCCTTTTGTTGCGGGGGTGCGTGCCACAGGCACCAACCTACTGAACGCCGTATTCCGCTAAGCGCGTTGACAACACTTCAACATGAGCAAAGACCTGCTCAGCGAGAGCCTCTGAATGGTTTCCCAATCCACACACCGGTGTGATGAAACTGTGTTCGCGCAACAAATCAGCGTCCACCCCATTATCAATGAGACTCCCCCACATTTCGCGCAAGTTCTTCCACGCCCGTTCCGGGCTGGAAGCAATTGGACCATCGGTGCGAACAGCACCCCACGCAACGCGACCACCAAGAACTAGGTGCTCACTGATTCGTCGTGCCGACGACAGCAGGTCAGCGACTTCTTCTGTTTGAGAACGATTAGGAACGGGTACCGAGAGCACTTGTGCTCCCGTTGATAGCAAGGCGTTCCAATCGGTACGCGCACAACAATGCAGCCCCGACCAATTGTCATCATCAACAACCGCAAGCGCGCCTGAAATCACGTCAAGAACATCGTCAACCGGTATCGCAAAGTCATGCGAGAACGCTTCATGTGCCATTGGCTCGTCTAACACGATGATCTGTGTTGCATTCGGGCAAGCACGAGCGATCATGTCTTCCAGAACACGCATATGCGAACGAACAACTTTCAGCGATAGTTGAAATGCAAGGTCTGTGTCGAGCCCTACCCTGACTAGTACTGCCCCAAGAGTTACAGGCCCAACGAACTGCCACTTGACAACTGATGGAGATCGATGCTCAACCACTGAAGACAGAAAAGTAGAGAAACCGCCAAAGGCTTCATGAAACAAATCGGTTTCAACCGGACCATCGAGATCCAGTCGTGCCACATCTACGTTGATGCCACCGTATTGACCAAGCGACACTCCTTCGATTCCGATTAAGGCCTGCGCGACCATCAACTCTGATGGGGACCGGCGCGGTAAGGAGGGAACGGTAGGGATAGTTGTGGCACGCCAAGAAAAGTCGATTGCATCGGCTGCGCGACGGTGAGGCAGACTTCCCACGGCAAACGACGCGCCCGGTCGAAGACGATCATCGTGAGCCATTCCTATTGGCTAGCACCGTATTTCATTGCCCAGCGAACTGAACTTGGTGTCTACGTGATTGGCATAACACGTGGGCACATGTTCTTCACCGTGTTGTTCATATAGGGGTGAACACGGCAGGCTACGAGGGTGCAAAAAGTCCCATCTGCTCGATTGTTTCTGTGGATGGCTCGTATCGCTTGGCTGATTGTTGCCCTCTGTGCGCCGTGGTGGTCGCTTGCTGATGGACGCTCTATCGCGGTGTCAATTGCTTTACAGATCTGGGGATGGGGCATCTGGCTAGTAGTTGGCGCCGCACTTCTTGTGCCCACTCCTGCATCACTTACTGCGATCCGTATGACCATCCCCGTTGTTGTTACACAATCTGTCGCAGTCATTTGGCACGGTGACCCAACACAAAACGCGTTTCTTCAGGCATTCGCAGTCGCCGGTGCTGTGGTCACTTGGCGCTTGTCATATCACCGCGTCGTTGTTGACGAAATGGTGCAGGGCGGTGCCTACGGACAAGAAATTCGTTTTGCATTACGCACACCGTGGCCACACATTCTTCCGGCAATTGTCGCATGGCTACTGTTCATTGGATCGATAACAACGGGCACCTTGTTTCTTGCGACACAACAATGGATTGCTGGTGCTGTACTCACCGCAGTAGGCATTGCCTTAGTGCGCACAGTGCCACGACGCATTCATCGTCTCGCCCGACGCTGGTTAGTGCTTGTCCCTGCCGGAATAGTGGTACACGATCACATGGTTCTTGCTGAGACAATGATGCTTCGTCGTCACAACATTACGTTTGTGAACATGACGGACCACGCTGGAGAAGAAGCTGATCTCACTGGTGGTGTACCGGGATCTCGACTCGTTATCGGTGCACGTAATGCCGACAAAGTAATTTTGACTCCGATTGCAGCAAAATTGTTAAAAACCGGAGAGGCTTTGCACGTGCAATCCTTTGCAATTGCTCCACGTAGATGTGATGCGGCGCGCACAGCGCTCGCTAGCTAGCGCGCGATACGAACTATCCCGCCACCAAGAACATAGGTATCCGTTTCGTCGTACCAAACCACCGATTGCCCTGGTGCGATACGACGTTGTGGACGATCCCATTCCAAAAAATATCCATCATCATCGCGTCGCAACGTCGCTTTAGATCGTGCACCGTGAGCACTTCCCTGCACTAGAACATCTGCTCCCACGCAATTACGGGCATCATCATAATGAGGCCACGAAACATCAGACACACGTGTGTGCACCACCAATAAGTCTTCTTCGCTGCCAACCACAACTTTTTGTCCGGGAACATCAACATCAACCACGTATCGCTTATCACCACCGCCCAAATTGAGCCCGCGGCGTTGTCCTATCGTCACCAACTCAACTGCTTGGACGCGACCCGCGTGACGACCATCGGTATCGACCACATCTGCTGGACGAAACTCAATCCGATTCCCTAAAAATCCTTCACGACCAACTGTTGAGCCGATGAAGCAAACATCTTGACTGTCTGGCTTCGTTGCTGTGCGTAGCCCCGCCTGCTGAGCCACTTCTCGCACGTCGGACTTTTGCATGTGTCCCACTGGGAACAGCACGTAAGAAAGATCGTCATCTGACAACATGTGCACGACATAACTCTGATCTTTTTTGGCGTCAGCTCCACGCGTCACACGCAAAACACCCCTGCTGTCTGGTTCGATACGTGCGTGGTGACCTGTTGCAACAGCATCAAAGCCAAGCAAACGACCGCGTTCTATGAGACGGTCAAACTTCAGATGGCGATTGCATTCAATACATGGATTAGGAGTGATCCCGTTGACATGGGCGTCCACATATGGCGCCACAACATGCTCGTTGAAATCGTCCGAGAAATTAAACACCAGATGATCAATGTTCAATTGCTGGGCAACGCGTCGAGCATCGTCTACGTCTGAGACGGAGCAGCATCCGGTGTCGCTCTCGCCTCCCCATAGGCGCATCGTCACACCAGTGACTTCATGGCCTTGTTGTTGGAGTATCAACGCTGCAGCAGAAGAATCAACGCCACCACTCATTGCGAGCAACACTTTCATCGCGCCTCGGTCCCCGAGTGAATTGTTGATTGAGCACGCACCCGAGTTCTTTCTGCCATCTCGTGCAAGTACTCAACGGAGTTGGTGATAGCAACAACCGCACGATCAATGTCATTTCGTGTCGTCGTGTGCCCGAGACTCAAACGCAAGGCACCCTTTGCTCGTTCTGTCTCAACTCCCATCGCCGCCAAAACGTGTGACGGCTCCATAGCCCCGCTTGCACACGCCGATGCAGCCGATGCACACACATCTTCTTTATCCAGAAGAAATAACAAGGGTTCACTCTCAATTCCTTCGAGACACAGATGCGCGATACCGGCAACAGAAGAATCGCTTGGCAATGTTGCTGTTGCACAAGCAATTTGCGAGGTAACGCTGTTCACAAGATGATCGCGTAAGTCGCGAAGTCGTGAGACTTCAGCGGTGCGATGTTCATGAGTGATAGACAATGCAACAGCAGTCCCTACAATTCCGGCGACGTTATGTGTGCCACTACGGCGGTCACGCTCTTGGCCGCCTCCAAGAATGAGTGGGTCGACGTGCACACCGTCACGCACAACCATGATGCCCATTCCTTTTGGTCCACCAAACTTGTGTGCCGACAACGTCATCACATCAACGTGTGGCCATACGTCTCTGAGATCAAGCCAGCAGGCAGCTTGCACTGCATCTGTGTGCATAACCGCATCAGGATGCGTGCGACGTACCGCGCGACTTACTTCCACAATGTCTGTGATTGCTCCCACTTCATTGTTCACCGCCATCGTGGAAACAACCGACACGTTGTCAAGACTGCGCAAAGTCTCACGTAGCGCAACCGGATCAACAACACCTTTTGTAGTAACCGGCAACACCACGCCGTCAACATGTTCCACACAATGCAACACGGCATGATGTTCAGCCGCTGAACACACAGCGTGCCCACCATGACGGCGTACTGCGCCCAGAATCGCAGTGTTTGCACCTTCAGTGCCTCCGGAAGTAAACACCACTTCTCCAGGAACGCAACCAATAACTTCTGCAACCATGTCACGCGCTTCATCAATGACCTTGCGTACTTCGCGCGCAAATCGATGAGCACCAGAGGGGTTGGCGTACGCCACATCGTGAAACGGCTCCATCGCAGCGCGTGCCTCTGGCCGTAACGGAGACGTCGCAGCGTGATCGAGATACACATAGTCTCGACGCGGTGCGGGCTGCAATGACATGGTCTCAGGCTACCGAGAGACCAAAACGCTTGTGAGGAGCGAGTAATTCGTTCCACACGGTGGTCTACTTGTACGCGTGACTGAAGGCGCGAAACAGGGTGCGAACAACCAGAACGCGAACAGTCGTTATGGCATCCCTGGCTACGGTGCCTCAACGTACGGGGACGGTTTCGCGGATGTCTATGACGACTGGTACTCAGACCTTAACGACGGCGACTTTATTCACCATGTCGTGTCGCAGCTTCCCAACCACCCCGTCTCGGTTCTCGAATTAGGGGTCGGTACCGGACGCTTGCTCACTGAGTTTCGTGCGCTCCGCCAGCACAACGACAGGCTTACCGGAATCGACTCATCTCTGCCGATGATCGACAAACTGCGTGCTCGTCGCGATCTGCAAGATGTTGATATCACCGTCGGCGACTTTTCACAACAACTCCCTGCCGGTCCTTTTGATCTCATCTTCGTGGGGTACAACACGTTGTTTAATTTGCCTGATGATGATGCGTTGCGCTCGTGTTTGTCACTTGTACGAGACAAGTTGTCGCCCAACGGATTGTTTGCATTGGACGTAGTCATCCCAGAGCCAGCAAGCACGGCTGATGTGGTGTCAGTGAAATCGTTGACAAATGATTCTGTGACCTTGTCGGTGAGCCGCCATGACCATCTGTCGCAACGGATCACGGGGCAATTTGTGGAAATCACGTCTGCATCTGGAGTTGTACTTCGTCCATGGTCGGTGCGTTATTGGACCCCGGAACAACTCGATGCTCATGCTGTGGCAGCGGGTCTGTCATTACAGTCCCGTTTTGCTGACGGAAATAGGACTGCACATGACGGCGAGAACGCACGTCACATCAGCACATACATCCGTGCATGAAGTTATCTGGATGACGTCGGTCTATGAAGTCATCTGGATGACGTCGGTCTATGAAGTCATCTGGATGACGATTATCAACAAAGCCATCTGTATGCCACCCATTTGTAAACAAGTGGTCGTATCCTTGACATCACAATGAGTCAATTACGCCTCAATCTTCTCACCGGCCGCTGGGTCACAATTGTTCCCGAACGTGCAAAACGAGCATCTGATTTCGCCCCACGCGCAACGCAAGTGGAAACTGATGCGAGTAGCGAATGTCCGTTTTGTAACGACACATCCGATCGCGAACCTCCGCTAGCCGAAAATAAAAACGATGACGGCTCGTGGTCGATGCGCGTTCTTCCCAACCGCTACCCCGCCTTCGTGGGTGATGAATCAATGGCGGTACGCAATCTTGGTCCTGTGCGAGTGATGGCCGAAGCAAGTGGCGTTCATGAAGTGTTCGTGTTCACGCCTAATCACGACGGCAACATTTCCCAACTGTCAGATGACTCCATTGCAGAGTTCATGCAAATGCTGAAGAACCGACTGATTGCTCACAAGAACACGTCAAACATTCGATACACGCAGGCGATCATCAACCATGGTCGCGAAGCGGGTGCGTCTCTTGCACACCCACATGGACAATTGCTCGGACTGCCATTTGTGCCAGGTGAAATTCTCGAAGAAGAACGGGCATTTGAACGATTCAAAGGTGGTTGTCTGTTATGCACCACTATTGATGCAGAAATCTCAGACAAAGAACGCGTGGTGTTTGAAACAGAACATGCCGTTGCTATCTGTCCGTTCTGGAGCAGTGGACCGTACGAAATCCTCATCATCCCTCGTGCACATGACCTGCACCTTTGTGATTCAAATGATGATGTGTTGAATAACGTTGGTATCGCGATCCGTGATGCCGTACGTCATCTAAACGCGACCCTCGGTGACATTGCATTCAACCTTGTGTTTCATACTGCACCACCCCATCACTCTGGTCAGTACCACTGGCATGTTCACCTGTGGCCAAAGTTGACAACCACTGCAGGGTTTGAACGTGGAACTGGCGTGATGATCAACATCGTCGCACCCGAAACAGCCGCAGACGAACTACGCAAGGCGTCATCGGCAGTCAAATGATTGAAGTATCAATAGACATTGACGCTTCCGTTGAGCGCGTATGGCAGGTCGTTGAACCCATTGAACGCCATGTTGACTGGATGGCTGACGCTGTTGCCATTCGATTCAAGACCGAACAGACACGTGGCGTAGGGACAGAGTTCTTCTGCGACACAAAAGTGGGCCCCATCAAATTGGTCGATGAGATGACAATCACGGAGTGGGCACCCAACGCCGCAATGGGTGTGCGCCACACTGGCATTGTCACCGGTACAGGTGTATTCACTCTCGTCGCACTCGACAACAACTCGCGAACACGTTTTACATGGCAAGAAGAGCTGACGTTTCCGTGGTATCTCGGGGGACCCGTTGGTGCAATTGTCGGTGGCCAGTTGGTGATGAAAGCGATCTGGCGTCGCAACTTACGGAAGTTGAAACAAATAGTCGAATCTTCTAACGGCCAGTAAAACTGGCCTTACTGTGCCTAATCAACGGCCAGTAAAACTGGCCTTACCTGGCCCATTTTGGAGGAAGCTTTGGACGCCGATCTGGCTGTCCTCACTTCGAAACACTTCAGTGAATGCATCTTTTTCCAATGACAAGCCACTTGCGAGATCAATCTCAACGCCTTTGTCGACAACTGACTTGATCAAACGTTGCGCAACAAGTGCACCGCCGGCAAGCGATGATGCCAGATCCAATGCGCGTGACATTAACTGCTCAGGCGCCACTACTTCGTCGGCAAGACCGATTGCTAAGGCTTCGGTCGCATTCACTTGACGGCCAGTCAGCATGATTTCTTTTGCTCGACTTGGTCCGACCAATCGTGGCAAACGTTGAGTACCGCCACCACCGGGAATGATTCCGAGCAATATTTCCGGCTGACCGAACACGGCTTTCTCAGAAGCGATGCGATAGTCGCATGCCATCGCTAATTCACATCCACCACCGAGTGCATAACCGCTAACGGCGGCGATCACAAAAGATGGAATAGCAGCAACTGCATCAAGTGCGGTGTGAAATCCGTTTCCGATCTTCGTTGCTTCGGCGGGACCGCCAAACTCAGTGATATCAGCGCCCGCTGCAAACAAACGATCACCGCCAGTGATGACCACTGCACCTGCCGGATTCATGGTGAGATCCTTTGCAATCTCAAGAATTCGCGCGAGCATTGCCTGTGACAAAGCATTCACCTTCGGGGAATTCAAAGTCACAATGGCAACACCGTCTTCGCGACGTTCTAACAAGACAATGTCATTCTTTACTTCATCCGACATGATTAAGCCCCCACTCCTTGCAACATCTCATCTGCGGCACTCCAAGGATCAGTCTTGCGATCAATCACTTGTTGTTGCAGTTCTTCCCAACGCTTACCCGTGCACAATTCACGTGCGCGCAATTCAAGACGACGGGCAACTATCTCTCGCAACTCTTCGCGTAAACGAAACTCGCGCCGAGTCTTCAACACGTTGTTGGCTTCAATAAACGCACGATGTTCACGAATTGCATTCCATAATTCAGGAACACCTTCTCCAGTTGTTCCTACGGTGGGGATGATCACTGGATGCCAGTCGTCGGGTGCAAGATCAGTCAACTCAAGCATTTGTTCAATATCACGACGCGTTTCATCTGCACCTTTGCGGTCAGCTTTATTGATGACAAAAACATCAGCGATTTCCATGAGGCCCGCTTTGTTCGCCTGCACGGAGTCACCCCAACCAGGATTCAGTACAACAACAGTGGTGTCTGCCTTGCCAGCGATTTCAACTTCAACCTGTCCAACACCAACGGTCTCCACCAAAATCCATTCACGCCCAACGGCATCAAGTAGGCGGATCGCCTCCGGTGTCGATAACGACAATCCACCCAAGTGACCGCGCGTTGCCATCGAACGAATAAATACACCCGGGTCGGTTGCATGGTCTTGCATACGCACACGGTCACCCAAAATCGCACCACCGGTGAACGGAGAAGATGGATCAATGGCAAGAACCGCGATCTCCATTTCCAATGACCGCAGGTGTTTGATCAACGCGCTCGTCAACGTGCTTTTGCCCGCACCGGGAGCACCGGTTATGCCAACGGTGTAACCGTTACCGGAATGCTTGTAAGCCATTCGACCCACTTCGCGCGCGGTCGCGTCTCCCCGCTCGAGCAACGACAAGACGCGAGCCAACGCGCCACGATCACCGTTGCGCGCTGCTTCAAATAACTGCGCTGGGCTGAGATTTCGCCGACTCACTTAGGCGACCTGCACCACTGCGGTGACACCATCGATGCGGTCTTTCATGATCCGTTCAATGCCTGCCTTCATTGTCTGGTCAGATGCTGGGCACGTGGTGCATGCCCCCACAAGTTCAACGCTGACAACCCCGGTATTTTCATCGACGTCGCGCAACACGATGTCGCCACCGTCGGCCTGCAATGCCGGTCGAATTACTTCGATTGTCTCTTCTACTTGTTGACGTATTGACACCGTGAACTCCGCTGTGTTTCCTGCCACGATACCGACCAACGCTCGTGACTGCCGTGTTCAATGGTCACAGACCTACGCTTTAGAGATGCTCGGACATCAAGGCGGATGGGATGAAATCCTCTACATCGCTGGTCCAGTGCTCTTGATCAGCGGACTTCTATGGGTTGCCCATCGCCGAGCCAACCGTCTACGACACGCGGCTGACAACACCACCGAGAGCAGCGAGACGACCCACTAGATCGTCATAACCACGATCAATGTGATGGACATCATGAATCTCTGTCATTCCCTGTGCACTCAAACCTGCAACGACAAGAGCTGCACCCGCTCGGATATCTGGTGCGGACACAACGCCGCCACGCAAGTGCTCGACTCCACGCACTACAGCATGATGTCCATCAATTGTGACATCTGCTCCTAGTTTACGAAGTTCTTCGATGTAACGAAAACGACCGGGATACAGATTCTCCGTCACAATCCCTGTTCCGTCGGCGATTGACAGCATTGCCACAAGTAACGGTTTGTAGTCGGTTGCAACACCAGGAAACGGCAACGTTGCGACATCGATGGAGTGCAGCCGTTCCTGACACGTGACACGAATACCTTCGGAATCAGGGGTCACCGTTAACCCCATGTCCGCATAACGCGATAGCAACATCTCCATATGCGCTGGTATTGCACGACGAACGAAGACATCACCACCACACATCGCCACTGCAGACATGTACGTGGCAGCTTGTACTCGATCAGTAACAACCTCGTGATTTGTCGCAACAAGAGCATCCCGCTCCACGCCTGTCACCGTGATGATTGAAGTTCCTGCTCCAGAAATACGCGCGCCCATTGCCGACAGGAATGAACACAAATCAACAATCTCTGGTTCGCGTGCAGCATTTCGTATTGTCGTCACTCCATTAGCGAGAACTGCCGCAGTCAAAATGTTCTCTGTTGCACCAACGCTTGGAAATTCAAGAGTGATGTCAGCGCCATGTAGACGATCACAGTTGCCAAACACAGTGTTGTCTTCAATGTCAAACACCGCACCCATTGCTTCAAGACCACGAAGATGCATATCGATTGGACGACCACCAAAATCGTCGCCGCCTGGCAAGGCGATGGTCACTTCCCCGAATCGACTGAGAAGTGGACCGACGACATTGACAGACGCCCTAATGCGATCAGCCAACTCAAATGGAGCAAATGGCGTAATCAATCGATTGTTATGAATGTGAAGACGCTGACCCACTTCTCCGGGAGCTGGATCCACATAATCAATCTTTAATCCCAGTGCTACAAGAAGATCAGCCATGATGTCAACATCGGCGATAACCGGAACATTACGCAACACTGTTGTTCCATCGGCAAGAAGAGCAGACGCCATTAATTTCAGTACCGAATTTTTTGCACCAGGAACAATTACTTCGCCCGACAAAGGCCCACTATGGGATGCGACAATCACCTCCTTTGGCACCGCAACGTATGCGGGAACTGTCTGGGGGGTATCAGCCATCTCGTAAGTATGCTCCCATAGTGCCCCGCGCAGAAATTGGAATTACACAACGAATTTTTGCGCCTGCGTCACGTTCGCTGCGACCTCCCGAAAACCTCACAGACATACAGCGGCGGTTGCTCTTTCTGCTGGCACTTGTGTCCTTGTCCTCGGCATTTATCAACACACTGTTCACCCAAACTGTTGTGTACGCCGCAAAAGAATTTGATATCACCAATTTCCAGCAGGGACTGGCCGCGGCAATTGTCCGTTGGGGCATCATCATCACTATTCCCCTAGTTGCCATGGCGGATACCCGCGGTCGTCGGAAGATGATGATTGTGCTCGCTTGGATCGCACCACTTGCGACATCTCTTGGCGCATTATCTCCCAACTTTTCGTTTCTTGTTGCAACACAAACAATTGGTCGACCACTAGGACTCACACTCGATGTATTAATCGCAGTTGTCCTCATTGAAGAAATGCCGCGTGACAAACGCGCCTACGCCACTGGCGTTCTCGCCATCGTTAGTGGCATCGGAGCTGGTATCGCGGTTGCAACGTTGCCGTTTGCAGATATTGCTGAAGGGTCATGGCGACTTTCATACGTCACACCGTTGATATGGATCCCGGTTGCGTTCTATCTCAAGAGGAATCTCCCAGAAACAAAACGTTTCAGTGATCGCCTCGGACATCAGGTGGTAGACAAACGTCTCGACAAAATAAGACTGGCCAATGTCTGCACGGTTGTCTTTCTGTCGAATATTTTCATTGCGAGTATCTCGATCTTTCAGAATCGGTACTTGGATGACGAACGCGGATACTCAGCCTTTACCGTTGCCCTGTTCACAGCCGCAACATCTGTTCCCGCTGTGATCGGGTTAGTGGTTGGTGGTCGCGTTGCTGACGCGCGAGGTCGTCGTATCTTGGCATCGACGATGGTGCCAATCGGCGCCCTGCTGTTCACTTTGTCATTCACATTTGAAAGCGCCATGATGTGGACAACCGCAATTGGTGGAGGAATTGCGCTTGCTTTTTCCTATCCCGCTCTTGCTGTCTATCGAGGAGAGCTCTTCCCCACATCCCGACGCAGTCTCGCCGGCGGACTTATCATGACCTCCGCCCTCATCGGAGGAAGCATTGGGCTTATTGCAACGGGTCAGTTAGTCGACGGTGACATGACATATGGCCAAGCGATGACCATCATGGCAATTGGTCCACTCATCGCTTCGATTCTCGTATACGTGAGATTTCCCGAGACAGCAGGAATGGAACTGGAAGAAATTAATACGGGCGATCGCATCAGCAACGGTTCAGTCTTCGGACAATCGCTCTAACTAAGACTCTCCAACCAGGACTCCACAATTGTCGCAATCTGTTCATCGCAACCTTTGAGATCATGGCTTTTGCCATTGATGAAATGAGCGGAACATTCACCAGCCAGCAATTCCATCGCAGAAGTTAATTCTTGTTCTGTGCCAAACGAGTCACGAGTACCACTAATCCACAAGCTTGGGAGAGAGACTTTCGGTAAGTGATCTGTCCGTAATTTTTCGGGTTTCCCCGGCGGATGAAGTGGGTACGCAAGAAGAATCAATCCACCGACCGTCAGGGGGTCAAGGTCTGACGCAACCGCCATTGAACACATACGTCCACCCATGGAGCGTCCTCCAATGACAAGTTGCGATGGATCTGTTCCCCATTTATCTGCACAACGGCGTACCTCGTCACGCACGCACTGCAACAGAATCGGAGCACGGTCAGGCATTTTTTTGCCCGCTTGCCGATACGGGAAGTTGATACGCGCAACTTGCATCGGCGTGAGCAACTCCTCTAGCAATAGGAACGATGAGTGATCACGATCGCTACCCGCACCATGAAAGAGAACAAGGCCGTCCATCGCTCGTCTGTCGATCACAAAGTGGCGAGCAACACGCGACGTGCCTCGGTGATGTCCTCAATTGCTTTACTTGCATTTGTTTGACTACCACCGTGGTCAGGGTGCACGCGACGCAAACTGTCACGATATCGTGCCATGATCTCCCTCTTTGACAACTTTGTTGTTCCTCCTGGAAACCCGAGTATGTCAAGAGCCCATGCACGTGGATCAGTGATTGCACTCACAGATGATGCACTGTGACCAGCGAGATATGACACGAACGACGGACCTAGCGGTCCACGCCACGTCACGGCGCGTCGCATCATCCGAACCAAGTTGTGTCGTAAATCCACATTAAGACGCTCGAGCGCGTACAGCGAACCGAGTACTTGTTGCAGTGGAGTGCCAACTGAGTTGAACTCGAAAGTAAAACTCTCATCGGTGGCAATCATCCGATGTGTACTGAGCGCCAAGCCATGACGGTCCACTTGAAACCGATGACGTAATCGTGGTTGAACTATCCGTGCGCCACGTTCTATTTCACTCAGCAGTCGTTGCACATCAATTGCTTCGTCTTCATCAAGATCTCGAACATGATTTGCGAGAACTCCACCTAGCAATAGGCCTCCAAAACCTGGTAGTGGATCAACTGGGAGATACAAATGCCCCAATGCAACCCGACGAGTAGGAGCGATCGGACGTGAGTGCCACACCTCCAACTCCGCTAACAGCATGAGATGTGACGCTACAACGACGCAGCCGTGTTATTGCAAGAAACGGCGAAGGAACTCTTCGGTGCGTTGATATTCCACCTCTTGGTTAACCACGTTACGAAAACCATGCCCCTCGCCCGGCATCACATAGAGGGAAACTTCACCGCCGACAGACGTCACAGCGTCGCGCAATGTCTCAGACTGCTGTAGTGGCACGACTGTGTCACTATCACCATGAAAAATCAGTACTGGGACTTTTGCCAGTTGAAATGGATGATTGTGGGGAGATCTTTCATCCCACAATGGATCTTCGAAGTCCGCCGCACCTACCAATCGCGGTACATAGTGGGCTTCGAAAGGATCCTCGGTTTGTGCGAGAGCGCGTAAATCCACTACTGGATACGACACAACAACACCTGCAGCAAAAAGTTTCGACGAATCTTTTCCGTGCGCGATAACAACCGCTCCGAGTACAGCGAGCGCTCCTGCGCTGGCGCCAACTAACACCGTGTGTTCTGGCTGATAGCCGTACTCTGACTGCAGAAATTGCGTTGTTTGTACAACATCGAGTGCGTCGCCTCTGCCCCATTCACCATCTAATCGCTGCTGCGATGCTCTTCCGTAACCACTGGTACCGCGATAGTCAATTACGGCGATGGTGTACCCACGCGATAGCCAATATGCGTGGCGTGGCATAAATGACACTTGCCACTGATCTGTCGGACCACCATGAGCCCATGACAGAAGGACACCGTTTGGAGTGTTCGGTACATACAGTCGAACAACCACATCACTATCAGGAACATGAACAACCGTTGGTTCAACCAGTTCGTCTCTCACCGCATCGTCTTGCCATCGCGCATCACCCGCAAAGGCAATGGTCTTTTTTGTCGGGGTCATTGCCTGTGGCAATAACAACGACATCATGTTGTAGGAAACGACTTCGGGCGCAGTGCGAGCACCAGAACGAATAGCAGCAAGTGTGTTGCCCTCCCATGACAAGCATCCATGCACTGCTTTGCCCACCATGAGTGGCGCTCCTGCATTTCCTAATGCACGCACCCATAAAGACCCGTACCCATTTTCATTGCGCGTGTAAGCAACCATTGACGCGTCGGAATTGAAGCACCACGTGCGCGCTCCCGGCCCCCATGTTGGCCCGCCATGCTCGCTTGAATCTTCGATCACGAATTTTTGACCCTCACGAACAACCGTGAGGTTTAGTATCCCATTCTCATCACACAAGTACCCGAATGCGCGTCTGTCACTAGACACACGCGGTTGTTGTACGGCGACGTTTTGCTTGTCATACAGGTTGTGAATCCGACTATATGTCCACGGCATCTCCGGTCGATTCCAAGTGTGAAAAATAGGTTCACCGTTCCATTCATCAACATCCCAAGCAAAGTCTCCACCATGTTCGTATTGCTCTTCTATCCATTCTCCGTTTACAGATCGTTGTAGCAATACGACGTCGTGCCAATCACGTATCGCCCACACTCCGTGATGAACCTGCGAAAAGACTGGGTTGGTAAATGACCCCTGAGATGCAATAACTTCCACATCCCTCACTTCGACAACATCTGGTCTGTCAATTGAGAGAGAGCACATGGCGAGACCACCATCACGCAACGCGACCACGATTTGCGCGCCATCATTAGACCAACGGTGCACACCTCCCGACAGGCCGCGCCCCGTTGCTGGAGACGGATCTGTCAACACGTCAACTGTTGCTCCGGACACAACGTTCCACAATCGCACGATTGACTGTTTTCCGTCAGCAGTTGATGTCGTGTGTATTCCTGAAACCCACAGACCACCTGGACGCACCCGCACATCGGTGATATCTCCGCCGGATAAACACAGGTCAAGTGGAAGCTTGGGCACGCGCGCAGGCTAGCCACCGAAGTAGTTTGTGACCATGTCTCCACACCGCCCCGACAGAAACCTCGCACTCGAACTCGTCCGCGTAACTGAATCCGCAGCCATGGCCGCATCGCGGTGGGTGGGTCGTGGCGACAAAAACGGTGCAGACAAGGCAGCGGTTGATGCCATGCGCACGGTGCTCTCCACAGTCCCGATGACAGGCGTTGTCATTATCGGTGAGGGAGAAAAAGACGAAGCTCCAATGCTCTATAACGGCGAGGTCGTCGGTGATGGAAGCAAGCCCGACACTGATGTTGCCGTAGACCCAATTGATGGAACCACACTCACTTCTCTTGGTCGAGGTAATGCATTGTCGGTGATCGCGGTATCGGAAAAAGACACCATGTTTGACCCAGGTCCGTGCGTGTACATGGAAAAGATTGCTGTTGGTCCAGGTGCAGTAGGAAATATCGACATCACCGCCTCCCCCACACAGAATCTTCGTTGGATTGCCAAAGCAAAAGGTGAAGATGTGCGTGACCTCACCGTCATGATCTTGGACCGTGACCGTCACAAGGACCTGATTGCCGAAGTGCGTTCAACCGGAGCACGCATCAAACTCATTAGTGATGGTGACATCTTTGCCGCAATCGCAGCAGCCTCTGATGAGGCCGGCGTCGATGTGTTATTTGGAATTGGTGGCACTCCAGAGGGAGTCGTTTCCGCCGCAGCATTGAAGTGCATGGGCGGCGAAATTCAAGGTCGTCTCTGGCCACGCAATGATGAAGAACGCACAGCGGCACTCGAACTTGGATATGACCTGGACAAAGTGCTGACAACTGATGACCTAGTCAAAGGTGACAACTGCTTCTTCGCCGCAACCGGCATCACCGATGGAGAGTTGCTAAAGGGAGTGCGCTATGAACCTGGTGTGGTGCACACGCAGAGTTTGGTCATGCGTTCCCGTAGTGGAACAGTGCGCACCATCGACGCCGTCCATCGCATCGACAAGTTGCAAAACTTGTCGGAAGTTCAATACTGACAAGTTGCAAAACTTGTCGGAAGTTCAATACTGACAAATTACAAAATTTGTCACAACCATCACGAGTAATGGTTCAAAAGACAAAGTTCAATACTGACAACTAGTGGGCAGCGCCAGGTACGCCGCCAGTTGCAGCAAGACGGGCGTGCGCACGCCGAAGATCAGCTTCTATTTCCGCACTGTGACCAGTTCGCATTTGCTCTTCTGCACGTTCTTTTGCGGCGCGTGCACGAGCAACGTCAATATCTTCTGCCAACTCGGCGGTGTCGCTCAAGATTGACACATGTTCAGCGCCTACTTCGACAAATCCCAAGTGCACAGCAATGTCTTGGACGCGTCCGTCAGTCAGATACACGCGTGTGTGGTTTTCCACGAGTGCTCCAAGAAACGTCGCGTGACCGGGAAGAAAAGCAATTTCTCCGCCGCCCATCGTGCGAGTAATCACCTGCGTTGCTTCTCCGGAGAAAAGCACACGCTCTGGTGACACCACTTCGACGCGCAGGATGTTGCCCGAGTCGGCCATTATGCGTTCTCCTGAAGAGCCTTTGCCTTCGCGAGCACTTGGTCAACACCGCCAACGTTCAAGAACGCCTGCTCCGGAACATCATCCAAGTCACCGTTGATCAATGCTTCGAATGACTCAACGGTTTCTTTCACCGGGACGTATTCACCAGATACACCGGTGAAGACTTCAGCAACATAGAAGGGCTGGCTCAAGAAGCGCTGCACTTTGCGTGCACGTGACACGGTGAGGCGGTCTTCTTCTGACAATTCGTCAAGACCAAGAATTGCGATGATGTCTTGCAGTTCCTTGTAGCGCTGCAAGATTTCCTGCACGCGACGAGCAACGTTGTAGTGGTGATCACCAACGGTCTCGGGAGTGAGAATTGTTGATGTTGATGCCAATGGATCCACAGCGGGATAAATACCAAGCGACGCAATCTGACGCGACAACTCAGTTGTTGCATCCAAGAAGGTGAACGTCGTGAATGGCGCTGGGTCGGTGTAGTCGTCAGCAGGTACGTACACGGCTTGCAGTGACGTAA
>CAYVAV010000003.1:0-134012 GCA_964449085.1 uncultured Bifidobacterium sp.
AGAGGTAGTTCGCTGGGATAGTGGTGAATGACGCTGTTGGTGCTGTGCGATCAACCGTGATTGATGAAGAGCGCACCCGACCGTAAATGTTCACCACTGTAAGTTGACCGTTGTTTTGGTTACTGATGTACGCGCGAGATCCATCCGGCAACATTGAGATACCCCATGCATTGGCACTTGCCGCAATGGTTCCCGCATTTAAGGTGGCATCTTCGGCGCCAAACCAACGTAATTGCTGACTGCCGTAACTCAATACATACACGGTGGAGTCGTCCATAGAAGTAACAATGCCCATCGGCTGTGTGATGTTCGTCAGGGTACGAATCAGTTGATTATTTGATGTGTTGTACACACCAATTGTATTAGAGCCAAAGTTTGAGACATACAGACGAGTGCCCGCGCGGTTGAAACTGATTTCGTACGGGTTCGTACCAACGGAAATGTGCTGCACTGCCGCGTTCGTGTCTACCAAGTCGATGATTGACACAGTGTGGCTGTGCGCGCTCGTAATGTACGCCTTTAGGCCATTCGGCGCGATTTTCACTCCGTATGTCAAGCGTCCAAGTGGCACGTTTCTTGTGACTGTGTCTGTCGCAGTATCAATGATTGAGACGTTGTTTCCTTGGTAGTTTGCGACGACGACTTTTGATCCATCTGGAGTAATAGCGAGGCCCAAGGGGTTGGTGCCAACTGGGATCGTCGCAACTACTGCGTTGGTGGCTGTTGAGATTTTTGACACTGTGTTCGAGTGATGATTTGCCACGTATACGAAGCGGCCATCCGGTGTGACCGCGATTCCGAGAGGATAAGAACCAACGAGAATGGCGTTCGTGACTGTATTTGTCTGTGTATTGAAAACTTTGACGTAGTTTTCATTTTCAACAGCGATGTATAACTTGCTTCCGTCAGGGTGCATTGCTGAATAACGACTTGCGCCAACGCTTGAGATGTTCGTGCGAAGTGTCTGTGGTACATCAGTCGCATTCTTGGGCGCGGTAACACCAGCAGCATCTGTCACAGAGTCTGCTGCCAATTGCAACTGCAGTGTTCCCGTACCACAGTTCGATGCCGTCACAGTGAGTGTGGTTCCGGGCTGTGTGCCTTCAACGGCTATCACACAATTTTGTGCCGTGCCGATGTTGGTGATGTCAGATGCGAGAAGTCCTGATACAGGCTCATTCGCGGTAAGGGTGAATGTTTGTGTTGTGGAATTGGAGGGTGACGATGGGTTTTGCGTGAACGACAATAGGGGAGCACCTGGCGTACCGTCGACATACTTGCTCGTGGCAGTCACTGCCGATGACGGTCCACTGTTACCTGCAGCATCAGCGACGGCACCTTGTGCGAGTTGAAGATCAAGTGTTCCGTCACCACAACCCGACACCGTCACATTAATGATGGCGCCAGTTTCTACTGCCGGGGTGATCACGCAGTTTTGCGCGGTGCCGACATTGGTGAAATCTTCTGTTGCGAGTCCGCTGATCGGCTTGTTGAACGTGATGGCGTATGTCGAGGCTGTTGCAGACAAAATGCCGGACGGGACCGCAGTGAATGCAGCCGTTGGTCCTGCGCGGTCAACGATGATGGATGAAGTTTGTACCTGAGGTTGAGCATTAAAGACAGTTAAGTGCGAGGAACTTTCATTTGAGACATACCCTTTAGATCCATCCGGCGACATCGACACGCCACGTGGATAGGTTCCGGTGGCGATACTTCCGGCATTCAGGGCATACGTAGAGGCATCAAACCATTTCACCTGGTAGGCCCCGTAACTCATTACATACACCGTGCTGTCATCGGCTGAAGTGATGATGCCCATCGGGTAGGTGATGCCGGTGACTGATTGGATCACGGTGTTGTTTGACGTGTTGATCACCGAAACGGAATTTGAACTGTAGTTGGCTGCATACACACGAGTGCCATCTCGGTTTATCCCTACTTCATAAGGAGAGGCGCCCACTGCGACGTGGGTCGTCACGGTGTTGTTTGACAAATTGATCACCGACACCGTGTTGTTGTTCACATTGGCGGTGTATGCAGTTCTTCCATCGGGGGACACCTTGATGTTCCACGGGCTGCGACCAATGGAAATGGTTGTAGATATGAGATCAGTAGCGGTATCAATGACAGATACCGATGAACCGACGTAGTTGGCAACAAGTACTTTGGAACCATCTGGTGTGATCGTCAAACCAACCGGATTTCCACCAGTGGGAAGATTGATTGTCGCAACAACCGTATTGGTGGCGGTGGAAATCTTGGACACCGTGTTTGAACTGAAATTTGCCACATAGACGAAGTTGCCGTTTGGAGTTACTGCAATGCCACGCGGATAGGAACCGACAGAGACGTTCGTGATGATCGTGTTCGTGGCGGTGTTGATCACGCGCACCACGTTGTTGGCCTCAGTGGCGACATAGAGTCTGGTGCCATTCGGGTGCACAGCCGAATACATACTCACTCCACCACCTGTGATATTCGCAGCGGCCGTGTTTGTGCTTGTGGATGACGATGGTCCGGTGTTGCCGGCGGCATCGCTCACAGAGTTCATTGCTAAGCGCAACTGCACAATTCCTTCACCACAGTTTGATGCTGTGACTGTGAAGGTGGTGCCAGGTTGTGTGCCAGAGACACTGATTTCACAGTTTTGAGCAGTACCAACGTTGATGATCTCTGACGCCGTTAGCCCTGACACGGGTTCATTTGCGGTGAGGGTGAAAGTTTGTGTGGTGGAGTTGGTGGGTGATGGGGGGTTTTGTGTGAACGACAGGGTGGGAGCACCAGGTGTTGCATCAACATATCGACTTGCTGCAGTGACTGCTGATGTGGGGCCGGTGTTCCCGGCCGTGTCCGTAACAGAGTTTTGTGCGAGTTGGAGATCAAGTGTTCCGTCGCCACATCCAGAAACGGTGATGTTGATTGCGGTGCCAGTTGCAGAGGCTGGGGTGATGACACAGTTTTGTGCGGTACCAACATTTGACAGATCACTTGACGTCAGTCCGCTGATTGCTTCGTTGAATGTGATGGTGTAGGTGGATGATGCTGATGACAGATAGTTGGCGGGGACAGTAGTAAAGGATGCTGTTGGTGGCGTCTGATCCACTGTCATTGTCGCAGATGACACCGTGTTGCTCGGCAAGGCGGTACCACCACCAGCGGTCCAACTTGCGGAGTTGGCCGCCAGATTCAAAATAACCGTGCCACCTCCACCGGAGGACTGAGTAACAGTCACCGTGTACGACGTGGCGGAGTTTGCAGTTAGACCTGACACGGTCCAATTCGGTGACGTACCAGAGACAGAGAAGTCGCTTTCTGTAATTCCGGTAACTCCGTCTTCGAATAAGACATTGAACGTTGCAGTTGAACTATTTGTCAGACTTGATGTGGGGGTAATGGTGGCACTCGGAAGAGTTTCAAATTCTGCGGCTGCAAATCCCAGTGTTTCATCGCTCCCGAAATTGAAGCTTGATGCGAAAACCTCGTAGTGGAAGTACCACCGATTGTTCGCTGGGTCAACGACGAAACTGGCCAGGTCGGAACAATTACAGGCCACGATGTTCTGAGTGATTCCAGTACGAATGTTTATGCGTTGTATGAACCCAGACGTCGCATAGGCGAGCCATAAATCACCGTCGAAATTCTCAATAACTCCCCACGCTGTGCCTTGCCAATTAGTACCAGTTCCATTTTGTTCGCTTCCCTGACGCGACACGGATCGTGTTCCCACCGAAGTTACGGTGCCCGATGGCATCTCAATGTTGTATACAACATTGGAGGTTCCATGACGATAGGCGATGCGACCGTAACCTGCGTACAGTTCACCGGCGTTGTACGGTATGGGTGCTGACAGATTGATGACCGTTCCAGTTTTTACTCCGGTCGTGGGGTTGAGTTCGATTAACTGGGTAAAACATGGCGTTGCTACGGCGCCGCAATTAGCCGTATTGCCGAGATTCAAAACGTAAGCCTTCATCGATTTCAGTTCGCTGACCAATGCGTCAACTTCTGTGTATCGCGCCGTAGATGCCGCAGATGTCAGATTCTTGTTGAAGTATCCAAGGTTGGAGTCTCCGACTAGAAATACGTTAGAAGTAGTAATCGCAATACCGCCACGATCGTCACCAGTCTGTGTACCTACTTCTATTGCGGTGCGTGCGGTCGTCGAGACAGTGAGAGACTTGATCTTGAAATTGCTGATGCGCGGCTCCACTGTTACCGTCGCAGCAGTAGACGTTGTGGACGCACTTTCGCCTTGACCATCATCGTTTGTCACCACAACGTCGTATTGACCAGCATCATCAAAGTCGACCGAAGACAGTGTCAACGTTGCATTAGTTGCACCGCTCACATTCGTGCCGTTTCTTCGCCACTGATAGGCCAGGCCATTGGTAGTGATTGCACCGGCTGTCGCGGTAACCGACAGTGTCACGTCTTGACCATATTCCTTCGTCACATTTGTGGGTCCTGTAACAACTGGTTTCGCAATGTATTTGACATACACAACGCCTGGTCCACCGAGTCCACCCGATGTCGAACCACTCGCGCCACCTGCACCATGACCTCGATAGATGTCGCCTCCGTTTTGATTAGTGTTGCCTGCAGATTGGGCCGCAAGTGAATCGGAAAGAGAGTTGCCACCAGCAACACCGCGAATGAGGTGCATGGTATTTGTCGTGGCCGAAACAGCACATCCACCAAGTCCGCCGTTATTTGAGTTTCCACTTCCGCCACCGCCACCGGCGCCGTAACACACGCTTGAACCCGTGATGTCGAAAGTATTTCCGGTACCTCCAGCACCACTCGACGGATTGCCACCGTTTCCACCGTTGTATGCGCCGGTGCCCGAGGCCGTTCCGCCAATTCCACGTGTTCCACCAGACGTTGCACGCAAACTTCCAGATCCGCCACCAGCAGTTATGTCTCCGAATGATGAATTACCGCCAGCGGACCCGTTTGTTTCTGCGCCTGACGTCGTTCCTACGCCAACGGAACCGCCTGATCCCACTTGAACAACCCACGTATCGCCAGCATTTACGTTGATGTCTGTGAGGTAACGCGCAGCGCCACCACCACCGCCACCGCTGGACGAGTTATTGCTGCCACCGCCACCACCACCACCGCCAACAACAAGGACATCAATTGATGTGACGTGCGAGGGGAGTGTGTTGAACGTACATGCACTTGATGTGTTTGTGAACTTTTGGACGATGTAGCGACCGTTATTCGATTGGGAAGGAGAACATGGCGCTGGTCCAACTGTGACCGTTGCAGAGGATGACGTCACGGATGATGCAGCGGTATTAGACACAGTATTGGTGATCACAACGTCATAAGAACCGGCACTTGATGCTTGTGCTGTTGCAATCGTGTATGTCGACGCCGTTGCACCAGAGATGTTTGCGCCGTCTTTGCGCCACTGGTACGAGAGTTGACCACTCGTTGCTCCAGTTGCAGATGCTGTAACCGACAATGTTGCTGACGCTGATTCGATAATGAATGCGTTTGCAGGTTGGATGGAAATTGTGGGGACGTTCGCATAACGAACGAGAACGACACCGTCGGCACCATTTCCACCGGACGCGCATGCAACTCCGCCGCCGCCGCCACCGCCACCTGTATTTGCGGTTCCAGGTAGGCCTGCTATCACACCGGTGCCGGTTGTTCCCGAACCTGCACCACCGCCACCAGTTCCGCCAGCACTGCCCGTGTTGCCCCAACCGCCGCCTCCACCACCACCGCCGTAGCTCACAGAGACACCACTAATTGCATTGGCGAATCCGTTACCTCCGACAGAGCCGGCGTTGGTTGTTGACGAGTTGGAATCAGATAAGCCGCCGCGTCCGCTCGTGTAGGCCGAAGTTGTTGCACCGGTAAATGTTCCGCTCCCAGTGCTTGCAACCGGTTGAGTGGTGTACCAAGTCGTTCCGTTGCATTTGTCATCACTCCATGCTGTGTGCCCACCTTGGCCACCCGGTGCGGAAAATGAGGTTGCACCCCACGACAACGATGTTGTGCCACCGGTACCACCATTGCGTGCAGAGTCAGCAACATTGTTGTCACTAGTTGACGCTGCACCACCGCGCCCACCTGCACCAATACGCACATTCAAGGGAGTGGACGAACTAAGAGGAACATTGCCTGCGTAATAACCACCGCCACCGCTACCGCCTTGACCAACGTTTTCACCACCGCCACCGCCGCCACCGACAACGAGTGCGTCTATTGAGGTGACACCTGTGGGTAGCCCGGAAAATTCACACAATGTCAGATTTGTAAAAGTCAATACCGTGTATCGACCACTCGTCGCTGAGGATGGCGGAGCACAAGTTGCGATCGATGTGGTAAGAGTGAATGAATTTGTTGTAACAGCTGAGTTGTTGGCATCGGTTGCGGCGACCGTTATCGCGCGATCTGTTTGACGCGACATCACCGTTCCGGAAATAACACCGGTCGCGGAGTCGAGTGTTAACCCAGTTGGTAAAGATCCCGATGCAATGGACCAGGTATAGGGAGCGATGCCACCAGATGCTGACAGTGTTAATGAGTAGGGCGTACCAGCAGTGATTGCAAGACCAGATGAAGGAGTTGTGACAGTGGGTGCGCCCGTAACTGTTAGCGCGACGGCAGTGGACACTGTGTACGGCTTAAATTCAGTGATAGTGGTGAAAGTGCTGGAGCATGTGCCGTCATCCCACATGTAATTTGGCGCTCCCCAGTTGCCCACAACGCAGTCTTGTGATTGGCTGTTTGGCTCACCGCTACCCCATGAGGTGTATTCCCCGGGAAGCGTGGTCGCAAAATGGCTCACTGTTTCATACGCATCGCGACCATCAAGTGGGTTGTCACCCATAACCCACTGGCCCTCGTTGAGTTCATCTTTTGCGCCAACCCAGTAGGCATTTGTCGTTTGCGCGAGAAGGAATGAGCGTTCACTTTCATTCATGACGGTGACAAGAAACCCGTTGACGCCACCAAATGTTGCGTTACGCGATGTTGTTGTGGCACTTGAGTGGGTGGCCGTTGACCCAATCAAATAATACGAATCAGTATTGGCGTGATACTTGTATGACCCGTGGTCGGTTGCTTGAGGACGGTACGCGATGGTCAGGTTCGTTGTGCCAGCACTCGGTGCGTTTACTCGCAACGCGTTCAATGTTGAATTCACGTTTGTGATTGATCCGGTGATGGTGAGCGAGTTAGTCCCCTGACCACTCGTTGTTGCAGCTGGTGTTCCTGAAATAGTGAGCGAAGTGCCTGATGGCGCGGACACGGTCGTTGTAATTGTTTCACTACCAAACTTGTCACTTGGAATAAACGATGTGCCGAGTGACGGATTTGATGCACCACCCGCCGTAGCAGTTGCTGATGACGTCGTCGTGTACGACAAGTTGAAAATGGTGCGTGACGATTTGGGTTCAAATTCAAACAACGCGGGTCGTGTAAATGTGGGATCTAGATCATCCATCAATCCGGATCCCTTCAACAAGACGGCATAGTCGCCGTAACCCCCGTTGTCGTTTGGTTCACCAGATTGCCATCCAGCCCACATGCCAGTCAGAGCACTCGCACCTGTCGAAAACTGATTCCACGTATCTTCGCCGCCCCATACCCAGTTTCCCTCTGTCGCGGAGTCCGTAGCACCAACCCAGGCCTGTCCATCAGTTGGGAGTAAGCCACGAAGGAAGTCACGTTCCGTATCTGATGTGATGGTTGCAAGGAAGCCACGTCTCGCACCAAAAACGATATTTTGTGCAGCGGTGTTGGCTGAGCCTCCTTGGATACTGCCACTTGAATACACATAAAAACGACCGAGCGTTGAGGAGTAGTTGAAGGTATTCGATCCGATGGTCTGTGTCGCGGGATTGACGTCAATGTCCAGAGTGATTTGAGTGGAACGGAAACTATTCGCGGTAGTGACTGCGGCTGTGTTGAGTGCTGCGTTTACTTGTGATTGTGTGCCCACAATGGTGACATCTGCGGTTCCTGAGTTGGTGATCGTTCCTCCCGATGGACCCGACACTGAGAGAGTGCCAGTAGAAGTGGACAAACGCGCACGTACAGTTTCGTTGTTTGTGTAGCCACTCACTTGCGATGTTCCAAGACCAAGTGATGAAGAAACACCACGTGTGACGGCGATTGTGTTCCCAGTCGAAAATGACTTCGTTGAGTATTGAATGTTGTAGCGAATTGCGATCATGCCGTTGCCGCCGCGCGCGCCGTTTCGATAATCGGTGGTACTTGTTCCGTTGTATGAGCGTCCGCCACCGCCACCGCCGCCACAACCGTCAGTGCCGGCGACTGCATTGGAGGAGGCTGTTCCTGCACCGCCACCACCGTTAAATCCATCACCGTTGCGTCCGCCGCCACTTCCGCCGCCGCCTCCTCCGCCGCCAAAGATTGAGTCGCATGCTCCGATAATCCATCCTGGTAGCACGCCGAACCCGCCGTTGCCGCCAGCACCGTCAACACCACCGAGATCGGCGCCTGACGTTCCAATGGTGCCTGCGCCAGCTCCGCCTCCAGCACCCTCCCAGTTGTTGCTACTGCCAGAAATTCCAGATCCTGAAGAGCCACCATCACCTGCAACGGTGAATTGTTGGCCTGAGGTCAGTCCGCCGCCGCCGCCACCGCCACCATTTGCCGTGATGCTAAAGGCCGACGAGGATGCTCCAGTTGAGCCATTGCTTCCGTTTGCACTTGATGATCCGCCCGAACCACCTGAGCCACCACCGCCAACGGTGATTGTGTGGCTGGTGTTGCTAACTGCAAGCGCTCGACGATTTTGTACAGCGCCGCCGCCGCCACCGCCACCACCACCGTATGAACCGCCGCCGCCGCCACCGCCGCCTCCAACAATCAGGGTGTCAACTGCAGTGACGCCCTCGGGTGGTGTCCAGGTTGCCGTACATGACGACAGGCCAGATGGAACTGTGTACACAAGCAACGATGAACCATCAGGTCTTGTTGACGTCGTAACGTCACACGCATTCGTTGATGAGATCACCGCGGGTTCTTCTTCGTTTGACATCGCTGTCATTGAAGTGTTTGGTTCCTCTTCCAATGAGTTGTTGGTTGAGTTGTCGCTCGAAGATGATTCGCTTGTTGGCGATGTTGTTTCGGTCACTGTCGGAGCAATTCCGATCGCAGTGATATCTGCGTGCGCGTCACCGATTGTCGTATCGGTGATTGTGTTGTCAGGATTGATTACCACCACATCGCCTACACGACTGCCACCAAGGACTGTGACGACGGATCCGTCCGAAGTGACTGATGAGCGCTGCGGCGCGTCAATGTCGATGACATGGGTGGTGTTGCCAGCCGGCGCTACGACGAACGACGGTGTAGGTGTCGTGTAATCGGAGACTTCGAGGCGGATCACCTGGTTCCCGGCAGAGTCAGTCAGTGCGACGAGAAACGGACGTTCGGCACCGGGGTCGAGGGCGAGCGACGCAGGGGGCAGAACATCGGCATCAGAGATTCCGACAGCGGACTGAACACTCAAGTTGAGGTTGAGGGTTGCGACGTTGGCGAGGTCTGTGGATAACAATGTCGAATTTTCTAAGGTCGTCGTGAAAGCTGCCACATAACCGTGTGCTGCAGCGATGGCAACGACATTCGGGACCTGTGCTGTAGCGAGTACTTCGCCAGCAAAGTTGACGGCAATGATGCTTGGGTCTTCATTCGGAGGCTGATTCAGTAAGTAAATGCGCTCGCTGGTTTCATCAATGGCCATGTGCGTGACTGCAGTAAATCCCGTCAACGTGCCAGTCAGTGCGAACGTGGCATCGATAACACCATCTGGCCCTACACGCTGCAAAGTCGACGGAGTTGCGATGTACATGTCGCGATTCAATGTCATTGAAACATCAACAATATTTGAGATATTCGACAGTGCTTGTGGAGTTGTCGTGTTGTCATGTTCGTACGCAATGATTCCGAATTGATCAACGACAACGATCGGTTTCTGGAAGTCAGACAGTGTGCGCGTCGTGGAGGCGGCAGCCGAACCAGCAAAGGAAAACGTCGCAACAGATCCGGTGATGAGGGTCGCTACGACTGCATGTATGAGGGATACGCGAGAGCGTCGTCGTGCATGAGCACGCAAAAAGAAACGTGATCCCGCTTTCCACTCCACGTCCCAATTTTAGTTATGGAAAAGATATCCCTATACGAGTTTCAGGATATTTCGTAGTGAAACACACATGCGTGTACCTGTGGATAACTCGGCAATCAGGGCAAATCCATCCCGGTTTCGCAACGAGTAAATCTCAACTTCAACTTGAGGGTTGCAGCATGACTGGCAGTGATAGCGCCGAGCGATCCGCAATCGTCGGTTTCCAATTCACTGTGCCGTGAAGGCGCATGTTTGGAAAACGAGACCACAGCGCAGGTAGTGCAACTCGGGTCTCGAGCTTGGCAAGTGGAGCGCCGAGACAATAGTGATGACCCAGCCCGAACGTGAGGTGCGGATTTGGATTGCGTTCAATGTTGATTACGTCAGGGTTTGCGAAAACATGCGGGTCGCGGTTTGCAGCAAGAATCATCAAGAAGACAGCGTCATCTTTTTGTAATTGTGCGCCGTGAAATTCGTGGTCTTCGATAACTCTGCGCATCATCGCTTTTGCTGGTGCTTCGTATCGCAACATCTCTTCGATGGCGGGATGTGATTCACCACTCTCGGGTAGGGCACCAATGACGCATGCGACGTCACGATTATTGATCAGGGATGTCGTTGCCGAGCCGATAGTGGAAGATGTTGTTTCATGTCCTGCGAACAAGATCATGGAACATGCTCCAAGAATTTCAACCGTGCTTAAACCGTCATGTTGATTTTCGGTTGCCAGAAGCGCGCTGATTAGGTCGTCTTGCGGATTACGTCGACGCTCGTTCAGCGCTTCACCCATTCGTGAATGAAATTCCTCACCGGCTTGCCGCACAACTGTGTCGTAATCGTCGCGACGAGATGCTCCAAAGACGACTACACCAAATTTCTCGGACCATTTCTGCAACCACTGGGCATTGCTCAAATCCACGCCGAATAACTGAGCGATCACGAGTGCCGGAAACGGGTGAGTGAACTCATGGACGAGGTCAATTACCTTTCCATTGCGCGACATGTCGTCCACTCGATCCAGTAATTGATCACATAATGCCCTGATGTCGGCCTCCATCCGGGACATCACTTTCGGCGTGAAGCTGCGCGAGAAGGGTTGGCGAAGTCGGGTGTGTTCTGGCGGATCGTGAAAGAGCATCCAGCCGTTCAGCAATTCCATTGCCCTCGTCAGTGCCTCCTGACGCTCAGGTGATTGGCGACTGTAAAACGCATCCATGCGTCCGCCAGTTGCGAAATAGGGATTACGGAATGCGTCAGTAAGCGCCTGATGTCCGGTGACCATCCATGCCTTGTGTCGAGGGTTCCATGACACGGGGCCGGCAACATGGGCCTGGCGAAACAATGGGAAGGGATCTGCGATGGCCTCTGGCGTCAACAGGTCAAATTCACAAACAGGGAATCGCTTAGAAGTCACCATCACATCATGGCTAATGAACATGATGTGATGAAAATGGAGCGGGTGACGGGAATCGAACCCGCATAGCCAGCTTGGAAGGCTGGAACTCTAGCCATTGAGCTACACCCGCGTGCGGTGTCACACCCTATCGGGTGTATTCCACGCGAGCACGTGGCCAGCGTCGCTAGTTATTGATCAATTCCGCCGTAGTACTCAAAGCACTCTGATGCGTAATAGGTGCCAAGGCGGTCAGCTGCTTCCTGAATTGCGGGATCATTAAACGTTGACTCTGAACTATTCAAGATGTTCATGCCCTCTTCGGTCTCAATCCCTCCGGCGTCTGACACCTTTACGAGAATCTCGGCCATTTCGTCGTACGCGTCTGCAACGATGTCAAAGTCGGCCTTTGCGCTGTCTGCGATTGCCGCCCGTGCGGTATCCATGTTCTTGTTGTACGTCTCAAGATCAAAGCCTTCAGCCGACATTGCCAAACTCAGACTCGCCACAGCAGTACCGAAGGCAGCTGCAGCATCAATGCACTCATTTCCAGTGGCCTCGTATTCGCCCATGTCTGCACCATCGCCGGAGGTGCTCGCATCGCCACCGGTGTCGGACGTTGCTTCTTCGATCATGTCTGAGACGTTCGAAGAATCGTCACCGCCGCACGAAGCGAGAGCAAAAACTAAAAGACCAGCAAGAAGTGTGCGACGAAAAATCATGTGTACACCGTAGCACTTACGATATGCGAACTCTGCGAGTGTGCCACCCGGTGGCACCATCGGGAGCAACGTCAGAGCGAATGTCCGTTTGGGTGTATCCGCTCTTGTCGGTGGCTCGCACCTGAATGATGTGTTCTCCAGGGGTTGCTTTCCACGGCAGAGTCCATTGACGCCAGCTGTCATCAGAGACATCATCCCCCAAGGTGGCAACCTGCCACGTTCCTTCGTCAATACGGACCTCAACTCGTGCAATACCAGTGTGCTGAGCCCAGGCAACTCCTGCGATCAATATCTCAGCAGCAGGCGTCGTGGTGT
Organism: uncultured Bifidobacterium sp.; assembly: GCA_964449085.1. Classification (GTDB taxonomy): domain Bacteria; phylum Actinomycetota; class Acidimicrobiia; order Acidimicrobiales; family Ilumatobacteraceae; genus UBA2093. Next base: position 12,545 of record CAYVAV010000003.1, read on the forward strand.
CTGGGCGCGGCACGTCAATGCGTGACTGAGTCTTGATTGGCGCAATTTGGGACCACCCACGCGGAATCCAATATCCCTTGTTGTCCCACGTGGTGAGTTCAATCTCTGACAACCATTTTGTTGCGGATACATATCCGTACAAGCCGGGAACGATGAGGCGAGCAGGAAAGCCGTGTTTCAATGACAGCGGTTCACCGTTCATGCCGATTGCGATGAGTGCATCACGTTCATCAAGTGCAGCATCAATTGGAAAGCCACATGTCCACCCATCGACGCTGCGACTGAATACTTGCTCAACTCCAGATTTCACTCCAGCTGTATTCAGCACATCGCGCAGAAATACACCTTGCCAAATAGCGTTGCCGATGTAACGGCCACCGACTGGATTAGATACACAACTTATGGTGATCATCCGTTCCACTTGCGGCAACGCTGTTAAATCTGCGTATGTCAACTCGATTGGTGAGTCAACCATTCCGTGGATTCGTACGTTCCATTTATCGAGATTGATTGTGGGAAATGACAACGCGGTGTCGATTCGGTAGAAGGATTGTGTCGGCGTCACGAACGAGTCGGTGGGATGAAATCCAGGTTCGGAAAACGTGACTTGTTCTTGTGCGGGAACAGGCGGAAGTGACGTAGGAATTTGTGCGCGCACGTTGTCGACTCGCTGTATCTCACGGATGCGCCCAATCGTTCCCACCCCGACAGCAACAACACCAAGTGCTCCCGAGGTCTGTAAAAAGCGACGTCGATCCCAGCCAAGCGGTACACGTGATTCAGAGGGAGTGTTGAGAGCAATACTTTTAGTGCGCAACATCGCACCGAGATAGACAGCGACAAAAATTCCAACTGCACCACCGATAAGAGGTGCGAGAACACTGAGAGTGTCACTGCTGGGACGTTCCAGCGCAGACACCATTCCTAAAACTGAGAACACAATGAATCCACCGATGAGCGGTGATTGTGATTTTCTACTCATTATTCCTAGAACGCACGCGACAACAGCGAGAACTACCCAAATACCCACGCGCAACGCCGTTTTGTTGTTGGTGCCAAACCAAGTGATTGCGAGATCTTTCAACCATGCTGGCGTGCGATCAATAAACGAACTTCCCACCGCATCAATTGGACTCGCGGCGTCTCCCAATGAAGCAACCAACATCCCAACCGCTACCGCAATAGATGCACTCGATAGTCCAAGAATGAGTCCGTATACGCGAGGAACGGGGAACGAAGCGTTGTGAGTCAGTGGAGCGTTCGGATCGGTTTCCGCAAACGCGTCAGAGGTGGGGTCAGCGGTGGGAGAGATGTGCAGTGTCATGTGTGTGAATGTCGTGTTGTAGAGCGTTGATCACTTCTTCCACCAGTGCACGCGCCAATGTGTCACCACGGTGCTGCACGGCAAGACCCGGCCATGCATTTGCCTCAAGTACGACTGCGCGTCCGTTGTGTATGATCACATCCACTCCGCCGAATGCTAAGCCCAGTGCTTGAGCGGCACGAGTGGCGACATCGATGACATCGGGAATTTGATCAATGCAGTCATCGCAGTCTTCAACAGTTGCGTGTGGTCGGTTGGTGATGAAATCGTCGCTTGGTGCAATTCTGCGAGTTACGGCGACAACGCGTGGGTGTAGTGCGCCGGCAACGACAACGCGATAATCAACACCCGCCGATGAAGCGACCGGTTGCACTACTTGATGGTCAACAATCCCATCCTGTAGACCGTGAGATTGCGCGAGGTGATCGTATGCGTCGTCGGAGTTTGCGAACCGAGTTACGCCTCGTGCTTTTGATCCGCGTGCTGGTTTTGCAAGCAAGTCGGAATCGGGGAGTGTTTGGAGCGTCTCGATGGTGACACCTGCACCTGGGACAATTCCAATAGTTGGCAAAACCGGAACTCCCGCACGAGACAGTGCACGTGACGTGGTGATTTTGTCAGCACAACTGTCGGCTGCAGTTATAGATGGAACGATGTGCACACCGTCCGAGTACCAGCACTCGAGTATGTGTTTCACCATTGGCCATGGTCGGTTGACTCCGCGTGGCACAACAGCGCGTGGCAGACAGCGCTGTCCATCAATACGAACATGTTCACCCGTCTCGTCAATGTGAAGAGACACTTGTGACGGAGTGACTAAGCGAGTACTGAGACCCAATTCGCGTGCGACAGACAAGATGGTGTTGTGGTCGTCAGAGAGTCTCTCTGAATATCCGAGGATGACAAGGTCGACGGAGGGTGGCAATGTCACACAACATCGAACACCCCGTGAGTGGCGTCTATTCCTTATTTCTCCGGTTGCTTGTCACCATTGGTCAGGTGATCTGAGGGGAATATCTGCGTATCGGCATCTTCGTAGAACGAATGTTCCACCCCCACACGGTGTTCTCTATTCCATGCCAACCACGCGAGTAGCAATGTGAGCGCGATGACGGGGGAGATAACCGCCCACAAAACCGTGGCGGATGAATCAACTTCATCGAGCAACGTGCGCGCATTCGTGATAATCACCACGCCACCGATCAATGTTCCAAATGGAGCATGCGGCATTCGTCCGGCGAGAAAGGCCGCAAATGGCGCCATGAGAACTCCGCCCAGGAGAAGGCCAGCTACAACTTCCCAGTCAAGACCTTCAGTTGCCGAACCGATGATGAAGCCAAGGCTCGCCGCAACTGCCACGAGAAACTCTGACGCGCTCACGGTGCCAATTACTTTGCGAGGTTCGTGAGTTGTGACGGTGAGAAGAGTGGGAGTGGTGATGGGGCCCCAACCACCACCGCCAGATGCATCAACAAAACCAGCGACAGATCCAAGCGGAATGAGTAACTTTGAACTGGGATCTTTGCCCACGGGTGGAACTAGTCGCTTCCCGAATCCGAACCGAATAAGCAAGATGATTCCGAGAACGATCAGCAACCATGACATCCATGTGCGTGCACCTGACAGTGAAATGCGCGACAAGAGTGTTGCACCAAGTCCTGCACCAATTGCTCCGGGGATACCAAGTCGAGCAACAATTCGCCAATCAACGTTCTTTGCTCGCCAGTGTGATGCTCCGGATGCAAACGTTGTTCCTAGTTCTGCAAAGTGCACAGCAGCACTCGCGGCGACAGGAGTTGTATTCAATGCGACTAGGAGACTGCTTGACGTGATGCCAAACGCCATACCGAGTGTGCCGTCAATGAGTTGTGCGAGTGCGCCGACGAGGGCGAATACAAGTACGGACATGTATTAATCAGTGAAGTGCGTTGGGAACGCCCTCATCGAGTTCCACACCACATGAATTAAGCATCATGGACACCAAGTGATACTGGCCAACTGTGAAGATGAGATCCAACATCTGCTGATGGTTGTAGGTCTTGGCTAGGCCGGCCCAAGTTGAATCGGAGATCTTGTTGGCATCATGAAGTTCGTCAACGGCGTGCAGGATCAATTTCTCATGTTCTGACCACGGACCAGCGTTGATGTCACCTTTGACCGCTTGCACTTCGGCTTCTGTCATGTCGCAACGCAATGCAATTTGCGCGTGTTGACTGAACTCATACATTGAGTTGCAGCGCACACCGACACGAAGGATCGCAATTTCGCGTTCACGGTCAGACAATGTGTTGCGCGTCATGATGTGACCCGAGAACACGTACCAACGCTTCAACAGTTTTGGATGTTGGGCGATGGTGGCGATGATGTTTAACGTGCCGCCGTCAGGACGACGAACATTGCCAACCGCAAAAATCTCTTCGAGCTCTGGCGTGATGTCGGTGACGGGTGCGATGCGTGGTGCTGTCATGTCACACTTCTAGTGCGACTAGGCACCGTTCGCAACACTGGAGCGTGATCGCGAGTTGTGCTTGCCGTATTGCTTTGGTCCACGTGAGCCTTTATCAGCGCGACCATCGGAACGACCTTCTGATCGACCGCCAAAACTCCGACCATCACTTCGGCTATCACCGCCGTGCCCACGAGCACCGCCACGTTGGCCGCCACGCTGTCCGCCGCGCCGTCCGTCACGATCACTTTGTCCACCGCGGTGACGAGGTCCACCACGACGAGATGACTGTTCGCGACGAGGCTCTTCGAGCGCGGGCATTTCTTTGAACACGCGCTCACCAGGAGCGAGTTCTTGCAACATTGGATGTTCAACGTCGACTTTGGTGATCGTTGCTGTGATGCCGGCATCACGCATCAAACGCTTCACTGCGCGTCGTTGCTGGTCGGTCATCATTGTGATGACGGTGCCTTCTGCGCCGGCGCGTGCAGTGCGTCCTGAGCGATGCAAAAACGCCTTGTGCTCTTCGGGTGGATCTGCATGAATCACAAGCGCGATGTCATCTACGTGAATTCCGCGTGCAGCAATGTCGGTAGCCACCAAAGTGTCGGCTTTGCCGGTGGAGAAAGCGTGCAAGTTTTTTGCACGAACAGCCTGAGACAAATTGCCGTGCAATTCAACGCTGGGAACACCCGCCTTGATGAGCTGTTCGGTGAGTTTACGTGCGCCGTGTTTTGTTCGGGTGAACACAAGAGCGCGTCCAGGAGCTTGACATAAATCAGTGATCACTGAAATGCGCTGTGCTTGGTCAACGTGAAAGACGTGATGTGACATTGCATCAACAGGGGAGTCTTCGGGGTCAACTTCGTGAGTGATCGGGTTATGAAGAAACTTCTTCACCAAAGTGTCAATTCCACGGTCAAGTGTTGCCGAGAACAACAAACGCTGACTGGTCTCTGGTGTTTCTTTCAAGATGCGAGTGACTGCTTCAAGAAAGCCCAACTCAGCCATGTGATCGGCTTCGTCAAGAATGGTGACTTCAACATCGTCCAAACGAACGTGACCTGATTCCATCAAGTCAACAAAACGACCAGGACATGCAACAACAATGTCGACACCATCGCGCAACGCTGCGATCTGTGGGTTGTACGACACTCCACCGTAGATAGTGGTGTAACGAAGTTTCATGTGGCGTGCATACGGCGCGAGTACATCGCGCACTTGGTTTGCGAGCTCGCGCGTTGGGACAAGAATCACCGCACGAGGGCAATTGCGACGTAATTCATATGACGTTTCATCAAGGCGCACCAAAGTTGGCAAAACAAACGCAAGAGTCTTGCCAGATCCAGTACGACCGCGGCCAAGTGTGTCGCGGCCCGACAATGCATCTGCAATTGTTGCGGCCTGAATGGGAAACGGTGAGGTGATGCCGTTTTCCGCGAGTACTTCTACAAGTGATGTGGGAAGGCCAAGATCAGAAAAAGATGGAACGTGCGGGGTGTCTGATGTGAGTGCAGACGAAAGGGAAGGCGCTGCGGACGCAGGCGCCACGACGGCGTGAGCCATGAGGGGTATCTCCAGTTGGTACATCGACCACAGATACCGGTGTGTACCCATGGAACGCAATTAGCGGGAATCAACCGTATCTCGAGAAAACAACAAAACCTTGCTATTGGGATTGTTATTGGAGGTACTTAGTTATTGGGACTACTTGTTGTCGGCATTAATTGCATTAATTGATAGCAAATGGTCGGGGAAGGGGGACTCGAACCCCCGGCCTCCTGGTCCCAAACCAGGCGCGCTACCAAGCTGCGCCATTCCCCGGCGTTGTATGTAAGTGGTGTTGACGTTATCGGTATTTGTCTTTTAGCGAGCGGCGCGTTTTGCTTCACGCGCAAGTCGACGTGTGGTGCGACCCACCGGATTTAAATGACGATGATCGAGGTCACCGATTTCTTGGCCGTTTTCAAACAACACGCGATATCTCTGCCAGTTGAAACCATTAGCGAGGATCACCTTGCCAGCAGTTCCTTCGGGGACGTTGTCGATGCCATCTTTTGCCGTGACCTTGTCGCCAATACGCAGGCTGATCTGGCCTTGGTGTGGGTTAGCGAGTGCGTGAGGCTTCCAAATCGGCATTGCACCATTCTTACTGATCCGCACCTGTTTCATGCGAACCAGTTGATGCAATCAGGGGCCAATGTGCCCCATGACTGGCGCAATAGCCCCGCCGATACACTTCACACCCTGTGAAAAGCACCGTTGAAGCCTTAGAAGGCAACAAAGTTAAAGTCTCGATCGAAGTCGACGAGTCAGAATTCGATCGCAATATCGATGCCGCGTTCAAAAAAATCGCGCGCGATGTTCGTCTCCCTGGCTTTCGACCCGGCAAGGCCCCACGTCGCGTTCTCGAAGCGCGCATAGGCATTGAAGCCGCACGACAGCAGGCACTGAATGACGCAATTCCTGAATATCTGTCACAAGCTGTTCGCGAACACGATGTCGACATTGTCGCAACACCTGATGTTGAGTTGGTGTCCGGTGAAGAGGGCGGCACCGTTCGCTGGGACGCAACAATCGAAGTGCGTCCTGAAATCACTGTGGCTGGATATGCAGGGTTGCGTGTTGAATTGCCTGCAATTGAGGTGGCTGATGAAGACATCGACCCACTTGTAGAGAACGAACGTCGACGTCACGCAAAGTTGGTTGATGTCGACCGTATGACACAACTTGGCGACTTTGTCACACTTGATCTTGAAGGCACTCGCGACGGCGAACCCGTTCCTGGTCTCAATGTTGAGGACTGGAGTTACGAGATTGGTCGCGGCTGGGTGGCTCCCGGTTTTGACGACCAGCTGCTTGGTCTTAAAAAAGATGAAGAAGTGCGTTTTACGGCAACGCCAAATGGCACTGAAGAGGCAGCAGATTTCCACGTCAAGGTGACTCGTGTTCAGGAACAAGAACTTCCTGAGGTGACAGACGAATGGGTCGCAGAGCATCTTGCTGAGTTCGAATCAATTGACGCTTGGCGCGATGCTTTACGCACGCGCATGCGCGACATGCGCGTCCAGCAAGTGCGCTCAATGGTGGGCGACAAGATCACTGAGTCACTTGCCGAATTGGTTGATGCTGAGATTCCACAATCAATGGTCGATTACGACTTGCAGTCGCGGGTGCAAAACACTGTGGAGCAGTTCCGTCAGCAGAGCATTTCGCTTGATCAATGGTTGTCCGCAACTGGGCAAGACACGGAATCATTCATCGAGAGTCTGCGTGAGCGCTCTGTTATCGCCGTGAAAACTGACCTTGCATTACGCGCAGTGGCCACCAGTGAAAACATCACTGTTGACGATGTCGACATTGAGGCTGAGTACGAAAACATCGCTATGAGAATCGGTGAAAAGCCTGCAAAGGTTCGCCGTGCATACGAACAAAATGGTGCGGTCTCTGAGCTTGCTGCATTCCTCCGGAAGCAGAAGGCGTTCGACTGGTTGATGCATAACTGTCAATTTGTTGATGTCAATGGCAAAGAGATTCCCCGAGATACGGTGGTGCCAGACCATGACCACAGCGGGCATGATCATGACCACGGTGTAACAGCCGACGCAGATTCCGAAAACAAGGATGAGAAGTGAACTTTCAGAACTATTACGTCCCTAACGTCACCGAACAAACAAGTCGTGGCGAGCGCGTATACGACCTCTACAGTCGTTTGCTGAAAGAGAACATCATCTTTTTGGGAACGCCCATTGATGACACCATTGCGAACCTGATTTGCGCGCAGCTCATTCACTTAGAAAGTGAAAACCCTGACCGCGACATCAACATCTACATCAACAGCCCTGGCGGAGACATCACTGCATTGTTTGCGATCTACGACACGATGCAGTTCATCAAAAACGACATCGCAACCATCTGTTTGGGTCAGGCAGCGTCTGCCGCTGCAGTTCTTCTCGCTGCTGGAACCAAGGGCAAGCGCCTCGCGTTGCCGCATAGCCGCGTCCTTCTGCACCAGCCCTACGGTCAGGTGGGGTATGGCCAGGTGACCGATCTTGAGATCGCCGCTCGTGAAATTCTGCGCATGCGTGACCTTTTGGAGCAGATTTTGGCCGATCACACCGGTCAGAGCATCGAACGTATCCACGCAGACACCGATCGTGACTTCGTAATGGAAGCAAATGAGGCCCTCGAGTATGGAATCATTGATGACGTGATTAGTTCACGCCAGTTGACGGACCGTTCTGGTCCGATCCGCTGATTCATTCTCGAGAGGGGCACTTCGTGGCGAAATTTGGTGATTCAGGCGAATTGCTGAAGTGCTCGTTTTGTGGCAAGTCTCAAAAGCAAGTCAAAAAACTCATCGCCGGTCCTGGCGTGTACATCTGTGATGAATGCATCGATCTGTGTAACGAGATCATTGAAGAAGAAGTTGGCGATCGCAGCGAATTTTCATTCGACACTTTGCCAACGCCACAAGAGATTCGCGCTTTTCTTGATGAGTATGTGATCGGACAAGACCAAGCGAAGAAAGTTCTCTCGGTCGCGGTGTTCCATCATTACCGTCGTCTTCAGTATCAACATCAAAATACTGGTCTCCGTCGCGATGACGTGGAGTTGTCAAAGAGCAACATTTTGATGCTGGGCCCAACAGGTTGCGGGAAAACTCATATGGCACAGACGCTTGCACGCATGTTGAATGTGCCGTTTGCTGTAGCTGATGCCACGGCGCTCACCGAAGCCGGGTACGTCGGTGAAGATGTTGAAAATATTCTTCTGAAGTTGTTACAGGCCGCTGATTTTGATGTGAAGAAGGCTGAGCAGGGCATTGTCTACATCGATGAGATCGACAAGGTTGCGCGCAAGGCAGAAAATCCAAGTATCACTCGTGATGTCTCTGGTGAAGGTGTGCAACAAGCACTGCTCAAGATTCTTGAAGGGACTGTTGCGTCAGTTCCGCCACAAGGTGGTCGCAAGCATCCACATCAGGAATTCATTCAAATCGACACCACGAATGTTTTGTTTATTTGTGGTGGCGCATTTGCAGGTCTCGAACAAATCATTGAATCTCGCATCGGACACAAGGGTGTTGGGTTTCATGGTGTCGTGAAATCAAAATCGGAGAAGGATCCCGGCGACTTGTTCGCACAAGTGTTGCCCGAAGACTTGTTGAAGTTTGGAATGATCCCCGAGTTCATTGGTCGTTTGCCCATGATCGGCGCGGTGCATGCACTCGATCGCGAAACATTGGTACAGATTCTCACTGAGCCAAAGAACTCGTTGGTCAAGCAGTATCAAAAGATCTTTGAATTTGAAGACGTCGACCTTGAGGTCACCTCAGATGCTCTGGCTGCAATTGCAGACCTCGCACTTCAACGCGGAACGGGTGCGCGTGGATTGCGCTCCATCTTGGAAAATGTGTTGCTCGACACCATGTACGCCTTGCCTGGTCGCACAGACGTTGAAAAAGTGGTTGTCGACGAAAAGTGTGTGACGAGTCAAGCGCAACCAACTTTGGTGTTGCGCGGCGCGGCGCGTTCATCGCGTCAACGTCGCGCTGCCTCATAACGGTGTAGGGCAGCCGTGAAATTTGACGACGCGATCGCGTATCTCGACGACCACGCTTCATATGACAAGACCGGTCGTATCGAATCTCCTTCACTTGACAAGATCGAACGATTGTTGTCGGTACTGGATGATCCACATCGTGCGTACCGAGTCATTCATGTCACGGGAACAAACGGCAAAGGTTCGACAAGTCAAATCATCACTCGATTGTTGATGGCTCACGGATTAAAAGTAGGAACGTATTCAAGTCCACACCTTGAGGACGTCCGCGAACGTATCCAAATTGACGGCGAAATGATTAGTAAAGAAGCCTTTGGAGATGCCGTCTCTGCGGTTGCTGACGCAGAGTTGCTCTCTGGAGTGCGTCCGTCATATTTCGAAATAGTCACAGCTGCAGCGTTTTGGGCGTTTGCTGATGAAGCAATTGACGTTGCGGTGATTGAGGTCGGGCTTCTCGGTCGCTGGGATGCCACCAATGTTGTGTCCTCCGATGTCTCTGTTATCACCAATATCGCACTTGATCACACGGAATTTGCCGGTCCCACGCTTGAACATATTGCGAGAGAAAAAGCAGGAATCATCAAGGCGGGAAGTACCGCAGTCATCGGTGAAACACGACCGGAACTTGTGAAGATTTTTTTGGATGAACCAAATGACTCACACGTGCGGCGCGGAGAACATTTTGACTGCATTGACAATCAGCTGGCTCTCGGTGGACGAGTGTTTCAATTTCGAACTGCACGCTCTGAATACGAAGACATCTTTGTGCCATTACATGGCGAACACCAAGGCGACAATGCGCTTGTTGCAATCAGTGCGGTGGAGGAATTCTTCCGAGCTCCGTTGGTGCGCGACACTGTTCAAGAAGCATTCGACTCAGTTGTAATGCCCGGTCGTTTTGAAATTTTGGGACACCAACCACTCGTCATCGTTGACGGTGCACATAATCCCGCTGGTGCAGATGTCTGCGCCACAGTGTTTTTCCGCGACTTTGATCCACCTGGTCGTCGCATTTTGGTAGTGGGCGCTTTAAAGGGGCGTGATCTCGCCGACAGTTTGTCGGCCTTTCGTGCCGATGAATTTGATCTTGTCGTGTGCACAACCGCACCATCACCACGGGCACATGATGCAAAAGACATCGCTGATGCAGCAAAAGCGCTCGGATGTGATGAGGTTGTTGTGGCACGGACCGTCGAAGAGGGCTGTGATCGCGCATTGCGCGAAGCGGGTGCAGATGATGCGATTTTGGTGGCCGGATCGCTCTATGTCGTGGGAGCGGCCCGCCCGTATCTCAAGCGAATTCTGCCATAGAGCCCTGTTCAGGCTCGAAAAGCCTTAGCCTGTCAGCCATGTCTACTCGCACCCTTGTGTTGTTGAAGCCCGATGCTGTTGAACGCGGTCTAGTCGGAGCAATAGTGAGCCGTTTTGAGTCCAAAGGTTTACGCCTTGCCGCGATGGAATTGCGCACTCTCGACCAAGACATTCTTGGTCGCCACTACGAAGAGCACAAAGGAAAAGGCTTTTACGATGACCTCGTGGCGTTTATGTCGCGTGGACCAGTTGTCGCTATGGCAGTCGAAGGCCCAGAAGACACATGGGAGATAGTTCGCTCGATGATGGGCGCAACAAATCCGCGTGCTGCGGCATCAGGCACTATTCGTGGTGACTATGGAACGTTGTTCACTGAGAACTTGGTACACGGAAGTGACTCCGCAGAGTCTGCCGCACGTGAGTTGTCAATCTTTTTTCCGGGGCTGAAGTAGTTCACATCTGTTGTGAAGTGCACGTTGTTTAGGTGTAAGTAGTGAATCGAGCCAACCCTCTGGCAATTGGTCGCGACATTGCGATCGATCTCGGCACCGCGAACACACTTGTCTACGTGCGTGGACAGGGGATCGTGTTAAATGAGCCGTCAGTCGTTGCAATTGATACGCGCGATGGACGCCCTGTTGCTGTTGGCTGGGAAGCCAAACGAATGCTGGGACGCACTCCGGGTCATATCAAAGCTGTTCGTCCGTTAAAGGACGGGGTTATTGCAGACTTTGACGTGTGCGAAAAAATGTTGCGGTACTTCATTCAGCGCATCTCGAACAGTCGGTGGAGCAAACCACGAATGGTGATTTGTGTGCCATCTGGTATTACGGGTGTTGAACAGCGAGCTGTGCAAGAAGCTGCGGAATATGCAGGCGCACGCAAGCCAGTACACATCATCGAAGAACCAATGGCTGCTGCGATCGGTGCGGATCTTCCCGTACACGAACCAAGCGGAAACATGATTGTTGATATTGGTGGCGGTACCACCGAAGTGGCTGTTATTTCCCTAGGCGGGATCGTTGTTGCACAAAGTGTTCGCGTAGCAGGAGACGAAATCGATGCGTCGATTAGCCAATACATTCGCACACAATTTTCTCTCGACATCGGCGAGAACACCGCGGAAGAGATCAAGATACAGATGGGTTCGGCTTGGCCTCTCGAACAGGAACTCACAGCTGACGTTGGTGGTCGTGACACATTGTCAGGCCTGCCAAAGACCATTGAATTGACGTCAGAAAATGTGCGTGAAGCAATCGCCGAGCCAATTGCTGCCATCATTGACGCAGTGAAGTCCACTCTTGACAGAACACCGCCTGAGTTGGCCGCCGACGTTATGGATAGGGGTATCCATTTGTCTGGTGGGGGCGCATTGATCGCTGGTCTCACAACCCGCGTCACCCATGAAACCGGTATGCCTTGCTACATCGCTCCCGATCCGTTGTATGCGGTTGCGATTGGTTCTGGCCGAGCTCTGGAAAACATCGAGGCCATGCGCGGCATGATGCAGACCAACTCGATTGATCTGTAATTGAATGAAGTAGTCCCGTGGCGGGTCAATCCTTTACACGACGCAGGATCATTGCATTACTTGCATTGACGTCCTTGATTCTCATCACGCTTGATCTGCGTGATAGCGGAATCACAAATGGTTTGCGTGATGCATTCGCGGTGATTTTCCGACCAATCGAAAGTGCAGCGCGTGTCGTCACAAATCCAATACGTAACACATGGAACGGAATCATTAATTACGACGACGTTGCTGAGGAAAATCGCAGACTGAAGGACCTGGTTGCGCGTCAAGAAGGTGCGGCGATTGCAAACATTGCTGGTATTCGCGAAGCACAGGAGTTGCTCGCGCTGAACGGGTTGCCGACACTGGCGGGAATCGAATCGTGTACCGCCCAAGTTGTTGGTTCTACGCCATCAAATTTTTCCCAAACAGTAGAAATCAATCGTGGTCGTTCATGTGGTATCCGTGTTGGTATGCCCGTGTTGAACGCTGCGGGTCTCATTGGCAAAGTCACAGAGGTATACAACGATCGTGCCGTAGTGATGCTCATTACCGACCCTGCGTATTCGTTAGCCGTGAAAGTGGTGAACACTCCGCCAACAACAACCGCGGCGCCGGGTACCGAAAGCGCCCTTGACACAACAACCACGTCGTCAACATCAACAACGTCGACAACGACAACCACCATTTTTATTGAGGGCTTTGAACCGGGTGCGACCGCGGCGACCTCACCGCCAACCGCACCGCCAACTCTGCCTGATGGTCGACCCGTCACACCAAACACGTCACCATTGACTGTGCCACCCGGCGCTGATTTACCTCTACGTGAAACCGGCGCGCTAGAAGGTCGTGGTCTCAACAGATTGCCGATCATTCGCTTTATTGAAAATCAACCACGTTTTGGTGATATCGCGGTGGGGTCGCCAGTGATTTCTGCAGGTGGTGCAACATCTCTTGCTCCACCTGACATCGTGGTGGGAACAGTCGCTCGTGTGGTCAATCGTTCAGGAACGTTAGGGCCGATTCTTGAAGTGAATGTCGCGGCAAATCTTGACAACCTCAACTTTGTGCGCATTTTGTTGTATCAACCGACTACCGAACGTGTTGAACAATGATTGAACGCATTGTTGTCTTGGCAGAAAACGCGTATGTGCGCCTCTTTCTTATTGCATTGTTTTTTCTGGCTTTACAAACAACCTTGTTAAACGAAATGCGGCCGTTTGACGTATCACTCGAGATCATGATCTTGCTCGCCGCTAGTGCCGGTCTTGCGCGCGGTTCCGAAGTAGGCGCCATCGGAGGATTCATGATTGGACTGATGTACGACATGGTTCTCACCACACCCCTTGGCCTCGGAGCGGCGGTCTTTGCAATCGTTGGATACCTTGCGGGTTTTGTTCATTCATTTGTTCACGAACCCACGTGGTGGTCGCGCGTCTTGCTTGGTTCTGTTGCGAGTGGACTAGGGATGATTTTGATGGCTGGGGCGATTGCGCTTGTGGGCACTGACGGGATATTCACGACGAAAGTACTTACTATTGCTCTCGTGGTAGCAGTGTTCAACGCACTTTTCAGTCTTCCAACTGAGCGATTGTGCCGGTGGGCGATGGCGAAGGAAAAGGCTGTTCGTTAGTGCCAGCAGTAACCAATACATCGCGATTGGCGATCTTGGGTGTGGTAGCAGGGATCTTGGTGTCGCTGCTGTCTATTCGCGTGTGGTTTCTTCAAGTCGTTGATGCCGAGGCCGTGCAGGAACGCGTTGTTGAAGTTCGTACACGTACAGTGCGTCTGACTCCTGAACGTGGACGAATTTTTGACTTAAAAGGTCGCATTGTTGCCGATAATGAGCGTGTTCTCACCGCAACCATTGATCGAGCAGTCATCAATCGCGATTTGAATCGTCAACGTATGTGGGATCGTCTCTCGGGCGTTTTGAACATGTCATTCCAACAATTAGAAGACCGTTACAACAGTCCTCGTTATGACCCGCTTCAACCGCTGCCATTAAAAGAAGACATATCGGAAGACACCGCCATTTTCCTACGTGAGCGTTCTGAAGACTACGTCGGCGTCGATGTGCGTGAAGACTGGCGTCGTCAATACCCTTATGCGCCGATTGCGAGTCATATTGTCGGATTCTTAGGTGCGATCAAGGAATCCGAGCTTCAGCGATATCGAAATCTTGGCTATGACCCCGATTCACGTGTTGGACAGTTTGGTGTGGAACAAACATACGAAAACGTGTTGCGTGGAACTCCCGGTTATGTGAAGTATGAAGTCGATTCGCGTGGTCGCATCTTGCGCCAGATAGAACGTGTTGAACCGGTTCCCGGTAACGATATTCAACTCACCATTGATCTCGACATGCAGCAATTTGCGGAGCAGGCATTGCAAACTGAGATTATGGTGCGTCGTCGCACTGAGGCTCCACAGATCAAGATTGATGGCGAACCAGATCCGCAGTATCCAGAGATCACGTTTTATAAGGCTCCAGCAGGTTCAGTTGTGTTGCTGAACTATGACACGGGCGATATTGCCGCAATGGCGAGTTATCCGAATTTTGATAATCGTTGGTTCAACGCCGGTATCACTGGTGAAAAGTTTGGTCAGTTGTTCCCAAACACGGAAGATCCTGATCAGTCAATCTTGGTAAATCGTGCGATCTCTGGTCGTTACAACCTTGGTTCGTCCTTCAAGCCGTTCGTTGCATTTGCTGCATTAAATACTGGACAGTTGCCAGGTGGCGTGAAGTATTTCCTGAAAGACGAGGGCACGTACAAACTCGAAAGCATTCCCGAAGAGCGTTGCCAGTTGAACGTGAAGTGTGTATTCAAAAATGCGAACTGCGGTAATGGAGCGCCGTGTAAATACGGACGAGTCAATGTTGAGGACGCGCTCGCTGTCTCATCAGACGTGTTTTTTTACAAGATCGGCGAAGAGATCTTTATTGAACGAGGAAACCGACCTGTATTAGAAGAGCAGGTGCGTCTCTTTGGATTTGGATCCCCCACGGAGATCGATTTGCCATACGAATTTATTGGAACAGTGCCTAGTCGTTTTTTGAAAGAACAACTTGCCGAGGTCGGTGCCATCGCCAAAGAAGAGGGCGAGGGTTATTACGTCGGTGACAGTATTCAGTTCTCGATCGGACAAGGTTTGTTGTCAGCAACGCCTCTTCAAGTCGCATTGGCGTATGGAGTGTTAGGGAACGGCGGAAAAGTATTGAAACCACGCGTGGTGCGTGCGATCTGGGCACCGGGTACACCTCCGGGCAAACCAAACATGGTGGATCTTGAAAAAGGTGTGATTGTGCAAGATCTTTCAGCGCCACAGGTGATTCGCGATATTGCTATTCGTCCTGAAGTGCGCGATCCGATTGTTGCAGGGCTTAAGCGAGTTATCACCGGACCCGGAGTTACATCAGACTTCTATCACTCAACGACAGGCGAGAGTTTGTTCCGCACGTATCCCAAGGCAGTGTTGCCACTTGCGGGCAAGACCGGGACTGCACAAGGTTTTGGAAACTTGCCGTGGAACGACTCTTCAGCATTCGGTGCATTTAGTTTGAGCAAAAAGCATCCGTATTCAGCCTTTGCATATGTTGAGAAGGCAGGATTTGGCTCGCGTGCTGCGGCGCCGATCGTGAAGTGTTTGTTTACCGCGCTTGCCGGACGTGTCACTCCGGACAAAGCTGAACCAACTGATCCTCTCGACATCAACAGCGTGACACCAGCACCACCGCAACTTCTTCGTCCACAAAATGCACTGTGTCTAGTTGGTACTGGCTCAGCAGTCCGTGATTAGCGCGTTGCCCGAAGAACCAGCAGGCAGTTCAGAGGCCTTAGGCATTGCATCGAAAAATTATTGCATTGAGTAATTTGGTATGAGATGACGTTTCCACTTCTTACGCGCAAACCCGATTCGGGTCTTGGAAACATCAGGCGTAGCTACGCCGATCCCAGTCGTAACATTGACTGGGTATTGATGATCGCGGTCATCGTGCAAACAACAATTGGCGTGTTCATCATTTATTCGGCAACACGTCCGCGACTTATCAGTCTTGGTCAAGACCCGTATTTGTTTGCACAACGACAAATCATCTTCATCATTATTGCTGGCCTCGCGATGACGGCGGTGATGTCCATTGACTATGGCCGATTACGTGGCAACGCAGAGATCTTGTACGTCGCAACCATCTTCTTGTTGGTGTTGGTGCTTGTAATCGGTGCTGCTAAGGGTGGTGCGCGCTTGTCGTTTGACGTTGGGCCCATTGCGATTCAGCCGTCAGAACTGGCGAAATTCACCACACTGTTATTGCTTGCAGGATTCTTGGCGGACTCAGAGTCTGAGACGGTTCCGTATGAGCGCTTCATCCAGTCCCTCTTCATTGTAGGGTTGCCGGTTTTCTTAGTGGCAATTGCACCAGACCTTGGTTCAGCATCAGTCACGATTGCATGTGCAATGGGTGTTCTTCTTGTTGCGGGAGCACGACTTCGATACATCTTGCTAGTGACAAGTCTTGCTGTGACGTCGGTGGTCGTTGGTGTGGTGAGTGGCGTCGTGAAGGATTATCAAATTCGACGGATTACTGGATTTTTGAATCAGAACTCTGATTCTGCGTCACTACAAAACTTATTGAATCAGGTGCGCTTTGCTAAACGCGCCGTATCTAATGGCGGGATATTTGGTCGCGGATATCTTGACGGACCACTAACTAATGGCCGCTTTATTCCTGTGCAGTCAACGGACTTTGTGTTTTCTGCGGTCGGTGAGCAATTTGGTCTGGTTGGTTGCGGCATTTTGATTGCGATCTTCGTGGTGATTTTGTGGCGCATTTTTCGTATCGCACGTAAGGCAAAAGATCGACTGGGTCTGTATCTCGCCACAGGTGTTTTCACCATGGTGTTGTGGCAGTCCTTTCAAAATATCGGCATGACGATGGGGATTACGCCGGTCTCTGGAGTGCCTCTACCGTTTGTGAGTTACGGGGGATCGCATACCGTCGCATTTGCCCTCATGATTGGTGTCGTGCAAAGCGTGTATATGCGCCGTTTCCGATAGGCCCTGAGGGTAGGGTTATCCCCAGGCCGATACGCGTTCGCGGCGCCTGATGGCAGCCACAAACGCACACGTCACGCATACGGGCTCCTGTAACGAGGACTTTTCTGAACTCGTTGTACGGAACTCTTGTGCGATGTGCTCACGGCGCGCTCAGTGTGCGACGTAGCCCGACGTGACGAGAAGGGAACGAGACATGAGCGATAGTGCAGCCGACGTGGGCGGAGCCACACGTCCATCTGGTGGCAATGATTCACACGATGGCAGTGATTCACATGGTCACAGCGATTCTTCAAGTGGAAATGGTGCGCCACGTCGTCGCCGTCGTGGTTCTCGCGGTGGTCGCAACCGCAAGCGGCTGGTGGGACAAACAGGTGTTGACTCTGGCGATAGAGCAACCCCTGACGACGCTCGGATGGAACGCCAGCCAGCACGTAAGCCTCAAATCGGTGACACGCGACCTGCTCCATCTGTTGCGTCGGCAGCACGGTCAGACGACGACAGCGGCTCATCAGGACAAGGTGCAAAGAAGCGCCGACGTCGTGGCGGCCGTGGACGTGGTCGGTCGGGGTCTGCGTCGTCGACAGAAGCAGTTGAGGCCGAGATCATCGAGCGTCGCCGTGGACGTGAGCGCGATGGTCGACCTGTTGGTCGGTACCTCATGTGTGTGCAGGTGCGAGATGGCATCACCCAAGTTGCGGTGCTTGAAGGCCGCACCCTTATTGAGCATTACGTGAGTCGACCAGCAGATGACGTCAGCCAGATTCACGGAAACATCTATTTCGGTCGCGTACAAAACGTGTTACCCGGTATGGAGGCGGCGTTTGTCGACATCGCGACACCAAAAAATGCGGTGCTGTATCGCGGTGACGTGCAATACGACCCTGAAGATGTCGACACACCAACCGAGGCACGCATTGAAAACATCCTGAGATCGCGTCAGATGATCATGTGTCAGGTCACGAAGAATCCAATTGGTGCCAAGGGTGCGCGTTTGACACAAGAAGTGTCATTGCCGGGACGTTTTGTAGTTCTTATTCCGAACAGCAAGACGTACGGAATTTCAAAACGTCTTGCAGATGATGAACGTCGACGTCTTCGTTCGGTGCTTGATCGAGTGAAGCCAGCTGAACACGGCGTGATTGTGCGTACTGCTGCCGAACACGCAACCGAACACGAACTTGTTGCCGACATGAAGCAACTACTCGCGGAGTGGCAGGGGATTGAGGCACGCGCAAATGCCGCAAATGGACCAACACTGTTATATCGCGAACCCGAGCTCGCGGTACGTGTGATTCGTGAGGAGTTCAATGCGGAGTATCGCGGAGTCATCATTGATGATGAGCGTTTGTATGAAGATGTGAAGAACTACGTCGCGGCATTTAACCCCGAACTTGCAGATCGTGTCACTTATTACGACCGCGAGACCGAGGGCTTGTCGCTATTTGAGTTCCATCACGTGCACGAACAACTTCACAAAGCGCTTGATCGAAAGGTGTGGTTGCCTTCTGGTGGTTCGCTGATTATCGAACACACTGAGGCACTAACAGTGATCGACGTCAACACCGGCAAAAACGTTGGCACGTCGAATCTTGAAGAGACTGTGTTCCAGAACAATCTTGAGGCAGCTGAAGAAGTTGCGCACCAGTTGCGGTTGCGAGACATTGGTGGAATCATCGTGATCGACTTCATCGATATGGAGATCAAGGACAACCGTCGCAAGGTGGTCGATTCGTTCCGACGAGCGCTCGCACGTGACAAAACCCGCACGCAAGTGTTTGACATTTCCGAACTTGGACTCGTGGAAATGACCCGCAAACGCATTGGGGAGGGGCTGCTCACCTCGTTCGCCGAGCAGTGTCCCGATTGCGAGGGTCGTGGCGTGAAGGTGGATTTTGGCCTCCTCGAATAGCCGTAATTACTGATTTTCTCGATTGTCGAAGCCATATGGCTCAGATAGAGTGGGAAACCGCTATGTACGCAGTAATCGCATCCGGTGGCAAGCAAGAGAAGGTCTCCCAAGGACAAACAGTCCAGGTGGAGCTCCTTGGTGTAGACGAAGGAGCAGAAGTTTCTTTGACACCAGTTCTTCTTGTTGACGGTGACACCGTCTTGGCAACTCCAGAGCAATTGCGCGGTGCAAGCGTCAAAGGACGTGTTGTCGGCATTGCAAAGGGACCAAAGATCAACGGTTTCACGTACAAGCGTCGTACCAACCAGCGCCGTCGCTTCGGACATCGTCAGAAGTACTCGGTTGTCGAAATCACTTCCATCGCGAAAGGCTGATCACGATGTCAAAGACCAAAGGTGGCGGTTCAACACGTAACGGCCGTGACTCAAATGCGCAGCGTCTTGGTGTGAAGGTGTTCGACGGAACTAAGATCACAGCTGGAACAATCATCATCCGTCAACGTGGCACCCGCACACATCCGGGCAAGAACGTTGGCATTGGTCGCGATGACACATTGTTTGCGTTGACAGATGGCAGTGTGAAATTTGGTGAGCGCGCCGGTCGCAAAGTTGTCGACGTCGTTCCGCTCGACTAATTTACTGTTTCTTTTGCCGCGCTAAATCGCGCTTTATTATTTGCCGCGCTAAATCGCGCTTTATTGTTTACCGCTCTAAATAGAGCGAGGCAACTTGTGTTCGGGGTAGCCGATCAGTAGTGCCTGTTTGCATGCGAAACGGTCTGTCATGCCGCCAACGTACGTCACAGCATGTTGAACGTCGCCCACTCCATTTTCATCGAGTGGGATCAGATGTGGGGATGCAATGTAGTGATCAACAAGTGTGCGCAACATGTCGATAACGTCGCGTGCTTGTTTGCGTGAGTCTTCGCGGTAATAAATGGTCTCGTAATTGAACTGTCGAAATGCCGCAAGCGCATCGGCTACATCGGGTGTCATGCCAACGAACCCGGTAGCGGCAGTTGCGTCGATCATCGCGTGGATGAACGCAGATAATTGTTCCTTGCGAGTGACGCCACAACGCTGACGCACTATGTCGGGAAGGTCGCGAGAGGACACAGTGCCTGCGGACACGGCGTCTTCAAAGTCGTGGCACACATACGCAATACGGTCGGCCCAGCTCACTACTTCGCCTTCTGGTGTTGCGGGTGCAGGACGTGACCAACTGTGATTACGAATGCCATCGAGTGTTTCAGTACACAAGTTGAGATGCGACAACACAACATCTGCACCCCATTGGGCGTGGTCGTAGCCACCATCGAGATACGGACTGAGCGCGTCTTCGCTCGCGTGTCCTCCTGGGCCGTGACCGCAGTCGTGACCCAACGCTATGGCCTCAGTCAATGTGACGTTGAGGCGCAACGCGCGCGCTACTGACACTGCAACTTGTGCAACTTCAAGCGCGTGAGTGAGGCGTGTCCGCTGATGATCATCGGGGAACACAAAGACTTGCGTTTTTCCGGCAAGACGACGAAATGATGGTGCATGCAAAATGCGATCGCGGTCTCTTTCAAAACACGTGCGATACGGATCAGGTTCTTCGGCGATCGCGCGGTTGCCGGCTCCTGTTGACCGCGTGGCGTGTGGGGCCAACTCACCGTCAATGATGTGTTCGCGCATCAGTCGATCTGCGACGTCTTTCGTGCCGGTGCCGGCCCATGAATCAGCGTGAGCGCGACGAACATCGCTATTGCTGCCGTGGCCAGACATGGTAGACAACCATGTTTGGGAGCGTTCAGTTGCCGTCACATCACGTTCTGTCGAATGGCTTTCTTTCGCAGATGTGTCGGGCCCGCTCATAAACACAACGCTACGAGCACCATGCGTCACCGTTGTGGCATACCAGTGACAGGTAGCCTGTGGATGCCTATGAGCGCATTCGTTGACGAAGCACAACTGAATGTGCGTGGAGGAGATGGCGGAGCCGGATGCGTGAGTTTCCGCCGTGAAGGCCCCGTTGCCTTTGGTGGCCCAAACGGTGGCGATGGCGGCAAAGGTGGCGATGTCTGGTTGATTGCTGATCGCAACGTGGCATCTCTTCTCGCTTTTCGTGATTATCCGCACCGTGCAGCCGCAAATGGCGTGCATGGGAAGGGCAAGGACCTCCACGGTAAACGCGGGGAAGACTTGTATGTCGCGGTGCCTGAAGGAACCGTCGCAAAAGATATGTACACCGGAGAAGTGCTTGCGGATCTCGCGCATCATGGAGACAAATGGTTGGCGGCAGCCGGGGGTCGTGGTGGTCGAGGCAACGCAAAGTTTTTGTCGAACAAGCGTCGCGCCCCGTCATTTGCCGAACAAGGAGAACATGGTCAAGAGCGTTGGCTGAAGCTCGAGTTGAAATTAATGGCAGACGTTGCATTAGTCGGTTTTCCAAATGCGGGAAAGAGCACATTCATCAGTGTTGTGTCGGCGGCAAAACCAAAGATCGCAAATTATCCCTTTACGACGCTAGAGCCACATCTTGGTGTGGTACGTATCGATGAGTCAAGCGAGTTCGTCATGGCTGATATTCCTGGACTCATTGAGGGCGCAAGTGAAGGTCGTGGCCTCGGGCACCAGTTCCTGCGACACGTTGAGCGTGCCCGTGTGATGTGTTATCTCATCGACCTTGCTCCGATGGATGGGGCATCGCCTGAGCATCAACTCGAAGTGTTGCAATACGAGTTGGGCAATTATCGTCCCGAACTTCTTCAGCGCCCAGCACTAATTGTGGGTACTAAGTCTGACAGTGCTTCACCAGAGCTGATGGAAACGTGGCCACACATGGCGATGTCGGCAATCACTACTCACAATGTTCGTAGCGTTGTGATGAAGTTGGCAGAGTTGGTAAGCCGGGCGCGAAGCGAAGAACCTGAAACTTCCGCGACGATCATTATGCGCCCCGAACCAGAGCACGCTTGGGTGGAGCAGATCTCTGAGAATGAATTTCGCGTGCATGGTCGCGGTGTGGAGCGCGCAGTTGCCTTGAATGATGTGACGAGCCCTGAAGCGTTGAATTACATCGATGACCGTCTGAAGAAGTTGGGAGTACCCAAATTGCTGGCAAAAGCAGGCGTTGCAGAGGGCGATGTCGTATGGATTGCAGAATTCAGTTTTGAATTCGTGCCAGAAGTGTGAATCTATGGGTATGCGAGTCGTAGTCAAGATAGGAAGTTCGTCGCTCACCGACGATCACGGGTTCCTGCGCGCTGACGTCGTCGCATCAATCGTTGATCAAGTTGCCGATGTGCGTGCAGCGGGGCACGAAGTGCTCCTTGTGACATCTGGTGCAGTTGCATCTGGAGTCGCGGGACTGGGTCTTCATCAACGTCCATCTGACGTTCTCACGTTGCAGGCATTATCGGCCGTTGGTCAACCACAGTTGATGGCTGCCTACGCACAAAACTTTGCGCGACACTCACTGGTAAGCGCACAAGTTTTATTGGTTCCACACGACTTTGTGAATCGCCAACAATATCTTCATGCCCGTAACACGCTGTTGCGACTGCTTGAGTTGGGTTGCGTGCCCATCGTGAACGAAAACGATGCGATTGCGAACACCGAAATTCGCTACGGCGATAACGATCACCTTTCGGCGCTACTTTCACATCTTGTGTCCGCGGACATGCTGATCATGCTCACCGATACGCCAGGGCTCTATACGGAAGACCCGCGATCGAATCCCCACGCAACGATCATTCGTGAAGTGCATGCCGACGACCCATTGCTGAGCGTCAATGCAACGGGCACAGGCACGTCGCGCGGTAGTGGAGGCATGGCGAGCAAATTGGCAGCTGCACGAATTGCATCATGGTCTGGCGTTACCGCAGTGATTGCCGCAGCCTCAACGCCACACGTTCTCACCAGCATTATCGCGAAGGACTCGTCAGTTGGAACGGTATTTCACCCACATGACCGGCAACTGTCGGCGCGCAAACTATGGATCGCATTTGCCGCTGAGGTTGAAGGGCGGATCGTTGTCGACGACGGAGCACGTGTTGCGTTGACTTCTCGTGGTACGTCGTTGCTGCCTGCAGGCGTTATTGACAGCACCGGCGTCTTCGATGAAGGCGCAACCGTGGAAATCGTTGATCGCAATGGAGAGATCATTGCGCGCGGCATGACAGCAATGACATCTGTTCAACTGCAACAAGCGCGCGGGCGCACAAGTGTCGACATTTCACATCTAGGTGTTGTTGAAGTGGTTCACCGCGATGATCTCGTTTTGTTGCGATAGACCTACTGCGCAAGATCAGAAGCGTTGGCGCGCGGAGTAAATACGCCTTTCATTTGACGAATCTCTGGAACGCGTAGGGCGATCAAAAGCATGACGTAGATGGTGGTACCGGCACCGCCAGCAATGACGACTTCGGCGACATATCCCAATCCGTTATCTGGCGACATTGCTGTTTCGATGATCGCAATCACGACAGCCATGATGAAAACAGAGACAAGCACCCGCGCCACTAGTGACCCGAGCGATGGCCAGTCGATAGCGGCGTGGCGAGTAGTAAGAACAATGAGGACCATGAGCGCCGACACGAGATAGGCAATGCCAAATGCGAGACCAAGACCGAGCACTCCGTGGCGGTCAACAAGCACGATCGCCAACACGACGTTGATGGCATTTTCAACAACGTTGAGCGCAAATGGAGTGCGGGTGTTTTCGTGCGCGTAGAAACCGCGCAGTGCAAACAAATACACGGAAAAACCAACAAGGCCGACGGCGAAGCCCATCAGGGCGCGAGCTGTGTTCGTGGCGGCTACATCGCTGAATTGTCCATAGCTCAGTAACGCATTGATGAGAGGGTGTGCGAGCAAGACAAAAGCAATTGATGCTGGCAGTGTCAGCATGATTGTCCAACGTGTTCCCGATGTCATCCATTGACGAAAACCCATTGAATCACTGGCTTGCACTCGCCGTACTAACTCAGGAGCAAAAGTTGTCGCAATTGAAATTGCAAGCAGTCCATGCGGGAGCATGAAAAAAATGAATGCTTTTCCATAGGCATCTTGATTGCCACTGCCAGGGTCGGCCAAGTTGCGAACAACAATCAATGCAACTTGGTTGGTGACTACATATCCAAAACTCCATAGCGACAATTGAAAGAGACGTTTCACTGCAGAATGTCGAAAATTCGGTCGAAAGTTCCATGAAATGTCAGCACGCGTAATTGCGGGAATCAGCATGAGAGCCATGGCTGCGACACCCAATGTGGTGGACAACGTCAGCAGAATGAAAAACGATCCCGACTCTGTGATGTCACTTAATTGTGGTGTGCCGTCAACAGTGAGTGGAATCATCAGTAGCAATGAGATAGAGACAACATTTGAAAGCACTGGTGCCCATGCGGCAGCCATAAATCGTCGTCGTGCATTCAACAGAGCTGATCCAATTGCTGTCACGCCGTAAAAAAAGATCTGCACAAGGAAGATGCGAGTCATTGCTGTGCCAGCACGTCGGTACTCATCAGCATCGACAAGTGAACTTGGACTGAGAGAAAACAAGCGGAAGATGACAGGAGCCGCAATGATTGCGATAGCAGTAGCAGCAAGCAGTAAGACGACTGATACGGATATCACCGCACTGCGAGCATCGTCATCACGGGTCTCTTCAAATCGTGTGAACAGTGGCACTAGTCCGGCAGCAAGGACGCCACCAAGTAGCAACTCATAGATCGAGTTGGGAGAATTATTTGCACCGTCAAAGGCATCAGCAAGTGCTGTTTGCCCAATGACAATGCCGAAAATGATGACGCGAAGAAGGCCAGTAAGACGCGACATCAAGGTTCCGATAGCAACGACCAACGTGTCTCGGAACATGGGCTTTCAGACTAGAGGGTGGCGTTGAAGTGAGCCATTACCCCCAAGTAGCACTAGGGTCATACCCCGTATGACTTATCGCTTTGAATCAGTGCAGCAGGTACGCGAAGGCTTGAAAAAGGTGAATTACCTCGCCGATGACGGTATCGCAGGTATCGCATTTCTCGCCGACCGCCTTGGCAAGCCCGTGTTGGTGGAAGGACCAGCAGGTACCGGAAAGACCCAACTTGCAAAAAGCATCGCGGAGATGACAGGCGCACGCCTCATTCGTCTTCAGTGCTACGAGGGCCTTGATGAATCCAAAGCACTGTACGAGTGGAACTACAAGAAGCAATTACTTCGTATTCAAGCTGACAAGAGCGAAGACGCATGGGAAGACATACATGACGACATCTTCGGTGAAGACTTCTTATTGACGCGTCCGCTACTTGAAGCGATCACAGCAGAAGAGCCTGTGGTGCTCCTGATTGACGAAGTCGACCGCGTTGAAGTCGAAACTGAAGCGCTCCTTCTTGAGATTCTCTCGGAGTATCAAGTGTCGATTCCCGAATTTGGAACAATTAAGGCCAAACAAATTCCGTTGGTGTTCCTTACGTCAAACAACACCCGTGAATTATCAGAAGCTCTCAAGCGTCGTTGCTTATTCTTGCATGTTGATTACCCCGATATGGATCGTGAGAAGCAGATTGTTCTCACCAAGGTTCCTGGTGTGACCGAGCAACTGGCTGATCAGATTGCACGCATTGTTCGCAGCATTCGTCAGCTGGATCTAAAGAAGGCGCCATCTGTGAGTGAGACATTGGACTGGGCAGCAACCTTGGTGCTGCTTGGTATCGAAAATGTCGATGCGCAACAGGCAAAAGAAACGTTGCACATTCTTTTGAAGTACCAGTCAGACATCGCAAAGGCAGCCAAAGAGCTGTCAGATGACTGACATTGTCCGCTATCTGAGGAAACACGAGGAAACGTGCTCGACCTTCTGACGGGTTTTATTACTGAATTGCGAAGCGCGGGACTGCCAGTCAGTCTCACGGAAAACCTTGATGCCATGGAGGCGATTCAGCACATTCCAATCGAAGATCGCGAGGCTTTCAAATATGCGTTGGGCGCCACGTTGGTGAAGAATCACGCGCACTGGCGTTCCTTTGAGACCGTGTTTGAGGTGTACTTCAGTTTGCGCGGTCCGCAATACCAGATTTCAGGAAACGGTGACGCTGATGATCTCTGGCGTGAAATGCAAGAGCAAATGCAACAGGGAGAGGGTCGTGGTGCCGGTGGCGCAATGAACTCACTCACTCCTGAAGAAATGATGCAATTGCTGATGCAGGCATTGCGATCAGGCGATCAGGCGTTAATGCGAGCCCTCGCGAAGCAAGCGGTTAATCGTTTCGCAGGTATGGAACCTGGTCGACCGGTTGGTGGTACCTATTACTTGTATCGCACGTTGCGCAATCTTGATCTTGATTCGATGCTTGAGAAGCTGATGGAGGCAAGTCGTCAAGAAGTGGGCGGCGACTTAACCTCTCTTGAGGAACGTCTCGAACGAGACGAGCATCAGTCGAATATTGAGAAATTTAAGCAAGAAGTTGAAGCGGAGATTCGCCGTCGTCTCGTTGCTGATCGTGGTGCCGAAGCAATGGCAAAGACCTTACGTAAACCACTTCCCGAAGATGTTGAATTTATGCATGCGAGCCGTGAAGAGATGGCCGGACTAAAGAAAGCATTGCAGCCACTAACTCGCAAGTTGGCAGCAAAGTTGGCACGCAAGCGCAAACACGGTCGGAAGGGTCCACTTGATTTCCGAAACACTGTTCGTCACAGTTTGAGCTACGGCGGTGTGCCCGCTGAACCAAAGTTCAAGTTTCCACGTCCGGCAAAACCTGAATTGATGGTGGTGGCGGACATCTCCGGATCTGTTGCCGCATTTGCTCGCTTCACATTGATGCTCGTGTATGCAATTCAGGGGCAGTTTTCTAAAGTTCGTTCCTTTGTGTTTATTGATGGCATTGATGAAGTGACAGAATTTTTCCGATCGACAGAGGATGTGTCAGAAGCAATTGCACGTATCAATACAGAAGCTGATGTCATCTGGGTTGATGGACACAGTGACTATGGACATGCATTCGAAGTGTTCTGGAACAAATACGGTAAAGACATCACGTCGCGCACTACCGTGCTTCTTCTTGGTGATGCGCGGAACAACTATCACGCTTCCCAGTCATGGGTAGTGAAAGAAATGAAGCAAAAGGCCCGTCACGTGTACTGGCTGAACCCCGAACCACGTTCTTACTGGAATACCGGAGACTCAATCGTGGGTGAGTATGGCTCATTCATCGATGGCGTGTATGAATGCCGCAATTTGCGTCAGTTGGAGTCGTTCGTCGAGAAACTAGCCTGAGCGTCGTGACAGGCACACGATTGGTTCTCATTCGCCACGGCGAATCAAATGCCACGGTGCGTCGGATGATCGGTGGTCCACGTACATGCAGTGGATTATCGCCACTTGGTCAACTGCAATCGGAACGTCTTCGTGATCGCTTTCTTCAACACAATGAAATTCCGGCTGATGTCTTACTGTCAAGCGCGTTTCCTCGTGCCCGTGAGACCGCACAAATCATCGCACCAGGGCTTGGAAGCTTGCCCATAACGGTCATCCCGCAATGGGGTGAGCACGACCCAGGTCCACAATGTGACGGTATGTCATATAAGGACTTCATTGATCTTTACGGGATGCCTGACTGGGAAACAGATCCTCATGCAGTCACGTTTCCTGGTGGTGGAGAAACAGTGGCCGAATTTCATCTTCGGGTTGGGGCGGCACTGGCGCAGACCGTGCGGGCTTATGAGGGAGCAACCGTTGTTGTGTGTTGTCACGGTGGAGTGATTGACGCGATCTTGCGTACCGCATTACGTGCTCCGACGACCGGATTTTTTGAAGTGCACACATTGAACACCTCTATAACAGAAGTACAGCATTTGCGTGCTGGGCGTTGGAAACTAGTGCGTTACAACGATGCAGCGCACTTATCAGGGTTGCCAGCATCCACGCCACCGCAGATCGATGACTCTGCTGTTGCTACTCAGTAGTGGGGTAGTGCGTGCGCACCGTTGTCATCGTTGGTGCGGGTACAGCTGGTTGCGTGATTGCGCGTCGAATTTCAGATGCATTTCGAGCTAATGAACAGGCAGTTCGGATTGTCCTTATCGAACAGGGTACATACAACGATCATCATGATGATGCGAATTTCATGTCATCACTCAATGAAGAATCGTTAGCTGTTACTCGGATGAATGCAACTATCACACAACAGGTAGAGCGCGAACCATATTCATATCTGCAGGGTCGGTGTGTAGGCGGTGGCGGCGCGGTCAATGGCATGGTTGTGTCGCCTTTGCACTCTGAAGATTTCGATGTTTGGCGAAACGAGTATGGCTGTTCTGCATGGGACCCCGAGAAGGTCATGTCGGGAGCAAACGATCTGTTTCCAGTCACCACACTTCCTTCCGATGACGTGGGAGTAGTGGGGCGAGCATTAATAGCAGCAGGTGCACAGTCTGCACCATTGCTGTGGAATGGACTTCGACTTTCTGGAGCAGTACTGATCGCCGATGCGGTTGCAGATGGGGCAATTGAAATTATTCATGCCAGAGTTGTTCGTTTGGTTATTGACGACGGACTTGTGCGTGGGGTTGTTACCGATGTTGGAGTTGTGAATGCAGAAGTTGTGGTGATGGCAGCGGGTGCTGTAGCTACACCGTTGCTTCTTCAACAATCCGACATCAGTCAACAAAACATTGGACAACATTCTCAAGATCATCCGTCGGTGTTTTTCGCAATCCAAAGACCTTCTGCTTTTCCTGGAGGCATCAATGCCACGGCATTGCTGTCGATGGGTGATACGCAACTCATCGGTTATGAGTCAGCACATCCCACTACTCCGATGTTTGGTGGCGTATCGCTGAGTGTTTTGAATGTGAAATCTAGGGGACAAGTGACAGGAACTACGGAGGCACCACGAATTGATCTCAATCTGCTGGGTGATCCGCGCGACCGAGAATTAATGCGTCACGCGGTACGAACATTTGTTGGGGAGACGATTCCCACTCTGGAGGAACAGTGTGGTTCTGTATTGTGCGATGCTCGTGGCACATCAGCGCGGGATTTGCTATCGCTCGCCGAGTCTGCACTCGATACTTGGTTGTATGCGAATGTTGTACCGCACAGCCACATTTCAGGAACATGTGCAATGGGAGAAGGACCTCACTCAGTCGTGTCTCAGCGTGGCCAAATCCCGTCCGTGCAAGGGTTGTACGTGGCCGATGCATCAGTGTTCCCACAATTGCCACGTAGCAATACGAATATGGTGGTTGCGGTAGTCGCCTCACAGATTGCGAGTTTCATTGTGGAGGATCTCTCATGACATACACATTGGGCGTACATGAAGTTTCTGACGGCTGTCATGCGTATCTGCAGCCTGATGGTGGTTGGGGATGGAGCAATGCGGGTCTCGTGGTTGGCGATGGCGAGTCGCTCCTCGTTGACACTTTGTTTGACCTGAAGTTGACACAAAAAATGCTGGATGCGATGTCACCACATGTTCGCACGTCACCTATTTCTACTGTTGTCAACACACACGCGAATGGCGATCACTGTTACGGCAATCAGTTACTGAAGGGCAAAGAGATAATTGCCTCGGAAGCAACGGCGGAAGAAATGAAGGAAGTTCCACCATCAATGCTCGCGCAATTAAATAAAGCGCCCGGAGACGTAGGTGAATTGTTTCGACATTTTTTTGGAGAGTTTGAATTCGAGGGGATTGAACTGACGCCACCTACACGGACGTTTCAGGGACGCCATGAGGTGGAAGTTGGCGGACGCCTCGTCGAGCTAGTGGAGGTAGGTCCGGCGCACACTCGTGGTGACACTCTTGTATTTGTTCCTGATGCAAAGACCGTCTACACCGGAGACATTTTGTTCATAGGTGGAACACCAATCGTGTGGGTGGGGCCGTTATCGAACTGGATTGCAGCCTGTGATCTGATCACATCAGCCGATGTTGAACACATCGTCCCGGGTCATGGTCCGCTGACAGACAAAGCCGGAGTAGTGGCGGTACGCGACTACTTGTCCTTCGTGGAGTCTGAGGCAACGGAACGGTTTAACAACGGTGTTGATGCATGGGATGCTGCGCGTGATATCGCATTGAATGGGTTTTCGAATTGGGGAGAGTATGGCCGTTTGGCGGTCAATGTGGACACGGTGTATCGATCTCTCGATCCAGGACACAAAAGTCCGAATGTGATTGAACAGTTCAAGCGGATGTTTGAGATGGAGCGTCACTCATAGAACTTTGTCCAACTGCGACAGTCTTTTTTCTATAGCGCACAATCACCACAATCCAACCAATGATTGCTACAGCAGTGAAGAAGAACCATTGACCCGCATACGACAGGTGCGGGCCTTCATCAAGTGACGGGTTGGTGACACGCGCTGGCCACTGACCCTCTGGAGGATCTGAGTCGAGTCGTTGGATGTACATGGGCGCGACATCGATGTTCAGTGCACGTTCGATAAGTGGAATGTCGAGACGTTGAAACTCGGTGGTGCCTGGGCGGTCCGAGTCGACAGCACCAACCGCACTGCGCTTTTGTGGTGCTCGCGCATACCCAGTGACGGTAACTGTGCCGCTGGGCGGAGCGGGAATGTCGAGGCTGAGGGGAACAAATCCACGGTTGATTAAGACCAACTCGCCAGTGTCAGTGCGCATTGGTACAACAGAGTTACGACCAGCCGCACCGTCTTGAGAACGATTTACAATCGTGATCTCACGGTCAGGCAGGTATTCACCCGTCACGCGAACGGGATACCACTCAAGTTGTCCGTAATCGTCGCCTTGAGCCAATAACTCTGAGAGTGGCTGAACAGCAGTCTTTGAATGTGCGCGTACTTCAGCGTTGAAGTCTTTTCGTTCTTCGAGGCGTCGAAGTTGCCACAAACCGAGATTTATCATGGCGACGACAGACACGATGATTAACAGATGGAATGCGATCCACTTTGGAGACAAAAGAGTGCGTTTCATTGGAGATGTAATCCTGTCACTCGCACATCGCCAGTGAATCGATGATTGGCTCGCCCCGCAACTCGTTGAGTTCAGTGAGAAGAAGATCACACGCACTCTGATCGGCTACGTACAGAAGCTCTCGTTGTGTGGCGCTCACTGGTAAAGCGGCCACGAGTGACATCCAGTGCGCGTGGGGACGAGCCAAGACAATTCGTAACGCGACTGACAGAGCGGTGCGTGGAGATGAGTCATAGCCCGACATGAGGCGTTCAGCGTCAGACTTCCCAAGCACACGACCATGTTGTGATGAGTGAGCGCGTCGGCTCAGGTAGGGGGAGATAAAACCTCTGTAACGCACGTGTAGCGAGCGACGACGCCAGTCACTGCCCCGAACTGTTCCACGGCACATGTGGCTCCCGCATAGGCATTCGAATTCGTCGTAGTCACTACCGTCTGTCATTGCATAGTCAAAGGTGAGTTCTTCACCCGGTTCGATGTCGCGCATCGCCACGATTTGTGTTGCATTACCTGCACCGCAATTTGGTTCACAGGAATGATTGATGGAATCACCGGGGTCACGAGACGGTGGTCCTAGAACAAAAAGATCATCGTCAATTTGAATAGAACGTGCACGTCGATCGGCGTCGCATTGGTCAAACGTAAATCGACGATGGACTTCGCCTCCGAATGTGGCGATGACGCTGCCGGCGCTAATTGGTGCAGTGGCAAACGCACCGTGTCCGCGACCTGGGGTAGCGCGATCAACGGCAAGTGGCGACAAATAATTACGAAGAAAGGCGACGACAGTTGTCATGAATGTTTCACGAGAATTTTCAGGAAGATTCAGGCATACGAAAAAGAATCGTCCAGCGCCAACTCCGCCCGCTGAAGTGTCTGTCAGGGTATCGCCGTTCAAGGAAACCCGCAAGAGCGGGGACTTGCTACCGTTGCTCAACGCATTCAGGCTCTAGGAGCCGTATGACGAAGAGGGGGAACTCATGACCGACTGGAACGTGGGACGTATCTGGCAAGAAGTGGCGCGCAAGATCCCGGGTCACATCGCCCAGATCTATGGCTCGCAGCAACAGACGTGGCATGAGTTCTATCGCCGAGCAAACGCCCTGGCTGTCGACTTTCATGCGGCCGGACTTGGACCTAACTCCAAGGTGTCGTGTTATCTCTATAACGGTCCGGAATATCTCGAAACGATGTTCGCCTCATTTCTTGGTCGTTGTGTTCCGATCAACACCAACTACCGCTACGGGCCCGAAGAGATTGTGTATCTCTTTGACAACGCCGATGCCGAAGCGGTTGTATTTCATGGAGCATTCGCGGAGCTAATAGACGGTGTGCGTACTCGATTGCCAAAAGTGAAGCGCTGGTACATGGTGAAAGATGAAGTCACCACAGTGCCTTCATGGGCCGTTGACTACAACGCAATTGCGTCAGTTGATGTTGCAGACATTGATTCATCGGGCATGAACGGCGATGACATGTTGTTCTTGTACACCGGTGGTACCACAGGAATGCCAAAAGGCGTGATGTGGCGCCTTGATGATCTCATCAATGTTTTAGGCGCTGGTGGCAACTTGTTAAACGGCTTTGGTCCGGCGGCAGACATCGAGGAGATGCTCGGACGTATCGATCCGAATGGGGTAGGACTGCGCACGCTTGTGGCATGTCCGCTGATGCACGGCACGGGACAATTTTCAGCAATTGGCACGTTGATCAATGGTGGCTGCGTGGTGACGTTGCCTAGTCGTAGTTTTGATCCCGCTCTTATTTGGGACACTGTTCAGAAGAACAAAGTGAATAACATCATCATTGTTGGACAAGCCTTTGCAGGTCCGATGCTGGAAGAACTTGATGCACATCCTGGCAAGTACGACTTGTCGAGTGTTCGCCTGATGACCTCGTCGGGTGTGATGTGGTCACAAGAAAACAAAGATGGTTTGATCGGTCACATGCCGCAAGTGATGTTGTTTGACAGTTACGGGTCGTCTGAAGCTGTTGGTCTTGGTGCGTCAGTGAGCGCAAAGGGCGCATTACAGAAAACGGCAAAGTTCATGTTGGGGCCGAACTGCGCGGTGTTCACAGAAGACGGCAAACGAGTACAGCCCGGTTCAGATGAGCGCGGAATGGTTGCCGTGGGTGGCTTTATTCCGCTCGGTTATTACAAAGATGAAGTGAAGACCAAGGCGACTTTCAAAGAATATGAGGGACGTCGTTGGAGTATTCCTGGCGACTTTGCAACTGTTGATGTGGACAACACCATCCATCTTCTTGGTCGAGGTTCAGTGTGCATCAACACCGGTGGTGAAAAAGTCTTCCCAGAGGAAGTAGAAGAAGCGCTGAAAACTCATCCGGGAGTACGTGATGCCGTCGCGGTGGGTGTGCCTGACGACCGCTTTGGCGAGGCAATCTGTGCCGTTGTTGAAGTTGAGGGTGCGCCTCCGTCTCTGGATGACTTAAGCGCTCACGTGCGGGCGTCTCTTGCTGCGTATAAGGCTCCTCGTCACATCGTTGTTGTGGACACCATCGGTCGTGCGCCAAATGGCAAGGTGGACTACAAGCGTTTAAAGGAACACGCCACTTCTCAATTGGCGCGCTAGATCGCCGCGACTCAATTGGCGCGCTAAATAACGGGACATTCGTATTTCCTGGGGCTAACCTCATTTGCGACGCATTCAGAGAGACCAATTGGTCCGGCAACCGGGGCTAGTCCGCACGGTGCCTTCTCGCTTTAGCGAGGATGTGGCTGAGTGTTTGTCGCGCCGTGTGGCGAGGCAAATGCTGACAGCAACAGGGCGATTGCTTTCTCCGACGGTGTCACCGACATACGCGCACGCCACAGTAGAGGAGGAATTATGCATACGCCAGCACATGCCGGTAAGCCATACCCCGCCACTGGTGCATGGATGCCTGATGATGATCCAGGGCAACGACAATTCCATACCTTCGCTGTTGACCGACCTTTTTCATTAGAAGGCGGTGGCGCACTGAGTCATGTCTCAGTGGCATACGAAACCTGGGGTGTGTTGAATGATGATGCTTCTAATGCCATCTTGATTTGTCACGCGTGGACTGGTGATAGCCATGTTGCAGGTGCTGCATCTCACGGTCATCCCACTCCTGGTTGGTGGGAGGGGGTTGTTGGTCCCGGGCTTGCAATCGACACCAACAGGTACTTCGTTGTGTGCACCAACGTGATTGGTGGATGTCAAGGGTCAACAGGTCCCGCATCTCTTCATCCTGATGACGGCAAACCATATGCATTGCGTTTTCCAGTTGTGACGATTCGTGACATGGTGCGCGCACAAGCATCACTGTCGGATGCATTGGGTATTCACAAATGGCACAGCGTGATTGGCGGATCAATGGGTGGCATGCAAGTGCTGGAGTGGGCAATCATGTTTCCGCATCGCGTTGCATCAATCGTTCCTATCGCCACATGTGCTGCGGCGAGTGCTCAGCAAATTGCTTGGGGAGCAATTGGTCGTCGTGCTCTTTTAACCGACCCCAAGTGGAACAACGGCAACTACTACGACGCAGGACCTGACGAAGGTCCGTGGTTGGGGTTATCGATTGCACGCATGATCGCCCAAGTGACTTTTCGTACCGACTCGAAGTTTTCAGAAAAGTTTGGTCGCACACTGTCGAACAATGCATTTCACAGTGAAGGGATTGATTTGTTCTCTCGTTTTGAAGTGGAGAGTTATCTCGAACATCATGGCGAAAAATTGGCCCGTCGATTCGATGCCAACAGTTACCTCTATATCGGGAAAGCCATGGATCTTCATGATGTGGGTCGCGGTCGTGGGGGAGTGGATGTCGCCCTCAAGCGCATTGCGTGTCCCGCACTCACAATCGGTATCGACAGCGACATTTTGTATCCGGCGTATCAGCAGCAGGTGATTCACGCCCATGCGATGCGGGCTGACCCCCGAAGTGAGTACGTAGAGCTACGAAGTGACGAAGGACATGACGGTTTTTTGATTGAGGTTCCCGCGGTATCGCGTGAGATCTCGCGATTCTTGAGAGGTCTCAGCGTCTAACACCCTGACATCGCCTGTCAGGCGTGAGAGAATAGATCTCGTGCCTTTGGCAGCAACTACGAAAACGATCGGACACAGGGTTCAGCGATGATGGGTGCGAGTGTCGCAATGATGGCGGCGAACATGACCGTCAATGTGATTGCAGTTGGTCTCATTGTTCTTGGGATTGTGTTGTTTGTAGTGACGATTTCTTTCTGGCGTACATCGGTGGAAGATCCCGCTGTGCTTGCGCCATTAGAGGTCATGCAAGATCGGAAATTCGCGCGTGCTGATGCGGACCGCCGGACACAGTTGCTGAACACCGTTCGTACTCCGGACGCACCCATTCCGGTGAGCGCCGATGCGTCATCTCCTTTATTCCGTGATCCCGTGTCAGAACCTGAGCGACCTTTTCGAGATCCTTTCCCGCATGATGATGATGCGGTTGACGTAGTCCCTCGGGTCATAGATCCATTGCTGAGTCAACAGCAGGCTCCTCGTGATCATCGCCAGCGACGCTCTCGCGATGATCAACCACGAATTAATCCGCGCCGCGATAGACCGCAACAATAGAAGGAGAGAGGTAATGGCTGAATTCAATCCTGACGAGATGATCGCGCGATTCAAGGATCGCGCACAGGCAGTCCGCAAGCGACCGTTACCGCCAGTTGCGGGTGAAGAACGCCAATTGTTTATTGCTCAAGCTCAGACTGATTTTCAAGATTTCGCAATCATTGGCGACGCAACGGCGAGCGTGGAAGATGGGGTGTTGGTGCTTCGCATCGACCTGAGGTCTTCGTGAGTCCGATTACACGTTTTCGTGATGCGCTAAATCAACGCGACGATGTTCCATTGCTCACCGCAATTGTTGCCGTCTGTTTTTGGAGCGCGACACCATTGTTTGTTCGAGGCGTGTCAACGTCTACAACAACAGTGATTTTCTGGCGCTTCATGGTCGCTACTCCTGTGATGATTTTTGTCGCGTATCTTGCGGGAGGACATCTCACCAAAGAGTTATTTTTTAAATCATTTTGGCCTGGCGTTTTGTTTGCGGGATCGTTAGTGACTGGTCTCACGGCTTTGCGTGAAACATCTATTGCAAATGCAACTCTCATCATGTCTCTTCAACCGGTACTAGTACTGATGATCGCACCGAAGTTGTTTAAAGAGAAAGTTCGGATTACTCAGGTTGTTAGTTCAGCCGTCGCCATGATTGGTGTTACCGTTTTCATCTTGGCTGCAGCCTCTACCAGTGGCGCAACAATTCGTGGTGATCTCATCGCATTCAGCAATCTCTTTGTGTGGACTGGTTACTTCTTGTTGTCAAAACACGTTCGTAGCACCGGTGCTGGCGCACACTCATGGTCGTTTCTTGCCATCGTTTTTGTGTGGTCAAGTCTTTTTGTCGCGCCATGGGCACTTGCAACAAGTGATGACATCGGTGGTATGACAATAAAAGACTGGATTCTCGTTGTATGCATGGTCTTATTGCCGGGCGTTCTTGGTCACGGAATGATGACGTGGGCGCAACGCCATGTTGATGTGACGGTGCTATCGCTTCTCATGTTGTTGCAGCCGGTACTCGGCGCACTTGGCGCATGGATTGTGTATGACCAACACCTCAATGGCCTGCAGATTTTTGGTGGGGTACTAGTGCTTGGCGCGTTGGCTGCGATCGTGCGAGAGTCACGGGCGGTTGCGACGGCAGAGGCTCAGGCAGCCGCTGAGATCATTGAAACGGCGTAGGCAGGCTGTTCTGGTCGGATTTCCTACATTTGAGTCGACCATATCCACTGGTATTCTCTAAAGCCTTACGCGGACGTGGCTCAGTTGGTAGAGCATCACCTTGCCAAGGTGAGGGTCGCGGGTTCGAATCCCGTCGTCCGCTCCATTTCACTAAAACCGCCCTTCGGGGCGGTTTTTTGGCGTTTTGGGGGTCTGGCCAACAGTTGCTGTTACTGCTTGGCGATCATCGTTAAAGCAAATTCGATGATCGCTGTGAACAGGTCGTCATTGGATGGGGGATTCTCGTCGAACTCTCTCATCACAATCCCGAAGGTGTACGCAAGAATGACGGTTGCCATCGCTCGCGCATCGAGGTCGGTGCGAACAACGTCGACCTTTTGGCCATGAGCGAGAATGTCAGCCATTGCGTCAAC
Organism: uncultured Bifidobacterium sp.; assembly: GCA_964449085.1. Classification (GTDB taxonomy): domain Bacteria; phylum Actinomycetota; class Acidimicrobiia; order Acidimicrobiales; family Ilumatobacteraceae; genus UBA2093. The sequence goes on from CAYVAV010000003.1 coordinate 49,789, forward strand.
AACTTGGGTGTGAACTGGTGCAATGGTGGCTAACGCGTGTGGTGATTGGATTGCAAAGCCCAAAGCGTTGAGGCGGCGACGTCGCGCAAGGTCGCGTTCGGGGGTGAGCAAAAGCTTCGTCATTTGTTCGGCCAATCGGCGAAGGTCATCAAGGGTTTTCAGTGCTGGCAATGCCTGGCGCATGATCTCGAGATCTTCACTTATGGTGGCGACAAATCGTGCCGTATTTGCTTCAGCGATCAGTTGGTCACGGGTACGAAAGTGATAGGTGACCAGGCCTTGTGTTACGCCGGCAGCTTCAGATACTTCGATAATTCGCACTGAGGTTTCGCCACCACGATCGATTGCTTCGATAGTGGCATCCAAAATCCGCTGGCGCGAGGAGCTATCCATTGGGGGTGACGCTAGCGGACACCGCATTGAGATCGGTGACTTGGTTTCGGCCCGTTGAAAATCCAGGAGGTGATTCGTACTAGGTTCATCTTGTTACGGGTGCGTATCGGGGGATGCGCGCCAGTTGCGCAGTGGGTTGGAATACAACGCAATGCGCCACATGTGAGGGGGAAACATGCGCACGGATTTAGCAAAGCAAGCTGCGATATCGCTTGAGTCAAAAAAGTACATGTGGCGAGAACGCATTGCACCACTGATCACTGATGAATTGGTTGAAGAACATCGTCGTATTCCAATTGGTCATCACAGTGCTGCATTAGATGCAGTGTTGTATTTCTTACGTGGCGATCCTTTGCCGCATTTGCCCCGATTGATTGTGATCATCATCACCCCATCAAAGGAATGGGCTATTGGGGAACACAGTCGACAAAAGGGTGTGCCGATCTTTGTGCGGCCAGGTCTGTATCACTCAATCGACGAAGTGGAACACGCGGTGTTTCTCGAACGTTTAAAACTCGTCCAAGAAGAATTCGGTGCATAAGGAGACACGATCATGGGAAGAATTGTTATTAACTCATCGCAGTATGAACCAAAGCCAATTATTGGCTATGCGGATCAGATCAGCGTGGCACCCGGCGACTCTGTGAATTTCATGGTGAGCCTTGATGGGGCGTCCACGTTTGATGCGCAGATGGTGCGACTCATTCACGGTGACATGCATGGCGCAGGTCCTGGCTTCAAAGAAGAAGAAATTGCAGCAACCGCAAACGGGACGTTTGCAGCATTTAAACAAGACACGTATCCGGGATCATGCATTGAAATTGAACGATCACCAAAGATTGATCAACTTGCAAATCTCACCGTTCAAGCATTGATCTGGCCAACCACGCCATGCCTTGATCGCGAGCAAGTAGTGATGTCAAAGTTTGATGACGACAAAGGCACCGGTTGGATGCTTTACATCACGCCAGAGGGTGAGTTGGCGTTTCGAATTTCTCACGGTGGAGGTTCTTCGGCAGAGGTCTTATTGCCCGGAGAACTCACCACAACGGTGTGGTATCTCGTGTCAGCATCGTTTGACGATGCAGCAAAGACTGTTCGAATCTCTCGTCGTACCGTTCGCAACACCTACAGCACCCGAATCTTGTACACGGCTCCGGGGGAATCAAACGAAGCCAGTGTTGAAAAAAAGGTAAATGTTGACCTGCCAGACACAAGTGGCATCCCAATGTTCATCGCGGCAAAAAATCGCGTGACATTGTCAAATGGTCGCAATGTTCATGCCGATGTGCTCAATGGGAAAATCGACCGCCCACGTATCGCGGGACGTGTATTGCGTGACGACGAAGTCATGCGCGCAGTGTTTGAACCGCAGTTGGTGCCCGGAATCGTTGCATCGTGGGCTTTTGAAGCGAATCTCACTTCTGCTGGCGTTAAAGACATCACTCACATCGTCGATAGTTCGGTGAACCGTATTCATGGAACGACACGCAACATGCCTGTGCGAGCCATGACCGGACACAACTGGGATGGTTCAGAATATTGCTACCGCCATGCTGTTGATCAATACGGCGCGATTCATTTCCATGATGATGACATTTCCGACTGCATGTGGGAACCCACTGTGTCGTGGACGGTGCCGGAGAATACGACAAGTGGCGTGTATGCGTTGCGTGTGTACGCGATGGTGGAAGATGTGCGCGAAGAGGACTACTTGGTGTTCTTTGTGCGTAATTCACCAGGAGTGCGTCGTTCGAAGATTCTCTATGTGTCACCGACGGCGAGTTATCTCGCATACGCAAATGACCAATTTGCAGCTGATGCACCATTTGTCGAGGCCCTTGCTGGGGCAGTGCCTCACATGGGAGAGATGGACTTAGCGCGTCATCAACACCGCGAGTTTGGTATGTCGTGTTACGACGTGCACAGCGACGGTTCGGGCGTGTGTTACTCAACGTGGCTACGGCCCATTCTCACTGTGCGTCCGAAGTATCGCCACTCCATGACAAATGTGTGGCAATTCAACGCTGACATGCATCTCATTGATTGGTTTGATCGCATGGGCTATCCGGTGGACGTTATTACCGACCATGACCTTCATCGCGAAGGACATTCTGCGTTGGATGGCTACAAGGTTGTTGTCACCGGTACGCACCCTGAGTACTACAGCGGCGGAATGCTTGATGCGTTGCAGTCATTTGTCGAACATGACGGCGGACGCATCATGTACTTAGGTGGAAATGGCTTCTATTGGGTCACCGCATTCAATCCTGATGATCCGCGAATCATCGAAGTGCGTCGTGCACACGGCACTGAAGCATGGTCTGGTGAGCCCGGTCAGCAATACCTGAGTTTCACTGGCGAGTTTGGTGGACTGTGGCGTCATCGTGGTCGCGCTCCACAAAAACTGGTGGGTACTGGCTTTATTGCTCAAGGCATGGACCGTTCGTCGTATTACCGACGCAACCCTGATTCTTTCTTGCCAGAGGCCAAGTGGATTATGGAAGGCATCGGCGATGACGAAAAGATCGGAGACTTTGGACTTGAGCAAGGTGGTGCTGCTGGACTGGAGCTCGACTGGTACGACCCCAATTTGGGTTCACCCGCGTGGGCACATGTTGTTGCGTCATCTGAAGGGCATTCTCGTTTGATGCTTGAGGTGCGCGAAAACGGATCACTCACCGTCCCATACATGGGTGGAGATCTTGATCCGAACGTGCGTGCTGACATCGTCTATTTCAAGACGGCATCTGATGGTGCGGTGTTCTCTACTAGTTCCATTGCTTGGTGTGGTGCACTGTCTCACAACGATTACGACAACAATGTCTCGCGCATCATGCGCAATGTTGTGGAACGCTTTACAAGCGACAAACCATTGCCGTGATCAGTCTTGAAGTTGTAAATCGGCACGCATGACGAGTGCATCGTCGTCGCCGTAGTATTTGTTGCGCAAACCGATAAGCGAAAACCCCATCGCGTCGTACAAACGTCGTGCTGCATGATTTGCGGAACGTACTTCGAGTCGGATGTTTTCGGCACCTAACATGCGGCAGTAGTCCATGACGCCCGCAAGTAGTCGTCGCGCTATCCCTGTTGAACGAAACTCTGGTTTCACTGCGATCGACAACAATTGCGATATCTGAAGATTTACCGCAGCAAGTGCGTATCCCACTGCGACACCATCTCGTTCAGCGATAACACAAATACAAGACGGGTCCTCAAGGAACTCCCGAAAGATCTCGCGAGTGAATGGTTCGGCATATGACTGCGTTTCGATTGTCATCAATTCGTCAAGGTCATTGACTGATGCGCGTCGGAGAACGTCATTCACAGTGAAGACACTATTTCGTTTTTTCGAGCCAGATATCACGGTGTCCTGAGGCGCGGGTTACTCGTCAGTTTTGTGCTTGTCGTACACTTTTGCTAAAGGGGGAAAATGGCATCGTCACTTGCGACCAATGTCTTGCGTAGCGCTGACATGCGCGTCTTGTTGATGGCGCTGTATCACCTCACGGGTGATCGTAAGTGGCTGTCTGAACCTTTTCGACCGCGTCGTGATGTTCGACTGATTGCAGCTCGGGACTCGGGTCTCAGCGATGACGTGCAACAGCAAATTTGTGAGCGGGCCGCGGCGTTCATTGACAACGGATTTCCTGACCCTGTGATTTCTGATCCGGGTGAAGAGTTAATGCTGGAAATGATGCGGGCGTGCATGGGAGAAAACATCCCGCCCGAGTACTCACTCATGATGCGAGAAGACCTTGGATTTGTGTCTCGAGACGAGGGACTTGCCATTGAGATAGCCCAGGTCGATAGGTCTAATGATGCACCACATGTGGTGATAGTGGGCGCTGGCGTCAGTGGGTTGGCGCTAGGTGCGCAATTGTCGCGTCTGGGCGTGCCGTATGTGATTCTTGATGCAAATGATGAAGTGGGTGGCACGTGGTACCGCAATCGGTATCCAGGTTGTGGTGTTGATACTCCGAATCACGCGTATTCGTTTTCGACAGGCAAGCGCAATCGTTGGTCGCGTTACTTTGCATTGCGTCCAGAGATTCAGCAATACATCGTTGATTCTTCGCGAGAAAGTGGCGTGCACGACCACGTCATTTTTGAGCGACGGGTGATTGCCGCGCATTGGAGTGAAGAGGCTCAGAATTGGACGATCACCGCGGTGACTCCAATGGGGGAAGAGGAAACTTTTTTTGCTCCCATTTTTGTGAGCGCGATCGGAGGCTTAAGCACTCCACGCATCGCAGACATTTCTGGCATTGAGAAGTTCAACGGACCGTTGTTTCATCCGTTCTATTGGCCCGATGACCTCGATGTGACGGGAAAGAAAGTGGCGTTGATCGGAACAGGTGCCTCGGCTATGCAGATTGCCACAACAATCGCGCCACGCGTGGAAAAACTCACGATCTATCAACGCTCACCACAATGGGCACGCGACATTAAGGGATATAGGGACCTCATTGATGATGGCGAATTGTGGCTACTTGAGAACTTTCCTTTCTATGCGCAGTGGTTTCGCTTTTCAATGTTTTGGCGATACGGCGACGGACTATTGCCGGCTCTGCGCAAAGATCACGAATGGGAACATCCAGAACGTTCAATGAATCGCATCAATGATCGCCATCGTCAAGAAATGTTCGCATACATCGAATCGGTCATTGGGCACCGTCCAGACCTAATGGAAAAGTGTGTACCCACATATCCACCATACGGAAAACGGATTTTGTTGGATAACGGTTGGTACGAGATGTTGCTGCGAGACAACGTTGAACTAGTCACGGAGGCTGTCGATCACGTCAATGAAACAGGTGTATTTGCGGAAGCCCATCGAGACGCTGATGTCGTTGTGATGGCAACTGGTTTTGAAGTGCATCAGTTTTTGGGTCGCGTTGACGTGGTGGGTCGCGATGGTGTTCGACTTGCCGACATGTGGGCAAATGATGACCCGCGCGCTTACCTCGGATTGTCTGTGTCAGGGTTCCCCAACCTTTTCATGATGAGTGGTCCCAATACGTTTCTTGCTCACGGTGGCAGCCTGATTTTTATGGGCGAATGTCAGGCGCGATACATCAGCAGCGCAATCGCACAGATGTCTTCGCAAGGCATTTCATCTATCGACGTTGACAAAACAGTGATGGACGAATACAACGCAAAAGTCGATGCTGAACATGAGCAATTGATTTGGACGCATCCGGGAATGACCACGTGGTATCGAAATAAATTTGGTCGTATCACGGTGGTGTTGCCGTGGCGACTCGTTGATTACTGGTCAATGTCACATGATCCTGACTTATCCGCTTATCACGTCACACGAAAGGGACAACATGCGCACAGCAGTCCTACGAGCAGCTGAATCCATTGACATCATCGACATGGAGTTGTCGCCCCCGGGGGTCAGACAAGTGCTTTTAGATGTTGTTGCATGCGGTATCTGCGGAAGCAACCTTCATGATTGGGAGCATCCGCATCCGGCCAATGTCGGATCAGCAGGTGCGTTTGGACATGAGATCAGCGCAGTGGTTACTCAGCTCGGAGAGGGAGTGACCGAGGTAAAAGTGGGCGATGCTGTTGCGGTACATCCCAGCAAGATAGGTGGGTGTCAGCAATGCAGCGCATGTCGAGATGGCGCCGCGTGGTTTTGTGAATCGAAGGTCCCAGTGCCAACGTATGGTTTTGCTGAGCAAATGATTTCGCCTGTGCATGCACTCACGAAGTTGGCGAGCAATGTGCCAGTGCCACTCGGTGCGCTGGTTGAGCCAGTTGCATGCGGTGTTCATGCGATGCGTCATAGTTGGACCGCCCGAGAAAGTGGTCGAGTTGACGGCATACATGTTGTCGTTATTGGAGCGGGAATGTTGGGACTATCGGCAGTCATTGCCGCACGAGATCTTGGTGCCGAATACATCACAGTTGTCGCCAAACACGAACATCAAAAACAAGCAGCAATGATGGTGGGTGCTGATGAGATAGTGGATTCAACGCGAGACGATGCATCGTCTGTGTTGCGCAAGATGAGAAATCCATTGGTTGTAGAGGCTGTTGGCGGAGCTGCAAACACTATGGATCTCGCCACCGAAATTGTGGCTCGGCGTGGTGAGGTTGTTGTGTTGGGTGCATTCACTCAACCAATGCCGGTGAACTTGGGACGCATGTTGAATCGAGACCAACGTATGTTTTGTGCTGTTGCCTATGCGGCACGTGACGGTATTGACGACTTTGATTACGCGAGCCAATTGGTGGCCAGTAAAGCGGATTGTTTGGCACCGCTCGCTTCACACTCAGTACCCCTTGAAAACATCGAAGAAGGCTTCCGCATTGCTATGGATAAAGCATCAGGAGCCATCCGGGTGCTTGTCACCGCGTCCTAATGGTTTTTTCATCATGACTGGTCACGAATGACATGACCACATGGCCTATGTCTTAGGCTCGTTTCTATGAAAATCGGAGTACAACTTCATCCTCAAGCGACCTCGTTACAAGAGATGCGTCAAGCGTGGCGGGCAGCGGATGCAATGGGAATTGACAGCATTTGGACGTGGGATCACTTTTATCCGTTGTACGGAGACCCCGACGCGTCTCACTTTGAGTGTTACACCTTGTTGGCCGCGATGGCGGCGGACACCTGTCATGCGCAGATCGGCGCGTTAGTCACGTGTTATACGTATCGCAATCCACATTTGCTCGCCGATATGTCCCGCACAATTGACCACATCAGCAATGGCCGTTTTGTGTTGGCGTTGGGGAGTGGCTGGTTTGAGCGCGATTACACCGAATACGGGTATGAATTTGGCACAGCGCCTGAACGTCTTCGTATTTTGCGAAACGGTTTGCCAATTATTAAGGAGCGTTTGTCGAAACTCAACCCAGGTCCGGTGAACGGAAAGATTCCGTTGATGATTGGTGGCAGTGGCGAGAAAGTGACGTTGCGTCTTGTTGCAGAGCATGCGGACATGCTCAACACTTTTGGTCCCGTGGATAATTTCCGCCATAAGAACAATGTGTTGAACGAGTGGTGTGAAAAAGTGGGACGTAACCCCACAGACATTGAACGTACCGTGGCGATTTATCCCAAGGACCTTGACGACGCTGAATTATTTGTTGAAGCTGGTGCCGATCACCTCATTGTCATGGTCGGTCATCCATATGATCTGTCATCAATCGAAAAAGCTCTTGCTCGTCGATAATTCATGACACAGCGAACAGTGCTTGTGGTGGGGGCGAGTGGTCTCGTTGGCACCGGTGCAATCGAAGCATTCCTATCTACAGGAGACAATGTTGTGGCGTTGTCACGTCGGGCACCTGAAGTCGATTCTTCTCGCTCATTCACCCACATCTCTGTTGATCTCACCGATGCTGCAGCGTGTAGCAAACTTGCACCACACCTGCTCGATGTCACTCATGTCGTGTATGCCGCAGTGTTTGAACTACCCGGGTTAATGCCAGGTTGGACAGATGAGCGACAGATGCAGACCAATCTCGCAATGATGTCGAATGTGATGGAACCAGTGTTGCAACACGCAAAAGGCTTTCGACATATCAGTTTCTTGCAAGGAACCAAGGCGTATGGTGCGCATCTCCATGCAATACGTATCCCGGCTCGCGAACGTTCCGCACGAGACAGCCATGCAAATTTTTATTGGTTGCAAGAGGATTACATACGAGACAGAGCCCAGAAGCACGGTTTCGCTTTCACAATTTGGCGACCGCAGTTGATTGTTGGTCCAAACTATGGCGTGGTGATGAATCCACTTCCAGTGATAGGTGCTTATGCGGCAATACGCAAAGCGGAAGGCAAGCCATTTAGTTATCCCGGTGGCGTTCGTTGGGTATGGCAGGCAACCGATACGCGTGTAATCGCTGAGGCGATGGAGTGGGCCGCCGACAATCCAACGGCACGTAACGAGACATACAACATCACAAACGGTGAGGTCTTTGAGTGGCGCGACGTATGGCCGGCATTAGCGGTGACCCTGGGTGTGGAGACGGGGCCCGATGAACCATTGTCGTTGTCGACCTATCTGCCCGAACGAGCCGATATGTGGAATCACATTGTTTCTCAGCATCAATTGCGTCCACTCTCAATCGAAGCGTTGTGCGGAGAATCGCATCATTACACCAAAGTGTGTTTTGTGGAGGGTGCAGTCGAGGCCCCCAATCCGAAATTGGTGAGCACGGTGAAACTGCGTCAGGCGGGATTCACTGGGGCCTACGATACGGAAGAGTCGATGTGCCACTGGTTGCGAGTGCTGCAGAACCGTAAAGTGTTGCCGCACCCTGCCCAGTGACAGGGGGTCTCGTACAGCATGAAACAATGACTGAATGGAACTCACTGCTGTTACTTACGACGTTCGCGACGGGGTTGCGATCATTACGCTCAATCGACCCGATCAACTAAATACCTGGACGCCGCAATTGAGCGATGACTTACTCATCGCAATGGGTCAGGCAGATGGTGATGACGCGGTGCGCGTTGTTGTTGTGACGGGTGCGGGTCGTGCATTTTGTGCTGGGGCAGACCTCAGTGGGGGAGAAAGCGGTTTTGAGGCTGGTGGCAAACTTGGGCGCGCTGATCTTTCTCGGAAATGGCCCAATCAAATTCGCAAACCAGTTATTGCGGCGATCAATGGTCATGCAATTGGAGTTGGCATCACCTATCCGATGTTGTGCGACCTGCGCATTGTTGCAGAGTCGGCAAAGATTCAATTCGCAATGACACGGCGGGGAATTGTTCCCGAACTGGGAGCACATTTCACCGTCACTCGTGCACTGGGATTTGAAAAAGCAACGCAGTTGCTGATGTTTGCGAAAATGATCTCTGGTACAGAGGCAGCTGAAATGGGGCTTGTGTCAGAGGCGGTTCCGACTGAGAATGTCTTGGACCGCGCACTCGAGATTGCCCGCGAGGTCGCGACCAATATCGCACCGGTATCAGCCGCAATCGTGAAGACATTGATGTGGGAAAGCCTCACATCGTCTCATGATGCGATTCAGAAAAAAGAGCAGCAACTATTTCCTCGACTCATCGCGACAGCCGATGCAAAAGAAGGAGTGCAGTCGTTTTTGGAAAAACGTGACCCACGTTGGTCGTTGTCTGTGCAGAATGACTATCCACGCATCATGGAAGGCTGAGCAATGCCAGAAGACATCATTGTCCAGCGTGATGAACATGTAGACATCATCACGATCAATCGCCCAGAGATTCGCAATGCATTGCGCTATCAGTCATATGACGAGTTAGAAGCGGCTGTGCGCAATAGCACTGCGCGTTGCATCGTATTGACCGGAGCAGACCCAGCATATTGTTCAGGTGATGACGTTCGCGAAATTATGGGTGGCGGAGAAAAGAAAGATCGTCCCGTCACAGTGGCACCACGGCTCACACCTGCTGCCGACGCGCTCTTGCATAGCAACATTCCGATTATTGCTGCAGTAAACGGTGCTGCTGTTGGTTGGGGTATGGAGATGGCGATGATGTGCGACATTCGCATCGCATCGGAAAGAGCCAAATTTGGTGAGTTGTTCGTGTTGCGTGGTTTGTGTACAGACGTGGCGGGGATTGGCCGGCTTGCATCGTTGGTGGGTCGCGAAAAAGCAGCCGAATTGCTCTACACCGGAGATGTCATAGACGCGCATGAGGCATTGAGCATTGGTCTTATTTCGCGAGTGGTGGCACACGATGATCTTTTGCCAACAGCAATGGATCTTGCACACAAAATTGCGTCGCGACCGCCGTTAGCGGTACAACGCATCAAAGAGGGTCTTCGCACAGCAGTTGACCCCGATTGGAAAGAGTTGGGTGTGTGGGTGTCGACCACGTTGACGGAACTCTTCAAGACTGAGGATCACCGTGAAGGGGTGAAGTCATTCTTAGAGAAACGCCAACCCAACTACGTTGGTCGTTAACGAATTAGGGTGCTCAAAATCATTGGGGGAGAAAACATGGGTTCAGCACGAGTGATGACAACAGGACTTCAGTTTCCTGAAGGTCCTATCGCGATGGCAGACGGCAGTGTGATCGTCGTTGAAATCAAACCTGGCAACATCACAAGGTGTTATCCCGATGGCTCAAAGACGATCGTGGCCCACGTTGGAGGCGGACCAAATGGTGCGGCTATCGGCCCTGATGGCAAGTTGTATGTCTGTAACAACGGTGGGTTCATGTGGCGTGAAGTAGAGGGCTTCACTGCACCGCACGGCACACCTTCTGATTACGTGAGTGGTTCTATTCAGCGAGTTGATTTAGACACCGGTGCGGTGGAGACACTGTATGACTCATGTGATGGCCATAAGTTGTGCGGGCCAAATGACATCGTCTTTGATAAACACGGTGGGTTCTATTTCACAGACTTAGGAAAAGGCCGTGATCGTGATTCGGATCATGCGGGGTTGTATTACGCAACATCGGATGGTTCATCAATCACCAACTGTGTGTATCCGCTCAGTCGAGCCAATGGCGTATCACTGGCTCCTAACGACACTCATGTCTATGTCGCAGAGACAACAACAGCTCGGTTATGGGGTTGGGAGATCGAGTCACCTGGAGTGTTGAAGCCAGGCACCACCAAGTTCTCACTAGGAACACTTGTATACGGCTTTGACGGATACCAGTTGCTGGACTCGATGGCAACAGATGGCGATGGCAACATTTGCGTTGCAACTCTTATGAAGAGCTGCATCAGCGTTGTGAGTCCGCAAGGAAAGTTGATCGAACAAATTTCACTACCGGAATATGATCCGTACATCACAAACATCTGTTTTGGTGGTTCAGACCTGCGAACCGCGTACGTCACATCATCAGGTCTTGGCGTGTTGTACGAAATGCAGTGGCCACGACCAGGGTTGCGATTGAATTTCAACGCGTAGAAGCGTTATCTCCCTACACAAAATATTGTGGCTGGCGTCCCGGTGTATCGAGACCAAAGCGTGCAATGTCTGCTTCCAGATCTAGTTCGCGCGTGGTAGGAGCATCTTCAACAGTGAGAAGTGATTCAGGAACCACCCAGACCAACTCGAACTCAATACCGTCGGGGTCACGTGCATAGAGTGCTCGTGTTGTGCCGTGATCGCTTCCGCCAACAAGAGCACCTTCTTCTTCTAACGCGTGGCCATAGCCGATGAGATCACGCAACGAATTGACCTCCCACGAAATGTGATATAGCCCCACCATGCCCGTGCCCGCGAGTGAGTCGGCTGCCTCAGGACCTACAGAAAACAGAGCAAGGTCATGGTCGTTGTTTGAGCCATCGGCACGCATGAATGCAACACCTTGCATTTTTGGCATGATGCCGACGGCGTCCAAGCGTTGAAATCCGAGGATCCTTTCCATGAAATCAGCGGTGCGGTCAGCATCGCGTACATAGAGGACGGCATGGTTCATTCCACGGATAGGCACCTCTGCACCGTATCAGCGTTTGATTCGGTCACCTGTTTTCCCACAGATAACGCCTACTAAGTTGAGCAGATGAGCAATGAACTATGGCGTAAAACCGCACTGGAACTGGCGAGTGATATTCGCGGTGGCAAGGTGACAAGCCGAGAAGTGTTGGAAGCCCACCTTGATCGAGTCGAAACGATCAACCCACACGTAAACGCTGTGGTGCGAGTGATGGCTGATGATGCTCGATTAGCTGCCGATGCAGCTGATGCAGCAGTGAAACGAGGTGATGCTCTTGGTCCATTGCACGGAGTGCCATTGTCGGTGAAGGAAAACATTGACATTGCGGGGCTACCTACGACGCAAGGGATTCCACTTCTTGCAGAAGCTGTTCCTCCCACTGATGCACCGATAGTTGAGAAAATGAAGAGGGCAGGAGCGATTCCATTTGTGCGTACCAACTTGCCCGATCTTGGTTTGCGTGTGCACACTGATTCAACGTTGTACGGACGTACGAAGAATCCATGGCGCCAAGATCGAACGGCAGGTGGCTCAAGTGGTGGAGAAGGAGCGGCACTTGCAACGGGAATGTCTCCAATTGGATTAGGTAATGACATCGGTGGTTCATTGCGTAATCCAGCACACGCATGCGGTATTTCAAGTATTAAGCCAACCGTCGGAGCGATCGCTGACGCTCAGTATTTCCCAGTTCAGGATCGCACGCTGGCATCACAAGCAATGCTCACACAAGGCGTGATGGCGCGTCGTGTCGCAGATGTGCGAGCAGGTTTTCTGGCAGTTATTGGTCAACATCCGCGCGACCCAATGAGTGTCCCTGCTCACTTCACAGATATCGCAAACGGACAACGTTTGAAAGTGGCAGTGTTGGCTGAACCGCCAGGTGGCTCAACTCATCCCGAAGTAGCTGCAGCTGTTCGTGCTGCTGGTGATGTTTTGGCGAACTTGGGACACGAGGTTGTGGAGGCGACACCACCTGATTACGAAAAGACTCTCGAAACGTGGGGGCAGATGATGTCAGCCGAACTGCGTGCACAACTTGAGTTATTACAACTTGCAGTGGGTGACAACGGATGGAAATTACTCGAGTATTCGATGGAAGTGATTCCGGATGTGAATCTCGGTGAGTACTTACAGGCACAAATGACTCGCGACGGACTCACACGCCAATGGCAAGAATGGTTTGAAGATCACCCAGTGATGTTGTGCCCAACATGGACACAACCACCGTTTGTGTACGACTACGACATCGCAGATCGTGAAAGTGCCGCTGCGACGCTGGATCTCATGCGTCCAGTAAAACCAGCGAATGTCTTGGGTTTACCTGCTGTCGTTGTGCCATGTGGTAGCGCCGACGGTATGCCTGTTGGCGTGCAAGTAATGGGCACGCGATTTAGTGATCTTCGGTGTTTGTCGGTTGCTGAAATGATCGAGACTTCGCAGCCTGTCATCACACCAATTGACCCCGACGGTCTATAGAAGATTTATCTGCGGATCAAACAGATGCTGTCCAGCCAGAGAACGCGTCAATCATTGCTTTGACGTCTCCCAGCGGATACAGAATCGGGCACGTACAGCCGTCTTTGATGTATTCAGAAACCTTTGCGCGCGCGTCATCTGGTGTTCCTGATGCAGTGAGCATCTGAACAATTTCATCGGGCACCAACTTTGATGCGGCAACTACTTGTTCGTGTGTAGCGGGCCACGTCAGCACTTCACCCACTTTGTCAAGCAGTGATTGAGGCACTCCAGACGCCTTCATGATGTGTGGTTGCTGACCAAGATATTGCGTCACCATCAGACGCGCCATATCAAGAGCGGTCTTTCGGTCTTCATGTACGGAACACACCACCAACTGGGGTCGGTCAATGTCTTCCCATTTACGACCTTTTTTCTCCGCGCCAATCGCGAGGTGCTCAATCGCAGTGCGGTTGTAGTCAGGGGACACGAGATAGTTAAGGACAACACCATCAGCGATTTCACCAGCGAGTTCCATCATCTGCATTCCGGTTGCGCCGAGATAAATGGGAACATCTTTTGGACGTCGTTCTTGATACACGTAATCAAGTTCAACACCGTCGAGATGAACGAATTCACCGTGCATCGTGACTGTTTCGTTTGCCAGCAACGCGCGCACAGCGGTAATGATTTCGCGCATTGCACGAATTGGCTTCGCGCGGTTAATACCCACTGCACTCGCAAGTGGATCCCACCATGCACCGATTCCCAAAATCACGCGCCCAGGAGCTAGGTCGTCAAGAGTGCTGAACGTTGCAGCGAGACGTGCCGGGTTACGTGTCCAACAATCAACCACGCCAGAACCAATCTTGATGCGATCAGTGACCGCCGCAAATGCTGACATCGGAACAATGGCATCTCGTACAAGTCGGCTGTCTGCCTGCCATACGGCATCAAAGCCCTTTTGCTCTGCGTACTTCACATACCCCATTCCCTCAGAGATGCGGTGAGCATCTTGAAGGTAAATAGCTGCGGGAGTAGTCATTGGTCGTCCTTTGCGGGTTTCATCGGCAATGTCGTACGCCATTGACCGTCTGCTTCATGTAATGCTGCGGCTACTGCCGGCGCGGTTGGCACAAGACCGATCTCACCAACACCTTTAATACCGTATGCGCTCTTTGGCTGCGGGCACTCCACAAGATGCACTTCAATTTGAGGAACATCTTTTGCGCGCAAAATGCCAAGTGAACGAAGTGTCATGTTGGTGGGGAAGCCACGATCATCGCTCGGGAAGTCTTCGGTGAGTGCATATCCGAGCCCCATGTGCACTGAACCTTCAATTTGACCTTCGCACAACAGCGGGTTCACCGCACGGCCAACGTCATGCACAGCAATGACTTTCTCAATCTTGTGAGTGTCTCTGTCCATGATCACCATTTGTGCTGCATATCCGAAAGCCGCGTGAATGATCGGATGCTCAATACCAGGATCACCAAGGTGGTGCGTCCAGTCCACGACGTGTTCGCCGGTGTAATCAACATCTGGTTTGCAACCGTCGGCTTTTGCTACTTCGCAAGCCTTTTGCACACTTGCTGCTGCCATCAATGTGCCACGACTACCAGTGGTTTGTCCGAAACCAAGTTGGCGAGTGGTGTCAACAAGGACGCGAATGGATTCGGCGGGAATGCCGAGTTCCTCGATGGCAACCTGAAGGGCAACAGTGTGTACGCCTTGACCCATCTCTGTCCAACCGTGGCGCACTTCAACAATTCCATCAGAACGGAATCGCACGACAGCACGCGTTACTTCACGGAAGCCATTGCCAAGTCCGGAGTTCTTTAGTCCAAGTCCAAGGCCAACGGCTTTTCCTTCTGCACGCGCTTTGTCATACAACGGCTTCACAACATCAAGACATTGTTCGGCGCCAGCACAACCATCGTCCATGATTTGTCCGGGACCCCACACTTCGCCGGGGTGGATGACATTGCGTTTACGAATTTCCCAACCACTGATGCCCAGCATGTCGGCTAAGCGATCAAGACAGCCTTCCATTGCGAACTGTGCTTGGTTTGCCCCAAAGCCACGGAACGCGCCGCACACCGGATTATTTGTTCGCACCGCAACAGCGGCAATGTCGACAGCAGGGGTGTGATATGGGCCTGTGGCGTGACCAGCAGCGCGTTCGAGCACTTTCATACCAACGCTTGCATAGGCGCCTGAGTCACCAACCATGCGGGCGCGAACAGCGGTGATTTTTCCGTTGGTATCACAGCCCACCTCATACTGCATGTTGATGGGGTGACGCTTTGCGTGCATCAAAAGGCTTTCTTCGCGCGACAACGTGCACTTCACCGGACGCTGCAACTTCCATGCAGCGAGTGCGGTCTGTGCTTGGTTCGACATGTCTTCTTTGCCGCCAAACGCACCACCGTTTGAAACCAACTCAACAACAACTTGATCAGTGGATAGTCCAAGAACGGCACAGATTTGGTCGCGGTCATCCCATACACCTTGTCCGCCGGAGTAGACGTGCATTGTCTGATTTTTCGGATCGGGAACCGCGAGTGTTGACTCTGGTTCTAAGAAAGCATGTTCAATGCGTTGTGTTTGGAATGTTTCGCGGACCACATGAGCGCTACTAGCAAACGCTGCGTCAACATCTCCGCGCGAGTACTCGCTTCGCGACAACACGTTGTTGTCTGTGCCCCATACGGCGATTTCAGAATCATCAATCGCAGCGAATGGGTCGGTGATTGGTCGTAATTGTTTGTACGTGACATTGATGAGTTCAGCTGCCGCGCGCGCTTGACGACGCGTTTCGGCCACAACGATTGCGAGAACGTCACCCGCATACGAAGTGCGTCCACCAACAGGGATAAATACGGGCCAGTCTTTGTAGATAATGCCAACGTGAAGGTCACCAGGAACGTCAGCGCCGGTGTACACCGCGACCACACCTGGAGAAGCGAGTGCAGCAGATGTATCAATGTTTATGATCTCCGCGCGCGCATGTTTGGTGAGATGAAGAGCTGCGTGCAACATGCCATCAACACGAATGTCGTCAACGTATCCGCGATCACCTAAAGCGAGTTGCTCTGCTTCATATTTCACACCGGACGTGCCAACACCACCAGGCATTGAGACTGTGACGGGAGTGTCTTTGGCGACAACATCAATAGCATCAAGAATCTTTGTGTACCCAGTGCATCGACACAGATGCGCTCCGAGGTGGCGCGACATATCCTCACGCGTAAGATCTGCGCCTTTTTTATCCACTTGCGACTTCGCACGCATAACAATTCCGGGGATACAGAAACCACACTGCAAACCGCCACAGGCCGCAAACGCCGATGCATATTTGTCACGCTCAGCATCGCTGATTCCTTCAAGAGTGATGATTTCCTTGCCTTCAGCTTTTGCGATCGGGTACTGGCACGACACCTGTGCTTTGCCATCAATCATCACCGTGCAGCATCCGCATTGACCCGATGGTGAGCATCCGTCCTTTGGCGAGGTGATGCTCAGTTCGTCGCGTAACGCCGATAGGAGGTGTGGGTGGTCGCTTGCCACAGAAACCGGGGTTCCATTGACGCGAAATGAGATACTGGAAACAGTGGTGTCAGCCATCAGGGTTCAATTTATACGATTTGTTAACCTGAAGTCGCCAAAATACAAGGAGTTCACCGATGGGTAACGCAATATGGGTCTCTGCGGTCGTGATCGCCGTGGTCATGGTGGGCACGTGGGTTGTGAGTGTTGCGGTGAAGAACGCCTCCATTGTTGACATCGTGTGGGGCTCTGGCTTTGTGGCGGTCTCGTGGGTGCTCACTTTCGCTATTGATGGTGACAGCGCCCGGCAGTGGCTCGTGACAATTCTCGTCAGCCTGTGGGGCATGCGTTTGTCCGGTTATCTCTTCAAGCGCAATCACGGAAAGGGTGAAGACTGGCGTTACGTGCGGATGCGCAAGAAACACGGCGCACGCTTTCCGCTTGTGAGTTTGGTGACTGTGTTTGTGTTGCAGGGCGTCATCATGTGGGTGGTGTCATTGCCGGTGCAGTATTCACACGCAGATGATTCTCCAAGTATCGGACCAATCGCAGTGATCGGAATTATCGTGTGGCTACTTGGCATTGCATTTGAAGCAATTGGAGATGCACAACTGGCGCGGTTCAAAAAAGATCCCGCGAATGCCGGGAAAGTGATGGACCAAGGTCTGTGGCGTCTCACCAGACACCCCAACTATTTCGGTGATGCAGTGATGTGGTGGGGAATGTGGATTATCGCTGCAGAAACGGGTTCAGGTGTCATCAGCATCGTTGGACCAATCCTCATGACATTTTTCTTGATGCGCGTATCGGGCGTGCCAATGTTGGAAGCAAGTTTGATGAAGCGTCGCGAGGGCTATGCGGATTACGTGGCGAGAACGAGTTCATTCTTCCCACGTCCACCGAAACAGATGTAATCGCGTCAGTCGTCCTGACGTTGTAACGAGCGAGATTTCAGGCTTTTGAGATTGCAGTGATGATGTCTGACACAATGTCAGCTGCGTCTTCGAGACCTACCGAGACACGTAGCAAGCCGTCTGTTACTCCCATTGATGCATGCACGTCGGATGACAGACCAATGTGGGTGCTGGTCATAGGGTGACAGATCAGCGTTTCTGGACCGCCAAACGATGTTGCCTTCCGCACAAGCGAAAGCGATGACAACACGTTGCGTGCAGCATCGATGCCGCCCTCTACCTCAAACGACACGATTGAACCACCAAGCGTCATTTGTTGTTTTGCAAGCGCATTTTGCGGGTGTGATGACAAGAACGGATGTCCCACCCAACTCACGTTTTTGTGGCCTTCGAGTGCGCGAGCCAATGTGAGGGCGCTTTCGTTTTGATGACGAATACGCACGGGAAGAGTGCGGATCCCGCGCAAAGCGTTGAGAGCGTCATGTGGTGATGCACTTGCACCATGTAACACCGCGTATTGCCACAGCGCATCGATGAGCTCTTTTTCTCCTGCGACAACGCCGAGCAATGCATCGTTGTGTCCACCGATGCCTTTTGTCGCAGAGTGCATCACAAGGTCGACACCAAACGACAGTGGCTGTTGACCAAACGGTGTGGCCATTGTTGAATCGACAACGGTGAATGGACCTGAGATCGCGCCAACTTCGGCAAGGTCAGCAATTGCGAGTCGCGGATTCGATGGTGTTTCAACGATGACCAACATCGTCTTTCCGGGAATCACCGCCGCAGCGAGTGCACCGGGAACACTTGCATCGACAAAAGTGGTGTCAATTCCCATGCGACGACATGGTCCTTCAAGCAATGCGAGTGTGCCGCCGTACAACGTGTGTTGAGCAACGATGTGTGATCCCTGTCCGCAGAATGCGAACACAACCGCAGCGAGTGCTCCCATGCCACTTCCAAATGCGAGCGCAGATTCCGCGCCTTCTAATTCAGCGATGGCGTGTTCAAATTGATTGACCGTCGGATTGGCATACCGTGCATAAAACGCATCGGGGCGCAGAGAACCGGCACGATCCCGTGTGTCATCAAGTCCGCCTGATTCCCACACAGTGGATGGCCACAATGTGGGTGCCAATGCACCTGAATCATCACGACCAGAGGTGATAGCAACGGTGTCGAGATGGCGTTCGGTCACGGATTGATGCTAACGAAGGTACCTACTATCTCGGCGCTCAATTGCAGGCACGACTAGCCTGAACCACGCAATGGAGGCCTCAGAATCATCCCCCGTCTGGCACCGTGAGTCCATTGGCAGAGATGAAATGTGGGCTCGTACCAACACCAAAGGTGTGACGTTGTGGCTCACGGGACTATCTGGTTCGGGTAAGTCGACTATCGCCAATGCTGTGGCCCGCAAGGTTTTTGATGCCGGTCATCTTGCAATGGTGTTAGACGGAGACAACTTGCGGTTTGGTTTAAACGCTGATCTGGGATTTTCCGATGACGACCGCGTGGAAAATGTGCGTCGCGTAGGCGAAGTCGCGGCGATTGTGGCCTCGCTTGGAACTGTGGTGCTGGCACCTGTGATCAGTCCGTTTCGGGCGGGACGTACGGATGCCCGCGCTGCTCACGAACGGATGGGTGTCGTGTTTTACGAAATCCATATCGCCACACCGTTGTCTGTGTGTGAGGAGCGCGACACAAAAGGGTTGTACGCAAAAGCTCGTAGTGGAGAGTTGGTGGGGATGACCGGAGTTGACGCACCATATGAAGAGCCCCTGTCGCCAGATTTGCGAGTGGAGGCGGTCGGTGATGTTGATGCAGTTGTTGCACAAATCATGAAGACGTTTTCTTCTGCGTGGAGCGTGGCATGAAACCAGTCAATCGTTACGGTCCATGGACGCAGCGCTCGATGTTGGTACGCGCAGGTCTGGTGTCAGAGCCATTAAAGGTGTTGTACGTGCCGGCAACCAAAGTGGCGTGCAGCAGTATGAAGTTGATGATCGCAACGGCTGCGGGAACATACAACCAATACATGATCGACCAGTTGGACACGCGCAACATCTCTCGCGGACAGGCAATTCATGAACGGCGGGTGAGCGGGTTCATGTTGTATCGCGAGTTATCTGAGGCTGATCAGAACCTCATCTATGAATCACCAGACTGGTGGCGAGTAGGGGCGGCTCGTAATCCATATTCACGCGCATACAGCACATTTGAAAATCGTGTGTTGATGTTGATGTCGGGGTTGTTCGATGAAATCGCGGCGCATTATCAACTGCAATACCGAGATGACAAGATTGATATCACGGAGTCATTCCATCATTTCGTTTGCACCATGCAACAACATCGTGAAGACTTCTGGCGCGATGATCACTTTAAGCCGCAGTATCCGGAAATGCATCCGGACGTTTTCCCATTCACTCATTTCTTTAAAGTTGATGACCCTGGAGCGATGGATAATTTCGCTGCAGCGCTCACGGAGCGCTCTGGCAAATTGATTGTGGCTCAGAGGCTAAATGAGGGGCTCGGCATCAACTACAAACAGGTGATGACCGCACCGATTGCGCGAATTATTGAAGAGATGTACGCCGACGATTTTTCAAAACTTGGCTACGCGCACGAAGAATTCCCTGATGACATTGAACATCTTGTTGCTTCCCATCGCGAGACGGTGTTGCTGAACTATTCGAGTGATTTATACGAGCGTCTTCGTTCAGTGTCTGACGTTGCGAAAAAACGCAATGGTGCGCGTGCTGCGTCAAAAGCGATTATCAATCGCTTAAATGACAAGCTGCGCGGAATTAAATAACTTGGATCACTTGGTCGTGACCTGTTCCCGATAGAGTGGCGCTCTGCTCCTGATGACGGATCATGTATCTGGAATCAGTCGTAGATGGCGACGTGGCCGAATGGTTGAGGCAAGGGCCTGCAAAGCCCTGTATCTGGGTTCGATTCCCAGCGTCGCCTCCATTTAAGTGCATCTACCGATTGCGGTGAATTGTCGCGAAAACAAGAACGACTCGGGCGAATGACGCCTCAGGATTAGATTGAATCGCAGTTCAATTGAGAGAGGAACGTCATGAGAAAATCGATCGGAAGTTTTATTGGCGGAATGTTGGTTGCAGCGCTGCTACTCGGTGGAGTTGGAGTAGTTCAAGGATCCACATTTGCGCAGTCGACTGAAATTGTTCTGTGCGCACATAAAAAAACTGGAAACGTGCGCCATGCGAAGAAGAAATGTTCAAAGTCAGAGACCCAATTAGTGATGAACTCAAAGGGTCTCGACGGAGTCGCCGGCCCGCAAGGATAGCAGGGTATTCAGGGCGTTCCTGGGCAAGACCGAGTGATGGTTAATAACGCAAACATTGTTCCGAGCGATTTTGGCGCACTGACTCGGATCTGGCGTGAGCCAACTGGCTGTTGTGATCTGTCTAATAATTCGCTGTACATACATACCACAATCAAGGATTACGACAGTCGAGCGTTGTCGTGGACTGCACTATCTCCACTTGACACGTTTAATTTATGGGTCGAGTTTTTTGACGAAAATGGAAGTTTCATCGAGTATCAAGAGCCATCAGTTGACGTGTATACCTCGCCAGCCGGTAGCACGATCACCGCAGGTCAAAAATTTTCCTACGAACTTCGGGTGAGCGGAATTCACAATAATTTGCCTGCAGGTGCTGAGTACTTCCGGGTGATTTTAAGACCCCATACATCTAACTTCGGAACTATTCTGCACGGAGCATTCGCGTATGTTTCGACATCTATAACCCCTGTTGGATAAACCTCAACTACGCTGAGGATTCTCAGTCGGCCTCGAGGTAAGCATGCGAAAGCATCGGATAGCCATTGTGTGTGGTTCAATCACTGCAGTACTTGCAATTGGAGCGGTATCAACTTTTGCAGTTGAGGGGGGTCTTGACCTGGGCTTTGACGGTGATATCGGACCAGGAAACGGAAAAGTCACTACCGACATAAATAATTTGAACCAAAAGGCCTACGCCGTGGCAAACGCTGGTGACGGGGGGTTTTTGTTGCTGGCGTGAATGGAACCGGTGATTTTGCATTAGTGAGGTACAACTCAAATGGCAGTCGTACGGTCGATTTTGGGGCGGTCGGAATACGGACGACTGATTTTGGTGGTGCACGCACAGACGAAGCGAAAGCAATTGCAGTACAAACAGACGAGAAAATTGTTGTCGCAGGGTACGCAACTAATGCAAATGGCAATAAAGATTTTGCAATGGCGCGTTATGCGATGGACGGTACGCCTGAATGGAGTGTGGTCACTAATTTGACGAATGCTCTGACTGGGTTCGGGAACAGTGTTGATGACGAGATTCGCGCAATTGGTATTCAGCAAGACGGAAAGATCATTGTTGCGGGTATCACAGAGAGAGTGAGTGGCGAGGCGACCGAGTTTGTCGTCGCGCGATACAACCCCGATGGCACGCTCGACTCCAGTTTTGGAGGTGATGGTGTAGTCGGGACGGATGTGGGGGCGTCTACTGCGTCGGAGGCCAATGCTCTCACGATTCAAGAAGACGGCAAGATTGTTGTGGCGGGATCTTCGACTACTGCGTTGGCAGTTGTGCGCTACAACTCTGACGGATCACTTGATAGAGCATTCGATGGCAGTGATCCTCTGAACCCAGCAAATGGAATTGTCACCACCACAGTCCAGTCAACTGCCACCGGTTATGCGGTGCAGTTACAGGGCGATGGCAAAATAGTAGTTGCGGGTTATTACACGGCCTTCGTCACGCTTGACCCATTTGTGGTGCGATATAACACTGATGGCTCGCTTGATACGAGATTTGACGGTAGCAACGTGCAAAACCCAGCGAATGGGATTCTCTATGTTTCTGCGAGTGTGGGGAAAGACGTCATAACATCCTTGCGAATACAAGACGATGACAAGATAGTTGTTGGTGGTGTTACTTATTACGACAGTACGCGTGGTGATGAGAAGAATTTTTTTGTACTTCGGCTCAATGCTGATGGTTCGTATGACTCAACCTTTAATGGGAATGGTGTTGCCATAACGGACTTTACGGCTGGTGCTAATTCGCGTCTTGATACAGCGTATGGAATGGCAATCCAACCTGATGGAGACATTGTTCTAGTTGGCGAGTCTGTAAATAGTGGCGACGCGGACTTTGCACTTGCTCGTTATGTGGGCGACGAAGCAGCACCCACTGTCTCCATTACCCGAAGTGGGAATGGTGCGCTCTTGGCCGGAGATAGCGAAGTCCTGACATTCACGTTGTCAGAAATCGCCACTACGTTCGAAGAGAGTGATGTCACGGTTGAGAATGGGACACTGTCAAATTTCTCGGGGTCGGGGAAGACCTTTACCGCGACTCTCACTCCGATTGCAAAAGCCAAGGGCTCAATAGTTGTTGGTATTTCTGCGGGAACGTTCAGCGATAAAGCCAGCAATCTGAACGTTGCAGCAACTCGACTGAGCATTGAATTTGATACCACTATTGCGGGCGGGACTACACCGCCAGATTCAACTCGTGTGACGCCTGCGTTACGCGTGAAAAAGACAGTAACAATCAGATCAATTGCTGTCTATGCCGGCCTTGAAGTTCCCGTTCGATCAAGTATCAGTGCGAAGATCATCCGCGCATCATTGAAACGTTGTTCGTTAGCAGGAACAAAGAAGATCAAGGGAATAAGAGTCGGTAATTGTAGGTTGAAAATTACAGTCCGAACCAAAGAAGGCGTGACACGTTCTCGCGCGGTGACAATTCCAGTCTTACGTCGTTAAGGGATTGCCAGAGTCTTATCTTGGTGGACTCAGTTGAACATCGCGGTCACGCCAGTGAACGGTACGGTGCGACAGTGTCAAGACTGCAGACCAAAAGAGAGTGAGTCCCCAAAAAATTACCGCAATTGGGTGTACCACGATCGCGCGTATTGGGTCCTTGCATGCAACTGCGGCGAGTAGTCGTGTTCCTAGAAGTAATCCGACTTGAAAGAGGACAAGGTCGGTTACATTTCCAGACCACGCGTCCCAAATAAGTCGAAAACACGGGAGCACAAGCGGCGGTATTACAAACAGCAGTGTGATGAGAGTGAGGAGCACATTTGATTCCAATGCTCCAAACGCGTTTTTGGTGAATCCCTGCCAAGTGCCTCGTAGTGTTCCGTACCATCGAGTATTGACTAGATCTGCCCCATTGCACAGTCTCACCGGATATCCGCTCGATTTGATTCGTCGAGAGAGCATGACGTCGTCAACTACTTCTGATGGAGCCGTGGCGTGACCTCCGGTAGCGAGATACGCGTCTCTTGTCACCATTAGACATGGGCCCATTGCCACACTCGCTTTAGCGATGAATCGAGAGTGCATAAGCCAGATAGGAAACAGCGCTAACAATCCAACATTGATGATTGGCAACAATGCGACGTCATTGAGTGTTTCATAGCGAGCTGCCGGTAAAGCAGAGACCAAACCAGCATTGCTAGTACGCAAGACTGCCAGCATTTCCGAAGTGGTCGTCGGTTTGAGAGTTGTGTCAGCGTCAACAAACATGAACAACTCGTATGTGGCATGTTGGGATAGTTGATGGCACGCCCAATTTTTGCCAGTCCAGTTCTCCGGGAGTGGCTTGCCACCGATCAGACGAATACGAGGATCCGCAAAGTCGGAGACGATCGCTGCAGTCTGGTCCGTTGAATTGTCATCCAAAACAAGAATCTCGAACTGACGGAGATCTTGTTTCCGGATTGAATCGATGCAGTCTGAAATCGTCGATTCCTCATTTCTTGCAGGAATAAGGATGCTTACTCCACCAGTAAATTGTGTTTTTTCTCTCGATTTTTGCTGGCTACCCAAACGTGGCACCAAGAGAAGATTGACGATCAATTGAAGAAACAATGTTCCACAAATCAGTGTGGAGAGAATGTCTGCGTAAAAGTTCATTGAGGCTTTGCGATTCCTCCAACACGCTGCCATCCTGAAGACGATTCGATTCGACGCATTCGTGGTTCGTCAATCAGTCGCTTGATGCCAGTGCAGATAAACAGGATGACGACGGCAATGAGGTATTGCCACGAGACATCGAAAAGGGGAGCCAGAGCTAGAGCGACGACGATGGTGGACACCAAGGTTGGTAAAAATCGATGGGTGATGAGCCAAACAGGTCCCGCGATGATTGCGCCAATGATTGTCGATAGAGGAGTGATCGTCGCTGCAAAACCACCGATGGTGGATACCCCCTTTCCTCCGATGAATTTCAGCCAGACGGGCCACGCATGCCCGAAAAAGACTGCGAGACCGGCGACAAAAACTAACCAAATTGACTGATCGCGATAGACAATTGCCACGACGGCACCTTTTGTGAAGTCGCCAATGAATGTCAGGATGCCCCATCGATGGCCGACCGCGTGAAAAACGTTCCGCGCGCCGACATTACCCTCGCCTGAAACGCGAATGTCGATTTGTTGAGCATGTTTGGCAGTCCAGTACGCGATTGGTATGGAACCAACCAGGTAGCCAATGACGGCTGCTAATACGTATGCCTCAATTCCACTGTACATCTGGCCCCACCTTGGCTTGTTGAGATACTTACTTATCCTTGCAATGCGAACATTTAGTGGATGCTCGACTTTTGTGGCATGCATCGCACACGAGTAAACGATCGCGGCACGTGTTGATGTCGCAGTTATAGAACTCTTCGGTGGGCGCGTCGCAATAATCACAACGTCCCAAAACTTCGTGTTCTGGGCCGAATTCCATCTTCAAACGTTGGTCAAAGACATACAGCGTTCCATCCCACAAGCCCTTGTCTTTGTACTTTTCGCAGTAGCGAACAATGCCACCTTCTAACTGGTACACCTCACTGAAGCCACGGTTTTTCATTAACGCCGATAGCACTTCACAACGAATACCACCGGTGCAGTACGTGACGACGGGTTTGTCTTTCAGGTGGTCGTATTTGCCACTTTCCAATTCGCTGATGAAATCAGGTGTGCGACGTACCTCGGGTACAACCGCATCGCGAAATTTTCCAATACGCGCTTCAAACGCATTACGGCCATCAAAGAACACAACGTCGTCACCGCGTTGTTCCACCAGTTCATGTAATGCGGTAGGTGAGAGATGTTCGCCTCCGCCTATAACGCCAGATGCATCAACTTTTAATTCTTCCGGAACGCCAAAAGTGACAATCTCATCGCGCACGCGCACGCTTAGGCGAGGAAAGTCGTTGCCATCGCCTTCCGACCATTTGAAATCGATGTCTTTGAACGCAGGGTATTCACGCGTGACTCGAATGTATCTCTTTATCGCTGCCAAACTTCCGCCAACGGTCCCGTTGATCCCATGCTGAGACAACAAGATTCGCCCAGTGATTCCCAAGTCCTCGCATAGCGTCTTTTGCCACAAGCGAATCGCGTCAGGATCTGCAAGCGGCGTGAATTTGTAATACAGCAGGATTTTTGCGGAAATGGCGGACTCCTCTATGACGACGCTGCACCAAGGCTATCTCTGTCAAGACGCCGGTAATTATCTGCCATGATGTCGCGATGAAATTGAGTAAAAGCAAGGTCTTGGTCACCGGAGCAAGTCGTGGGATTGGTGAGTTAATTGCACGGCAGATGGCAGCAAAAGGTGCACACGTCGTGTTGGTGGCGCGCGACAGTGACGCCATCATAAAAATCGCCAATGAAATTGGTGGCACTGCAATTTCTTGTGACTTGAGAGATGTAGCGGATATTGACCGACTGGTTGCAGAAGTTCAATCGACGGTGGGCGCTATCGATGTTCTGGTTAACAATGCTGGAGTTGATTCCACCGGAGATTTTCTAACGATGGCTCCGCAAGTGTGGCGTGACACCGTCATGTTGAATCTCGGAGCCACGATTGATCTATCGCGCCGTTTTCTCCCCGGGATGGTGGCCCAAGGTCGTGGGCATGTCGTCAATGTCACGTCCGTTGCCGCCGTCGCGGCGTTTTCTGGTATGGCAACCTACGCTGCTACAAAAGCCGGTATCTCACAATTCACTGCAGGTTTACGTGCTGAATTGAAAGGTACCAACGTGGGGACGACACTTGTTGAAATAAGTGCGGTTGATACGACGATGGCGCAAAGCGTGATTGCTTATCCACCAACTGGTGCTGCAGCGAATCGGTTAGGAAAATTCGGGTTGTTGACGTTTCTCAAACCGCATCGAGTCGCGTACTGGACCGTGCGTGCCGTGGAAAAAGACAAACGACACGTGCGCTTGCCGTATCGCGCATGGGTGTTGTATGCGATTGCAGAGATTCCTCGTCGCATGACTGAGTGGCTCGTCGCGGGCGTGCCTGCACGCCCAGAGAGCTTTCAGAAATAGTGAGATGACGTTGCGACTATCGCAACGTCAGGCAGGGTTTGAACCGAGATGAATGATCTCAGGTGGACCGGCGAAAATATCGGCCATTGCGTCCATGCTTCCGCTCTCAACTCGCCACTGCATGTACTTTTCCTGATGAGCGCGTGACTCCCATTTTTCCCACAAGAATGCGCGATCTGGATTGTCGTTATCAACGTATGTTTCAACGAGTTTGCAACCATCGAATGCGCGAGTGTCGGGCAATGATGCAGCAAGTCCTTCAAGAAGTGCGGCACGCTTGCCAGGTTGGCAATTGAGAATAAGCAATACGGTGTGCATGGTGTCCCCCAAGACAATTAGACAAAAAATGTCAGCGACCATTTATGGCCGCAGAGTAAACCTTAGTTCGTTGATTCCACATCAAGGGCAAGTTCACCACGGCGCGGACCTCGGAAAATGACATAGATCAGTAGAACCGAGGTGATCGCCACGGCGATCCACATGCTTTGGTGCCAGCCATCCACAAATGCATGGCGCACATCGTCGAATACCTTTTCCGCTTGGTCTCCGAGCATCGATTCTGCTGAGAACGCAGTGCCTATCCCATCTCCCACCAGCTCAGCTGCTTCAGGGTCAAGTCCGTCCAATGTTGGGGCGATGCTTGATTTGTAGCCGCTTGCAAGAAGAGATCCGAGAAGGGCGATGCCGACTGCGCCGCCTACTTCACGCACGGTGTCGTTCAACGCGGATGCGACCCCCTGACGTTCATGTGGCAGTGACTCGGTGATTGAGACTGTGGAAGGGCTCATGCACATTCCCATACCAATACCGATTGCGACAAGACCGGGAAGGACGCCCCAGTATCCATTTTCTGGACTGGTTAACAGAGCCATCAACACGAGCCCGATCAAGAAAGAGACAGTTCCGATAATCATTGTTGTGCGAATGCCTACACGTTTGGCGATAGTCGGAGAGACAGCAGACAATGGCATGAGTGTGAACATCATCGGCAAGAGGCCGGCGGCGGCTTTCAATGCGCTGTATCCGAGTACCGCTTGAAGAAACTGCACAAGGACCAAGAAGATGCCAAAGATGATTGCGAATGCAACTAGCAAGACGATCGCTCCTGCTGATAATGCGCGGTGAGAAAACAAACGCAAATCAAGAAGAGGATCTGTGATGCGTAACTCCCAAGCAATGAAAGCGAGCAACGCAACAACTCCAATGATGAGACCGCTAAGTGTGACGACATCAGTCCAGCCACGCTCTGGCCCTTCATGAATTCCTAATACGAGTCCACCGATTGCGAATACGGAAAGAACGGAAGCAACAACATCGAATTTTCCAACATGATGTTCGCGACTATTTGGCACAACGGGAATCGTGATCACAAACGCAATGGCAGACAACACGATGGGAAGCGCAAACACCCAGGGCCACGTTGCATTGTCGACTACCCATGCAGATACAAAAAGACCCAGAATTCCGCCGCCTCCTGCGAAACCCGACCAGATACCCACGGCGCGTGCGCGTTGTTCAGGCGGAAAACTTGATGTGATGACTGACAGCGTCACCGGCATGATCATCGCTGCTCCAACGCCGGAAATGAGACGTGCCGCAAGAAGTACTCCGGTAGTGCCAGACAATGCGCCCATGAGATTTGCGCCAACGAATACCGCAAGGCCGATGAGCAAAATGGGCTTTCGGCCCCAGCGGTCACCAATCGCACCAACGGGCATGAGAAGAGAGGCAAGTGCGAGCGTGTAGCCGTTAATGATCCACAACAACATTGATTGCGATGCGCCGAGTTGTTCTGCGAGTTCTTGTTGTGCAACGTTGAGGCCAGAAACTGATGCAATGACGGCCGCCAGTGCACCACACATCGCTATGAGAATGAGGTTTTGTTGGCGAGTGTCGGTGACGATGTCAGAGTCATTGATGAGATCTGTTGGTGGCGCGTTTGAGGTCACTGGGCAAGGCTAGTTCTCAGTCCTAAACGCAGACTGCTTTGAGGAGTACGCTGTTCATTTGTATGCCAACTATTACCCCCGATGAATACGACGTCAGTGTCGTATTGCCTGTCTATAACGAAAAGGGACACCTTCGGGAGGAGATTCAACGTATTCGTGCAGCTCTTGATGCATCGTCGTATACGTACGAAATCATCGTGGTAGATGACGCGTCGAATGATGGTTCAGAACTCGAACTTCCAAAGATTGAGGGCATCAAGCTCATTCGTCATCGCGAGAATCAGGGAAGTGGTGGTGCTCGCCGAACGGGCACTACAGCGGCTCGTGGTCGAGTGGTTGTGTGGACCGACGTCGATATGACCTATCCGAACGACCTCATTCCCGAACTTGTGCGTGAGATGGAGGGCTATGACCACATCGTCGGGGCGCGTCGTACGGAAGAAGGCACTCACAAGTTGTTGCGCACGCCCGCAAAGTGGCTCATTCGCAAACTGGCGAGTTACTTATCTGACACCGACATCAAAGATTTGAACTCTGGTCTTCGCGCGTTTCGCCGAGATGTTGCCATGCAATACGTGCATCAATTACCCAAAGGTTTTTCCTGCGTGACGACATTGACCATGTCGTTCTTGGGCAACGGCTATCGCCTCAAGTTTTATCCGATTGACTATTTTCCGCGCGCTGGCCGTTCGAAGTTTCACTGGTTACGTGACACTCGCCGTTACATCCTGCAAGTGATTCGCATGACATTGTCGTATAACCCATTGAAGGTGTTTTTGCCGCTGGGATTAACGCTGTTCTTGTTGGGCGTTGCAAAGTTGATCGTTGACTGGACAACGCGAGATTTTCGACTATCGGCTAACACGCTGCTGATCTTTTTCGCAGCGATCCAAGTTGTGACAATTGGGCTTTTGGCAGATCTCGTGGTTCGGGCGACAAAGTCTCCCGACCGGGTGCCACCGGTTTGATTGCACCTGTTCAGATGAATTTTTTGAACGCGGTGTGCTGAGTTCCCGGTGGGTCAATGGCCCACGCCGGAGCAGTGTCCCACGTATCAGAGAACACAAGTTGATCCATTGAACGACGGCGCACAGGACCGTGATTGCCGAGGGGCTTACCTAGCGTGATACAAGCCGAAATGTGAACACCGTCTGGAATCTGCAATAACTCGCACAGTTCTTTTTCGACGAGTGAATGAAAACCGGTGAGTGCCCCGCCGTATCCGAGTGCGCGTGCCGCTAGGAGAAGGTTTTGACACGCAGGAAAAATTGATGCACCCTCATCGGGGTT
Organism: uncultured Bifidobacterium sp.; assembly: GCA_964449085.1. Taxonomy (GTDB): domain Bacteria; phylum Actinomycetota; class Acidimicrobiia; order Acidimicrobiales; family Ilumatobacteraceae; genus UBA2093. The sequence goes on from CAYVAV010000003.1 coordinate 80,100, forward strand.
TGGTTCGCGATACCGCACAAGACAAGCGAGGACAAGAACAGGCACGTCAGCAAAATTGCGAACGTATTGTTCCATCACATCCGCCATACGTGCTTTGGGGGAGTTGGGGTCGATGCCAGTTCCCTCGCTGTAACCGTCACGTTCGCGCTTTGCGTCCCACACTTTTTGCGCAGAAGTGGCGATGAGTTTTTTTGCTTGTTGTGCGGTCGGTGAATCAGTGAGCACCACGAAACGAAATGGCTGACGATTGGAGCCACTCGGTGCACGTGTTGCGGCGAACATGATGTCGCGCAGGGCGTGATCAGGAACTGGCTCGTTGCGGTAACGGCGAATGGCCCGCGTGGTGCAGAGCCCTTCGAGAAGGCCAACGGAATCGGGCGACAGGGCAGGAAACATGTGCAAACACTAGGGCCCAGGGAAATCCCCCACATGTGCTGTGACCTTCGTTACGTTGCTCAGTGGGCGGGGCCTACTCGAAAGAGGTATGCCATGTACACACTCGGATCACTCGTCCTGCTCGCAATCTTGCTGGGTGCACTTATGCCAGTCGTTGACTCGCTGCTTGCAACCGTAAAGCTTGACCGTTTTGTCAAGAGCATCCCTATTGTTGGAACGCATCTCATGTTGGGTGTCAGCATCTTGATGGTGTGGGCACTTGATGTCAGCATCGTTGCCAACATGACCGGCGATGTACGCGAATCATGGATGACCGTCATTGTTGACGGTGCAGTGGTGTATGGAATGGTTCCGGTGAAAGATGCAATCGTGTCATTCATCAGCAAGGGACTTGCCGGTTTGCGCGCCGCGTAAATACAACATCACAAATTCATTTAGGAGAGACCGCTACTTCGGTAGCGGTCTCTTTTTATTTCACGTAGATCTCTACAGATTTGACGTTGTGTAACGAAACGTGAGATTGACTCTCGGTGTCTGAACTTTCTTGGTTCGCGCAATGCGGTGTACCCATTGACGTTGTGACTGCCCACGCATCACGAGAAGTGATCCATGGGGCAACATGACACTTGTCGTCTCGCCCGATTCGCGATGGCGAAAGTCAAAGCGGCGCTCGGCACCAAGACTGATCGACGCGATTACCGGCTCACGACCAAGCTCTGGTTCATCATCGGCGTGCCAGCCCATGGAGTCCTCGCCCGTGCGGTAGAGATTCGCAAGTATCGAATTAAAGGACGTATTAGTAGCGTCCGCGCATCGATCCATAATGTCGGTCAACAGTGGGGAGAATTGTTGTGCAGCGCGTTCCGATCGCGAATAGCGGTAGGCAAGACCATCGACATGAAACCACGCCGACTGTCGTGGTTCTTTGACGGAACGCCCAAACAACGTGATGTAGTGATCTTCCCAGGCAATCTCTTTCAATAGGTGATCAAAAACCTCATCAGAATTCGTGATGAATTGAGGCCAGAGGGTGGCGATGCCGTCGTAGGGAAGGACGTCAACGCACTCATTGTCATCGCTCCAGAGGTGAGGTTGTGATGCCACATGTGAAAAAGTATCAGTGATGGAAATCAGTTCATCGAATCACTTGCCGGATCATGAGGTACTCGTTGCGTGGTTGGATGCACACGGCGTTGGCTCAGGGCCAATTACAGATGTGACATTGCTTGCTGGTGGTACGCAGAACCGCTTGTATCGATTTCGACGAGGTAATGACTCGTTCGTCTTGCGCCGACCACCGGAACACAAGCGTGGTAACAGTGATGAAACCATGCGCCGCGAATCGCGATTGCTAGGAGCGCTAGCCGGCACCAATGTTCCGCATCCTCGGTTGATCGCTACCGAACCAGACGAATCTGTCATCGGCGATGCGTTTTATGTGATGAGCGTGATTGATGGTTTTAATCCCAATGTCGAGGTGCCAGAACCTCATCGCACCTCGCCAGATGTGCAACGTGAGATGGGACAGTCGATGATTGACGGGATCGCCGCGTTGTCGATGGTCGATCCCATTGAACGGGGACTTTCTGATTTCGGTAAAGCAGACAAATGGATTGAACGGCAAGTGAGTCGCTGGCAATCACAGTTGGACTCATATTCGTCATTCGATAATTACAAAGGTCCAGACATTGGCGATGTTGCACGCGTAGGGAAGTGGTTAGAAGACAACAAGCCTCCGCATATGAAGGTGGGCGTAATTCATGGTGACTATCACTTCTCCAACGTGATGTTTCGCTGCGACTCTGGGCAACTTGCTGCAATCGTCGACTGGGAATTGGCGACGCTTGGTGATCCGCTGCTTGACCTCGGTCATCTCATGGCGTGCTGGCCCGGAGCATTGCCGGTGTCGCTGAATACAAATTTTTCTCTCAACGTTGGTGATCCGGAAGTCTTGATCGAACGATATGCGGCAATCACAGACCGTGACATGACATGGTGGCCGTGGTTTCGAGTTTTGGCTCCATATCGACTCGGCATCATCTTGGAAGGCACGAATGCACGAGCAGACGCGGGACTCGCTCCGCGCGAGATAGGTGACGCTCTTCACCTGATGACAATTGGCCTCATTTCGATGGCAGAGGACTGGATAAACGTCTACGGTTAGTCCATGGATGATGTTGCACTGCTTCATGAATTAGAGCCAGAAGCGGCGCGCCTTCTTGAACGTCATTTAGGAAACGCCGAAGAATGGTTTCCACATGACGTGGTGCCGTGGGAACGTGCGCCTTCGCTTTTGGAAAAGGGTTTTACGTACGCCACCGACAGTGTTCCAGAAGCTGTGCGGTCAGCACTGTTCGTGAATCTGCTCACCGAAGACAATCTGCCATGGTATTCACGCACCATCTCGAGAGTGTTTACTAGGGACTCGGCGTGGGGCGAATGGGTGCATCGTTGGACTGCCGAGGAAGGTCGTCATGCGATTGCAATGCGTGACTACATCACGGTGAGTGGTTTGCTAGATCCTGTCGAATTGGAACGCGCACGCATGGCCCAAGTGTCAACGGCAGTTGTTCCAGAACCTGAATCAGCAGCGGATGGGATGTGTTATGTGGCGATGCAAGAACTCGCCACGCGTATTTCGCATCGCAATACCGGCAAGTTGCTGAACGATCCGGTCGGATACAACGTCATGATGCGTTTGTCTACCGATGAGAATTATCACCATCTCTTCTATAGAGATCTTGTGTCGAAATTGTTGGAAATGGATCCATCGACCGCTGTCACTGCATTGTCGCGACAGGTTTTGAATTTTGCAATGCCGGGTGTGGGTATTCCTCAGTTTGAGCATCACGCGAAGTTGATCGCAAAAGCTGAGATCTATGACTACGTCATCCATTACGAAAAGATTTTGGTACCACTTCTCACTCGACATTGGGTAGTCGATGCTGTGAGTGGACTTAATGCGGCAGCGGAGCAGGCTAGGGATGCGCTAATGAACCACATGGACAGATTGAGTAAAATCGTGGCACGTCAGCTTGATCGTCGCGCCACAATTGCTGTCGCCGGTCATTAACCGAAATACCTATCAGGTCGTTTAGTCGATAGAGGAGGAGCAATGTCGCACTTAGAAGGCAAATTTGTCGTTGCAGTGGTCTCCAACAATGAGACGCGCATCTGGGAAACCAATGCATCCAAAGGAACGCATCCAGACATCGTAAAGCGTCCCGGGGAAGAAAAAATCCACACTCACACCCGCACCGGTGAGAGCCACGGGGGGCATGGAACTCACCGTATGGACAACCAGTACTACGACGGCATTGCGCATGTACTTGCCGACGCTGGTGAAGTATTGATTATGGGTCACGGTAAGGGTCGCGGCAACGCGATGCTTCAATTCATTCAGTACCTGGAACGCCATCACAGTCCAGTCGCCCAGAAAATCGTGGGCCAAATGGAGGTTAATGTTCCTGCTATGACCGAACCACAGATTCTCGCGGCAGCGCGTGAATGGTTTGAACATCGCTGGATTCGTGACTAGATCGCTCTGGTCCAGAGTTTTAACAACAAACACAACACGGCACACGTTCGGTGTGCAGATATATCGGGGGGAACAGCATGGCTGACGTGCAGGGACGTTGCGACGCAAAGTTTGAGAAAGTACGCGACGCATTCAGCAAAAACTTTGACAAAGGGTTTGAAGTTGGTGCGAGTGTGGCAATTGCGATTGAGGGAGAGCTTGTTGTTGACCTATGGGGTGGTCACACCGATATGGAACGCACTACTCCGTGGCAAGAAGACACCATCACCAATGTGTGGTCGTCCACTAAGACGATGATGTTTCTCACGTTGGTGTATCTCGCTGATAAGGGCGAATTGTCGTTGTACGACAAAGTTGCAAAATTCTGGCCAGAATTTGCGCAAAACGGAAAAGAAAACATAGAGATTCGCCACCTCATGGCACACACTTCTGGACTTTCTGGTTTTGATGCACCGATGACGCATGCCGATTATGAAGACTTTGAAAAGTGCGCATCACTTCTTGCCGCTCAGGCTCCGTGGTGGGAACCCGGCACGGCATCTGGCTATCACGCAATCAACCAGGGTTTCCCCATCGGCGAAGTAGTGCGTCGTATCACTGGTGAGACAATGGGAACGTTCTTTCGAAAGAACATCGCGGGTCCTTTAGGTGCTGACTTTCATATCGGTACAGGTCCCGAACACGATGCTCGTTCTTGTTTTGTGATCTTGCCCACTGATGTACCCGCCATGGAATTAGAACCCGACTCAATCGCATTCAAGACATTTGTGAACCCACCAATGGATCCCTCGATGGCCCTCACGATTGGTTGGCGACGGGCAGAAATCGGCGCCGCAAATGGACACGGCAATGCGCGCTCCATGGCCAAGATTCAGGCGTTGATGTCGAACCGTGGTGTGTCTGGCGGTGTGCGACTGATGTCAGAGAAGGCCCCCGAGATGGTGTTTGACGAACAATCCAATGGAGTTGACCTCGTCATCGGTGTACCGGTGCGTTTTGGCATGGGGTATGCACTCAATTCAGAACCGCCAATGACACCGAGTCCCAATACGTGCTTTTGGGGTGGCTGGGGTGGCTCGATGGTGGTGAACGACCTCGACCGTCGCATGACGTTTTGCTATCTCATGAACCGCATGTTTGTGGGAAGCGATAGCACCATTGGCGATGATCGCGGTCAATCACTCCTCACAGCCGCTTACGAGTCGCTGTAAGGCTCTCTCAGCCCTTGTAGACACCCTGCCTATGCGATGGGGTGGTGACAAGCCACAAAGTGTCCTGGCGACACTTCTTGTAGCTCTGGCTCTTCTGCGGCGCAACGGTCGGTAGCAGCTGGGCAACGCGTACGGAAACGGCAGCCCGAGGGTGGGTTGAGCGGCGACGGCGGTTCACCTTCAAGTAGTGCTCGTGATACTCGGTGCTTCGGGTCAGGAATCGGCACAGCCTGTACCAATGCTGAGGTGTAGTGGTGGCGCGGTTTTTGATACAGCGAATCAGGAGTCGCCACTTCACACACTTTGCCGAGGTACATCACCATCACGCGTGTGCTAACCGTCTTTACCACTGCGAGATCGTGTGAAACAAAGATGAGCGTGAGACCGTAACGGTCCTTCATGTCTTGTAACAAGTTCAGAATCTGTGCCTGCACACTTACGTCAAGAGCTGACACCGGTTCGTCACAAATAATCAATGTCGGATCGAGCGCAAGTGAGCGTGCAATGCTGATGCGCTGACACTGACCACCAGAAAATTCATACGCACGACGATCACGTACAACAGCTGGGTCAAGGTTCACTGATTCAAGCAACGCGTTCACTTGTGCATCAATTTCTTCAGCGGCGCCTTTGTTCCACACTTTGAGGGGTTCGGCGACAACTTCTTTCACCGGAAGTCGTGGGTCAAGAGAGCTGATCGGATCCTGGAAGATCATTTGCATCTTCGGACGAATCTCGCGCAGGTCATTGCCTTTCAACTTTGTGAGCTCAGTTCCCAAGAACTCCACTGAACCACTTGTTGGGCGTGGAAGTTGAAGAATTGCTTTGCCAGTTGTTGATTTGCCACAACCAGATTCGCCGACGATCGCGAGTGTTTCACCGCGCAGCACATCGAAACTGATGCCTGACACTGCCTTCACAATTTTGTCGCGAGCGATCTTGAACTCAACTGTGAGATCCTCAACATTCAGGATCTTGTCCGCGCTGTCGGGACGCATGTGTGCTCTGCCGCTACCAGCCATTACTGCGCACCTCCTAATGGGAACCAGCATCGATAGAAGTGGCCGGGTGTTCCTTCAACAAACGGTGGTGCTTCAGCACGACACTTGTCTGTTGCGTACGGGCAACGACTTGCAAACGGACAACCAGGTTCATCTTTTGTGGGATCAGGCATACGTCCTTCAATAACAGGAAGTCGTGAACCAGTCGGAGTGTCAAGACGTGGAATTGATTTGAGAAGCGCTTCGGTGTAAGGCATCTTCATGTTGGCGAACAGCTCTGTGGTTGGTGCAAGTTCGACCAACTGACCCGCATACATCACGCCAATGCGATCGGTGTGTCCCGCCACAACGCCAAGGTCGTGAGTCACCAAAATCATGCCCATGTTCAGGTCTTTGCGCAGGTCATTAATGATGTTCAACACCTGTGCCTGCACGGTCACGTCAAGAGCGGTTGTTGGTTCGTCAGCGAACAGCATCTTTGGATTGCATGAGATGGCAATTGCGATCATGATGCGCTGACGCATACCACCCGACAACTGGTACGGGTATTTGCGCAGTGTTTGTTTCGCGTCGGGGATCCGTACAAGTTCAAGAAGTTCTATAGCCCGGGCTCGTGCGGACTTTTTGTCCATACCGAGTCGCACGCGCAGGCTTTCTTCCACTTGCGTACCGATGCGGCGCACGGGATTCAGAGCTGTCATCGGATCTTGAAAGATCATCGCCATGCCCGTTCCCCACAACTCGCGCACTTCCTTGGCGGGTTTACCAACAAGTTCTTGGCCGTCATATTCGACACTGCCAGTGCGTGTAGCGGTGCGGGGGAGAAGACCCATGATTGCGCGCGACATCACGGTCTTTCCAGAACCTGATTCACCAACAATTCCGAGACTTTCACCGGCCGCAAGACTCAGTGAGACATTGCGAACCGCTTTGAGTTGACCACGCTCGGTTACAAACGACACCGATAAATCAGAGACTTTGATGAGGCTCATATCTTTGACTCGCGACTATCAAGACTGCGACGCACGTAGTCACCGAAGTAGTTCACCGCAATCACGGTGGCTGCAATGAACAGCGCCGGCACGTACACCGATTGCGGGTAGAACTCGATATCGATAATCGCAGCGGCTAATTGAGAGCCCCAACTTTTACCGTTTGGAACACCGACACCAAGCACCGCAAGTGAACCTTCTGCGATGATCACAACACCCACCGCAAGGAATGCAATTGCCAAAATTGCGGGTGCCACGTTCGGAACAATGTGTTCTTTAATAATTCGCAGATTGCGTGTTCCCATTGAGCGCGAGGCGGTCACGAACTCACGGTTTGCCCACTGAAGTGCCGTTGCTCTAGCGATACGGCCGAGAATCGGGATGATGACAATTGTCAACGACAAGATCAGGACCATGATGCGTCGTGTATCGGTTGTTGGACGGTCTTCGTCTGAGTAAGCGAGAACGGACACTAGTGATAGCGACAACACCAAGTTGGGGATGGACAACACCACACTGAAAATGATGTTCATGAACGCGTCAAATTTTCCACGGAAATACGCTGCCGAGATGCCAAGGGCTGAACCAATAATTCCACCAAGAATCACCGATGCGACAGCCACGAGCATTGTTACTCGCGCTCCTTGCACAAGGCCTGAGAATATATCCATACCGTTGCCATCAGTCCCAAGAGGGTGTTCCCATGATGTGAATGGTGTTTGTCCAACGTTGTCGTAGTCGGGTTCTTCCCAATCCCATACGGGTAACCACTGCCCGAATACAGCCAAGAACACAACGAATGACAGCCACGCAGCTGAGATCCAGTAACCAATTTGCTTCTTCATCTCTAGTTGCGTCGCTCTCTCGTGCGAGGATCAACCACAGAAGTCAGCGCATCAGTTGCAGCGTTGAAGAGCACATACGCAATTGCAATCAGCGCAACCAATGTTTGCAGCGCAACTACTTGCCGCGCGCCAATTGCGTATGCAAGTTCTGATCCCAAACCAGGTATCACGAAAATTGTTTCAATGATGACGGTACCACCGATGAGAGCACCCATGTTCAACGCTGCGGAGGTGAGGAGCGTGCTGCTAGAAGGACGTAACACATGGCGCCACAAGATGCGCGAGTTTGAGATGCCCTTCGACGCGGCCATTGTGACGAAGTCTTCTTTGAGAGTCCCGATCACGTCGGCGCGCAGTAAGCGTGTGTACGTCGCGGTGAGACCGGCGGTCAAAGTGATCACTGGCAGTGCCATGTATCGGAAGTGCTCTGACAGACCTGCGCCGAACGGCTCATAACCAACGGGAGGAAGCCACCCGAGGTTCACGCCCACAATCAAGATGAGAATGAGACCGAGTGCGAAACCAGGGAACGAGGCAAGAGTAAAGACCGTCGAGTTAATGATCTTGTCGAGGCGGGAGTTTTCGCGGTACGCAGCCAACAGTCCGAGTGGAATCGCAATAAGAAGGGACAAGATCTGCGTGTAAAAAATGAGTTGCAGTGATGCAGGGATGGCATCGACGACGCGATCTGAGACCGGCGTTTCGGCGGTGCCTAGGTAGTAGCTGCCCATATCGCCTTGAAGAAGATTGCCAAGCCAATTGAAGTAGTAACCGATCGGTCCTTGGTCAAGAGCGGCGTCTTCACGAATAATGTCAATGAATTCGACGGATCCGACCGGCGCCATAATTTCAGCAGGATCACCAGGAAGCAGAAACACCAAACACGACAACAAGAACGTTGCCAGCAACAGCACCACAATGACTGCTACTAAGCGTCGAGCAATGTTAAGAAAAGTGGTCATAGGAGCAAGTGATGCAAATGTTTGCTCCACAGAATGTAGTGCAAACAAAAGGGCGGCTCCAAGATTCTTGGAGCCGCCCTTTCACTGTTTAGTGATGGATTACTTCGTCAGCCACACGCCAGCAAAGTCGATACCAAAGTTGGTGACAGCGCGACGCACTCCACCAGATGGCAACTTCGCCTTGCCAACATTTGCAACCTTTGTGCTTGCAATGAAGGAGTAAGCGAAGGAGCCCATTGGCACCGTCAGGGTCTTTTCCTGAATGATCTTTGTTGCAGCCTGGAAGGAAGCCTTCGATCCAGAAGCCTGTGCAGCCTTGAATGCCGCGTCCACCGCAACCTCAGTGTGGTGTGACAGACCGAGCAACTTGCCAAGACTTGATCCAAAGAGGCCCTTGATCGCACTGGTGTTTGGCACCTGTGAGTATGCATTAACTGCAAGGAATGGAACGCTGAACGTCGTGTCAGCACCTTCAAGAGTGGTGATGTACGCGGCGTCATAGTCACTCGAAGCTGATGTGGTGTTGAACGCTTTCTTCAAGAACTGTGCAGTCTCTACTTTTTCAAGACGCACATCGATTCCAGCTTTCTTCCACATGCGACGCAATTCCTTGGCCAGGTTCTCTGACTGCTGTGAGGTGTCGTGTGGGAAAACAAACGCAAGGTCTTTTCCAGTCTTGTCCTTGTATGCCTTGACTGCTTCCTTCGCCTTGTCCAAGTTGAATGACTTGTATCCGGTCTTGGAATACATGATGTTTGCTTTGCCGGTCAATGATGATGGCTCGGAAACTTCACCCTTTAAAAGAGTCTTGTTCAGAGTTGCAACGTCTGTTGCGTATGCAACTGCGTCACGCGCTGACTGCTCCTTGAAAGGAGATGTTGACTTTTCTTGGTTCAACCAGATCTGTGGGTAGAACTCACGATCTGACTTGTATTCCTTGACACTCTTTGTCTTGCGGAGGTCTTGGATGAAACGACCATCGGTTGCTCCGGAGAACAGACCTGCATGGTAGGTGCCACCCTTGAGACCAGCCGAGCGACTGTTTGCGCTCTTCACGTTGGTGAACTCAATCTTGTCGAGGTATGGCAACTTGTTGGTGCCGTCCTTGCGCCAGTAATTGGGGTTTGCCTTGACGATGATTTTGCTATCAAGCTTTGACGCTGCGTCATATGTGAAGGGACCAGTACCAATTGGTGTCTTGCTACATACTGCAATGTCGCTGATCTGAGCGGTTGCACGCATGGTGAAACGACCAGAACCATACAACGTTCCGAGGAAGTCGTACTGCGAGTTGTGAAGGTCGAACTTCACGGTGTATGCGTCCACTTTTGTGACAGCGTTGATGTTTGCAGTAAATGGCACTGCGGTACCCAAGGTGTGACCGAGGGTTTTTGCGGCAGCTGTCTTCCACGTTCCGAGGTTGGTAAGTGCAGTTGTGTTGCCGGTTGCGGCGCCCTGAAGAGCGGCGCCAAATGCTGCAAGACCGCCCGCTGCGGTTGCCATGCCACCGACGAACGCCTGACCACGGATCATTTCAAAGTTCAACACTACGTTGTCAGCGTTGAAGTCTGTTCCGTCGTGGTACTTGATGCCTTGGCGGAGTTTCACTGTCCATGTCTTGTTGTCGTTTGAGGCGGTGATGCTCTCAGCAAGCAATGGCTTGTATCCAGACTTGGTGCGCTCAACGAGGGTCTCGTAGATCGTGCGTGACACCATGAGGCCCGAGTTGCCTGGGTTATCGCCGAAACACCAGCCAGGGTGTACTTCATAAGTGGCGACCTTCAGAGTGCCACCGCGCTGCGGCGTTGACCCTGAGGTTGCGGCATTACCCGCGGTTGAGGCCACAGTTGATACGCCGATCGCAGCTGCAAGAACAACTGCCGCACGACGAACCGCACGTGACCGATTGGTCTGACGTTTTGTCATATTGGTTTCCCCCAAATAGAGCACTTGATAAGTGTTGGAGCGCACTGTATCAGCCTCTTAACGTGACGTAAATCGCACCCCCAGCAATTTCTAGGGGAAAATATTCTCAAGCGCCCGGGTTTGGCCTCGGGCAAAATTATTTATCGCTTGACTGCCCTGTGGCTGGCCTCGCTGAAGTCTCAATCGGGGCTATGTCGCCCTCAATCTCGCCCTCCAGTTCGAGGCTTTCAACGGCCGTAAAAGGCCTTCGCATGGTGGCAGCGGCATCGGCATCGCGAATGTTGTAGTAGGCAAACGCCGCTCCGAAGAGAGTGAGGATGGAACTGCCAGTGAAAGCCCAACGGAAGGCTTCCAACTTCATGTCGGGGCTGGGGAGGGCGTCGCCCTGCAAGGCATGAAGTCGCGACAAGAACAAGGTGGCAAGGATTGCGACACCGAGGGCAGCAGACACCTGTCGCTGGGTGGAAAAAATCGCAGATGCTCGACCAGTGTCAGGCTTGTCGATGTTTGCATACGTTGCTGCTTGAAGCGGGACGAACGCAAACGCCATCGACACACCGCGCGCCAACATGAGACCACGTATCTGCCAAGCATTCGCATCAAGTGTCAACATGATGAAGGGAATGTTTGAAAGTGTCACCGCGATAAGACCACCAGTGATGAGTCGACGCGGACCGACGGTGTGATACAACTTGCCGACAATTTGGCTCGTCAAGATGATGCCGATTGCTTGCGGAAAAGTTGTGAGTCCGGATTCGAGCGCGCTGTATCCGAGCAGTTCTTGCATGAACTGTGGCAACAAAAAAAGAAACGCGGCGAAACTTCCGTACGCAAGTGAGTTGACCATGTTCGAATTGCGGAACATGCGGTCGCGATACAAACGCAACGCCAGCATTGGATCGGCTTTGTGTGTTTCTACGTACACAGCCATCGCGAGAAGTGCAAGTCCACCGATACCTGTGAACACCACCCACACCGACAACCAGCCTTCTTCCGGTGCTTTTGATAACGCGTACAACACTCCAGCGAGGCCAACACCCGACAAAAAGAAACCTTGTTTGTCGAATGCGCCCGCGGTGGGCTCGGTGTGTTCTTGCAAGTACTTCCAGCCAAAAATGAAACCGAGTACGCCGATAGGCACGTTGACGAAAAAGATCCAATGCCACGACACCCAATCAATGAGCAAGCCACCGATGATGGGTCCGGTTGCAGGCGCGATAACAGTTGGAATAATCAGAACTGTTGAAGCACGCGCACGTTCCTCTGGGGGGAATGCGCGATACAGCATTGCAGTGCCCACGGGCGTGAGCATTCCGCCACCGACACCTTGCAAAATACGAAACGCGATGAGTTGCTCAACTGTTTGCGACAAACCACATAAGGCTGATGCAAGTGTGAAGACAAATAATGCGAATAGAAATGTCTTCTTGGTGCCAAAGCGATCGCCAACCCATCCAGAGGCCGGAATGAAAATCGCCAGTGACAACAAATACCCAAGAACAGTCCATTCCATTGCGATGTGTGAGGCACCGAAGTCTTCACGGATGGTTGGGATTGCGACGTTCAGAATTGTCATGTCCATGATCTCCATGAACAGACCAAGTACAAAGATCACTGCGACGATCCATTTGTATTCGACGCGCTTCAACATGAGAGTTCCCTTCGCGGGCCACCCTGGCGTTCTTATGGGTGAAGGTGCACCTTGATAGCCCCTGCCTCTCGATTATTGGCGACTGCAAATGCTTCTTTCGCATCGGAGAGTGGGAATTGGTGGGTGACTACGGCCTCTGCAATCTGGGGGGTGCGGGCAACGAGGTTGGCAGCGTCGGCGAAATCATTGTGGTCATGGGCGTGGTTATAGAACATGGCAGGCACGATGGTGATCTCTTTCAGCATCACCGTGTTGTTAAGTGCAACCGGGTCCCAGAACATGCCGTATTCAACGATGGTGCCACCAGGTCGTGCCGCATGCACCGCCATGTCAAACGCGCTTTGGGTGGCAGCGGCATCAAAGACAAAGTCATAGTCATGTCCGCGTTGATTGCGAGCACCGATGATCTCTGCTGCGCGCTGTTGATGTGGGTGTCGCGCAACGATGTCAACTTCGATACCTTTGTCAATAAGCGCGGCTGCAGCAAGAAGACCAATTGACCCACCGCCGATCACTAAGACGCTGTTGCCTGTTTGCACTTGCGAGCGCGTGATGCCGTGTATCGCGACTGCTACTGGTTCAACAAGGCCGACGTGTGTGGGGTCTGCCGCGGCGGGCATTTCGGTAATCCGTGCAGGGTCAACCATCGCATAATCAGCAAGCCCGCCGTTTATGGTGCCCCCGTATAACTGTGACACTGCTTCGGCGCATCTGTTCGGTGCGCCAGTGACACACCAGCGACAATGCCCACACTCGCCTGTGGGTCGCACCGCAACAAGGCGTCCGTCCTCGAGATATCCACCGAACTCATGGCCGATAATGACGCCACTTTTCCCTAGCGCGATGGTGTGAAGATCGCTTCCGCAAATACCTGTGTTAGTGACACGCACTAGTACGCCATCTCCAGATGGCATTGGTGTATCAACGACAAACACATCGCCGTCCTTGCTCATCACCGCACGCATGATGGTGAGCCTAGTTTGCAATTGTTGTCGTAGTGGTGGTGGTAATAGTTGTCGTAGTTGTTGTGGTAGTAGTCGTAGAAGTTGTTGTTGAATCAACAACTACACCACCGAATCGTTTTGCCTCTCGAACGATGAAGTCAGCGCGCTCGCGATAGCCACGAGGAGACAAGTGCACGCCATCAAACTGGTACCACGGAGATGTGCGTTGAAAGTGGGCGAACCAACTTGCGTGGTGAGTGTTTGATGAAGAAGTACTCACGTTTGCAAGTACTCGCTGGAAACGACGAGCGCGTTGGTTCCAATCGGGGTGTGTTGCGCTGTATTGCGCGTCGATCCACAAAGTTGGCAGGTAACCAAACTCTTTGTTGTATTCGTTGATGAGCCATTTCGGATAGGAGGCATGACGTCGCGACAATAAGTCGTTAGTGCCGAGCGCAAAGATCACAGCGGTGATGTTTTGGTTTTTTGCCATTCGTGAACGTATGGCCGCGATGCCTTCGGGGCCGCGCCGACCCCACCTTGCGTCCACTACAACTTTTTGCCAGATACCCAGTTTTGTTAATCGTTGTTGAAGTGAGCCAAACGCTGCCGCACCTTCTGTCAGGCTGTCTCCAATAACAAGCAAGGTGTGTTGACCGTTGCCGTTTGGTCCTGCGTACGGATCAAGTGATGTACGAGAAGTTGCTTGAGCAATCGCGGGAACGGTTAACGCGATAACAACGAGTGCAACTGCCAGAAAGCGACGCGTACGAATTGACACCTAACAATTGTGGCTCATCGCTCACGTGCGAGCCAGTCATCGACGTTTTCTAACGACGCAACAGTCGAGGGCACTGCATCAACTCCAACGGGATGACTTATGAGATAGCCCTGTGCCTTGTGGCACTGCAACTCAGACAATGCGCGCAATTGAGCGGAGTTCTCAACTCCTTCGGCAACAATGTCGAGACCAAGTGACGTGGCCATCGCGATGATGGTACGCACAATTGATTGCGCGCCATTATCTGTGGCGAGACCTTGCACGAATGCGCGGTCAATTTTGATGCGTTGAATAGGAAAGCGTTGGAGCGTGGAAAGTGATGAGTATCCGGTGCCAAAGTCATCGATTGCAATACGCACACCGAGTGAATTCAAACGTCGAAGAGAACTGAGTGCTTGTTCAGGTTCAGAAATCATCACACCTTCAGTGACTTCCAACCACACTTGATCTGCAGGGATGCCAGAGCGCGATAACGCTTCGGATACCACGGACACAAAGTTGGGATCATGCAGCTGCCGCGGTGAGACGTTGACACTCATCGTTGTGTGTTCGTTGCACACACCTGCATCAATCCAATGACGCAATTGCGTGAGAGCATCAAGAAGTGCCCACGAGCCGAGTGGCACGATAGTTCCTGTTTCTTCGGCGATGGGGATGAACTCAGCCGGCGAGACACTCGCGCCGTCGTTGCGATCCCAGCGCATCAGCGCTTCAAAACCAATCACAATGCCAAGGTCAACGTCAACGATCGGCTGATGCACAAGGCGTAATTCGCGTCGTTCAAGTGCGCGATACAGAGCCGTCTCTATCGAGAGGCGTTGAGTGACTTGTTCCAGCATGGAGTCATCAAATAGTGCAATGCAATTTCGTCCCGCATCTTTCGCGCGATACATCGCAGTGTCAGCATGACGCAAGAGATCTTCAGCCGACAAGTTGACGGAAGTGGGAGCGTAGGCAACGCCAACACTTGCGGACACGAACATGTCGCCTTGATGCAAGCCAAGAGGCTCTCTGAATGCGTCCAGAACTTTTTCTGCCAACATCACTGATTGGGTCGCGGACTGCGTGTCGGGGTCGAGCACTACGAATTCATCCCCGGAGATTCGTCCAACAATTGCGTGTTTCGGGACAGCGTTTTTCAGTCGTGATGCAACGGATGTGAGAACGTCGTCGCCTGCTGAGTGGCCGAGGCTGTCATTGATGTTCTTGAAACGATCAACATCGATAAACAACACCGTTGGCTGCTTGCTTGTGTGCCATGCGCTTTGGATGGCAACGGTGATGTGTTCAAGCATCATCGATCTGTTGGGTAGCCCAGTGAGTGGATCTGTTTGCGCATTTCGTAACAGCGTTGTTTGGGTCTTTAGATTCGCGCGAACTGATTGCACAATTCGTGCGGTTGCTGCGATGGCAAGTACCGCCACCGAAACCGTGCGCACAACGCGATCGGTGGTGTCTTCTGCGTCAGTGGCTGCAAGAACAACGATCGGCACGATCAACGCGAGAGTTGTGGTGACAAGGCGTGTCATGAGTGGCGGGGCAGCACGACGGCGACCAGGTTTTGTGATGTCGCGAATGGTGGGGTGCAAGAAACCTGCTGATGCAAGCAATAACGCCGCGATATATGGGGCGTTTGCGACGCCATCGGAAATCGTCACATCTCCGCGTTCGGTTACTGCATACAAAATGTCACCGGTGAATGACATTGCAATGGCAAGTCCGACGAATCCCATCGCAGGTGTCAGTGCCATGTCTGAGAAAAACAATGTGGCGAGCAAGAACAAAACGATGATGCTGGCGCCAAGGGTTGCTCCCCGAAGTGCAGTAACAAGCGTTGTCTCATCACTTGTTGCAAGTGAGGGCTGCAATAACAACACCCAGACCACAAGCCACGCACCGAGACCAACGATGATTCCATCACCCAGCACACCGGCGGTGTCAGTACCGAGACGGCGTCGGACAACGGTCGTGAGAGCAATGATGAGTAGCAACTGAACCAATAAAAAGCACAACTCTGACACCACGCGTATGGGGTCGTTGCTGTCGAGTTGATTGTCAAGAATTTGTCCCACAAATGATGTTGCGGCGATGGCAAGAGAGAACAGCCACACCGAGCGATCCGGGCGATGAACTCGTGCTGATACAAACAAGATCACAACAAAAGAAATAGTGGCGCTCAGGAACCACACGGACGACGAGTCGTCGCCAAATGCGATGTGCAATGCAGAGAGCACGGCAGCAGCAACCGCGAAAATCCATGCTGTTGTCGCAAAAGCTCTACGCACTCAAATGAGTCCTGTTCTTGCGCACTTTGCGCACCAATTGGAACGCAACTGACGGTACTACATGATGGAAAAACTACGGCGGATACGGGTATTCTGAACGCAGGCGGAGCGCCTTGAGCGACATCCCAGAGGTGTTGCTCTTGATGGAGCACTGAGTAAGGCACTTATGTACGTCACCCGCCATAGCGAAATCACCGAGCCTCGCCTTCATGATGATTTGTGGATGTTGTATCGCCGCGCTTACGCGCCCGTGGCGCGTTTGTCTCCCACGCACGAAATGCTTGATCGCGAGGAATTTGGTGAGCAACTACGAAGTGCGAATAACCGCGTGTGGGTTGTGTGGGACGAGTCGCGTCCCGTTGGTATGGCACTCATCACCACCGATGTACGAGCAACTCGTTGGTTGAATGAAGATTTCTTTGCCGACAACTATCCCGACCGTTTTCGCGCTGGGCAGGTGCACTATGTCGTATGGGTCACTATTGATCCATCGCATGCCGCACGAGGTGCGTTGATGGTGCTGGCACGGCAAGCACTTTCCGTTGAATCTCGTGACGGTGCATTGCTGGTGTTTGACGTCCCCGAGGTGCACCAGCCACATGATGACGGTGGTGGGGCCGCCCTTATGTTGCGGATGGCGCAAATGGTGGGAGAAGCCCAACTTGTCCCACTTACAACGCAGCGCTATTACGCAGTGGATTTTGCCCCTTCAACTCAAATGACGGACGAAACTGAGCATTCAGAGATATTGGGCGCACCAAAGCGTATGTAGCCTGAGAGGAACATGACATCGTCAGTTCCCACCGTCACCGTTGTGGTGCCAGGTATCCATTTAATGGCCGAGTTGCTCGGTCCGAGAGACGAGCATGTGCGACGGATCGAAGATGCTTTCCCCGATGTGTCAGTTGTTGTGCGCGGCAACGAAATTGTGTGTACGGGTCCGCGCGCACACCAAGCTGCGAAGTTGTTCGAAGAGTTGGTCATCTTGTTGCAGCGAGGCGAGCGGATTGATCAATCAGTGCTTGACCGCGCAATTGTGATGGTGCGAGCAGAGCAACGCCCAAGCGATGTGTTGACAGACGACATCTTGAAGGGTGCTCGCGGACGAATGGTGCGCCCAAAGACTGCTGGCCAGAAACGTTATGTCGATGCAATGCGAGAGAACATCGTCACCTTCGCCATTGGGCCCGCTGGTACCGGTAAAAGCTGGCTTGCAGTTGCAATGGCAGTACAGGCATTGCACGCACGTCAAGTGCAGCGCATTATCTTGACCCGACCAGCGGTTGAAGCGGGCGAGCGACTTGGGTTTTTGCCGGGTGATCTGATGGCAAAGATTGATCCATACCTGCGTCCCTTGTACGACGCCTTGTACGACATGATGGACCCCGAAGCAGCAACCAAGTTGATTGAACGACAAACAATTGAAGTTGCGCCGCTTGCGTTTATGCGTGGTCGCACATTGAACAACTCCTTCATCATTTTGGATGAGGCACAAAACACGTCGCCCGAGCAGATGAAGATGTTTCTAACTCGCATCGGCTTTGGTTCAAAAGTTGTCGTCACTGGTGACATGACACAAGTTGACGTTATTGACGGACGAAGCGGGCTAGTTGGTCTCGAAAGAAAATTACAAGGTGTTGAGAGCCTCACGTTTGTGCATCTTGACGGCTCAGACGTCGTTCGTCATCGCATTGTCGCCGATATCGTCGCCGCGTACGAACGAGACTCCGCAAACGATGCACCGCGACGTTCATCGCGGTCGTCATCTCGTGGTGGTAACGCATCATGAGCGATGGTCGACCTCGAATAGAAGCACCAAAGCGATCAGGCGGCGATGGTATTCCCGAAGTTTTTTGTATCAACGAACAAAATGATGTCGACGTTGATTTGCAGCGATGGAGAGACCTAGCACTTGCAACTCTGAAAGAAGAAAATGTCCGTGGCGCGACGGAGATCAGTATCTTTTTTGTGGATTCCGAGACAATCGCGGAATTAAATAGTGAACACATGGGGAAAACTGGTCCGACTGATGTGTTGGCATTTCCACTCGATGGTGTTGAGGTGATGGAGTCGCAAGGTCCTGGCGCAATGAGTAGAGGGCCCGCACGACCGCACTTTGATCCTGATGACATTCCCACGATGTTGGGAGATGTTCTATTGTGTCCGTATGTGGCTGCGCAACAAGCGCCAAGCCACGCCGGAACACTTGATGATGAAATCGCTTTACTGCTGGTACACGGGATCCTGCATGTTCTTGGGTATGACCATGACGCCGATGACACCACTGCCCGAATGAGACAGCGCGAAAAAGACATCTTGGAGATTCATCACTGGCAAGGACCAGCACCGGTCGCATTTCGTCAGGATCACAACGAATGATCGCCGCGCGGGCAGAGGCCGCTGACTGGTGGATGCTGATTGGCATCTTCATATTGCTGATCGTGTTGGTTTTCTTCGCTGTTGCGGAGATGGGGCTGTCACGCATGACAAAACCGAAAGCTCAAGCTCTTGCAGATTCGGGAAAGCGATCGGGACCTGCACTGGTGCGTCTGGTCAATCACCCCGAACAGTGGGTGAATCCTTTGCTTTTGTCTGTAAATGTGTGTCAGACAGTGCAAGCAACACTCACCGGTATTGTGTTTGGTCGTTTATTTGGCGCGGTGGGTGTCGTCATCGGTGTGACATTGAACGTTGTCGTGTTCTTTATCTTCGCTGAAGCGGTGCCTAAGACATACGCAGTGTTGTACTCCGATAAAGCAGCTTTGGTGGCAGCACGACCCGTGTCTGGATTGGTGCGATTTTGGCCACTGCGAATGATCTCGCAAGCCTTCATCGGTCTCACAAACATCATCGTGCGCGGCAAGGGACTGCAAGATGGTCCGTTTATTCGTGAACGCGAATTCTTAGGAATGGTGGAAGCAGCCGCCGAAGAAGAAGTGATCGAACACGAAGAACGCGAGTTGATTGAGTCAGTGATCGAATTTGGTGACACTGTTGCGCGCGAAATTATGGTTCCGCGACCCGACATCGTGTCAGTGCCTTCGACCTCGTCGATTGACCATGCATTGGACATTTCATTTGAAAGCGGCATGAGTCGCCTCCCCGTGTTTCGGGAGGATCCAGAAGGAAACGATGACGTTGTCGGCATTGTGTACATGAAAGATCTCATGCGTGCGATTCGTGAAGGTCGCGGAGATGACAGCGTGTTGCGAATTCTTCGCGATGCCGTAGTAATTCCAGAAAACAAGCCGGTATCAAAACTGATGCGGGACATGCAGGGAAATCAGTTCCACATGGCGATCATTGCTGATGAGTACGGATCGGTCGTTGGGTTGATCACGCTGGAGGATTGTTTAGAAGAACTGGTCGGCGAAATTGTTGATGAACACGATGAACAAGAAATTGAAGTACGTCAGTTAATGAATGGTGAGATGCTTGTCGATGGTGGGATGAGCATTGACGACTTCAATGAATACTTTGCGTTGGCCGTTCCCGATAAGGAATGGGACACAGTTGCGGGTTATGTATTTGGCACTCTTGAACATGTGCCCGTGCGGGGCGAACACATTGAAATCGACGGCTGGCGACTGACGGTTGAGCAATTAGAAGGCCGCCGTATTCGCTCGGTGAGAATGTCGCCGAGTACGAAATCGCCAATCTCAGACTGAGGCGATCAGCACAGATCTCTGAGGTTTGCCGAGCGCTGTTCGCGGAATGGCATCAACGCGGACAATTTTTTTGGGGGCACAATGAGCGGGAAGCGATTGCTTCACCAAATCGCGGACCTCTTCCAGCGGGATATCGTCCTCGCTAACGATCCATGCAGTGACAATGTGGCCCCATTCAGCATCTGGCACTCCCGCAACACAGACATCGCGAACACGTGGTTCGTTCAATAATGCTCGCTCTACTTGTTCGGGCCACACGTTCTCGCCACCGGTAATGATGAGGTCCCCTCTGCGACCATCCACTTGTAGCACCCCGTTATCGAAACGTCCGAGGTCACCCGTTGCAAACCAACCGTTGGATGTAATGGGAGATGTTCCATCTCGGTATGAGCGAAAAAGCATTGGTGCACGCACAACAATCTCATCATCAACAATCTTGATCTCGACATCACGAAGAGGAACGCCGTCGTACACAATGCCGCTACCGGTTTCAGTCATTCCATATGTGGTCATCACGTTGGCAGGAAGTGAATCAGGTGGTTTTGATCCACCGAGAACAATCGTTCGAAACCGTGTCGGGTCAACACGTGCGAGCGCCGTTGCTACAAGTGACACAAGCGTGCATCCGTCATCAGCTGCGTCGTTGTAAGCCTCGGGTGTAAAACGGTCCGTCACATGCAAACGTGTGTTTGTCACAAGACTTCGCGTGATTACCGATAACCCACCCACATGTGAAACAGGGAGACATGCAAACCAGCGATCTGTTCGTGTGACGTTGAGACGTTCGTGAACTGCACGGGCACTCGATTGCACTGCATCGTGGGTGAGCACAACGCCTTTGGGCGTTCCGGTGCTGCCACTCGTTGCAACGACCAGAGCATCACCGCTTTCGATCGGCGCGCCGTCGTATCGAGTGCGATTGCCATGGGCGGTGATAATCATTGTTGGTTGTATCGATGACACCACATCTTGTTTGGTGACATCAGGCAGTCGTTGGTCGAGTGGAAATACGGCATCGCCGTTGTCCCATGCCATGCGAAGATGATCGACGAACTCAGGCCCGGCAGGCATGTCGAGACAGACGAGTTCGTTCACAGATACATCGTAGAGATGAGTTGTTGTGAAGAGTCATTTAGTTCGGCACAGAACC
Source organism: uncultured Bifidobacterium sp. (assembly GCA_964449085.1). Lineage (GTDB taxonomy): Bacteria > Actinomycetota > Acidimicrobiia > Acidimicrobiales > Ilumatobacteraceae > UBA2093. The sequence continues at coordinate 101,450 of CAYVAV010000003.1, forward strand.
TGCGACACTTGAGACAATGAATGACAACACATCTATTGATGCACCACAAGGAGTGAAGTTGTGGATCGCCGGAGCGCGCCCGCGAACATTGCCGGCAGCAATTGTGCCAATCGTAGTTGGTGGCGCATGCGCGTTGGAGGCAGAGAATCAAGTGTGGTGGCGTCTTGCGTTGGCACTGGTGGTGAGCCTCGCGTTGCAGGTGGGGGTGAATTACGCAAACGACTACAGCGATGGCATCAAGGGAACGGATGAAAAACGAGTCGGTCCTCTGCGTCTTGTGGGATCGGGTCTTGCGTCGCCGTCGTCTGTGAAGAGGGCGGCATTTGCCGCTCTCGGAGTTGCTGGAGTTGCTGGATTGGTGCTCGCTGCAACCACAACGTGGTGGTTGTTGTTGGTGGGGGCGGTAGCGATGGTTGCTGCATGGACCTATACCGGTGGACCAAAACCATATGGATACATCGGTCTCGGTGAACTATTTGTTTTTATTTTCTTTGGTGTGGTCGCCACTATCGGTTCCGCATTCGTGGTGATTGAAGACGTGACAACGACAACGGTTCTTGCGAGTGTTGCCGTTGGGTTGTTTGCTTGTGCATTGTTGGTGATCAACAACTTGCGAGACATCCCGGGTGACACAGTGGCTGGGAAAAAGACGTTGGCGGTGCGACTTGGAGATAGGCGCACACGTAATTTGTTTTACCTTGAGTTGGTTCTTGCGGCCGTTGTCATTGTGATCAGTGCTTTTACTAGTAACGGGTTTGCGCTATTAGGGGTGTTGGGTGTACTTGCAGCTTTTCCTGCAGTGTCGATGGTGCGCGCTGGTGCAAAAGGGAGAGATCTCATTCCGGTGCTCGGCGCTGTTGGACGCGCACAGTTGGTTTTTGGTCTCACTTATGCGGTGGGCCTAGCGATTGCTTTGGCGTAACCACTCGCGAAGTCGATTCGTAAACGCACGTACGTCTTCTAGTTGCACCGTGTGTCCGACGTTGTCGAAAATCTCAAGCGTCGATGACGGAATGAGTGAATGCATACGCTCCGCGAGTGCAGTGAACTTTGCATCCTTTTGCCCTGCGACAATGAGAACTGGCATTGGGAGGTGATGCAGTTGTGACCACAATGGTTCCTGTGTACCTGTGCCCGCATAGCGAAGTGAATCCGCCATGTCTTCTGGCAGGTTTTGTTTCCGTTCTTCGATGTATGCAAACTCGGGCGCCAATCCAGCAAACATGGGCTGCGATAACCACTCGTTGATGAAGCGGTTCATTCCAGTTTCCATGATGTATTCACCGAGCAATTCATCATCGTGTCGACGCTCGGCGCGCTCGTTGTCGTCCTCAATGCCAGCCGTTCCGCTGATCAACACAAGTCGTTCACACAGATTTGGATATGACAGCGCAATGTGTAATGCGACGCGAGCACCAAATGAGTAACCGATGTATGTTGCAGAGCCAACAGTGTGTGCAATGTCGTGAGCGCATTGGGGCAGAGATCGTGTTGCGTCAGGGGAATTGCCGTGTCCAGGCATGTCAACTGCGATACATGAGTACTCGTCCGATAACTCTCTGATCACTGGATTCCACGACGACGCGGTCTGTGTAAAACCGTGCAGCAGCGCGAGTCGCGGTCCATCACCGTAGGTGTAGGTAGCGATGTTGTGGTCGTGTGAAAACGCTTGAGTCATTGCGAGCGGGTGATAACTCGTTCGAGAATGTTTTCAAACACTTGTACGTCTTGAGCACCGGGAATCAGGAATTGATCGTTGATCACAAAACTTGGTACCGCAGTGATGTCACGCGCGGATGCTGCACGGATGTCTTCAGTGACTGCCTCGAAACCGTCATCTGATTCGAGCCATGTTCGTAGCGTGTTATCGTCTATGCCAACTAGGGATGCGCGTTCAACGATGACCGAGAAATCAGCGACATTTTGACCATCGGTGAAATACGCCTGCAGCAACTCTTGTTTGAGAGCGGCTTGTGTTTCTGCTCCGTAATGGGTGAGTGCGTAATGAAGAGCGCGGTGAGCGTGCATGGTGTTGGCACGTTGCGCAATGTCCATTCGAAATTCAATGCCATCTGCTGCTGCAACGGAGGTCACATGGTGAATGATCTTCTCCGCACTTTCTGACCCGCCAAACTTCTTGGCGTATGCCTCGATCACTGGGGACGTCTTGTCCTTCGGGGCGGTGGGGTCTAATTGATAGGAACGGAAAGTGACGTCGATAGCGTCAGTGATGCCCCGCGCACGGAGGTTGGTGACGGCAGTGTCAAAGCGACGCTTGCCGATGTAGCACCAAGGACATATGACATCAGACCAAATATCAACGCGCACAGATGCCACGATAGAGCCGATGGAAACCGTTGGTGACGTAGCGGCACGTTTTTGCGCCACATTGGTGGATGAATGGGTCCGTGCAGGCGTGCGTCATGCGATGGTTGCACCTGGCAGTAGAAGCACTCCGATGGCCATCCAGTTGCTCGCAAGGCCAGAGATCTCAACTCACATCTTCCATGATGAGCGTAGTGCGTCGTTTGCTGCTCTCGGGGTGGGATTGTCAACTGGTCAACCAGCGATTGTTTTGTGCACATCTGGCACTGCAGCAACTCATTTTCACGCCGCGGTTGTGGAAGCTGATCTCAGTTGTGTGCCGATGATTGTTCTCACCGCTGACCGCCCACCTGAGTTACGTGATGTGGGGGCGCCCCAAACTATTAATCAAACTCAGTTGTATGGGTCTGCCGTGCGCTGGTTTCATGACCCCGGTGTGCCAAGTGTTGATGCGCAGAACACATGGCGCGGACTTGCCGCACGAGTGCACGCGGAAACGTTGCAGTCCTCTCCCGGACCTGTGCATCTCAATTTGCCATTTCGTGAACCGCTTGTAGGGCGTGTGTCATCGTTGCCTGCACCGCGCGATGCGCAATGGAGCACTGCAGTGGTTGGTCGCGCTTTCGCCGGTGATGCTCAAACGCTTGCGCACAATTTGTCTGGACGACGAGGGATCATTATCGCCGGACGTGGCAGCGACTCATCAGTGATAGGCATCGCAAGAGCGTTGGGATGGCCCGTTTTTGCCGATGCGCGTTCCGGTTTGCGAACAAATGATGCGAGCGACATTGTTGTGTCGCACTTTGATGGCGTGGTCCGCGCCGAAGATTTTGTCGCACGCCATCAACCCGAAGTGGTGTTGCGTGTGGGAGAGCCACCAGCTTCAAAGGTGTTGGCACAGTGGCTCACCAAATGCGGCGCGACGACCGTTCACGTCCATCCGTACGTGAAGGTGATTGATCCCGATCACAGTGCGTCGGTGCGGGTTGTTGCTGATGTGGCGTCGGTTGCTACCGCAGTCGTGCCTCATCTTGTAGCCACTGAACCCACATGGCTTCGCGAATGGATGGCTGCTGAGCACGCCGCCCGAAAGGCTGTGTCGGCGTGGTGTGACGCGCGATGGTCAGAGCCATCGATCGCGCGAATTCTGGCGTCACACGCCGATACTGATTCCAACATCTTTGTGTCTTCCTCGATGCCGGTACGTGATCTGGAGTGGTTTGGTGGACATTGTGAATCGCTCGTGTTCTCGAACAGGGGAGCAAATGGCATCGATGGTGTGGTGAGCACTGCTGTGGGAGTGGCTCTAGCAACACAGCAGACGACGTACCTCTTGATTGGTGATGTCGCCATGTTGCACGACGTCAACGGTTTGATTGCCTTGTCATCGCGTGGTGTTGACGTTCGTATCGTTGTGGTGAATAACAACGGTGGTTCTATCTTTTCTTTTTTGCCACAAGCAGGTGTGTTGAATGTTGCCGACTTCGAAACGTTGTACGGCACGCCGCATGACGTTCACTTTGAATCGCTTGCACACGCGTATGGCCTCGGATTTACCCGCGTAACAAACTCTGACGCTCTTCGTGACGCGTTGAGTCAGCGTGGTCCGCGAATCATTGAAGCCTGCACTGATCGCAGTGTGAATGTGTCACAACACGACGAATTGCAGAGAGAGATTATTCGCGCAGTATCCGCGACGCTGTAAGAGATAAGTCGACCGTTTCACGGTCTGACTGTGTTGTCTGGGCGACCGTTTCACGGTCTGACTGTGTTGTCTGGGCGACCGTTTCACGGTCTGACTATTGCTGAGAGCATTGCTTGAAACTTTGCTTGTGTTTCAGCAAGTTCAGCAAGCGGGTCGCTCTCGGCAACAATGCCACCACCTGCACACAACCGCGCTGTTCGCATGTCGCGCGATAACTGTGCGCAACGAATGGTGACGGCCCATGTTCCATTGCCCTGTGCATCAATCCAGCCAACCGCACCGCCGTAATTGCCTCGTTCCATGCCCTCGTTTTCAATAATGAAATCAATGGCATCTCTACTGGGATGGCCTCCAAGGGCAGGAGTCGGACACAGTGATCGCACCAATGTCATTACCGGTGGAGTTGGTTCGGTGAGTTGTCCCTTAACTGCCGAGCCGAGGTGCTGAACGTTGGCAACGGAGACAATTGAGGGCTCTGGTTCCCAGTCGAGATATGAGCAATGTGGCAGCAAAGTGTCGTGCACCATGTCAATTACCACACGGTGTTCCACCTGGTTTTTTGTGCTCGCAACCAAGGCGTCGGCAAGTTGTGCATCGCGGACTGGGTCTCCCGTACGGGGAACGGTGCCCGCGAGAGGATGACTACGTACGCGACGACCTTCCACTTCGAGCAATAACTCGGGGGAGGCACCCAATAGGCCGTCAATGAAATAGCGATAACTCGAACCATACGTATTGCGCAGGCGCAACAAGATGCCATGAACATCAAACGCGTGACTGGATTGCACGATGACGTCACGAGCAATCACCGCTTTGGTGAGGTCTCCACGTCGCACTGCATCGCGCGCCTTTGTGACGGCTTCAAGGTACGTGGATATGTCAACACCTTGAGTGATCTGAAATGAGTTCACTGTTGGCGTGCTCGGCGGCCATGTTTTCGCATCGTGGAGCGCCGCGTCAAAAGCAGCGTCGCTGCATTGTTCTTCCGTTTCAGCAATGAGAGTTATTGAGTGAACACCGTCGCTACTTTTTGTGATTGTGACGCGCGGGAGAACAAACATTGCTGGTTCATCAGGATGAAAAGGCACAACGCCGAACAACACCGGACCGCTTCCCGGAGAAGTGATGTCACCCTTACGGGTGATTGATTGCAACAAGGTCAATGCCTTATGTTCGCTGACTCGAGCGATTTCTCCGCGTCCGGCGATGCCAACGCCGTCACGAACAAATAAGACCCCGTCACCACGACAGACAGAGTTGAGATCAACATCAACAGTGAGTGGGCGAGTGATGGCAATCATTGTGGACGCCTAGTTGTCGCGAGTGCCGACAAGAAGTTGTGTGAGGCCACCGCTGAGTTGATGATGAACAGCGTCATGGAAGCCAGCGTTGCGCAACATCGTCACGAGATCATCTTTTGGTGGAAGGTACGCAACTGACCGAGGTAAGTATCGGTACGCGGCACCATCCGACAACAGTGCGCCAATCTTTGGAACAACTTTTCCGAAATAGATGTTGTTGCCAAAACGAATGATCGGATTAGACGGCACGCCAACATCCAGCAGTGCGATACGACCACCGGGGCGTACGACGCGCGCAAGTTCAATGAAGAATTCATTGAGGTCGACGAGATTACGTAATGCAAATCCGCACGTCACTCCGTCGACGGATGTGTCAGGCAAAGGCAACCGCAAGATGTCTGCTTGTACTCGTGGTGCGCCGGACTTGTTGTTGGCCAACATCCCATGCGACAAATCAATAGAAATTGGTGCAAGGCCGGCACGACGGAGGTCGTAACAAAAATCCCCAGTGCCGCTTGCGAGATCAAGAACACGCGAACCGATGGGAAGCGATAATTCCCGTACGGTGCGCTTTCTCCAGCGCACGTCGAGGCGGAAGGTCATGATGCGATTGACCAAGTCATAACGCGGTGCAATGGCATCAAACATTGCTTGCACCATCTTTGCCTTATCGTCGCCCTCGGGCAGGGTGTCGCGGTCCCAGGCCGTGTTTCGTCGATCACCCGTATTGCTCACAGGGGTGCAGGCTACGGCACAAGGCCTGTATCGATACGAAAGAACGCACTGGGTTCGGCTCGCATTTGTCACATACAGCAATATGGTGAGACGCTGCTTTGCCTTTCGAGCATTGCCAACAGGAAGACACGCCATGATTGATTTTTCATTTCCCGCCGAGGTTGAGGAAATTCGCGCCAAAGTTCGCGAGTTCATGGATACCGAAGTGCGTCCTGCGTGGGAGGGCATCGACCAACATGATCGTTCACAAGTGGTGAAGACAATTGTTTCGTTGCGAGACCGTGCAAAAAATCATTGGGGGCTGTGGTTGCCTCATATGCCACCAGAGTGGGGAGGCATGGGACTTGGTCCAACGGCAATGGCTGCGGTGTCAGCAGAAGCCGCAAAGGTAAGTATTGGGCCGTTCGTGTTGAACGCACAAGCACCGGATGAAGGAAATCAACACACGTTGCACCACTGGGGTACTCCAGAACAAAAAGAAAAGTACCTACGCCCTCTGTGTGAAGGAACGGCACGTTCGTGTTTTGCAATGACTGAACCTGAAGTTGCTGGTAGCGATCCAACGCTGATTAAGACATTTGCGTATAAAGATGGTGACGAGTGGGTGATTAACGGTCACAAGTGGTTTATCTCTGGTGCACGTGGTGCCAAGTTCGCATTGCTCATTGCACGCACCGAAGAAGACCCTGATCTGCCCCAAGCCGCGAACAGCTGCTTCATCGTGGACTTGCCAAGTGAAGGCTGGAATGTGGTGCGCGATGTGCACACAATGTCGGGCAGTCACAATCACTGCGAAATCATGATCGAAGATCTGCGTGTGCCGGCGGAAAACATGTTGGGTGGTCGCGGACAAGGCCACTTACTTGGTCAGTATCGACTCGGACCAGCGCGTCTTGCGCACTGCATGCGTTGGATTGGGCAAGCGGAGCAGGCACTTGACCTCATGGTGAAGCGCAGTCTCGAGCGTTACTCTCACGGTTCGTACCTCGCTGAGAAGCAAGGTATTCAGTGGATGATCGCTGACTCAGCGATGGAGATCTATCAGAGCAAGTTGATGATTCTTCATGCCGCATACAAGATTGAAAACAAGATGGATTTTGTCAGCGAAGTGTCAATGGCAAAACATTTTGTTGCAAACAGTCTGTGGCGCATAGTGGACCGTGCAATGCAGGTACATGGTGCTCTTGGGTACAGCACCGATACACCGCTCGCCAGCATGATGCAGCAAGCGCGTTGGAGTCGATTTGCTGACGGTGCCGATGAGATTCACCAGATGCGGATTGCACAGCGCACCATCGCGTCATATTCCGACACCGGTACAACAAAGCGCGCAACAGGCGATCTGCCGCTGTAACCACCTGTAGGTTGCAGGCAACGGAGGTTCTCAATGACCACATCGCATCACGCACCAATCTTTGGCATGTTTATTCCACAAGGGTGGAAAATGGAACTGTCGTCAATCGATGGCGCTGAAGCGAAGTGGAAGACTGCCGTTGACATCGCATTGCGAATTGAAGCACTGGGATATGACTCGCTGTGGGTTTACGACCACTTTCATAATGTGCCAAAGCCCTCAAAAGAAGCAGTGTTTGAGTGCTGGACAACAATGGCTGCGATCAGTCAACGTACTTCCACCATTCGTCTTGGACAGATGGTTGGATGCAACAGTTACCGCAATCCGGGTCTCTTGGCGAAGATCACGTCAAACATTGATGTGATGTCGGGCGGTCGTCTCGACTGGGGCATCGGAGCTGGCTGGTATGAAAACGAATACCGCGGTTACGGGTTTGAATTTGCAAAACCGTCTGATCGCATCGGAATGTTGAAAGAGACAGTCGAGATCGTTCGTTCAATGTGGACGAAACCCGAAACCACATTTGATGGCAAGTACTACACGCTCAGCCGTGCTAATTGTGATCCCAAGCCATTGCAAGATCCACATCCACCAATCTGGATCGGTGGCGGAGGGGAACAACTCACATTGCGCGTTGTCGCCCAGTTAGCGGATGTATCGAACTTTGGCAGTTCGGTGGAAGAGTTCATTGCCAAGCGTGAGATCTTGAAATCTCATTGCAAGGCGGTGGGTCGTGACGAAGATGAGATCAGGAAAACTGTCTCGAGCGAAGTGTTTATCCGTGAGACGGAAGCAGAAATCATCGCGGAAGGTTCTCGCAGTTTGTGGGGTGAACCGTTTGAACAATGGCGTGACAAGGCACTGGTAGGCACGCCAGAACAAGTGTGTGAAAAAATTGATCGCTACATGAAGGCGGGATGCACGGGATTTATTCCGTGGTGCCCTGATTACCCGTCAACGCAGACGATTGATTTGTTCGCAGAAAAAGTGATGCCCAACTTCCGCTGAGCCCGCGAAATTAGACGTAGTAGCGGGCGTAGACCTGCGAAATTAGACGTAGTAGCGGAAGATAATTTCAGCGACACACGAGGGCTTTGATGCGCCCTCAACTTCAAACGTGACTTCCATTGTCACTTGTGCGCCACCAGCAACATCGTCAACAGCGACGACCTTGACGCCGGCTCGCAACTTTGAGCCGACAGGAACTGGAGACATGAAGCGCACTTTGTTTGCTCCGTAGTTCACTCCCATTGAGATGCCGGCAACACCGAAGATCTCTGGCAATAACACTGGCCCAAGTGACAATGTGAGATAGCCGTGTGCGATGGGACCACCAAACGGACCTGACTTTGCTTTTTCCACGTCAATGTGGATCCACTGGAAGTCGCCTGTTGCTTCGGCGAATTGGTTCACACGCTCTTGTGTGACTTCCAAATACGGGGAATAGCCGAGGTGCTCGCCGATTTTCTCTTTGAGTCCGTCAATACCTTTAATTACAAGTGCTGCCATGTCATGAAGTGTTGCACTCTCTGGCGAGGTCGACCAAGTCAGACGTGTGAACGCTTAGCGGAGCCAGACTTTTGCGTGGTTCGCACTGTGGCGGTGCAGAAGAAGCGCCACGAGTGCGACGTCAAAAATGAACGTGAACGTACTCGCGCCTGCAATGCGATCCCACAGCGAGATATCGAGGTTGGGAAATTTGTTACCCAAATCGAGATAGGCCCAGTTGCGCACAATGAACGGCGAGATGGCCGCAAAGATCGCGATGTGATAGCCAAGACGCAGTCCGTTTGCCATCAGAAAGCCACCGGCGGCGTACGCAACGATGGTTGCTAGGCCAAATACCGCTCCCAAAACATTTACGCCTCGGAGATATCCAATCTCGTCGCGATTGTCGATCCAAGCAAGCAGCGCAAAGAAGCCATTGAGATACAACAGCCACGTCGCGATCTGCAGTGTTTGAGGAAACATGCGATCGAACCAACGCTTGGGATCAATCTGTGAGGGGGTAAACGCCATGCAGTGAGTGTGGCACGAATGGCGTCTCGTTGCACGGAATTGACCGCCGTAGTGAAGAGGAAGCGCTGTGGTGCGTGTGTCGCCCACCACACCTGCTACGAAATACATCGTGGCCGATTACCTCACACAGCACGCACTTGACACTCCCACCAAAATCGCAGTGATTGATGACCGACTGGGGCACGACCCTGTCATGCTCACGTTTGCTGAGTTCAACGCCAAGGTGAATCGCCTTGCCAACGTGATGGTGTCTCGCGGAGCCGGCAAAGAGGGTTCAGCCATTGTGTGGTGTGGTCAAAACTCAATCGGTTTGGTTGCCATGATTAATGCCGCGCGAAAGCTTGGTCTAACCGCAGTGCCATTGAACTATCGACTTTCTGATGAAGAAGCTGCGTATGTGGTCGATCACTGCGATGCGACGCTGGTGTACGTCGATGCAGAGTTTGCTCCCTTGTTCGAACGCATACGGAATGAAATCCCGAAAGTGAAAGACATCTTGGTATTTGACGGAGAGCCACTTCAAGGCATGGCATCAGCGGACGAATTGATGGCCACTGCATCGGATGAAGAACCACCACCGCCGAAGTCGCCAGACACTGCAGCGACCATGCTGTACACCTCGGGAACGACGGGAAAACCCAAGGGTGCACTTCGATATTCGGCAGTTGCACGCGAGCAATACAAAGCACTTCAGCAACTCATTGGGTATGAGAGAAGTGATGTGTATCTCACGACTGGCCCGCTGTATCACTCAGGTCCGGCGAGTTTTATGGGACACGTCCAGACATACGGTGGCACGGTCGTTGTGCAGCGCAAGTTCAACCCTGAAGATTGGTTGCGTCTTGTCGACAAGTACAAGGTGACCGCCACGTTCAGTGCGCCCACACCTATTCGCATGATTTGCAGTCTTGACGACGCGGTGAAGTCACGTTATGACCGCTCGTCAATGAAGCGCATGATTGCCAATGCCGCCCCGTGGAGCATGGCCCTCAAGAAGATGTATCTCGCTGACTTTCCCGCCGATTCCTTGTTTGAGGTGTATGGCAGTACCGAACTTGGAGTGAACTGCGTATTGCGACCTGAAGATCAACTGCGTAAGCCCGGCTCATGTGGTCAACCAGCACCAATGGTCGAGATTGTTCTGTTTGACGATGATGGCAACGAGGTGACGGGAATTGGTCCAGAAAATCCCGGCCAGTTATTCGTAAAGGCACCCGCGGTCTTGAACACGTATTACAAACAGGAAGACAAATTCCAAGCCGATCGCCATAAGGGCTATCAAACAGTGGGTGATGTGGCCTACCGCGATGATGAGGGCTATTTCTACATCTGTGACCGCAAGAAAGACATGATCATCTCCGGTGGAATGAACATCTATCCCGCAGAGATCGAGGCGGTACTTGACCAACATCCGAACGTGTACGAAGCCACTGTGTTTGGCATTCCCAGCGATGAATGGGGCGAAACGGTTCATGCCGTTGTCGTAAAACGTCCCGGTGCGATGTTGAGTGAAGAAGATCTCACGGCATACGCAAAAGAACATCTCGCTGGTTACAAAGTGCCTCGTTCGATCTCATGGATTGACGAGCTGCCAAAGACCGGTTCGGGCAAAGTGTTGAAACGTGAGTTGCGTGCACCGTATTGGGCTGGTCGCAGTAGTCAAGTGTGATTAGTCTTGAGATGTGCGGAGCGGTTTTGTCACTTTCGTTGGTCGACCCAACGTTGGTAAGTCGACACTGATCAACGCACTTTGTGGTGCGAAGGTCAGCATCGTTTCAAAGCGTCCGCAAACAACTCGCACTCGTATTCGTGGAGTAATGCATCGCCCAGATGCACAAGTCGTTTTCATCGACACCCCTGGTCTTCATAAACCCGTCACTCCTTTGGGTGAGCGTGTTAATGCAACAGCGCTTGACAGCATCAATGATGTAGAGGTGGTGTGCATGTTGGTTGATGCCACAAAGAAGTTTGGTCGTGGTGATCAATGGGTGGCTGACCACATCGACATCGAAAATGCGTTTGTCGTCGTCAACAAGATTGATCTCGCCACACCTCAACAAGTACTTGAGCAATTGGCTGCAGTATCTGCGTTAAATGCAGCCGCCTATTTCCCGGTATCTGCGCGATCCGGGGAGGGAGTGGAAGCACTCGCCGAAGCATTGCTTGCAAAAATGCCAGAAGGGCCGGCGTATTACCCAGAAGAGATGGTGAGCGACATGCCCGAACCGCAGTGGATAGCGGAGTTGGTGCGCGAGCAACTTCTTGATGAATTGCGTGATGAGTTGCCGTATTCCATCGCGACACGGGTGACCGAGTGGGAACCACCACGAATTCGCGTCGAGATTTTGGTGGAACGTGAAAGTCAAAAAGGAATGGTCATTGGTCGTGGGGGCGAACTGCTGAAAAAGGTTGGCCAACGCGCACGACAACAAATGCCACCGGGAACATATCTCGACCTTCACGTGGTCGTGGAAAAAGATTGGCAACATCGCCCTGATCAACTCGAGCGTCTCGGTTACTAACAGGCGCTAACTCTCTCTTGTAATCGCGCGTAGAAAATCTTCCACTTCGTCGCGATGACGAGTGCGTGCCATTGGTGGAAGAGCTCCGATCAATGTCTTCCAATATGACGCCGTTGCTAGACGTCTATCAAGAACCGCAACGACGCCACGGTCGTCTCGCGTGCGAATGAGACGTCCAGCAGCTTGGGCGAGTGCGGTCGCTGCGATCGGCAAATCAATCTCTGCAAATGCTCTGTCACGTCCCACTGCTTCACGTCGTGCTTCAAGCAATGGGTCGTCGGGGCGTGGGAACGGAAGTTTGTCGAGAACAACGAGAGATAGCGTGCGTCCTGGGAGATCGACGCCTTGAAAAAATGATTGTGACGCGAAGATGCAGGATGCCTCGTCCCGCACGAACAGATCAATGAGTCGCTGTCGTGGCAGTTCGGTGGGCGTAAGAATCGGTACCTCCAGACGCTCACGCAGTTCGCGCACCGCATCGTTCATTGCCTTGGTGCTGGTAAATAGTGCGAGAGTTCGACCACCGGCTGCGGAAATAAGCGCTTCAAGTTCATCGTGTACAAATGGCGTGAAGTCTTGTGACTTGCGGTCGGGGAACAGTGGCGAGCAATACAGGCGTGAGTTGCGTTCGTAATCAAAGGGCGATGACACTGATAACGAGTCGCGACGGTCATCTGGCAATCCGACTCGATCAGGCAACGTGGTGGGCACCGTTGCACTAGTGAGAACCGCAGCCCGCTCATGCCACACGTGTGAAGCAAGTGCGTTGCCAACATGTAGCGGACTTACCTTCAACACTGGTCGATCCTCGGAACCTTCTACGTAGGCGACGTAGTCCGATGTTGCCGCAAGGACAAAGTCGATATCGTCAGCGAGACGTCCAGCTTGGGTTTGGGCACGCAATTGTTTTTGTTTTGTTGCTTCATTATCGGTGGTGATGCCACGCACTGCAGTGAGAGCGGAACCAACGGCGATGCGAGCTTCTCCGAGCACGGAAGACAATGTGGCAGGCAGCGGTTGAGAGATACGTTCACCAACACGACCTGCAATGTCGCGACGAATGTTGTCAGCACTACGTTCCAAATTGGCAATGATGTCGATGTCGGCAAGCACGGAGCGCACGGCTCCAGCAAGTGAACTGAAACGCCCGGAGGTGAGTTGCACCCCAACCGTGTCGCTCATCACGTTTTCCAGTTGGTGAACTTCGTCAAAAACCACCACATCATGAGGGGGCAAGATTGCGCCACCACTTGCGACGTGAAGTCCATAGAGGTGCAAATTCACCACCACAACATCAGCAGCGTGAGCCTGTCGACGAGCGCGTTCTGCAAAACAATCTTGTCCGCGAGGGCATTTTGATTGGCCAGGACATTCATCAGATGTTGAAACCACAGCTTTACGCGCGCGATCACTTGGCATCGCGGGGAGTTCCTCAAGATCGCCTGTCTGTGTTGTGCGTGACCATTCTTCGATCGCATCTACTTCGCGTTGTGCGCGCTCGCCTAATTCATCGAAGTCGAATGATTGTTGTGCATCATTGCGTTCGTCGAGCTTCTGCAAACACACATAGTTGCTACGGCCCTTCACCACCGCCCACTCGAAGTCATGGCCGAGGTGTTCGCGCAACAACGGAAGATCGTGTCTGTTGAGCTGGTCTTGTAGAGCTTTGGTGGCGGTGGCAACGACTGTCTTTTTCCCGCTCAACACAATCGGAACGAGATATCCGAGTGATTTTCCGGTTCCGGTGCCTGCCTGAACCACGATTAAACGATCATGTGCCAATGAATCTGCAATCGCACGTGTCATGTCGTCTTGACCAGCGCGTTCTTCGGCGTTTGCTAAGGCAGTAGTGACTCGCCGAAGTGCAATGACGGCATCATCGCCTGCGGAGGGGGACATCAGCGCGATACAGAGACAAGAGCCAGTGCCTTGTCGAGTTCGTCGGCATCAAAGTCAGGCCAAGTGCGTTCGGTGAGATACATCGCAGCACCTGAGATTTGCCACAACATGAAGTTAGAAATTCTCATTTCTCCTGATGTGCGCACGAGGAGATCTACTGGCGGCAATGCAGGGTCATACAAATTCTCATCAATTGTTGATGCGGTGATTGGCGAGTGAGACTGGAGGGCGCGATTACTTGCGCGTAGAAGCTCTGATCGACTTCCGTAATCGAAAGCGACGGTCACAACAAGACCAGAATTGTGGTCAGTGTCGGCAATTGCTTTACGGATCGCTTTCTGCACATACACAGGGGTTCGTGCACCCGGCTCATCAAACGGTCGACCGATCCAGTTTGTTCGTGCGTTGTTGGCATTCATTTCATCAATGCGTCCAAATAACTTGCGGTGGAGCGACAAAATGTGGCGGACCTCGGGTCGTGGTCGCACCCAGTTTTCTGTGGAGAAGCCAAATACGGTGAGCCAGCCCACGTTGCGTGCAGCCGCTGCACGTACAACCCCGGCGAGGGCTTCTTCACCAGCGGTGTGACCTTCCGTGCGAGGCAATCCCCGGCGGCGAGCCCATCGACCATTGCCATCCATGATGCATGCAATGTGCAGAGGTCTGTCGCTGTTGTGAACGATCGGCACATGTCAACCCTAGTTAGTGGCTGGCAATCAGTGCCCGCATGCAGTTTGTGCCTTCAAGCAACACCGAAAAGACACGGTGGCATGAAAGACTGTGGCGGTGTCTGAGGACTCACTAGATCATGTCGTCATCGTGGGGGGAACCGCGCACGAATGGGCGGACATGTCTGTTACGCAGTGGCAAGACCGCCTACGAGTGCTGATTGAGGGAACCGCGGTTGCGCATCCCCGCTGGATCACGCTGATGCCACACAGTGGTGCATCACTAAACCCGACTGAGCACGAGATTTGGAATGCACTGTTGGAACACGATGTAAAGACGCAAGCAGTCACCACTCACGGTTGGACCCGTCACGTCTTTGAGAGCGATGCGGGAGTATCGGTCATCGTTGACCCATGTCCAAATGCTCAGACTCGATTTGCGTCATTGCTCGAACATGTCCGCGATCATGACCAACACCTCTTCGAATCTGAAGATGATCTCGGTCGGGCAGTGTTGGCTCCAGCAGATATTGAACCGGATCTGGTTGTCATTTTGGGTCCTGCCGACCGCATGCCCACATCGCTGGTGTGGGAACTGGGGTACTCCGAACTTGTGTTTTTAGATCTGCATTGGTCAGATTTGATTGCTTCACATTTGGAGATGGCAGTGGATGATTTTCACCGACGTCAACGACGTTTTGGTGGTCTTGATTCGTGAGTACGTACCGAGACGAAGCAATTGTCTTGGGTTCCCACAAATTTGGGGAAGCAGACAGAGTGGTTGTGCTACTCACTCGAACACAAGGCAAGGTTCGCGCTGTTGCTAAGGGAGTGCGACGCACAAAGTCTTCAATTGGAGCGCGCCTCGAACCGCTCAGTCATGTTGATGTATCTATGCGCACGGGACGTGAACTTGACACTGTCGCCGAAGTGCGCTTGGTGCACACTCACACTGCTTTACGTACAGATTTTGATCGGTTGTCGCAAGGGCTCTCCATGGTGGAGGCGATCAACAAAATCACACTGGATCGTGAACCAGTTTCAGAAATGTTTGAGATGTTGTCACGTGCATTACACACGCTCAACGAACAATCATCACCCCTCATGGTCGGTGCGTTTTATCTGAAGCTCATGGCAATGGAAGGGTCTGCGCCACAAGTGCACGAATGTGTGCGGTGCGGGGAATCAGCAGAACTTGTTGCTTTTGACGCGTTGGAGGGCGGCACGTTGTGTCGTAGTTGTCGTTCGGGTGTGTCCATCTCGCCACACGCCGTGTTGCTGATGCAGAAAATTCTCGATGGTCGTTTGAAGGAGGCACTGTCTGAATCTGACTCTCCACCAGTTCATGAAGTGAATCTCATTGCCATGCAGACGATGGAAGGTCATCTCGAGCGACGCATAAAAAGTCTCGGGGTCTTTGACCGTCACTTGTAGGCTGGCTGGTCTATGCCGGCATCCGATCTCGACCAAATCGTCAATCTCGCGAAGCGTCGCGGTTTTGTATACCCGAGCGCCGAGATCTACGGAGGCTTTCGTTCTTCTTATGACTACGGCCCGCTCGGTGCGCTTATGTTGCGTAACGTCAAAGAAGCGTGGATTCGCACGATGGTGCAAGAGCGAGATGATGTCGTCTTAATTGATGCTGCCATCCTCGGTCCGCCACAAGTGTTTGAAGCCAGTGGTCACCTCGCAAACTTCAGCGATCCACTTGTCGACTGCACGGTCTGTAAGCGACGTTTTCGTGAAGACCATCTTGAAACCCGCGACTGTCCGCAGGGTAAGAAGGGCTGTCAATTCACTGAAGCGCGTGCATTCAATCTGATGTTTAAGACAAGTTCCGGTCCTATTGAGGGCTCAGGTGCAGACGTCTATCTTCGTCCGGAAACCGCGCAGGGCATGTTTGTGAACTTTGCGAACGTTTTGCAGACAAGTCGTAAACGTCCACCGTTTGGTATCGCGCAAGTTGGTAAGAGTTTCCGAAACGAAATCACACCAGGCAACTTCATTTTCCGTACCCGTGAATTTGAACAAATGGAACTTGAATTCTTTGTGCCACCAACAGAGGGCCCACAGTGGTACGAGTACTGGTGTATAGAACGTCTCGAGTGGTACGTGAATCTTGGTATTCCGCGTGAGATGTTGCGTATTCGTCCACACGACGCAGATGAGTTGTCTCACTACTCAGCCGGCACCGCAGATGTGGAGTTCTTGTTCCCCTGGGGTTGGGGCGAATTGGAAGGTATTGCACAACGCACCGACTATGACCTCACACAACATTCGAATCATTCGGGCAACAAACTTGATTTCTTCGATCAGGCAACCAATGAACGGTACGTACCGTACGTTGTAGAGCCCGCTGCCGGTGCAAACCGCACAATGGCTGCATTTTTGCTCGCTGCATACGACGAAGACATAGTGAATGATGAACCACGCACTGTTTTACGACTTCACCCCCGTCTTGCTCCTTACAAAGTTGCCGTGTTGCCACTATCAAAAAAGGACACACTGACTCCACTTGCTAAGGACATTTACAAGAGACTGTCGAAACATTGGATGTGTGACTACGACGAGACGCAAGCCATTGGTCGTCGTTATCGTCGCCAAGATGAGGTGGGCACTCCATTGTGTGTGACAGTCGACTTTGACTCTTTAGAAGACAACGCAGTGACAGTGCGAGACCGAGACAGCACGGAACAAGTGCGCGTTTCGATTGATGATTTAGTTGCGACACTCACGGACAAACTCGGATTCTCCTGAATAGTTCTGTACCCGCTACCGTTGAACCGTGCCCGGTGTACGGGATGATGAAAAACGATTGAGGAGTGGACCATGAGCAAAATTGGAGTAGTTGCAAAGGTAGTTTCCGTTGCTGGAAAGAGTTCGGAAACCGCTGCGGCATTACAGTTCGCGATTGATAACGCCATGAAAGAGTCAGGTACTCGTTACTACATCTTGCATACAGATCAAAAGAATCCAGAAGTGTTTTGGTTCTATGAGATGTATGAGTCGCAAGCGGATCTTGATTCACACATGGGTGCACCATGGTTTGCTGAGTTGGGTGCGAAGTTGGGACCATTGCTCGCCGAGGCGCCGGAGCTTCATTTTCTCCGACCAATCTCTGGCAAAGGTCTCTAAAGTCTCTTCTTGGTGAAGACCTATCTCGATTCGATTCTCGCGTTTCATCGTGAGCGTGCTCGCAATGATGCGCGAGACGTATCGACATTGGTGGATCAAGCGCAACGAGTTGATGTTGTGCGTGGGTTCCGCCGTGCACTTACTGAAACATCGCATCTTGCGGTGATCTCAGAGATAAAGAGACGATCACCATCTAAAGGTGACCTCAATGCAGCTCTTGATCCTGCTTTGATCGCTCAACAGTATGAAGCGGGCGGTGCATCGTGTCTGTCCGTATTAACTGACGAACCGCACTTTGGCGGATCTGTCGCAGATTTACAAGCAGCACGAAACGCATGTTCCTTGCCAGTGTTGCGCAAAGACTTCACTGTTGATGTGCGCGACGTGTGTGACGCGCGAATCATGGGTGCAGATTGTGTGTTGTTGATTGCGGCGGCGTTGTCTGTTGATGAGATGCGTCACTGTTTGGCCATGGCACGTGAAGTGCGAATTGATGCCCTTGTCGAAGTCCACGATGAGAAAGAGTTATCCATCGCGTTGGATTGTGGTGCGGATCTTGTGGGGGTGAATCAACGTGACCTCGTCACATTTCAGGTTGACCATGATCGCGCGGTTCGTATGGGATCAGTAATTCCGAAAGAGGTGGTGTCGGTTGCCGAGTCTGGCGTACGCGGTCGCGCTGATGCGCAAGCGCTGCGAGCAGCCGGATACAACGCTGTGCTTGTCGGAGAGCATCTTGTGACGGCGCCAGATCCAGCGGCGGCACTTCGAGATCTGCTCGTTCCGTAACGCGACGTAATAAACGATGTGGTGAGTCGTTTGAAATGGTTCACCACTTGAGGTGGTGTGAGCCACTACCGTGCTCACCATGTTCGTGAAAATCTGCGGCATCACGGCAGAAGATGACGCGCTTCTTGCTATTGCGTTAGGGGCGGACGCCGTTGGCTTTATCTTTGCACCGTCGCCTCGACAGATTGCGGTACAGAAGGTGTACGACATCACACGCAGACTTCCTCCCGAAATTCTCACGGTGGGGGTCTTCAAGGATGCACACCCTTCACGAGTTGTCGACATGGTGCAAAGCTCGGGTGTCAAAGCTGCGCAGTTGCACGGGCACGAAAGCCCTGATGATGTCTTGGCAATCTCGCAACACGTGCGGTATGTGATTAAAGCGGTGACCGCGGGAACAGTGGATGCTTCACGAGCAGATCAGTTCAATACCGATTACATCCTGGTTGATTCTGCAACACCCGGTGGTGGTCAAGTGTTTGACTGGAGTCTTGTAGTGAACGTGCCTGAAGTGCCGAAGCTGATCCTGGCTGGCGGTCTCACCCCCGACAATGTCGCAGAGGGAATCGCTGCAGTGAAACCTTGGGGTGTAGACGTGGCATCGGGAGTTGAGGCAAGTCCTGGAAAGAAAGATCCACTGGCTCTGAAGAGATTCATCGACAATGCCCGTAAGGCAGCACCCGCACCTCACCGTGGCCCAGATACTGTGCCCTACGACTGGACTGATGAATAACAGATCATGACAACTCGCACGTAAACCAATGGTGGTTTTTGTGTCATTTCATGGTGGACTTTGAGCATGTCTGTTCTCGTCACCCCTGGTGCTGATGGTCGCTTCGGCGAATTCGGCGGCCGCTTCATTCCCGAGACACTGGTTCCCGCATGTGAGGAACTTGAGGCGGCGTTTCATGATGCGTGGGCTGACAGCGCTTTTCGCTTTGAGTTAGACAAGGTTCTTCGCGAGTATGCGGGTCGACCGAGCATTATCACTGAGTGTCATAACTTGGGTCGTCAGCTTGGTATTCGTCTGATCTTGAAGCGAGAAGATCTCAACCACACGGGTTCGCACAAGATCAACAACGTGTTGGGTCAAGCATTGCTCGCAAAACGGATGGGCAAGACTCGACTCATTGCTGAAACCGGTGCCGGGCAACATGGTGTTGCCGCAGCAACAGCGGCGGCACTGTTTGGCATGAAGTGCAAGGTGTACATGGGAGCAGTTGACGTCGAGCGTCAGCAGTTAAACGTGTTTCGTATGCGTCTTCTTGGTGCAGAAGTGGAAGCTGTCGAATCGGGAAGTCGCACGCTTAAAGATGCAGTGAATGAAGCGATGCGCGATTGGGTCGCATCGGTTGTCGATACGCATTACTGCTTGGGTTCGGTGATGGGTCCTCATCCGTATCCGTTTATGGTCCGTCAATTTCATCGCGTGATCGGCGATGAAGCACGTGAACAGTGCCATGAGTATTTAGGAACACATCCTGATGTTGTCGTCGCATGTGTTGGTGGTGGATCAAACGCCATGGGTATTTTCTCAGGGTTTGTTGATTTGCCATCACGTCTTGTTGGCGTGGAGCCCGCAGGTGGTGCTGCAGTAAATCGTGGACAAACAGGCGTTGTGCACGGCATGAAGAGTTATCTCATGCAAGATGAATACGGTCAAGTTGCTGAAGCACACAGTGTGAGTGCTGGCTTGGACTATCCCGGCATTGGACCAGAGCATTCATACTTGGCATCTATTGGTCGTGCGGAATATCCCACGGTGACTGATGAAGAAGTCATTGATGGCTTCCAATTACTTGCGCGTACAGAAGGAATCATTCCCGCACTTGAATGTGCACATGCTGTCGCGTGGATTTCGCGCGAAGCACCACAGATGCAGGGTCGAACTGTGCTCATGAATCTTTCTGGTCGCGGAGACAAGGACGTGGCTCAGATGATGGACATTCTGGGCGGACTTGCGTGACAACTGTTGAACGCACAACACACGGTCGTTTAGAGGCTGCGTTACTTGCGCGTCGCAATAGCGGTGGAAAGTGTCTCGTTCCGTACATCACCGGTGGTTATCCGGGTTGGCAAGATGCAATTCGTGTTGCTGCAGCAAATGGTGCAGACGCTATTGAAATTGGACTTCCGTTTTCGGATCCGGCAATGGACGGCCCGGTCATTCAACAAGCATCTGAGATCGCGTTAGCAAAGGGTGCAAACCCCATCAACATCTTGCAAGAAGTGCGAGTCCTTGATGTTGAAATTCCAATTGCTGTGATGTGCTATTACAACACTGTGTTTCATGCAGGCCATGAACGCTTTGCTCATTGGCTCAATGAGGCAGGAGTGTGCGCAACAATCATTCCGGATCTTCCTCTTGATGAAGTAGGACCATGGGCTGAGGTCGCGGACTCCACAGGTATCGAAACAGTGATGCTTGCAGCTCCGACTACACCTGATGAACGCCTGGTTCGTATCGTCGCACGCGCTCGCGGTTTTGTGTATTCGGTAGGACTTCTTGGCGTGACAGGAGAACGTGACACTTTGGCGGGCACCGCCACCGCACTGGCAGCTCGTTTGAAAGCGATTACCGATATGCCGGTGCTAGTAGGCGTTGGCGTGTCAAACGCGGAGCAAGCAGTAGAAGCTTGCCGCGTCGCAGACGGAGTGATTCAGGGGGCATCAATGGTGAGGCGATTAATGGATAGTGGTCCCGATGCTGTTGGCGAATATGTGAAAGAAGTGCGTACGGCACTGGATACAGCATTCGCATAGACGGCGCAGTGCTTATCAAACATAGAAACAATCGTGGTTAATGACTACGGTAGAGACATGCTGAAGCCTGGTGACAAAGCTCCCGATATCGATTTACTTGATCAGAATGGCAAGAGCGTCACACTGAAAAAGTTTGCGAAGAAGAAAGTGCTCGTGTACTTCTATCCCAAGGCAGATACGCCAGGTTGCACCGCCCAATCATGCGGTTTGCGTGATATCAAAAACGATATTGGCCGAGCTGTAATCGTTGGCATCAGTCCCGACACTCCGGCCAAACAGAAAAAGTTCGATGAGAAATACGAACTTGGGTTTCCTCTGTTGGCTGATACGGAGAACAAAGTGGCGAAGGCGTACAAGGTGTGGAAAAAGAAGTCCATGTATGGCCGCGAATACATGGGTATTGAACGCTCAGCATTTCTTATTGATGGCGATGGTGTGATTTTGGAAGCGTGGTACAAGATCTCTCCCAAAGACACTCCACTCAAGTTGCTTGCGGCACTCGGGAAATAGGAGAGTGAAGTGACATTTCTTGCACCAATTGATGTGCTTCCTCATCGTCCGCCGTTTCTGTTTGTTGATCGAATCAGCGCTCTTGAACCGGGTGTGCGTGCTGTTGGCCATTGGAAACTAAGCGGTGATGAATGGTTTTTCTCAGGACATTTCCCCGGACGTCCCACTTTGCCTGGAGTGTTGATGTGTGAAGCGATTGCACAAGTCGGTGCGTACGCGGTGTTGACCAGTGGAGGCATGGACGGCAAGTTGCCACTCTTTGGTGGTCTTGATGGTGCGCGCTTTCGCAAACAAGTGGTGCCTGGTGACGAACTTGAACTTGTTGTTGAACTTGGACGTATGAGTGCCCGCGCTGGCAAGGGCTCGGGCAAGGCGTTATTGAATGGCGAGGTTGCTTGCGAGTGTGACCTGATGTTCGTATTGGTGAATGCATAACAAATGACAGATATTCGGGGCTTTCTCTTTTTTGACCTCGACGGCACCATTGCAGACTCCGGCATTGACATTTGCACTGCAATGAATGAAGTGCTTTTTGAGATGAATACGGAACTCCTCAGTGACACGGAAAAAGCACATCTCGTGGGTCCTCCGTTGCAGGAGGCATTGCCACCAATTATGAAACCACGAAACATAGACATTGCTCATCTTCAGAACGTGATTGATCGATATCGTCAGATCTACAAAGCAAAGTACTTGCCCCACACTCGCGCCATCGCGGGCGTTGCGGATGTGGTCAGACAATTTCATACTGATCAATATGTGTTGTCAGTAGTGACCACAAAACCTCAACCACAAGCGGGCATTGCATTGCGTGCGACAGGCCTGATGGAATTCTTTACCACCGTGGTAGGCCCTCGTGAAAATGAACCAACTCCGAAAGATGAGTTATTACAAATGGCAATGAGTGATGTGTCAGCGCGACTGCAAACGTCTGTGTCGGTTGAATCCTCGTGGATGATTGGTGACCGACATTTTGATATCAATGCTGCTCACGCGGTGGGTGCAACATCAGTTGCCGTGATGTGGGGACACGGCGACCGTGAGGAATTCGTCAGCGCGAAAGCACACCACATCGTTGATGTCCCTAATGACTTGGTTCGCGTGATTACAACGAGTTGATACTCACACAGGTGCGATAACTATCGAGCCGTTGTGTCCACCAAAACCAAAGTTGTTCGAAATCGTCGGACCAGGAGTCCACTCTCGGGGTGCCCCATGAACAACATCAATTGACATCGTCGGATCCACCGTGGTGGTGCCAGCAGTTGGGGGAATCATCTTGTGTTCAAACGACAGCAACACTGAAGCTGCTTCGAGGGCACCTGCCGCTCCAAGTGCATGACCGGTCACGCCCTTGCCACTGGTGACAGGTACCGCACCTGCACCAAATACGTGTGTCATTGCTTCTGCCTCTGCGGCATCGTTCAACGGCGTGGACGTGCCATGAGCATTGATCTGTTTGATTTGGTGTGGTGCAAGGCCAGCATCTTCAAGCGCCGACTTCATGCAAGTGATGGCGCCGGTTCCACCTGGAGATGGAGCGGTGATGTGATACGCATCGGCATTGCTTGCAGCGCCAAGAATCTCTCCGAGAATTGTCGCGCCACGTTGTACCGCAAGGTCAAAGCGCTCGAGAACAAATACGGCTGCACCTTCTCCCATTACAAAGCCATCACGTTTTTCATCAAAGGGCATACTCACGCCGGTTGTGGAAAGTGCAGTCATGTTTCCAAATCCGGCAAGAGAAGTGACAGTGGCTGCTGATTCAGAACCGCCTGTTGCAACGGCGTCACATTTACCCCATGCAATAAGACGCGCTGCGTACCCCAACGAATGAGTTGATGCGGCACATGCCGTACAGATTGTTTCGTTCGGTCCTTGCAGGTTGTATCGCATGGAGATGGCAGCGCCCGATGCATTGGCCATCATCATCGGTACGAGAAATGGAGACACGCGACGCTCGCCTTTTTCCATACGTACTGCGATTTGCTCTTCAAGTGTGTGAAGACCGCCGATGCCTGTCGCAAAGATTGTGCCAAATCGACCTGGTTCAACATTGAGAGTGCCAGCTTGTGCGAAAGCTTCGCGAGCCGCTGCGAGAGCGAATTGTTCTACGCGGTCAGCGCGACGAGCATCTTTTGGATTATCGAAATAGGGAAGGGGATCCCAGTCATCTATTTCGACTGATTTACGTCCTGATATTCCAGGACCTAGCAAACCTTGCCAATACTGTTGCTTGCCGATACCGCACGGCGCCACAACGCCGTAGCCGGTGATCGCAACGCGATGACCTGCTCCGATCATGTGGTCAGATCTTGCTTGTTACCAAATTGAACGCAGCACCAACAGTGGTGATGCCTTCAAGTTCTTCTTCTGGTACTTCGATGCCGAACTCCTCTTCGAGTGCCATCACCAATTCAACGAGATCGAGTGAGTCAGCATCAAGGTCGTCAGCAAAACTTGCGTCTGGTGTCACCTTGGATGCGTCAACTGACAACGTCTCCACTGCACACTTCACGAAACGGTCAAACTTTTCCTGGTCCATAGGGGATCTCCTTCATTCGGTGCTCTAGTTTCGCACAGCGAGTTTGGAACTCTCTGGATCAACCTAGTGACCCATGCCCAGTCCGCCATCAACGGGGATGACGGCACCGGTGATGTAGGCAGCGTCATTGCCAGCCAAAAAGGCCACGACTCCAGCGATCTCTTCGGGTTCCGCCATGCGACCTAGGGGTACCGCTTCTGTCAATTGAGCAAGGCGATCTTGCCCGAGTGCGGCTGTCATGTCGGTGGCAACCGGTCCCGGTGCAACAACATTGACCGTGATGCTTCGTGAACCAAGCTCGCGAGCGAGTGAACGTGCAAATCCAACAAGACCGGCTTTGGACGCGGCGTAGTTTGCCTGACCGGCAGAACCAAGAAGTCCAACAACCGACGACATCAAGATGATGCGTCCTTTGCGTGCGCGAAGCATTTGTTGTGCCGCGCGTTTTGTTACTCGGTATGCACCGGTGAGATTGGCATTCACAACAGATGCAAAGTCATCTTCTGACATCCGCAACAACAAAGTGTCTTTTGTGATGCCCGCATTCGCCACCAAAATTTCAACGGGACCGAAATGTTCTTCCACTGCCTTGAACGCTGCATCAACATCGGCGGTTGAGGTGACGTCACACTTGACACCGAAAAATTCCGCTGGCGGTGGAGAGGAGTTGTAGGTGACAGCTACCTTGTCGCCCAGTGCGGCGAAGCGTTGTGCACACGCAAGACCAATGCCGCGCGATCCGCCAGTAACGAGAACGACGCGAGTCATTGCGCACCCCATTCAATGATCGCACTTGCTGCTGTCATGCCAGCTCCAAAACCAACGAGCAACACAAGATCTCCCTGCTTCACTCGACCCTTGTCGACCGCGTCAAACAACGCGAGTGGAATCGATGCAGACGATGTGTTGCCGGTTTCATTGATAACGACTGCAGCACGTTCTTTCTCCACGCCCAGTCGGTCACAGGCAGCCTCGATGATGCGAATGTTTGCTTGATGAGGAACAACGAGTGCGAGATCCTTTGCGGTGACACCAGCAGCTTTCATGGATTTTTCTGCACTGTCGACCATGATGCGCACTGCTCGACGGAACACTTCCTTGCCTTCCATCTTCACAAAGCCACCAATGTCGCAGTAGAGCAGTTCTTCTGCTGATCCATCGGCGTCGAGATCCCAAGCAAGGAGATGGCCTTTGCCGGGCGTTGAATCAAGAACGGCAGCACCTGAACCATCAGCAAATAACACTGCAGTATTGCGGTCGTCCCAGTCGGTGATGCGTGCGAGCGTGTCGGTACCAATAAGCAAGACGCGTTCTGCGCCCATTGCGATCAGGCCGTGAGCGTTCACCAACGCGTATACGAAGCCCGAACACGCGGCGTTCACATCAAATGCTCCGCAGGCAAGACCCAATGCGTTTTGCACAGTCGCTGATGTCGCGGGGACCGTGCGATCAGGAGTGGTGGTTGACAGCACCAATGCATCAATTGACTCTGGATCAACATTTGCCATCTGCATCGCTTGTCGTGCGCTGGCGATACTTAATTCGGATGTGGTGCCACCGATGTGGCGACGTTCGATGCCGGTACGTTCGCGAATCCATGCATCCGAGGTGTCAAGTGTTTTGGATAAGTCTTCGTTAGTAACAGTCTTGTGTCCGAGTGCTGTACCCCAACCGATAAAGCGGGCACCTCTTACGTGTGATGGAACTGCGGGCATAAGTGCCTCCCTGTATTCGACTTTTTAATGCGTCCTCAACCAAGCAATAGGTTGACGAGGGGTGATGCGTTCTCCTTCGACTGCGATGTATGCCTGAAGAACTCCG
This sequence comes from uncultured Bifidobacterium sp., assembly GCA_964449085.1. Taxonomy (GTDB): domain Bacteria; phylum Actinomycetota; class Acidimicrobiia; order Acidimicrobiales; family Ilumatobacteraceae; genus UBA2093. The sequence continues at coordinate 127,541 of CAYVAV010000003.1, forward strand.
GCAAAAGGTGAACGCACTTCAGCATCGCCAACCGTACCGAGAACGGTGCCAACGTTGATGGACGCGCCTTCTGCGAGTCCACCAATTGGAGTGAATACTCCTGCGGACGGGCTCACCACTAGCCGTTCAACAGCAAAGAGATGTTCTCCCTCAACTTGTAGTGGGGTGGTGGTGACACCAGCGTTCACCCATTCGATGAGTTTGTCGAGTTCTTCCGGCGTTGCAACGCTGATCGTGCGTGCATTTTCAATGGTGCGCTTTGCCATACCTGTGAGAACGCCACCGGGACCAAGTTCCACAAAGTCTGTGACACCAAGTTCAGCCATTGTCATCAAACAGTGTTTCCAACGCACTGGGCTTGACAACTGTGCAGACAAAAGTGACGCCCATTCATCGCCCGTGTTGTGAGCAAGCGCATCCACATTGGAGATAACAGGAACCTCGGTATCGCGCGGTGACGCATCCGCAATTGCTTTGCGTAAACGATCACGCGCAGATGTCATGAACGGTGTGTGGAACGCTCCCGATACTTGGAGTGGCATCACCTTTTTCGCACCGAGTTCTTTCGCAATTGTGCCAGCAGATCCCACACCATCAACAGAACCTGCGATGACTACTTGTCCGGAGGCGTTGTAATTGGCTACCCACACATCGCTGTCTGCACGACGGCACGCTACTTCAACCATGTCATCGTCAAGTCCGAGAACAGCCGCCATCGTTCCCGGTGACGCATTGCCAGCGTCGTGCATCGCATCTGCGCGCTCGACAACAAGCCGCACACCATCATCAAAACTCAGCGCACCTGTTGCAGTGAGAGCGGTGTACTCGCCAAGACTGTGGCCAGCACAAAAACTTGGTTCGATACCGAGACGTTCCACTGCATCGAGCACCATGAGGCTGCTCACAAATGTGGTCAACTGCGCATTACGAGTGTCTTTCAATTCTTCTGCGTCGGCATCGAGGAGGAGAGCTGCCACATCGCGTCCACAAATGTCGCTGGCTTCGTCAACAAGTTCCCAACTCTCGTGCCCCACCCACGGTCTGCCCATGCCAGGTCGCTGTGATCCCTGGCCCGGGAAGGTAAATGCAAGCATTGTTCTCTGTGGTCTCCTTGTAGTGCCGACAATTTTTCGGCCTGACCAAGATTAGACGGAGCACATGCGCGCATAGAGGTACTGCGCGGTAGCCTCGTCAGCCTGGCCCGAGTGGCGGAATGGCAGACGCGACGGACTCAAAATCCGTTATCCGAAAGGGTGTGTGGGTTCAACTCCCACCTCGGGCACCAAGTGATCCATACACTTTCTCCAATGGGTCAACGACTGCTGCAGCGCAAGTTGCACCAAACCAGCTCACGTCTGCGTGAGTTGCGCGAGGAACTGCGCATCGTTGAAGACCAACTCAGTCAACTCGCTGCGGATGCAGACGAGAAAGCGTTGCGTGCGTTGGTTGCCGAAACTCCCGTGACCGCATTTGAGCATCGCGACGCACAAAAACATGCAGACGCGATGCAGCGCCATCACGACAAGGTGAAGGCGTCAATTATTGAACTAGAACAGAAGATGGACGAGTTGCTCGACCGTCTGAATACGGGGACCTCATGACAACGCGCGTTGTGATCGCAGAAGATGAAGCCATTATTCGTCTTGATCTGAAAGAGACTCTTGAAGAAGAGGGTTATGAGGTTGTCGGTGAAACCGGTCGTGGTGACAAGGCGGTGGACCTGGTGAGAGAACATCGACCCGATCTTGCAATCCTCGATATCAAGATGCCCGGGATGGATGGTCTTGAGGCTGCGCGCATTATTAACAAGGAACGTTTGTGTGGAGTTCTTGTGTTGACGGCATTTAGTCAACGTGAAGTCATTGAAGAAGCGCGCGATGCTGGCGCACTTGCATACCTTGTTAAACCATTCCAAAAGAATGATCTTGTCCCTGCTATCGAAGTGGCTATCGCACGTTTCAATGAGATGCGCGCACTGAATGGCGAAATTGAAGCATTGGGTGAACAGTTAGAGGCACGCAAAGCAATCGATCGTGCAAAAGGTGTTCTCATGGACAAGCACACAATGAGCGAAAACGACGCTTTTGGTTTTATTCAGCGATCAGCAATGAATTATCGCATGACCATGAAAGATGTCGCCGAGCAGATTGTTTCCGGGGCAATCGGGCCCGAGTGATCTGTGATGAATAGGGTCGAGTCATGTTGATCATGGCCCTTGACGGCAACTCATTGGCGTATCGCGCTTTCTTTGCGTTGCCGGAAGATATGGCAACGAGCAGTGGTCAAACAACCAATGCGGTGTATGGCTTTGCCACGATGCTGATCAATTTGGTGAAGGAACACAAACCAGACGGTGTGGTTGTGGTGTTCGACAGACCGGAACCAACGTTTCGACATGAGGCAAATCCGGAATACAAAGCGCAACGTGAGAAGGCGCCCGATACGTTATTTCAACAACTCGGTCTCATTCGTGAGTTTCTTGATGCGGCTGGAATTCGATGGTTGGAGAAACCCGGATTTGAAGGTGATGACATCATTGCAACCATCGCGGATCATTCGATAACAAATGGAAATCAATTATTGATTGTCACTGGTGACCGCGACAGTTATCAACTAGTACGAGATCCAAATATTCGTGTGTTGTACAACAAACGCGGAGTGAGTGACTATGCGATTTATGACGAAGCGGGTATCAAAGAGCGCACGGGAGTGACACCCGATCAGTATCCCGATTACGCCGCTTTGCGTGGCGACCCGAGCGACAACTTGGCGGGCATACCGGGCGTTGGCGAGAAGACCGCCGCGAAATTGATCTCACAATATGGCGACATCGCCTCTGTGATTGCTCACGCAGAAGAGCAAACACCAAAACTTCGCGCGTCTCTTCTCGAACATGGTGAACGGGTGAAAAAGAATGCAGAGATCATGGTGTTGCGAACTGATGTGCCAGTCGATGTGCGAATTAACGAATTATCCCCAGTTCCGAATCTTGATGCTGTGAAGCGATTCTTTGATTTCTGCGAATTTTCGAACATGTTCAAACGTTTCAATGACCTCGCAGGAGCAATGAAATGGTCGACGTCGGGGTCTCCAACTATTGATGATGTCGCTAGTGCCCCGAAAACGGAGTTGCGGGTTGTAGATGGTGCTGTCGCAGACGCTGTTTCATTGTTGAAAACAGACACTGTTGTGTTGACTCATGCTTGGGAAGGTGAGCCCGGACGATCTGCTCTCGTGGGTCTCGCAATCGTGAATGATGAAGTGGCGGGCACTGTCACATGGTGTGACGCTTCGTTATTAGCTGACAAAAAAGTGTCGAGTGCGCTCGTAGGCGCCAAAGAGGTGGTGACACATGATGCAAAACCATTGATGCGTTATCTGTTGTCGCGTGACATCGACATGACGGGTCTCTCGCTTGATACTGCCATTGCTGCATACCTGCTTGATGCTTCGCAAAATGACTTCTCTCTGAATGCAATCTGTCAGAGATATTTGGGTCAAGAACCACGTACGAGTCAAGAAGCGTCAGGCCAGCTTGACTTTGGTGGCGCATCATCAGCTCAGGTTCGCGAGTCAACTGCCGACGCAGCGCTGTTCGTCGCACGACTTGCGCCGATTCTTCGCAAGGAACTGGAAACAATTCACAACACTGATCTCTATAACGACATTGAGAATCCGCTTGTGCGGGTCTTGGCGCGGATGGAACACATCGGTATTGCAGTTGACATCAAGGCGCTCGAGAAGATTCGTGAACACTTAAATGAACAGGTGAACTCTTTGTCGGTTCAACTTCATCAGGTAGCCGGATCGACGTTTAATCTCAATTCGCCCGTTCAACTACGCAAGATTCTGTATGAAGACAAGGGTCTGACGCCGGGGAAAAAAACAAAGACTGGTTACAGCACTGATGCCGCAACGCTCGAAAAACTACACAACGAGTGGCCTGAGTTCATTGGTCCACTTCTTCGCTACCGCGAAGTGGAGAAATTGCGTTCCACCTATGGAGAAGGACTTCTTGCCGAAGTGGCTACAGATGGACGGATTCATGCCACTTTTAATCAGACAGTTGCGCGCACAGGTCGTTTGAGTTCAGATCATCCAAACTTGCACAACATTCCAGTGCGCTCAGATGAAGGCAAAGTATTTCGTAGTGCCTTCGTGCCTCGAAAAGGATGGTCATTGTTGGTCGCTGACTACAACCAGATCGAATTGCGATGCATCGCGCACCTTGCACAAGACCCCGGACTTATCGAGGCGTTCACCAAAGGACAAGACATTCACACCGCTACTGCAGCACAAGTGTTTGGTGTGAAACCCAAAGACGTCTCACATGATCAACGATCGAAAGCAAAAATGGTGTCGTACGGTCTTGCCTATGGCATGGAGGCGTACGGTCTCAGTCAACGTCTTGGTATTGCCGTTGACGAAGCGTCGGACATTTTGAATTCGTACTTCGCCGCGTTTCCCAATGTCCGCGCCTATATGGATAAAGCAATCGCAGACGCACGTCAAAAGGAATACACCGAGACACTGTTTGGCCGACGGCGTTGTATTCCGGAATTGCGTAGTGACAACTTCCGTGTACGCCAGGCAGGGGAGCGCCAAGCGATGAATGCAGCGATTCAAGGTTTGGCTGCCGACATTTTCAAGATCGCACTGGTGCGTTTAGATCGTGGTCTTTCCGAGGCTGGTTATGTCGCGCGAATAGTTTTACAGGTTCACGACGAAGTTGTGTTGGAAGTTCCTGATGACGAACACGACGCTGTTGAGAAATTGGTGCTGGATGTGATGCATCATGCAGCTGATCTTGATGTTCCACTCGAAGTGAATTTGGCTTGGGGCGCGACGTGGGCAGACGCCAAAGGATGACGCAACACTGGTTCGAACCGATTGCAGACCATTTGGGGAAGACATATTTGCGCTATTCGTTCACCAAAGGAACGCGTCAAGAAGTGGACGCACTCATCGAGTGGTTGCATCTCACGCCTGGTTTGCGTGTTCTTGACGTTGGGTGTGGTCCAGGCAGACATGCGCATGAGTTGGCACGCCGTGGAGTAGTTGTGCACGGTATTGATGTCAGTGAGACATTCGTGAAACTGGCAAAAGAAGACGCTCCCGCAGGTGCAACGTTTGAGCGAATGGATGCGCGCGACATGAATTTCACAGCGGAGTTTGATGCGGTGATCTGTTTGTGTCAGGGGGCATTCGGATTGATGACTGCCGACGGTGATGACCAGACCATCTTTTCTCTCATGACTCGCGCGCTAGTCCCAGGTGGTCGTCTCGCACTTTCTGCCTTCAGTGCGTACTTTGCGGTGAAGTATCACGAGTCCGCCCAATTTGATGCCGCTAGCGGTGTGAGCCACGAATTCACGGAAGTCAAAAATGAGGCCGGTCAATCACGTGAGGTAGATCTCTGGACGGGGTGTTACACGCCACGAGAACTGCGCCTCATGTGCGAACGCGAGGGGATGCGAGTGGAGTCGATTTACAGCGTTGAGCCAGGTCGATACCTGAGCGAGGCTCCCACAGTGGAAACTCCGGAATTTCTCCTGATAGCGTCTACACCGCTTTCCCGACGGGAGAGTGTCTGATTCTTTCGTGAATGCGTCGGCTGACGCACTTCGCTAAAGGCGCAGGCGACATCGATTCCTTATCCATCCCGAAAGAACAACCGTCTTGTCCGATACCACCGTCTCCTCTGCAACTTCCAACGCAGCCTCTTCTAATACAGCAATGGGCTCCTTCGACGCAGAGGGCAACTACACACCGCGCGTTATCACCGAACGCGATCTATCCACATCATTTGCAGATGCCATTGAAGGCACAATGGTCGACTTTAAAGAAGGACAGCTTGTCACTGGCACTGTCGTAAAGATCGACCGCGACGAAGTTCTCCTGGAATACGGTGCAAAAAGCGAAGGTGTTATTCCTTCCCGTGAGTTAGCGATCAAGAACGACGTTGATCCTCACGACATTGTGAAGTTGGGTGAGCAGATCGAAGCATTGATCTTGACGCTTGAAGACAAAGAAGGCCGTCCGATCCTGTCAAAGAAGCGCGCTCAGTACGAGAAGGCGTGGGGCGAGATCGAAAAGAAGAAGGAAGAAGACGGAATCGTCCGCGGAACTGTTATTGAAGTGGTTAAGGGTGGACTCATTGTCGACATCGGACTGCGCGGATTCCTTCCTGCATCACTTGTTGAGTTGCGCCGCGTGCGTGATCTCACGCCGTACATCGGCAAAGTGCTTGATGCAAAGATCATTGAACTTGATCGCAACCGCAACAACGTGGTCTTGTCGCGTCGCGGATTCCTCGAAGAAACACAGAAGGAAGCACGCGACGAGTTCCTGGTGAATCTGAAGCCAGGCGAAATTCGCGACGGTGTTGTGTCGTCGGTGGTCGCGTTCGGTGCATTCGTTGATCTTGGAGGCATGGACGGACTCATCCACGTGTCAGAACTGTCGTAGAAGC
>CAYVAV010000003.1:134022-154411 GCA_964449085.1 uncultured Bifidobacterium sp.
ATCATCCCTCAGCAATTGTGCAGGTTGGCGATCCCGTCACCGTGCAGGTTCTTGATGTTGACATGAGTCGTGAGCGCATCAGTTTGTCGCTGAAGGCAACACAGCAAGACCCATGGCAAGAATTTGCAAGCGGTCACGAGGTTGGTCAATTGGTCTATGGCCGTGTCACCAAGCTTGTTCCATTCGGTGCGTTCGTACAGGTGGGCGATGGCATTGAGGGTCTCGTGCACATTTCAGAAATGTCAGCACACCACGTTGATGCTCCTGAGCAAGTTGTGACCCCAGGTGAGGAATTGTGGGTGAAGATCATTGATCTTGATCTTGCGCGTCGTCGCATTTCGATCTCTATCAAGCAAGCTGCCGAAGGTGGCGAATTGGCCGCTGAATATCAGGGTCAGTTCCAGATGGACGAACACGGCAACTGGGTTGGCGGAGATGACTCAGAGCGCGAAGCCGCGTGGGCTGAGTATTACCAAGAATATGGTGAAGGTGCCGCAAAGACAGGAGAGCCAGCAGCTGATGCGGGCGCAACTGACGTCGCTCACGCAGACAGTGCCTCCACCGAAACTGACCCCACCGAAACTGCCTAGTAGACACACCAGATGATCCTTCTTGGGTTAACTGGTGGCATCGGCTCGGGGAAGACTGTCGTTTCATCGATGCTCGCCGAGCGCGGTGCAATCATCATTGATGCTGACGCTGTTGTTCGTGAACTTCAAGCTCCGGGACAACCGCTTCTGAGAGAGCTCGCCGACGCGTTCGGTGAATCGATCATTGCGAGCGATGGAAGTCTCGATCGTGGAGCACTTGCAAACATTGCGTTCAATGACAAAGACGCACTGGCTCGTCTCAACAAGATTGTTCATCCAGCAGTCGGGAAAGAGATGGATCGCCGTCTTGACGAACAGCGCAGTACCGACAACGTTGTCGTGCTTGACATTCCATTGTTGGCGGAAAATCCACGCAAAGGATTATGTGGTGTAATCGTTGTTGACGTACCGGTGGAAACTGCTGTGTCGCGGTTGGTGGAGTTTCGCAATATGGACGAAACCGATGCGCGTGCGCGAATTGCGAACCAAGCAAGCAGAGAAAAGCGTTTGGCGATTGCTGACGTTGTGGTGGAGAACTCGGGAACTCTTGAAGATCTCTCGCGTCGCGTTGATGAAGTCTGGGCGTGGGCACAAACGCTTCCACCAGCTGCCGACGACGCAGGTGGGCGCTGAGGGTACGCTTCGCACGTGCAGGAACAGATCTTTGTTGTTGAGTCCGATTACACACCGGCGGGCGATCAACCAAAGGCGATCGAACAATTAGCCGAAGGCATAGAAGCAGGCGAACGTTTTCAAACACTGCTTGGTATTACCGGGTCGGGTAAGTCTGCGACCATTGCTTGGACGATTGAGAAGGTGCAGCGACCTGCTCTGATTCTCGCTCCCAACAAGAGTTTGGCAGCGCAGCTGGCGCAGGAAATGCGTGAGTTCTTTCCGAACAACCGTGTTGAGTATTTCGTGAGTTATTACGACTATTACCAACCAGAGGCGTACATTCCATCAAGCGACACTTATATCGAAAAAGACTCTTCAATCAACGACGAGATCGACCGTCTGCGTCACTCCGCAACTGCTGCGTTATTAACGCGTCGCGACACGATTGTTGTTGCCAGCGTGTCATGCATTTACGGTATGGGTGATCCTGCTGAATACCGGGGCCAATTGCTGGAGTTGCATACGGGTGTTGATTACGACCAACGCAGTATCTTGCGACGCCTTGTTGATCTTCAGTATGACCGTAATGACATGACTCTTGGGCGTGGTCACTTTCGTGTTCGTGGTGACACGGTAGAAGTGCATCCGGCATATGAAGAGCATGTGGTGCGAATTGAGATGTTTGGCGACACGGTGGACCGCATCACAACAATTGATCCACTAACAGGGGAAACACTTCGAGATTTCTCAGAGATCATTATCTTTCCGGCTACTCACTATGTGGCAGGCGAAGAACGTATGCGCACAGCGATGATCGGTATCGAAAAGGAATTGCAAGAGCGACTCGCGTACTTCAAGAAAGAGGGCAAGTTGTTGGAAGCGCAGCGATTGCAGATGCGCACACAATACGACCTCGAGATGATTCAAGAGATGGGGTACTGCAACGGTATTGAGAATTACTCCATGCACATTGACGGTCGTCAACCAGGCGAACCCCCATTCACTCTTCTTGATTATTTCCCAGACGATTATCTGTTGATCATTGACGAGAGCCATATCGCGGTTCCACAGTTGCACGCGCAATACGAAGGTGATCGCAGTCGTAAGAACACTCTGGTTGAGCATGGTTTCCGTTTACCAAGCGCGCGAGATAACCGTCCTTTACGATTCGAAGAAACGATGGAGCGCATCAATCAGTGCATCTTCATGTCGGCAACGCCCGCGCAGTTTGAGTTAAAGAACAGCTCGCGAGTGGTGGAACAGATCGTGCGTCCAACGGGCCTAGTGGATCCCGATGTGATTGTGAAACCCACGAAGGGTCAGATTGATGACCTGATTGAGATGATTCGCGAGCGAATTGAGCGGGAAGACCGTGTGTTGGTGACGACGCTGACAAAGAAAATGGCAGAGGATCTCACCGAGTATCTACTCGAACAGGGATTGCGAGTTCGCTACTTGCACTCAAACATCGACACATTGCAACGTATTGAGATCCTGCGTGCGCTTCGCCTAGGTGAATTCGATGTTTTAGTGGGCATCAACCTTTTGCGTGAAGGTCTTGACCTACCAGAAGTCTCGCTAGTTGCAATTCTTGATGCCGATAAAGAGGGTTTCTTGCGCAGTGAGACTTCACTTATTCAGACCATTGGTCGCGCTGCACGAAACGTTGCAGGGCAAGTGGTGATGTATGCCGACAAGGTGACGCCGTCTATGGAACGAGCGATTTCAGAGACCAAACGTCGCCGAGAAATGCAGATTGCCTACAACCTTGAACATGGCATCAATCCACAGACCATTCGTAAGGCAGTGGGTGACATTTTGTCTCTGCTCCGTCCTGATGACAGTGCTCCGCTGCCCGGCAAAGGTCAACGTCGCAATCGCGAGCGGGAAAAGGTCGCGCGCGAATTGAAAACTCTGCCACAGCAAGAAATTGGACGACTGATTCAGACGCTGGAAGAAGAGATGCATGAAGCGGCAAAGGACTTGAAGTTCGAGTATGCGGCCCGCTTGCGTGATGAAATACGTGACTTGCGACGCGAACTTCGTGACGCGGGTTGACCCATCGGTAACCTTCCACCGTGGCTGAGAAGATCGTTGTTCGTGGTGCGCGAGAGCACAACCTTAAGAATGTCAACGTAGAACTTCCCCGAGACAAGCTCATTGTTCTGACCGGTTTGTCAGGATCTGGAAAGAGCAGCCTCGCTTTCGACACGATTTATGCAGAGGGTCAACGTCGCTATGTGGAGAGCCTTTCTGCGTATGCACGACAGTTCTTAGGACAAATGGACAAGCCCGATGTTGATGTGATTGAAGGTCTGTCACCTGCGATTTCTATTGATCAAAAGTCGGCGTCACGTAACCCGCGATCAACGGTGGGAACTATTACAGAGGTGTATGACTACTTGCGTTTGTTGTACGCACGTATTGGTATTCAGCACTGTCCAGATGATGGCACGGTGTTGCAGCGTCAGACCCCACAACAGATCGTCGACCGCATTATGAGCTTGCCTGAAGGCACACGTTTTCAGGTGCTCGCACCTGTGGTGCGTGGCCGTAAAGGTGAATACGACACGCTGCTGCAAGATCTTGCTGGTCAGGGATTCGTGCGTGCCCGCATTGATGGTGAAGTGCACGACATCGCCGAATTTCTCGGGCACGAAAAGCGACTGGCTCGATATGAACAACACACAATCGAAGTGGTTGTTGACCGTCTTGTGCGTCGTGATGACATTGGTCGACGTCTCACGGACTCGCTGGAAACTGCTCTGCGAATTGCAGAAGGCGTTGCTGAAATTGAATTGGTGTCATCGGGTGATGATGAGAACGAGATTCTGACATTTAGTCAACATCTGGCATGTCCGAAATGTGGAAACAGCTTTGAGGAGCTTGCACCACGTAACTTTTCATTTAACTCTCCCTACGGCGCGTGTGAGAACTGCGATGGCTTGGGCACAAAATTTGAAGTTGACCCCGACTTGGTGGTGCCAGATCCGGAATTATCATTGAGTGAAGGAGCGATCGCGCCGTGGCGTTCTGCACATACTCGTTATTTCATGCGACTTCTTGATGCGGTCGCGGAAGATCACGACATTGACCTTGACAAACCGTGGGGAAAGTTGTCGGCGAAACATCAAAAGATTGTGTTGCAGGGACTGCCTGGAAACATGACGGTGAAGTACCGCAATAGGTTTGGAAAGACTCGGCAATTCAACACTTCATACGAAGGTGTCGTCCCGTGGATCAAGCGTCGCCATCAAGAAGCAGAAAGCGATTGGACCCGCGAGCAGTTTGAGACCTACATGCGCGAGGTGCCGTGTTCATCTTGTGAAGGTGCCCGTCTTCGTCCGGCATCATTATCAGTCACCATTGGGGGAAAGAGCATTTCCGAAGTGTGTGACATGTCAATTGGCGACTCAACTGCATTCTTGCGTCAATTGAAATTGTCAGAACGCGATCAGATGATTGCAGAACGAGTGACGAAAGAAATTAATGCTCGTCTTGGATTTCTTCTTGACGTCGGACTGGATTACCTCACGTTGTCCCGAGCTGCGGGAACCTTGGCCGGCGGAGAGGCGCAGCGCATTCGTCTTGCAAGCCAGATTGGTTCAGGGTTGGTTGGCACGCTGTACGTGCTTGATGAACCATCAATCGGACTGCATCAACGCGACAACCGTCGACTAATCGACACACTCGTGCGTCTTCGTGATCTTGGAAACACCGTTCTTGTTGTGGAACATGATGAAGACACCATTCGCGAAAGTGATTGGATTGTTGATATTGGCCCGGGAGCGGGTGAGCACGGTGGCGAAGTGGTGTACAGCGGACCTGTGAAGGGAATTGAAAAAGCAAAGAATTCCGTTACTGGAAAGTACCTCACAGGCAAGGAAAGCATTCCTGTGCCCGCATCTCGACGTAAACCACATGGTGACAAGTTGGTGGTACGCGGTGCGCGAGAGCACAACCTACAAAACATCGATGTGGAGATTCCTCTTGGATGTTTCGTAGCGGTTACGGGAGTCTCTGGTAGTGGTAAGAGCACATTGGTGCGCGACATTTTGTTGCCCGCATTGATGCAACGGATTTACAAATCAAAGGAAGCTCCAGGTCGTCATAAAAAAGTCGAAGGCATCGATCAACTCGACAAGGTCATTGACATGGATCAGTCGCCAATCGGTCGTACGCCACGGTCGAACCCAGCGACGTATACGGGAGTATTCGACAACATTCGAAAACTATTTGCTGCGACACCAGAAGCGAAAGTACGTGGGTATCAACCGGGTCGTTTCAGTTTCAATGTGCAAGGCGGTCGGTGCGAAGCGTGTGCGGGTGATGGCACGATCAAAATCGAGATGCACTTCTTGCCAGATGTGTATGTGCCATGCGAAGTCTGTAAGGGTGCTCGATACAACAGAGACACCTTGGACATCACGTTCAAAGGAAAGAACATCGCTGATGTTCTCGACATGCCCATTTCGGAAGCTGTCGATTTCTTCGCAAATCAACCGGCGATTGCACGACACATGCAAACACTTGTTGATGTTGGTCTTGGCTACGTCCGACTTGGGCAATCGGCGCCAACGTTGTCAGGAGGTGAAGCGCAGCGCGTGAAGTTGGCGAGTGAACTCGCCAAGCGCAGCACCGGCCACACCATTTACTTGTTAGATGAACCGACGACTGGACTTCACTTTGAAGACGTACGACGGCTTCTTACCGTGTTGTCTCGCTTAGTGGATCAAGGAAACACCGTTCTTGTCATTGAGCACAATCTCGATGTCATCAAAACCGCAGACTGGCTCATCGATTTGGGACCCGAAGGTGGCAGTGGCGGTGGCTTGGTGGTGGCTGAAGGCCCGCCTGAAGTTGTTGCCAAATGTAAGCAAAGCCACACAGGTCGCTTCCTTGCGCCATTGCTAGGAATGCCAGTGAAAAAGACGAGTACTCGAGCAAAAGCAAGTGCAAAATAAGGCATGACCGTTGTTCGTCCACCCGCAGGGACGATTCCCACATCGCCTGGGTCATATCAGTTCAAAGATGAACATGGGCGCACCATTTATGTGGGCAAGGCGGCGAATCTTCGTAGTCGACTCTCGAGTTATTTTCAGGATCCAGCGCAATTGCACCCACGCACAGCCGCAATGGTTGCAGCGGCAGCGACTGTTGAATGGATTGAAGTGCGCAACGAGGTGGAAGCCCTCATGTTGGAGTACAGCCTCATCAAACAGCACCGTCCGCGTTTCAACGTGCGATTACGCGATGACAAAAGTTATCCGTTTCTTGCGATCACTCTTGACGAAGCGTGGCCGCGTGCAGTCGTAATTCGCGGGACAAAACGCAAAGGCACACGGTATTTCGGTCCGTACGCACACGCATACGCAATCCGTGACACGTTGGATCTCCTGTTGCGTACTTTCCCTGTACGCACTTGTGGTCCCGGAAAATTCAATCAACATCAACGTCTAGGGCGTCCATGTCTTTTGTTCCACATTGAAAAGTGTTCCGGGCCATGTGTTAGCGAGGTCAGCGATGAGCAATACAAGGAGTACGTGTCGTCACTCGTCGATTTTCTCGATGGAGAGACTGATGCGGTGGTGAAGTCCCTGACGTTGGAAATGGAAACAGCGTCACAGGAGTTGGAGTTTGAAAAAGCCGCCCGACTACGAGATCGACTCGCTGCAGTCCAACGAGCCATTGAGAAACAACAAATGGTGGGCGAGCGCGATGAAGACATTGATCTCATCGGAATCGCCGATGACGAGCTTGAGGCTTCCGTGCAAGTGTTTTTCGTGCGTAAGGGACGGGTGGTGGGCCGGAAAGGTTTCATTGTCGACAAAGTGGAAGACCTCACAGACAACGGTCTTGTTGACCGCATCCTCGAAGAGTTGTATGGCGACGAACCGCCATTAGGCATCCCCAAACAAGTATTGGTCCCTGTCTCACCAAAAGATGAAGCGCTGTATGTGGAATGGTTAACGCACATGCGAGGCAGTGCGGTGACCGTGCGTGTGCCCCAGCGAGGTGACAAAAAGGAACTGCATGACACGGTCACACAGAATGCGCGTGAGGAATTTATTCGACATCGACTTCGTCGCGCTGCTGATCACAATTCGCGCTCACGAGCGCTCACAGAATTACAGGATTATTTGCAATTGCCTGAGGCGCCACTTCGTATTGAGTGTTACGACATGGCTCACTTGCAGGGAACTGACTATGTGGGCTCAATGGTGGTGATGGAGGATGGTTTGCCGGTGAAACGCGAGTATCGACGTTTCAAAGTGAAAACCGTTGATGGAAATGATGACTACGCGGCGATGGAGGAAGTGTTGACCCGTCGTCTCAGTGCATATTTGGAAGAACGAGAAGTCGGGGTCACTGATGACGACGGCAAACCAAAGAAATTCGCCTATCCACCACAGTTGCTGCTTGTCGATGGAGGAAAAGGTCAACTCGCAGTTGCGCAACGAGTGGTGACACAACTGGGACTTGAAAACGAAATACCTGTGGCGTCGCTGGCGAAGCGGTTTGAAGAGGTGTACGTGCCTGGCAATTCAGCGCCGATTCGAATTCCCCGCGGAAGTGAGGCGCTGTTCATGCTGCAACGCATCCGCGATGAAGCACACCGATTTGCAAACACCTTTCACAGAGAGCGCCGTGGCAAGCGGATGGTGTCGTCTTCGCTGGATGACATTCCAGGCCTCGGAGAAAAGCGTGCGAAACGTTTGGTGAAAGAGTTGGGCAACGTCACGGCGGTGAAGTCGGCAAGTCGCGAACAATTGCGCGAATTGTCGTGGTTGCCAGAATCAGTCGCAGACGCCGTGTATGACAAGTTCCATTCAGATGCCATCGAATTGCATTCGGATGACACACAGAACTCCTAGCCTGTGGGTGTGACTTCGTCTTCTCCTCGTGATGATCTTTGGGAGAACTACGCACAGTGGTGGATCGATGGATTCACCGAAGGTGCTGATCCGGAATACGTTGAGCAAATTATTCCCTTGGCGCTTGAGGAACTAGAGGGTTTTGCCCGTGTGTTGGATGTGGGAACTGGCGATGGACAGATTGCTCGAGCTCTTTCAGCAAAAGGGTCAACTGTGGTCGGCGTTGATCCGACGCAAGCACAAATTGTGGTCGCAATGCGGCGCGGTGGTGGTCCGACATATGTGCGAAGCGGTGCCAACGCCTTACCATTTGCGTCGAACAGCATGGATGCAGTCCTTGCATGTTTGGTGTTTGAACACATCGACGATTTAGATGACGCGATCGCAGAAGCGGCACGCGTGCTGCGACCCGGTGGTCGATTCGCATTCTTCCTGAACCACCCGTTGCTGCAGACGCCTGACAGTGGATGGATTGACGACCACATGGTGGACCCGCCCGAGCAGTACTGGCGTCTTGGTCCGTACCTTGTAGAGACGGCAACGATTGAAGAAGTGGAAAAGGATGTCTTTATTCGCTTTGTACACCGACCACTTAGTCGTTACATCAATGCGTTAATCGCCAACGGACTTTCCTTAGAGCGAATGCTTGAGCCTTCACCACCTGAGGGCTTCCTTGATCGTGCTCCGGAATATCGATTAGCGCACACCATTCCACGTTTGTTGTATCTGCGCGCAACAAAGACAATGTCGTGATGAGTCGGATAGGTTGACACCCACATGACTGACATTCTCGTCATCACTGGTTTGTCGGGCGCTGGGCGCTCGCAGGCTGCCGACGATCTCGAAGACCTCGGCTGGTTTGTTGTCGACAACCTCCCAGTGGTTCTCGTTGACAAAGTTGTGGAACTCACTGGTGAGGCGGGTGGCGAAATTGCCAAATTGTGTCTCGTGGTTGGTAATGCTCGCCAGCAAACTGGCATTCTTTCCACAATTACAGCGCTTCGCACTCAGGGTCACCGTGTTCGAGTGTTGTTTCTTGAAGCCGCCACACGCGAACTAGTGCGACGCTATGAAGCGACCCGTCGCAAACATCCGTTCACGGAAGCCAATCTCGGTTTGGAAGATCTCATTGAACGTGAGCGTCAAGTGCTCGAAGAAGTTCGTGCGAGCGCAGACTTAGTGATTGACACCACTGCAATGACTGTTCACCAACTCAAAGCGCAGTTGTTGCAACTATTTGGCCCTGAAGCACCGACTGATTCTTTGCAAGTGTCTGTGATGTCGTTTGGTTTCAAACACGGAATTCCAATCGACGTTGACATTGTGTTCGATGTTCGCTTTCTCCCAAATCCGCATTGGGATGAAGAGCTGCGACCCTTGACCGGGCGGGACGCACCCGTTAGTCAATTCGTAATGTCTAATCCGTTGACGCAACAGTTTGTGGCAAAAGTGGAAGATCTACTGGAGCTGATTTTGCCGGCTTATGCCGCCGAAGGCCGGAGTTATCTCACTGTTGCGATTGGTTGTACGGGCGGACGTCACAGGTCCGTTGCGATTACCGAGGCGTTGTCGCAGAGCCTGACATCACAAGGGTGGCGTCCGCGCGTTGCCCACCGTGACGTTGATTTCGACTGAGTGCGGAATCGTCACTCACGAAGGCTCGCGAACTAGGGTTTTTGAGGCGCAGGGCACCCCCAAACGCCCGTAACAGAGTTGAAAGGTGACAGCAGTGACTGTTCGTGTTGGCATTAACGGTTTTGGTCGAATTGGACGCAACTTTGCACGCGCAGTGATGTCGCGCAATGCAGATGTTGAGATTGTCGCGGTGAACGACCTTGGTTCATTAAAGACGGTTGCGCACTTGTTCAAGTACGACTCCGTTCTTGGAGTGTTACCGAATGACATCAAGGCAGTTGATGGTGGTATCAGCGTTGACGGAAAAGTCTTGAAGGTGTTGTCAGAACGTGATCCAGCAAACTTGCCTTGGAAAGCCCTTGGTGTTGATTTGGTGATTGAATCAACTGGCTTCTTTACTGACCGTGAGAAGGCTGCCGCTCACCTTGATGCGGGCGCACCGCTCGTAATTGTGTCGGCTCCATCTAATGGTGCTGATGCGACATTCGTGTATGGGGTGAACCACACAGATTTTGATCCCAAAGTACACAAAGTGGTGAGTAACGCAAGTTGCACTACTAACTGTTTCGTTCCACTTGTGAAAGTACTCGATGATGCCTTTGGCGTAGAGAACGGTTTGATGACAACAGTTCACGCATACACCGGTGATCAGCAACTGGTTGACGGACCTCATAGCGATCTTCGTCGTGCTCGTGGAGCTGCAATCAACATCACGCCAACAAGCACGGGTGCCGCTCGCGCTACAAGTTTGGTGATGACGTCGATGAAGGGCAAATTAGATGGCACGTCACTTCGTGTGCCAGTGCCAACTGGTTCCATCACGGACTTTGTTGCTAATTTGAAAAAGCCAGCAACTGTGGAAGAAATCAATGCTGCGTTTAAGAAGGCTGCCGATGGTCCATTGAAAGGCGTTCTTGAGTACACCGATGCGCCAATCGTGTCGAGCGACATTGTGACTAATCCGCACAGTTGTATTTTCGATAGCGAGTTGACGATGAGCATGGGCTCATTAGTAAAGGTGCTCGGTTGGTACGACAACGAGTGGGGTTACTCAAATCGTCTTGTTGACCTCGTGTTGTACACCGGCACAAAGAAATAATTCGCAATGTCATCAATCCCGACTCTCGAGGATTTGGGCGATGTGCGTGGGAAACGCGTGTTGGTGCGAACTGATTTCAACGTGCCGATGGAAGGCCCCGATGATGCGCGTGTGATCACAGATGATTTTCGTATCCGCGCAGCATTACCCACGATCAACTGGCTTACAGAACGCGGAGCGCAAGTGGTCTGTGCGAGTCACCTTGGTCGGCCGAAAGGAGCACCCAACCCGAAGTATTCGATGACACCGGTCCGTGCACGTCTTGCTGAGTTGGCTCCCGGCGTTGAGTTGTTAGAGAACTTGCGATTCAACGCGGGTGAAGAGGAAAATGACCCCGCGTTTGTGAATGAATTGGTGCAGGGTATCGATGCCTATGTCGATGACGCGTTCGGAGCTGCTCACCGTGCGCATGCATCAATTGTTGGGCCGCCGCAAACGCTTCCGTCTGCTGCAGGTCGGTTGTTGCAACGCGAAGTAGAAGTGTTGATGGGACTTCGCGAGAAACCAAAGCGTCCGTTCGTGGCGGTTCTTGGTGGCGCGAAAGTCAGCGACAAGCTGGGCGTGATCGAGTCATTGTTGAAAGTTGTGGATGCTCTTGTCATTGGTGGCGGAATGTGTTTCACGTTTCTCGCGGCCAAAGGGTTTGCCGTCGGCGACTCTATTTGTGAACGTGATCAAATCGACACATGTAAGCGGTTGATGGATTTGGGTAAACCAATTCACTTGCCAGAAGACATCATTGGTCTAGATGCTTCAGGCAACGTGTTGACATTTGGACAACGTTTGCCCGATGGTGCAAAGGGCCTTGACATCGGCCCTGGCTCTGCAGCAGCGTTTAGCGACGTCATCATGGATGCGCGGACTGTGTTTTGGAACGGACCAATGGGAATGTTTGAAGACGAGCGTTTTGCAGCCGGTACTCGCACTGTCGCGCAAGCAGTTGCTGAGACAAAAGCATTCACAGTTGTGGGCGGGGGAGACAGTGCTGCAGCACTCGCTCAATTCAAGTTGGAAGATGACGTAGATCATGTAAGCACGGGCGGTGGAGCTTCGCTTGAGTTGTTAGAGCTAGGTGATCTCCCTGGTTTGGCTGCACTGAGAGGAGCCCCCAATGTCCGCTAAGCGCAAGCCACTGATCAGTGGGAACTGGAAAATGCATTTGAATCACTATGAAGCGATTCAACTCACTCAAAAACTTGCTTATCTTGTGACTAAGAGCGACTTTGAACGTACCGACGTGAGCTTGCATCCTCCGTTTACTGATTTGCGTAGTGTGCAGACTTTGATTGAAGCAGACAGTTTGCAGTTTTCGCTTGGCGCACAACATTGTCACTACGAAGAAAAGGGTGCGTTCACAGGAGAAGTGGCACCGTTGTTTCTCGCAAAACTTGGAGTGTCGTATGTGATTGTTGGACACAGCGAGCGACGTGAGATTTTTGGTGAAGATGACGAGATTGTCACGAAGAAACTGCACGCGGTTATCAAGAATGGAATGACGCCAATTTTGTGTGTAGGCGAGACACTCACCGAACGTGAAACCGGAGAGACAGAGTCAAAGGTCTTGGGTCAAGTACGTGCATCACTCAGCCGTTGCACACCGGAACAAGTCGCCAATCTCGTGGTCGCGTACGAGCCAATTTGGGCGATTGGCACCGGAAAGACGGCAACCGCAGAAGATGCGCAAATGGTGTGCGGCGCGATTCGTCGCGAGATTTCCGTGCTTGCTGGTGCTGATGCGGGTGCGGCCGTGCGTATCCAGTACGGCGGGTCAGTAAAGGCTGCGAACATTGCAGAGTTAATGGCCCAGCCCGACATTGATGGGGCGTTAGTGGGTGGCGCGAGCCTTGATGCCGATGAATTCGCCCGCATCATCCAGAATTTCTGACCAGGTTGGCACTGTGGATTACGTCTCAGAATCGTTAGGCTCGTAGACCGTGCGCGATCTCATTATGTACATCACCATTTTTATCAACGTGGTGTCGATGGTTTCTCTCGTGATCTTTGTGCTGTTGCACAGTGGTCAGGGTGGAGGACTTTCTGACATGTTTGGTGGTGCAAGTGGGGCAGCACTTGGATCGGCAGCAGCAGAGCGAAATCTCAATCGCATCACGACGGTCATTGCAGTGATTTGGGTGATGACCACCATTGCTCTTGGCTTCTTGCTTATCAATTAGCAAAAAGTCGATAGCCTAAGAGTTCCTCGTCGAAGTGGCGGAATAGGCAGACGCACCAGCTTGAGGGGCTGGCGCCCGTTAGGGCGTGGGGGTTCAAGTCCCCCCTTCGACACCATTTGTTTTCGTGCCCACGCCTATCGGGCGCTGCACGCTCCGTTCATATCCTGTGCGGGCGTGGGTCACAATTGGTGACGATCCAATCGTTGTCTTGGTGACATCAGAGAGCCCAGCACCCGTTCAGTTCTCAATCTCCAGCACCAACGTTGCATCTAAGGCCAGCGATGATCGACATCGGTCCGTTGTATCTCAGGAAACAACTATCACGTTTGTTGCTCTCATGTGACAAACAGTGCGACGATCGTGGGCAATTTGGCCCTCGGACAAACCTCGGTCACTTTGCACGCGAGTAACAATCTATTTGGTGACCCGTGTGGCGGTACAAACAAGCATTTATATATGTCTCTGCGATCGGAAGTCACACCGGCGGAGTAGTCAGCGATTTATTTTGAGACGAGTGCCGTCCCAACAGTGAGATGAAACAGACCACCCGTTCGCGGTAAATCAAACTGGTTGTATTCGATCCAGCGCAATGGTGATTGCTCTACTAATTCGTGAATGTTCCTGTTGAGGTGACATCCGCCTGCAACGAATTTTTCTATTGGGTTCAAACGGTGTTGCCATTTACGTTTCTTCTCGAACGGGGATAATCCGTGTTCAAAACAATAAAACGCACCCCCGGGTTTCAGTACGCGATACACCTCACGTAATGCCTGTTCCACATCAGGGATCGTGCACAGTGTTAATGAAGACAATGCGCAATCAACGCTGTTGTCTGCTAATGGAATTGAAGCGCCATCAAGACCGATGTATTCAACGTCAATACCGCGCTTGGCGATGCGCGGTGCCGCAATGTCGCGACCGATAGTTGCGGGGTCAACTGCGTACACTCTTGTAACTGCATCGGGGAAGAACTTCACATTGGTTCCTGAACCGAAGCCAATCTCAAGAACAACACCATGTAAGTCTTTCGTCACCCGTGTTCGCAGTTCATCAAATCCTTTTGAGCCCGTTGCTTTGTCCATAATTCGTGGCAACACACGATCTTCGTACCAGCCCATGTCATGACGATAACAACACCTTTTTGGTAGAAATGAGAAATGCGCCTGTTCACCCACTCAAGCTGGTTCACCCGAAATGTTCTTATTGCGGCGGTGATTACCAGTGTTGCACTCGGCGCCTGTGGTGGCGGGTCGTCAACAACAGACCCGATGGATGGCATCACTGTGCCCACTTTTCCGGTGAGCGACATCACGTGGGATGCATGCATGGGAGACGATGCTCCTGAGAAACCATTTGAATGTGCGACATTCAAAGTACCGCTCGATCACATGGTGCCAGGCAAGGAGACTGTGTCGCTAGCGCTTGTTCGTCTACCTGCAGAGGGGGAGTCGCGCGGTGTGATTCTCACCAATCCCGGAGGTCCTGGTGGTTCAGGTTTCGATTTTGTTGTGAACGCAGGCGAAGCGTTGGTGCAATCACTTGATCTTGCCGATTATGACCTCATTGGTTTTGATCCACGAGGCGTGGACCGTTCGGGAGGTTTGCGTTGTCTGAGTGATGAGTTGATGGACAAGTACCTGTATGTCGATGCAACCCCCGACACTCCAGAAGAACAAAAACTGTATGACGAATCGGAAACCATTTTTGAAGGTGAATGTGAAAAGGCTTACGGCAACGAAATTGATTACTACTCAACAACGAACACTGCCCACGACATGGATTTCATTCGACGTGGTCTTGGTGAAGACACAATTCACTACATCGGAATTTCATATGGCACGTATCTCGGTGGCGTGTACGCGACAATGTTCCCCGATCATGTGGCATCAATGTTTTTAGACGCACCTTTTGATCCACAGGGTGACACTGTCGAAGAGTCGTATCTCACACAGATCAAGGGTTTTGAGGATTCTTTCAATACGTGGGCGAAGTGGTGTGAATCAGAAAGTACGTGTGCATTCACCGACTCTGATGTGGGGAAACGCTGGGATTCTCTACGTGAAAAATTGGATACGACTCCAATCATTGCCGATGCAGGCAGGGAAGCGAACAATGCGGCGATGGAATCAGCGACCGTGCAAGCGTTGTACTCACGGAGTTATTGGCCCTTGTTGGCAAGCGCGTTAGCGCAAGCGGAGCAGGGAATTGGTGAACCGATTCTTCGTCTTGCCGACATGTACAACGGCCGAAATGAAGACGGAACGTTTTCCACCATCGACCAATCAGGTCGCATTATTCGTTGCGCCAGTGGTTTTGGAAAAGAACCACCAGAGGATCCCGCTGCATTAGTTGAGCAACTGCGTGAGGTTGCGCCGCGTTTCAGTGCCGACATTGACGTGTCTGACTTTGACGTCAACACGTGCGATGGTCTCACTGAAGGTGCGCCTCTATTTGACATTGCATATGATGGTGATGCGCCGATCGTGGTTGTAGGCGGTGAGAAGGATCCTGCCACGCCTATTCGCTGGGCAGAGGAGATGGTGGAAAACCTCGGATCAAACGCGCGCCTCGTTCGGTTTTCTGGAGAGGGTCATAGTCAGTTATTGACCTCCAGTTGTGTCGACGGCATCGCCATGGACTTCTTTAGTGAAGACATGGTGTTGCCAGAAAACGACACACGATGTGATCCGGACCTTCCCATTGAGCAACCGACGTGGTGGAACGACTTGCCGCCAGCGACACCGTCAGAGATTGTTCTTGACCGAAATGTCGTTGGCCCAGCTGTGGGTATCTCCGAGACTGAGATTTACGCTGAATATCGGGCCACGTCATTGTCGGCTCCAGATACCTACGCCGACTACGTCGAAAGACTGGGCGGGGTGGGTTTTCAACCAGTAGATCCCGATTCCACAGGTGCGGTCGAGTCAGCCCAGTTTTTCACCAACGGCTCGAAGTCGTTGGCGCTCCTTATTATTGAGGGCACCGACCTTGTGGAGAGTCAGCTCATGCAGCCAGCTGGTCCGATTCCTGCTGGCAATCGTCTTGTCATCTTGGCCTTTCTCCCAGAATCTTGATCACCCTGTCCGAGGCAACAATTTCGACCTCTTCCGTTTGACCAATACAAACAAAATTGCTACGGTTCTCGCCATAGACCTGTAACCACTAGCGGTAGCAGGCTTGTCTATCTGGGGGGTAGATCAATGTCAGAGAAGAAGTTCACAGCTTCACACGACGTTTTCATCGTTGGAGCTGGCTTTGCAGGAATGTACTTGTTGCACCGTATGCGTGGTCTTGGTTTCTCAGCACGCGTGTATGACAAAGCAGCAGGTGTAGGTGGCACGTGGTACTGGAACCGTTATCCAGGTGCACGTTGCGACATTCGTTCACTTGATTACTCGTACTCGTTCGACCCTGAACTTGAGCAAGAGTGGGAGTGGACCGAGAAGTTCGCAACACAACCAGAAATCTTGAAGTATGCAAATCACGTAGCAGACCGTTACAACTTGCGCACCGACATGCAGTTCAACACTGCAATCACATCAGCAATTTGGGATGACTCACGTAAGCGTTGGACAATCGAAACCGACAAGGGTGACGTTGTTGATGCACAACACTTCGTATTGGCAGTGGGAACATTGTCAACTCCAAAGCTTCCTGAAATCCCAGGTATCGAGACCTACAAGGGCGAGACATACCAAACCTCTTTGTGGCCACACGAAGGCGTTGATTTCACCGGCAAGCGTGTTGCAGTGATCGGAACTGGTTCGTCTGCAATTCAGTCGATTCCGTTGATTGCCGCACAGGCAAAGCAGCTCACTGTTTTCCAGCGCACACCGAACTTCTCGATGCCCGCTGGTAACCGTGCGCTCACCAAGGAAGAGATTCACGAAGTAAAGAGCGATTACCGCAACTATCGCATTGCTCAGCAGCAGTCATTCTTTGGTCAGCCAATCAACTTTGAGCAGGTTCCTGCTTTCAGCGTGACTGAAGAAGATCGCCGCAAGACCTTCCAAGGCGGATGGGACCGTGGTGACCTCGTTGGTTTGATCGGCGCATACAGCGACATCCTCACCGACAAGAAGGCAAACGACACCGCTGCAGACTTCATTCGCGACAAGATTCGCTCAATCGTGAAGGATCAAGAAGTTGCTGAAGCACTCTGTCCATACGACCACCCAGTTGGCACCAAGCGTCCATGTCTTGACAGCAACTACTTCGCAACGTTCAACCTTGAGCACGTGCGTTTGGTGAACCTGCGCAAGACACCAATCACCGAAATCACTCCTTCTGGTATCAACACCACTGATGAGCAGTTTGAATTCGATGCGATTGTGTACGCAACTGGCTTCGACGCAATGACTGGTTCATTGTTGAAGATTGACATTCGTGGCAAGGGTGGCATCAAACTCGCTGACCAGTGGACAGACGGACCAACCACATACCTCGGTATCTCGGTTGCGAATTTCCCGAACATGTACACGATCACCGGACCTCAGAGTCCATCAGTGTTGTCAAACATGATGGTGTCCATTGAGCAGCACATTGACTGGATCACTGACTTGTTCGTCAACATGCGTGACAAGGGTCAGAAAGTGATCGAGGCAACTCAGAAGGCTCAGGACGAATGGGTTGCACACAACGCTGAAGTCGGAAACGCAACGCTGTATCCGCTAGCGAACTCCTGGTACATGGGTGCCAACGTTCCTGGCAAGCCACGCGTATTCCTTCCATACCTCGGTGGTGTTGGTCCATACCGTGAAAAGTGCGACGAAATCGCAGCTGCGGGATACCCAGGCTTCGTTCTTTCCTGAACGTCGTCAGCATTACCTAATACATAGATCACAAGCGAGGTTTCGCACTTCGCTAGCCTCAGACGACCTGCTCGTTGTGTGCGCGAGAGTGCATGCAACGAGCAGGACTCGTTATACGACCAAAAACAAACACAATCAATTCGTTGCACTTTTGTGCAAAACAGCGCGACATTTAGGATGTGTCGCAGTCATACAACATGAGGAGACATCATGCCATTAGATCCCATCGCAGCCGGCTTGCTAGAGCAAATTGCTGAGGCACCACCAATCAATTCGCTTGCACCACCAGAAGCACGTGAAGCAGCTGCAGGTTTTGCAGCTCTTGCAGGCGACCTTGAAGAAGTACAAGAGACAAAGGAATTGAAGATTCCAGGACCTGGTGGCGATATTCTCGTTACTTTGATCACGCCAAAGGGTGCATCATCAACATCTGGTTGTTTGATCTATTACCACGGTGGTGGTTGGGTAATTGGTGACCGCAGCACGCTTGCGCCTGCATGTCATCAACTTGCTGCGCGTTCAGGTATGCGCGTTGCAAACGTTGAATACCGCTTGGCTCCTGAGCACAAATTCCCTGCACCATTTGATGATTGCTACGCAGTGTTTGAGTGGTTCACAAAGAACGGTGCATCGGTTGGCGTCGACCCCACAAAGCTCGCAGTCGGTGGCGACTCAGCTGGTGGAAACCTTGCTGCTGCAGTCGCATTGAAGGCTCGCGACGAGAACGTTTCTGGTCTGAAATTGCAGTTGCTGGTGTATCCAGTGACCGACCATGCGTGCAGCACTCAGTCTTACAAAGACAACGGTGATGGTTACTTGTTGACGAGGGCCATGATGGACTGGTTCTGGGACCACTATTTGGCTAGTCCAGCAGATGGAAAGAACCCATACGTCAGTCCGTTGCTCGCAAAAGATGTGAAGGGCGTTGCACCTGCTGTCGTGTACACCGCAGAATTCGATCCATTGCGTGATGAAGGCGAGGCCTACGCGGCACGCTTGAAAGACGCTGGACTTCTCGTGCATGTGAAGCGCTACGACGGCCAAATTCATGCGTTTTTCCAGATGGGTGGAGTTTTCCCCGCAGCATCAGATGCGTACGCAGATGCTGCGAATCATTTGAAGAAGGCGCTCGCCTGATTCGCTGATTACGTCAACGTAATTAAATGGCCGGTGCACCTTTCGGTGCGCCGGCCATTGTTGTTCTGGGACGCCTGACGTACCACTTGGTAACACGCATTGACCACCTCGTGAAAAGTGGCATGAAAATTCTTGCTACGGTCGGGCAATAGGGGAGGCGACGCGGGAGTCGTCGTCACCTTGTTCGTCATCGTGGGCAACACCAGTTGTCAACGAACATCAAGGAGAAAACAATGCCATTAGATCCAATCGCAGCAGGTCTGTTGCAGCAAATGGAAGATGCCGGTGCACCTCCATTGAATTCATTATCACCTGATGATGCGCGTCTTGCGGCCGGTGGTTTCGCAGCGCTCGCGGGCGATCCAGAACCAGTTGCAGAAACGCAAGAGATTTCAATACCTGTTGAAGGCGGCGAAATTCTCGTCACGTTGATCACACCACGTGGCTTGTATGGCGTGTCTGGTTGCCTCATTTATTATCACGGTGGAGGATGGGTAATCGGTGACCGTGCCGGACTTGCTCCGGCGTGCCATGCAATCGCATCCCGCGGTGGATGTCGTGTTGCAAACGTCGAGTACCGCTTGGCTCCTGAGCACAAGTTTCCAACACCTTTCAATGACTGTTATGCAGTTTTCAAATGGTTTGCTGAAAATGGGGAATCCGTCAAAGTTGATCCGATGAAACTTGCAGTCGGTGGTGACTCAGCTGGTGGAAATCTCGCTGCTGCTGTTGCATTAAAAGCACGCGACGAAGGCTTCTCAAACATTCAGTTGCAGTTGCTTGTATATCCGGTAACAAACCACGCATATGACACCGTGTCGTACAAAGACAATGGTGACAACTACTTGCTCACTAAAGACATGATGGTGTGGTTCTGGGATCACTATTTGAAGAGTGCTGAAGACGGCAAGAATCCATATGCGAGTCCGATACAAGCAAAAGATCTCAAAGGACTTCCCACTGCGATCGTGTATACGGCAGAGTTTGATCCCTTGCGAGATGAAGGTGAGGCGTACGCTGCCAAACTGAAAGAGGCAGGTGTGGAAGTTCATGTCACTCGCTTTGATGGACAAATCCACGGTTTCTTCCAGATGGGTGGAGTATTCCCATCAGCCACTGCTGCTTATGATGACGCGGGGCGCCACTTGCGGTACTCCGTGAACGTGTGGCCTCCACGCCCATAATTCAATTCAGTGGCGCTACCCAGCAGCTCACAACACATAGCCGGCGTCTTTCGGGACGCCGGCTATCTCCATATGGTCGATCATTGTGTAGTGCAAGTACGTGTTATGGTACGAGAAGTTCATCACTGGGGGTGTTGAACTTTTGACATAGGGGGTTTGGTTGTGTCAACCAACGCAGTCACATCGACACAAGATGTCGTAGTAGTGGGAGCTGGTTTTGCTGGCATGTACTTGTTGCATCGTTTGCGCAGTTTGGGATTCCGAGTGCA
>CAYVAV010000004.1:0-134997 GCA_964449085.1 uncultured Bifidobacterium sp.
ATACACCAGTCTCCAATGACACGCCTGGTGCGCCCTCGTTCCCATTGCTGGTGACAACTGTGTTGTTGTGTGGCACGGGGCAAACTGCTCCTGCGTGTGACAAGACCACACTGACGGTTGCAGGTCAAGGTACCTACACAGTGAACCCAACAACAGGTGCGGTCACGTTTGATCCGTTGCCGACATTCACTGGCACCGCGACGCCTGTTGCATACCAAGCCAAGGATTCGTTGAATCGCGCTGTCACCTCAACAATCATGCCGACTGTGGGCGCGCCTCCTGTGCCGACTGCATCACCTGAGGCGATTAGTGATGCGTATGACACGAATCAGACCTATACACCAGTCTCCAATGACACGCCTGGTGCGCCCTCGTTCCCATTGCTGGTGACAACTGTGTTGTTGTGTGGCACGGGGCAAACTGCTCCTGCGTGTGACAAGACCACACTGACGGTTGCAGGTCAAGGTACCTACACAGTGAACCCAACAACAGGTGCGGTCACGTTTGATCCGTTGCCGACATTCACTGGCACCGCGACGCCTGTTGCATACCAAGCCAAGGATTCGTTGAATCGCGCTGTCACCTCAACAATCATGCCGACTGTGGGCGCGCCTCCTGTGCCGATTGCATCTCCTGAGGCCATTACGGATGCGTATGACACGAATCAGACCTATACGCCATTGTCAAATGACACGCCTGGTGCGCCCTCGTTCCCATTGTTGGCATCAACAGTGTTGTTGTGTGGAACGGGGCAAACAGCACCAAATTGCACGATGACATCGCTGACAACTCCTAATGAAGGTACCTACACGGTGAACCCCACAACGGGTGCCGTGGTCTTTGATCCGTTGTCCACATTCACCGGCACTGCAACACCTATTTCGTATCAGGCAAAGGATTCTTTGAACCGCTCAGTGACCTCCACAATCACCCCAACTGTTACCGCGCCACCGATCACCGCAATAGATGATGTATCCCGCAACGCATTTGACACGAATCAGATAATTAGTCCGCTGATCAATGACGTGCCAAGTGCACCGTGGAACCCTGCATCCGTCCGACTTTGTGACACGGGGGAGACTGCGCCAAATTGCACCTTGACTTCTTTGACAGTGACGAATGAAGGCACGTACACGGTGAACTCGGATGGCACGGTCACGTTCAACCCTGAGCCCACCTTTACAGGCACTGCAACTCCAGTTGTGTATCAAGCCACAGACATTCTTGGCCGTACCGCCACAGCAGATATCACACCGACAGTTGATCCACCGGCGCGCCCCACAGCATCACCTGAGACAAAGTTGCTACTCCCAGGAGCAACGGCAGTATTCACTCGCGTAGTGGGCATGAGTGCGTTAGCAACAGGTGCGGGTTTGCAAACAGGCCCCACAAACGGCCCATGTCTTGTCGATCCATCTACTAACACTTGCGGCACCACTGTGACGATTCAAGATGAAGGTACCTGGACGATTGACCAGACAACAGGTGT
This sequence comes from uncultured Bifidobacterium sp., assembly GCA_964449085.1. Lineage (GTDB taxonomy): Bacteria > Actinomycetota > Acidimicrobiia > Acidimicrobiales > Ilumatobacteraceae > UBA2093. The sequence continues at coordinate 1,490 of CAYVAV010000004.1, forward strand.
TGCGTCGTTCACGGCACTGGAAACAATTTCAGTGGGAACTAAAACTCCTGTTGTGTACAAGGTAACGGACATACTTGGTCAGACCGCCACAAGTACATTGACACCAATCATTCCTCCACCGCCGTCGGCACAAGATGATGCGATAACGACTAACTACGACGTCACACAGACGTACACACCATTCACGAACGACACGTTCTCATCGGTTGCACCTGTGGTGGCAAGTTCTTTGAGGCTGTGTGCATCTGTATCGGATACAAATACGTGTACGGCAACAACTCTCGTCGTTCCAGACGAAGGCACATTCACAGTCAATAACAATGGCATGGTGACATTTGATCCTCTTCCTACATTTGTGGGAACAGCAACTCCTGTGCGTTATCAAGCAAATGACATTGCTGGTCAAACCGTAACTGCAATATTGAACCCCACCGTGTTGCCGCCTCCATTGCCTAGTGCAAGCATTGACACAGCATCAGCACGCGAGGGTCGCACTATTACCTTTACGCCTTGGCTAAACGATTCACCTGGTCCGGTTTCTGTATCGGGTGGAGAGTCATTATCTTTCGTGCCAACGTCATTGAGACTGTGTCCACTTGGAACGGTTGCAAAGGCGGGCGTGATTGTTGTGCCTACTGCTATTCCGGCATGTACTTTGACAAAGCTCACCACAAAAGATGGAACGTATACGGTCAATACAAAGACTGGAAAAGTTACCTTTGTGCACCGAAGAGGGTTTGCAGGCACAGCGATAGAGCCAGTGATGTATCAACTTGCCAACACTTGGAAGGGACCATTTGGCGCTGCGTACACCACGTCGCAACTGATCCCCACGATTGTTCCTTCACGCATTCCCGCTGCATCAGTAGGTGATTGGGTATGGCGTGACATGAAAGGTGATGGACTCCAAAATCGAAAAGACTGGGGTATCTCTGGTGTCTTGGTGAGTCTGCGCACTATGGATGGAAGGGAAGTGACAGATATTTTTGGCAATACTGTCAAGCCAAAGCGCACAGACAAAGACGGCAAGTACCGATTCGATGACTTGCCTGCAGGACAGTACGTCGTGAAGGTGCGCTATCCCAAAGGTCTGTTTCCCACTACTGCTGATCGACCTGGTCGCTCACGTAACTCTTCGACAACACAAGCAGTATCGCGTTATCTCGAATTAGGACAACATGACGGCACGCTTGATTTTGGAATGGTGGGCCGCAAGCCCGCACTGCCAACTACGAAATAGTTATCTGGTGTAAAAGTTGAGCTAATCGCTCGGGTGATCCTTCAAGAGCATCGAGGTCTTCGCGGGATACAACAATCTCGAGGGAACTAGATGTTCGAGCTAGCACGACGGGAAACTCTCCCTGTGCAGCTCCCAAAACTTCTGCAGGGGCATCGTTTCGATGAAAGGTGACAAAAGGAATGGATAAGTCGTTTGCGCATTGTGTCCACTGCTTCTTTGGGGTGAACAATCCGTGGGTGATGTCGCAGAGCGAACAATGAGTACGCCCGAGTCGGGCGCCAATCCAGTAGGAGATCTCTCCCCAAAGTGTGGAATCTGCGTCGTAGATGCCGATGAATTCGATAATGGGGCTCTCCATGCGGTGAGTCTATGAGTTGGCAGATTCAGCGCGACGAGCGATATTTCGTAGTTGTTTGCGCAACATGATGCCATCGCCAGGGCCAAGAACATAGCGGGATAACAAAGTGCCCAAGGGCAGGTCAATACGTGCGCGTACTCGGGTGACGAGTCGTGTGCCTACGGGATGTTCATGCAACTCATAGGCGAGTGAGAAGGAGATTCTTTTCGCAATCCGTCCCTGTCCGCGAAGTGACATCACAAATGTATGCGGTGCATTGACGAGGTTGGCATGAAAATCAATTAGCCCACCCGGTACAGAGTCACCGCTGTTTACTCCTTGCCATTCTGGATGAATCGATGTCGCACTTCGGCGACCGAGATTGTCGATGATGTCGTAGCTGTACCAACCGGCTTTGCCGTAGCCCATTTGTCTGATCCATGGAAATACTTGTGGAGGCGGAGCAGAAATTGTGATGGCACGAGTGGCAACTAGTTGGGCCTCACCACAGATATGGTCCCCGTTCATTGGGGCGAGGTGTTCGGCCGCAACGAGCCCGCCCTGCACCACTACCACAACACCTATCTCGCTTTGTTGGGCCTGGAGCAGTTGCCGCTCTTGGACGACGTAGCCGTTACCAACGGGATGTAGCCCTTCAAAAGAACTAACTTCAGATACAGATTTATTCTTTCCACCTTGAGTGCACTCCAGTAACCTCTTCACAGATGACGCAAGGTGTGTTGGTGAATTCCGCACCACATTTCGCACCGTCCCCGCCCCCGTAGCTCAGTTGGATAGAGCAGCGGTTTCCTAAACCGCAGGCCGCAAGTTCGATCCTTGCCGGGGGCACTTAGTTGTGAATTCGTCGCCTGACGCCAATCAATACTGCGCCAGCTAACAATGCGAGAAGTGCAAAGGGAGCAAGATCACTTGGCGTAGAGCCAGTTTTCGGCAATGTTGATAAAGCCTGTGGCTTTGTCTTGTTCGTTTTCTTTGTAGTTGCTGGTGTAGTGGTGGCAGTTGATGCGCTTGCCTCAGTATTGGTACCAGTATTGGTGCTAGGGCTGGAAGGCAAGGGCAACCACGGCGCGGGATTGATAAGTTGCGCTGCAGACAACGTAGGGCTGACCGTGCTTTGAGTGTCGTTCCCGCATTTCAAAGTTTTGTTCATCATGATTGCGCACCAGTACGTGTCGATTCCTTGTCCATTTGCACTAGCAGAAGCTTCCGCGGCAGAAAGGTACGCAACATCAGTTGCTGAGACAATCGGAATCCCGTCGGCATATTTTGAGTTCGGGTCGGCGCCGGTGTTGGGTTGAGCCCCCACGACACCCCAGCACCGTTGCGCTTTTGTCCCAGAGTTAACTGTCATTACACAAGTGGCACCTTGTATCGCAGATATCGATACCGCACCAGTGATGGGAGTTGCAGAATCAATCTTTACTTGGACTGGGTAGGTAACGATGCTGGGACTCATTGAGCCATTTCCGAGTCGTCCGCCGTTATTTGATCCCCAACACCATGTAGTGCCATCAGCAAGCACAGCACAGTTTGATACACCAGAACTTGATGCGGCGATAACACCTTGGAGAGGTGTCGTTGCATCTGTTCTAATGAGCGTGGGACTTGTGACATCACTCGTGCCACCAGTTGTGATCAAACCGTTCATGTTGTTGCCCCAACACCACAATTCATTGTCCGACGCCGCAGCTGACGCTCCGTCTGTAACGACGCAAGTTGTGGTTCCATCGATTTTCGTCAAGCGAATGGGATTAGTTACTGACACTGATACAGGTGTTGTTTTTATCGCCGTCGTTCCGTCCCCGACTTCTCCCTTCTGGTTATAGCCCCAACACTTCACCGCTCGATCTAACGTAATGACGCAACCACCGTTTAAGGTCAGTTCCACGTCGACTGCATTTGTAACTCCAGATAGGGCAACGGGAATTGTCTCAATGTCGCTTGCGGTTCCGTTTACTCCGTTACCTAACCTGGCGTATTGTTCACTACCCCAGCACTTCACTTCGCCAGTGGCAAGAAGCGCACAAGCGTGATATGTGGCAACAGAAACCGCGACCGCATTGGTGATTCCTGCCACGGTGTAGTCACTTCCACGCACAACATTCGCAAGTGATGGGTCTCCTGCTTGGCCTTCAAGGTTTCTTCCCCAACACTTAACCGTGCCGTTGTCGACGATGTAACACGCAGTCGCACGACCAATGGCGAGCATGCCAGCTGTATACGGATCGTCTGGGAGGTTGGAGGCATTTGCACCGACTGGTGATGGTGGTGTCAGCACAATGCCTACTCCCACAACAACTGCGCAGATCGCAGCAATTCGACGGATAACTGATTTCATCATTGGGGTCTCCCGGTGCGTAGGCCTGCCAAGCTTTCTCTTATCATACTCTTAGTATGTACTACAAGTACAAGCCCGAAAACTCGCTGGTTACGCCCCCCTACTGTCGGGAGTTATCGCGGTCTGTCGACTAGTAGTTGGCGGTGCTCGGGGTACACCACACATCGCAGGTTCGATCCCTGCCGGGGGCACTCGAAAGCACACCTTTTGCTACGTGATGACCAGTGAAATGTTCCTCGTGATCGCCTTACCTTTCGGAGGGGTAATTCTCATAGTTATATGGCATTTGCCTTTTGCACGACCTTGGAGCACTGTTGGCGATCGCAGTGCACATGTTTGCTTGGTACGAACGGAAACTGCGGTGACAGATTTCTTCGGAACAGAAATTCCGTGGCTTTTCAGAATCGAAGTGATTGTTTTGGTCTTCCTGCTCTTAACAGTCATGAAGATAGTTATTGATTGCCGAACGCCTCGTCCCGTTTGTGGTGACCACGCAACGAGAGTGTGTTTCCCAGCAAAGTTAGAGGGCAACGTGATAGTGTTGCGTACTGTTTCTGGTGACATCCGCACTCGGGTCGTATCGAGATCTCAATGATCAGCGCGCACATAACATTGCAGAGGAGATCGCAGTTGATCGTTTGGATACAGCAGCACATGCGCATGCCCTCTCGGAGGAAGCTCGGCGACTTGCTGCTTTGTTGCATGGTCGAGTGCAGTCGCGCTTACTCGGATGTGCGATGGCACTTGAGTTTGCAAAGAATGATTCTGATGCATTGCGAGATGCATTGAGTCGCACTATGGACGTCCTTGCTGAGAATTGGCGCGAGAGTGAGATGGCCACTGGTGACGCACTATCTGCGATTGAGTCGACTTGGTCGGGGCTTGCTGATGTGCGAATTGTATTGAGCGGCGAAGATCCTGCGCTTGTAACGAAAGAGGTAGTGATCGTTGTTGAGGAACTTGTGTCGAATGCGGTACGACATGGTCGAGCGACCCATGTTGATGTTGAGATACGTCAATCTGATGACGGCTGGTGCGTGAGTGCGGCAGACAATGGTTCAAGTACGACGGTCAATCGGCCCGGTCTCGGTACTGAAGTGCTTGCACATGTCGGTTTGGTCGAACAACATCTCAGTTCTGAGGGATCAACAGTGACTGTTCGATTGCCGAAGTAAGGAACTCACGTCTTTGCCAGCGCCGCCGTCTTGTCGGTCAGTGCAACAGTCAGAGTCTGTCCACTATGTTGTGCAACAGTATGAAAAAACACCCTGCCCGCGTTGTCGCTCTAGCGACACTTTCCGTCATTGCACTTTTTGCATTAGTGAGTTGTTCTGGTTCTGAATCGTCCACCGGTTCGACCACTGCCACTGGCGATGAAATTCGCATTGGGTTAGAAGCACCTCTGACCGGCGATCAACAAGAAGTTGGTGTCGGCATGTTGAATGGCGCGCAACTCGCAGCGGATGAAATCAACGAGTCGGGTGGCATTAACGGGAAAACGGTCACGATTGTTCCGATTGACGATGCGGCGGACCCCGAAGTTGGTGTCACAGCAGCAACCGCAGCGATTGAAAGTGGACTTCATGCAGTTGTAGGTCCGTACAACTCAGGCGTGGGCGCAGAAACGCTACCTCTTTATATAGACGCTGGTATTTTCCCCATGCGATTGACGTCAGCAGATTCCACGCAGGGCCTTGGCTTTACTTTGCAGCCGATGACAAGCCAGATCGCACCAGTTGCAACGTCAGCCATCGTGGATTGGGCGAAGGCAGAAAAAGTTGCGCTTATTTATGATCAATCAACGACGTATACCAAAGATGCAAATACGACAATGCGATCGTTACTTGAAGACGCAGGTGTCGCTGTCACAATTGATGTAGCTATTGATCCAGGTGCAGATGATTACACGAGTGCTGTAAACGACGCGTTGGCGACAAACCCTGATCTTGTGTACGTGATTGCGTATTACCGTGAAGGGGGACTCGTAGCGAAAGCGATGTCTGACGCAGGAACCGATACGCGATGCCTCGCCGACTTTGGTGCATACGACACTGGATTTGTATTGACTGCCGGAGTAGAAGCTGCACAAAACTGTCCAGTTGTTGGTGTGCCAGCCCCCGACGACTTTGCTGATTCTGCATCACTTGTTGCTGCATACACAGAAAAGTTTGATAGAGCACCTGGTACATGGAGTCCATACACCTACGACTCAGTCATGATGCTTGCTGATGCCATTGCTGCTGTTGGATCATCTGATGTCGATGCAATTCGAGTGTTTTTATTGGAGCAAATAGAGTGGAGTGGTTGGACTGGCACTGTTGCTTTCGATGAAGAAACTGGTAACCGCGTGCCGGCACCTGTTGTCGTGGTGAGTACTCGTGAAGATGGAACACTGCATCTTGATGAGTCGTGGTCGGCCATTGCCGACGGCGCCACACAACAAGGTGTGGAATTGCGCGCTGAGATGAGTTTGTCATCAGATTTTTCCGTGTTGCAAAAAGTCGGACCAGACGAAACACAGACATATGGATGGAATCGCCTTGTTGGTAACACCACATCAAACTTGGGTGAATTCGACGTTGTGATGCTGGGCAATGTCAACTACGACAACGGGAATGGCCCATTTTTTGGTTTTCTCACGTTGACCGCCCCCAACGGCGACATGCTGTCGTTGCAGATGGACGGCAGTGCAACTGTCGAAAGTAACGGTGTCACCAAGTTGTCATCGAAACTACAAGTCATCGGCGGCACCGGTGCCTATGTTGATGCAAGTGGAAGCGGAATTTTCACCGGTGAGCGCATTGCAGAAGTCGGTGCTCCCATTGACTTCACGATGACAGTGTCAGTCGCTGGTATCTGATCTTCAGGTGATGCGCTGAAATAATTGCGTTACAATACTTAACCGCGGATGAGACGACCGGGCAGTGCGCCGGTGAACTGATCATTAGCTACTGTCTGTACGCCATTCACAAACGTTGCCACGTAACCCTTTGCGTGTTGCACAAGTCGACGACCATCGGCGGGGAAGTCATAGACCATCTCTGGCATGTCAAAACTCAGTGCATCAAAGTCGATGAGGTTCATGTCGGCGCGCATGCCGGGGGCGATGAGGCCACGATCGAAGAGTCCATACAACTCAGCAGTTTTGCGCGTCTGACGTTGCACCATGTGTTCAAGAGGGAGACGCGGTCCGCGTGTGCGGTCGCGTACCCAATGTGTGAGGAGAAACGTCGGCATTCCACCATCGCAAATCGCACCACAGTGCGCGCCAGCATCAGACAGACCATTGCGAGTAAGTGGATGTTGCATCAACTCATACGTCATCGACAAGTCACCGTATGAGTAATTGAAAAACGGCATGTAGATCATGCCGCGGCCGTTGCGTGAGAGCAATTGGCCATACACCAAGTCCATTGGTTGAATACCGCGAGCAGTCGCTTGTGCCTCAATGCTGTCGGTCTTTGGATCTGGTTCATAATTGATGTTTGCATCAGTGACGGCAAACATTTTCCAAAGACGTGTCTTCACTACGTTGTCAAAGAATCCACCGTCAGCAGGTTGTTCATATACAAAACGTTGACGAAGTGATTCATCATGTAAGGCCACAAGTCGCTCTTCGCGTGACAAGTGGGCAATCGTCTGCCACGCCGGATGAAATGCAAGCGGATGAAATGTGCCCTCGAGACACATCAACACCCCGATTGAACGACCAGCAACTTGGGTGACAATGTTCAGTCCCTCGTTCACTGCTACTTCCATTTGTGCAAGAACTTGTCGCCACACGTCGGGTGCTTCGTCTGCTTGATTCAAATTGACGCTGACAGTAACGCCTGGGTTACGACGTGCAAGTTCACGCATCCATGGCCATTCATGAGTGGGCAATATCTTGTGTTCGGGTGCGAATTGAAAAACGCCACGGCCGTGTTTGCCCATTGCTTCCGCGATGCCAAACAGTTCCTCTTCATCGGCAGTTGTTCCGGGAACTAATTCGCCACTTTTGCTGCGGTGAATTGGTGTGCGACTGGTGGAGAATCCCAACGCACCGTGAGTAAATGCTTCGTCAACAAGTTTTGCCATCATCGCGATGTCTTCGGCCGTTGCAGGTTCATTGGCTGCTCCGCGATCACCCATGACATATCCACGAAGTGGGCCATGAGCGATTTGTGTGCCGATGTCAATCACGCGTTGTTGTGATGCCAACACATCCATGTATTCAGGAAATGATCGCCAACCCCATGTCATGCCTTCAGTCATTGCAGAACCCGGAATGTCTTCAACGCCTTCCATCAGTTCAATGAGCCAGTCATGACGATCATCATGTGCGGGTGCAAAACCAACGCCACAGTTGCCCATCACCACAGTTGTTGCGCCATGCCAACTGCTGGGGGTGAGCCATGGATCCCATGTGGCTTGTGCGTCGTAGTGAGTGTGAATGTCTACCCAGCCCGGGGTAAGAAGGAGGCCATCAGCGTCGATCACTTGGTGCGTGTGCGCAGTACTTGCAGAACCAGCAGCATCGATCGAAGTAATGATTCCTTCACTAAATGACACGTCTGCCATGCGAGCTGGTGCACCAGATCCGTCCGCCAATCTGGCGTTACGAACGACTGTGGTGTGAGTATTGCCCGACTCGGTTGTCATGTTCTCGATGCTAGTAGTCAAAGTATTGGTAGCAATTTTTTCAGCGTCTAGGCGTGTTCATCTTCGCGAGGGCTGTAGCCGTATGGCGGAAACTTTTCGCCACGTGGATACGGGAAATACTTGTGATGCCACTGTCCGGTGATCTCATAAATCGCAGTACCGACGGTTCCATCGCTTGTGCGCACTGACATCTCGGAGAGGCCTCCACCAAGTGTGTCGGGCAGACCATTTTGATGTGGCCAGCTATACCGCTGTGCCCAACGACCTTGGGCATCGATAGTTACCCGTTTGCCGCCTTCCAGCGTGAACGCAACAGTTCCACGAAGTCCCTCAACGCGTTCGCCGTAACGTTCATATGACGTTTCGTTGCCAGATGCATCGAACCATGCAAGGTTGTGTTCGAAACCGATAACGGGAATTGGTGTTGAACCATCAGATGGCGCAAAACATCCGTCGGTGTACACGCGCGCTCCATTTGGATATTCCCAACACCACACGCCATACATGCCCTCCGGAACTTGAATTGCAAGCCACATCCACATTGGACAACGCGCATGATTACGAATACCCCATGAATGATCGCGCTGGCCCCACCAACGTTCGATCTTTCGAGTCACACCGTTCATTGTGTACGTGCCGTCATACCAACCACTTTGAAACATATGACGCTGATCCCAAATGATCTCATCACCCGCTGTCATCGTTCCTCGACGCAGTCCATACGGTGCAGTGCGAGCCGTGAATGTGATGTCCATTGACAATGGAGCACCAGCGTTGTCGGCAACACGCAAGTGAATCTTTTTGTGGGGTTCAACGATGTCAATTGTGACGGGACCAACTGAGAAGTTATTGAAATCACCATCAACATGGCGATCGTGTCGCCCAAGAACCGGCGTATCGCCCACACGGCCCAGCTGCAATGAATCCATCTCACCACGAGTAGGGAAATGCGCGAGTGTCAAAATCTCGATGTCGTCTTGTCCATCAGGGGATTGCATAATGAAAAACAGACTCTCGCGCCAGTGGTGATGGTTAAGTGCAGTGAAGCGAAATGGTTCCGGGAGTTGATGGCCAAACCATTCATCTGCAGGATCGTATATTCCCATGAGTTCAGTCTTTCAGAAGCGAGAGTGCCTCAAGGTCAGAAACTTGTTGCGCATGGCGCTTGGTCATTGCGAGAAACATTGCATCACCGCGTTCTGTTTGTTTGACAAGCATTGAGGCGATCACTGCCATCACAAATCCTGATAGTGCATATCGGCGATAGAGAGTCCATGCTTCATCAAAATTAAGAGTGATGTTGTAGTTCGCGAGTTCGTTGACGTAAGTGCGAACGAGATGATCTTCGTACTGTCGTCGATCATATGGAAGTAATCCCGCACCGATGAAATACGAAAGATCTGAGACACCACAGCCCAGCGACAGCGTTTGGAAATCAACCACACCTGCTTGTAGTCCATCAGGACGCTGCATAAACAAGATGTTGTCGAGTCGGTAGTCACCATGCACAACGGTGAAATGTGGTGGAACAAATGTGAAATACGGTTCCGCATTCGCAATGAATTCATCGCCAATGACACGCGTGACATCATCAATACGATCGCCGTATCGTTCAACAAAACCGGGATACAGCATTTTGATCAGTCCGCAGAATTCAAGGCGTTTCTCTGGAGTATTGCGATTCAGCCACTCCCATGATTCGAGATCGTGTGCGTTCCAGACCGGGCCATGTAGTTTTGCGAGTTCTTGCACCGCGACGGTTGCTTCCTCGCGAGAACAGCCCGCAATTTGATCGCCTTGATAACACGGCGCAAGATCCTCGAGCAGCAACAGAAATTCGTCGCGGGCGCGGTCGTAGTGGCAGACAAAACATCGGGGCGCCCGAACATCGACCCGGGTAATAAGAGATTGATAGAACGCCGTCTCTATTTCATATGTTCGCGTCAGTTGGCTTGCCTGGCGACTCAACTCACTGGCTGACTCAAATTTGGCGATCATCGTGGCAGGAAGATCGGTGGGGCCGGAATAGGTGAGGCGCAGCCGACGACTCTCTGACATCTGTCCAGTACCCACAGGCTCTTCAGCAATAGAGGTAATCGAAACCCCGTGAAGCCACGGGGAAAGCGTTGCTGTTATTTGCGCAGCACTAATCCGACTGCCGATCATGCATAAAACAATAGTTGCTGAATATTTCTCTTAATTCGTGAAGTTGGAAAAATTTGAACAGGGCTCGCCGTTCTAACCTGAGAGAAACGACTGTTGGGGGCACATGGCTACTGAATCAATACGCGAAATGGCAGAGCGCCATTGGCACGGCGACGGCGACTTGGTGTACACCGAACACCCGGTAGGAGTCGTTCTTGATCGGGCATCAGAAGAGATCGCACCTGACATCCTCACCTTTATTTCGATCGCATCGGTGAACGCGATCGACTCGGGCGATGGCCTCGTCATGCTGGACACTGGTGGTCAGTTTGACTCAGATCACGTGTTCGAAGAAGTGCGTAAATGGCGTCCATCGTCACCACTGCGCGCTGCAGTGTATTCACATCACCACATCGACCATATCTTCGGTACGAAGCGTTTTGAAGAAGAAGCTGCCAACAAGAATTGGGCTCCGCCAGTTGTGTACGCACACGAAGATCTTCCCGAACACTTCCGTCGGTATGAACGCACGCTCGGCTGGAATGCCGCAATTAATAAACGCCAGTTTGCACTACCCATTGAAAAATTTGTGTGGCCTGACACTTATCGCTACCCCGATGTCACCTACAAAGATCGTTTGACGTTCACGCAAGGCGATCTCACGTTTGAGTTGTACCACGGCCGTGGTGAAACCGATGATGCAACATGGACCTTCTGCCCGGAAAAGAAGATCTTGCATCCCGGGGACTTGTTTATCTGGGCTGTTCCAAACGCGGGCAATCCACAAAAAGTGCAACGTTTTGTGAGTGATTGGGCGCACGCTCTTCGTCAGATGGCAGCAACGGGTGCTGAAGTGATGCTGAGTGGACATGGACTTCCGATCTTTGGTGCTGATCGCGTGAAGCGCGCATTGACCGACACAGCTGATCTTCTTGAATCATTGGAGCACCAAACACTTGCGCTGATGAATACAGGCAAGTCACTCGACCGAGTACTGCATGAAGTGGAAGTTCCGGCGCACTTGCGCGAGTTGCCATATTTGCAACCTGTGTATGACCATCCACAATTCATTGTGCGCAATGTGTGGCGCCGTTACGGAGGTTGGTGGGACGGCGAGCCAGATTCACTCCTTCCCGCACCGCGCGCACAACAGGCTGCCGAATGGGTGCGCTTGTCTGGCGGGCTTGAAAACGTGTTGGCTCGTGCACGCGAATTAGCAGCACAAGGTGATTTACGTATGGCGTGCCATCTTGTGGAGTTTGCCGTCTTGTTTGATCCTGCATCAAAAGAGGCTCACGAGACACGCACTGAGGTGTACCGCACGCGTTCGCAAGCACAGACCAGTTCAATGGCGCGCAACATCTTGAATCATGCGGCATTTGCGAGCGAACAGGGCAAACGCGACCTTGCAGGTGATTTCTAGGTCAATTCGTGGCCAGATGTGACCAAATTGCCCTCTCATGGGGGTGATTGGTCTTGTCCGCAGCGGTGTTGCCGTACTTCTATATAGGTATGACGATGACCGAGCCACGTATCCCAACGCTTGACGAGTTCCGTGCCGAGGCGCGCGAATGGCTGGCGACGCAATGGCCACAACGACCAGACGACGTTGCCGCTATCTGGGGCGAAGGCTCAGACTCGGTTTCTGTCTTTCATGATGTGCCGTTCGAAGAGGAGTTGGCTCTTGATAAGGCAATTCGAGATTGGCATAAAAAGAAAATTGATGCGGGCTGGACACTTTTTACATGGCCTGAACGTTTTGGTGGCCGCAACTTGCCGAGTGCATACGAGCGAGCATTTGTTGAAGAAGAAGCGCGCTTCATGGTTCCGCGTGAACATGAAACGTTTAATGTCACCGTCAACCTCGTAGGGCCCACCATTGCGGTGTACGGGACAGAAGAACAAAAAGATCGTTTTATTCCACCATTCATTCGCACCGACATGTTGTGCTGTCAGTTGTTCTCTGAACCCAATGCCGGATCAGACCTTGCATCGTTGTCGTGTTCAGCAAAGCAAGTTGGCGATTCATGGATTATTGACGGACAAAAGGTGTGGACGTCAGGTGCGCGTTTGTCCGAATACGGTTTGCTCATTGCACGTTCCGACACGACGGGCGCAAAACATGCCGGCATGACCGCGTTCTTGTTGCCTTTGAACCTGCCAGGAGTCGAGATTCGCCCCATTCGTCAAATGACAGGCGGAGCATCGTTCAACGAAGTATTCATGACCAACGTTGAATTGTCAGACGATTATCGCCTTGGTGCGATAGGTGAGGGATGGAAAGTTGCACTCACAACTCTCGGTTTTGAACGGAATAGTTCCGCTGATGGTGCAGGCGGTGCTGGTGGAACGCCGCAGCAGTTGATTGCACTCGCGCAACGCTTGGGAAAGAACACAGATCCAATCGCGCGACAACTACTTGCCGAGGTGTACTCGATGGGTCGCATCGCAGAATTGTCGGGTCTTCGTATGCGTGGCACATTGTCTGCCGGACAAGATCCAGGTCCCCTTGGCTCGCTGGGCAAGTTGTTTTGGACACAGCGCCTGAATCGCACTTCTGATGTGGCGTCGTATCTGCTTGGTGCAGACCTCATGGCAGATTCAGGCGAGTGGGGTATGTACGCATGGTCAGAGCACGTTCTTGGCGCACCTGGCTATCGCATTGCTGGTGGTAGCGATGAGATTCAACGCAACATTATTGGCGAGCGTGCACTCGGTTTGCCCCGCGAACCGCGTTAATGCCCTGCTATTGAAGCGATGTGACTGAAGTTATTTTGCTGAAATCTTTAGTGCAGCCGACTTAAACGATTTCTTGTTCAAGGTGCATGTTGCGCGTACGGATCCAGAACCCTTGTAGGCATTTGCCGCAGGACGAACTGTTGCAGTGCCCTTTGCGTTTACTTTCGCCTTACCCACAACTTTTCCAGTATTAGTCGTAACGGTGCATGTTGCCTTAGGTGTCGCAACAAGAGAAATCTTTGTCGTTGATTTCATGGTTGCTTTCGTCTTTCCGACAGCAGGAGTTGGTGCGGAAATACGCACTTGACCGACACCTTTTTTCAATGTGAGTGTCATTTTGCTAGCAGTTGCCGCCTTGCGGACTGATGCCGCGCTGACACGAGAAGAAGTGACATTCATTTGAAGAAACTGTGTACAAACTTGAGTTAAGCCCGCTGCTACTGATCCGCTGTTGCAGTAGGTACGCAAGGAATCAGCCGTACAGGTTGATAATCCTGCCGCCTGACAAACCTGTTGAAATTGACTCATGTCAACACTAGAACCACCACCGGACCGGGACGGAACTTTGTCTGACATGTCAAGTGTCTGCGTCTGTGAAAATTTGCCGTTACCAACATATCCACTGAACGCTCCGGTGCCCGCGGTGATGTACACGTCTGCCGTGAATGCTAGCTCTATTTTTTTTGTGGTCGTAAAAGCTGCAGTGTCACCGTTTACTGTGCCATTCACTTCAATAGTTCCCGCTAGAGAACTGGACTGGGCATCTTTAAATGCGAGGGAAAAAGTGCACGATTGGAGAACTATCCCGCTGAATGTTGACACTGAAACACTTGGATTACTTACGCCGCCAGAAATCTGAAGATTGATTGTAAATTGTTGTTGAGCATTGCAAGATGCATCAATCGTTCCGTTATTGAATCCAGGATCACTAGCAGCAAGTCGAGTATTTATCGCGGTCCCGGTGATTGGTTGCTTCGGGTTTGTGACTGTGCATGTAATTGTTACAGAGGTGGCACCACCTAGGACTGCCGCGCCTATTTCGGTCGGGCTCTTGTCACACGTTTGAGGGAAATCTGCAGCTGATAGCGGGTTAATAGTGAGAGCAAAGTCAAGAGCTTCCGCCGGAATATCAACTGCAGATGCTGAAGTGATCGGTGCGGCTACTACGCCAAGTAAACCAACCGCAGGAATGAGAAGAATTCGACGCAATTTCATAATGAGGCCCCCTTGTGAAACAGCGATGCCGCTCGTGTTCCACATAGTAGACGCTGTTTTGTTCTGGGTCGACTCGGTGGTCCAGAGATTTGGGGGCTACCTAGTTGGCCCCTTCGAGGAACACGCGAGCAATGTCTGTGATGACCGCTTCTTTTTCTTCAATCGGAGGAAGGATCACTAACTGATCGAGGCCCGCCGCATATAACTGCGCGACACGAGTGCGTAATTGGTCTGGCGTACCTACCATGCAGGTGCGATCAATGAGTTCGGGTGTCACGAATTGTTGCTCTTCGGGAATCACCCAACAGTTATGTCCAAGGTGGATGCGCTGATGCCGGCGGTCGGGTGGTGTTAGTTCCACTTGACGAACGTAATCGTCCCAAATATCTGCAAGATCCGCCGGAGGACGTCGGCCAAACTGAGTCATTTGCTCGTATGTGTAATGCAAACTTGCGATTGCAAAAGCGCCCGCCTGGCGTTTGACACGCTCGCTCTCGAGTGTTTCCCCTTCACGCAACACGATCATTGTGGTGAGATTGGCAATAGGGAATTTTGTGCGATTTATGCTGAGCATCTGTTCACGCGCCGTGCGACGTAGACGTCCCCACAACGATTGCACTGCATCTGGGGTATTGGGTAACGACGTAATCAATCCATCGCCATGACGCACCGCAACTGCGAGAGCCTTCGGGCCAAATGCAGACACATACATCGGTATTCGCGGCGAGAAACGAACAAAGCCATCGTCGGGCATGACGTGTCGAACTGGTGTGCTCGTTCCACGGAACTCGTATTCCACTTCTCGTCCGTCAAGGAATCCGCGTAGGTCGTAAAGATATTGATCGAATTCACCAATTCGCATTGGGTGGTGTCCCATGATGCGCATTGCTGTGTTTCCTGTGCCGACTGCACAAAAGACACGGCCGGGCGCGATTTGATTAATGGTCGCATGTGCGGCTGCGGTGACTGGGGCGGTGCGAGTGGAGGGAACCGCAACGCCAGTTCCAATTTTGATTGTTGTTGTGCGCGCAGCAATGAGTGCCATGATCGCGTACACATCGGACCAAATCATTTGACTGTCTGCCGCCCACACATGAGTGAAGCCAAGACGTTCTGCTTCTACGACATAATCAATATCTTGCGGACGAGACGCGAGACAGATTCCGAATTTCATCATGGTATTACGACCTCACTTGAATGACGTTGCGTTCTTTGACGATAGGGGCAAACACTTCTGCACGAATCTTGTTGTGTAAATCATCGTGGTGGTATGCATTCCAATCATCTTCATTATCAAAGGACGCGATGACCACATAATCATTGTTTCCGGCAAGACAAGCATCGGGTCCGCACACATACGACTTCACGTATGGCATGGTTGCACGCATGTCGTGCAGAGTCTTTGTAATGAAAGCGATGTGTTCTGGTGTTTGTGGTTCAGAAAAAGTGAACATTGCGACGTGATGAATCATGGTGTCACACTAGAAGAGAAAACAAAAAAGGACCCACCCGCAAAGGTGGGTCCTTTTTTTAGGTTGTATTTACCGACGCTTGCCCTTTTTGGCGGTTGCCTTACGAGCAGTTGTCTTCTTTGCTGATTTCTTCACTGCCTTCTTAGGTGCAGCTTTCTTGGTTGTCTTCTTCACTGCTTTCTTTGCAACTGGCTTAGCAGCTGTTTTTTTGGCAGGAGCGGGAGCAGCCTTACGCACTGTGTTGACCTTTGGAGCAGGTGCGACGCCAAGTGCAATGTCTTTGAATCCCTTCAACGCGGTGATCTTTGCAACAGTCTTTGCAGGGACTTTTACTTGTTCACCGGTAGCTGGGTTACGGGCCATGCGCGCTTTGCGCTTGATCTTTGCGAATTTCGCAAAGCCCGAGATATTCACGACCTCGCCTTTTGCGACGTTTGCCAAAATGACGTCGATGGTTCCTTCGACCATCTTGGCAGCTGTCTTGTTGTCGACATCGGTGTGGATGGCTACTGCTTGGATGAGTTCACGTTTCTTCACGCCCTGAAACTTATTGCACGACAGGCGAAAAAGCGTGGATAGTAAGGGGTTTTTGGGGCACTAGGGTACGGTCATGGGATACACCAATTATTCACTTGTTCACGTCACTGTCGAAGAGGGCATCGCCCGGGTGGTCATCGACAACCCACCGATCAACATTTTCACTGCCGACCTCTACGCCGAAATGCTGCGATTATCTGAGGAATTAGCCCTTGATGATGAGGTACGGGTCGTGGTTGTCAGTTCTGCCAACCCGGAGTTCTTCATCGCTCACTTCGACGTCGGCCTCATTTTGGAGTTCCCTGAGCGACAGGCTCCCACGGAATTACACGAATACCACCGGATGTGTGAGCGCATGCGCACCATGGGCAAGGCAACGATCGCGGTCATTGAAGGCCGAGTCGGTGGCGGAGGTAGTGAATTCGCTGCCAGTTTCGACATGCGATATGCGCTTCGCGGGGGAGCGGTCTTCAACCAACCAGAGGTTGCCCTTGGCATTTTGCCCGGCGGTAGTGGCACTGTCCGTCTCTCTCGTCTTATTGGTCGATCACGAGCGATGGAAGTGATCCTTGGTTGTGATGACATTGATGCTGACACAGCCGAGCGCTGGGGGTGGGTGAACCGCACCTTGAGTGCCGATGAACTGTGGCCATTTGTCGACCGAATGGCTCGGCGCATTTCTTCCTTCCCGCCGAACGCGGTGCGAGAGGCAAAGGCATCGATATTGAATAACGATCACAACGTGCCTCAGGACCTACTGGCAGAGGCCGCCGGATTCGCACGTCTTATCAAAGACCCTCGTGCGATTGCAGCGATGACGAATTTCATGAGTCGTGGTGGTCAGACTCGTGAAGGCGAGTTACGCCTCGGTGCTTTGTGCGACGAAATTAACGACTAGGACATCTCCAGTAGTTGAACGAACGGGGTGAGTACACTCGCCCAAGTGACCGAACGTGATCCTGTTGATGTTCTGATTATTAATCAACACGGGGACAACAGAGGAGATGAAGCGGCACTCGACGGAATGTTGCGCGGACTCACCGAGCAATTAGGCACAGCTCGTTTCACTGTGGTTCACCAATTTGCAAATGCATCGGCTGGTCCCGCACTTCGTTCGGATGTTGCATGGATTCCTCACAAAATCAGTGCGTTTGAGGCGGTGCGACTCGTTGTATACGTGGTTGTACGTGTCTTTCGAGTACGCCCGAAGTTTTTACTTGGACGCATCGGCAAACAAACGATCAACGCATATGAACAAGCGGATGTTGTGATCTCCGCACCTGGTGGACCGTATTTCGGCGACATCTACATCAACCACGAATTTGTGCACTGGTTCTACGTATGGATGGCCAAGTTGCATATGAAACCAACTGGTTTGTATGCGACCTCTGCCGGACCCTTTGAGAAGAAATGGGCCAATCCTTTTCGCCGGATGACATATCGCTGCTTTGATGCGTTGTATGTGCGGGAAGAAATATCTGCTCAACACATCCGGAACCTGTTTCGGAATCGTTCTATTAATGTAAATGTGTCTGTTGATGCCGCACTTCAGGTATCGGTATCGCCGAGTGATCGGGACGAACGTCGTCTGATTGTTGTCTCGGCGATCAATTGGGCGTACAAGGGCGATCTTAATGTCGATGAGCGTAAACGCCAGTATGACTCGGCAGTCGTTGCTGCTGTGACCACACTCGTTAATTCAGTGTCGGCGCGAGTTGTGTTTGTTCCACAATTACACGGCACTCGTCATCGGGACACTCCTTATCTTTTGCATCTCGCAGAACTATTACGTCAGAAAACGGGTGAGCTTTCCGTAGAGATTGAAGTGTGGGATGAAGATCGCGACATGATGTCGCAACGCTCTTTGTTTGCGTCTGCTGATTTTGTTATCGCAGGTCGATACCATCCAGCTGTGTTTGCGTTGTCGGCAGGAGTGCCACAGGTGTGCATCCCCTACGAACATAAGGCCACAGGTGTTCTTGCACTCGCCGGTTTGTCTGATGTTGTGTTGCCCATTGAAGACATCACCGAAGAAAAACTGGTGTCATTGGCTACCTATGTTCGCGACAATGCATCAGATATTCGGGAACGCTCGCAACGCGCTGCCGCAACGTTGCGTGAATTGTCATCTCACACCTCTCGTGCCATGGCGGAACTCGTGGTGCGCCGATGACACGAGTGTTGATCACCGGAACGGGCGATCCCACCTTTGGTCGTTACCAGCAGATCATTCGTTTGCTGGAGAAATCAGGATGCATTGTTTCTGTCCGGTCTCACTCAATGTGGAAGGGTGACAAGACAGACGCAGTACAGAGCGGTAAAGCGGCTCTCGTGTTTCGTGCGCTTCGACAGTACGCAAAAGTGGTGGGTACCACAGTCTCAGCAGGCGTTCGTCGACGCCCCGATGTGGTGATGGTGCTACACCCATCGCAAATCGATGGTGTTGTTATTGGGCTGTTGTGCAAAGTGTTTCGACTGCCGTTGGTCATTGACTTCTTCGTGTCACTACATGAAACCGTGGTGGAAGATCGTGGACTCATCAGTCACAATTCAATTGACGGACGTTTTTTGCGCCGATGTGATCAATTGGCTGCACAGCTAGCCACACGTGTCATCACAGACACTCCTGAAGATGCCGACTATTTCGCATCAGTAACAAAAACATCCCGTCACAAATGGTCGGTTGTATGGGTCGGTGCTAACCCGGGTATTTATGTTCCGCGAACTGATATTCCCGTCGAGCCTCGGTCAGTGTTGTTTTACGGCACGTACATCCCACTTCAGGGAATCGAACATATTGTGCGTGCATCTGCCCTGATGCCTCCAGATGTCTCAGTGGCATTGATTGGTAATGGTCAAGAGCGACAACGTATTGAGACGATTATTGCAACCGAGAAACTCACTGTCACATTGGTCGATTCAGTGTCTGAAGAAGACCTTGCCCAGCACATCGCCCGTGCATCAGTGTGCCTCGGGGTGTTTGGAGATGGAGCAAAAACTGCACGTGTTATCCCAAACAAAGTCTTTCAATGCTTGGCAATGGGGAAGGCAATTGTGACGGGAGATACTCCGGCAATAGCCACGCTGGGCGATGCGGTGGTGAAAGTTTCAGTCGCAGATCCAAAAGCAATCGCAAACGCTGTGACAGAGCTTCTCGGCAATGATGAGCAACGCCGTGCGTTAGAAGTGCGAGCGCGACAGGTGTTTGTTGATCGCTTCGATGAACAAGTTATTGCTGGCACAATGGCAGATGTGATTGCACAAGTTGTGGGCGGGCGAAGCACGCCTGCTCCTTTGACAATCATGGCCCGATTGCGTGAGCCGTACATTTCCAAAGTCACGCGCCGCCTTCGACCATCCAACATTTTAGAAGTTGGTGCAGGGCAGGGCGCAATGGGAACTCGACTGGCGCGGTTCGCGCCGTACGTGGGTGTAGAGCCAGACACCTCATCGGCAACTGTTGCGATGAAACGTCTTGCCACACTGGAGAATGCAGATTTTCGCAGCGGTGGCATTGAACGCGTGTCGTCGGACGAGAAGTTCGATGTGGTGTGTGCCTTTGAAGTGCTGGAACACATTGAAGATGATGCCGACGCAATCACGCAGTGGCTATCGCACCTTCGTGATGGTGGAACACTGCTGCTGAGTGTTCCCGCACATCAAAGTCGTTACGGGGTGTCTGATCGTGCTGTCGGTCATTTTCGTCGTTATGACGCAAGCATGATCGATGACTTATGCGCCCGCACAGGATGTGAGGTTGTTGCCCGGTATTCCTACGGTGCAATCGGTGGCCATGCGTTAGAGAGTGTTCGGAATGCAGTATTGAAACGACGTGGCGACGTTGAGTTCGGAACCAGTGGTCACAATGATGTGGCGCAGCGAACCGCAGCAAGTGGTCGACTTTTTCAGCCTTCTTCACGATGGGGCGGCATGCTCACCGCTGTTATTGCGGCGCCGATGCGGATTGTTCAGGCTCCGTTTGCGCGAACTTCTGTTGGCGTGGGTTGGGTTGTTGCTTTGCGTAAACGTGGAACGGTGAAGGCGTAGCCGAGCGATCCAAGAACAACCGCGGATGCGAGCATGATTCCGCGGTCTGTCGTAGCGGCAAGCAGTCCGGTGTCAAAGCTGGAACCCATGCCGATTGCTGCTGCGGTGATGAAGAACTCTCGAATGCCAATACCACCAGGTGTGAAGGCGATGATGCCTGCAATCGCTGCGGCTGGCGCGATTACGAGAAAGAACCACAGTGATTCGTCAACTCCGAGTAGCGCGAAGGCGAGTTGAAAACGCCATGCGGTGATCACGTACTTCACCGCATCGATCAATGTGACGGTGATTGAAGTTCTGGGGTTGCTTCGAATGTCATTCCAACCGCGTGCAAAGTTGGAAACGGCACGACGGAATCGACTTGATGGTTCGTCGGTGGTGGGTAGTGGAATCGTCAAAAAAACAACACACATTACGCCAATGCCGATGAACACCGCAAGCATGATCCATGCGAAATCGCCACCAGAGAGCGCGTATGCAACGACACCAACTACGCCGACCACTGCAGATGAACCGAGACTGATAATGAGGTTTGCTCCGTACGTACTTCCATTTCGCGCATACGAGAGATCGTGGACAGATTTCATGTACTGAAATTTGTAAATGGTTCCCACCTGTGCCGGAAGCAAGTTTCCGAGGAGTCCGGAACAAAACACCATCCAGTTTTCCCAGAACGTCACTTTCACACCAATACTGCGATACACCACCCAGAATTCAGCAGAGTTAAGAAAATGACCGACCACGATGAGAACAGCAATAAGTGCAAGATCCCATGAGGGGTCCTCCCACAATGGGCGTAAGTCATCGCGTCGGTTCCACACCAGCGCGACAAGAGCGGCAACAACTAGTGCCGAAAGCACATAGCGCACCACTTTTTTATTCAGCATAAGCAGTGACTACCTGATCATTCTGCTGAACGATGCATACGACGCTAACAGTCCAATTGCCTGCAGTGTGTGGTGACCAATTGAAACTTTGTTGCGGTACCACTCTTCGGTGCGCTTTGGTGACAACAAGATGTCGACATACTCGGGGTTCCAGTCAAAAGGTAGATCCGCGAGTTGGGTGATGATGTTTGCGCGAATGTCGTTCATGTACCACGTGTCAATCGGTGAATCAACAGGTGACTGTTTGGGCTGATCAATGATCACATCCGGTAATAGTTCGTATTTACGCACCATTGCTACGAGAAGCTCTTTGCCGTTTGCCGCGGGAGATTCGTCTTGCTTTTTCAAGTAGTCAATTGGCAGCGAAGTGACGAATGAACGAAATAGTGGATGGAGGTACGGAGTGAAATGCGGAAGCCCAGTAGCCGCCATCGAGCCATCAACTTTGATTTTGCTTTGGTTCGTGAGTCCATTTCCGTGAAAAGCTCGTCGCGGACCATCTAGTCCGGCGACAGCGGTGGCCAGTCGTTCACGGATCTGTTCAACGGTTTCAGTCTGAACAGGTGAAGCACCACGACGCAATCGTGACAACGCATATTCATCCAGATAACGGGTGGGGAGGTGTCCGCGGGCTGGTTCATCCAGCATCATGTTGCCAATCACGCTTCGAGCAGTGCGTGCGACATGTCCCATGTGTTTTTCCGCAGGACCAGTGCGCAGTGGGGAGCGAGCCGCGGTTAAGAGCCAACGGGGCATCTTGGACAAACGTTTGTTTAGTGCTGCTCTGCGATTCACGGTGGGGTAGCTGAGAAACACCGCGTCACATCCGTCACCATTGAATATTTCAGTGTGGCCATCGCTCCGTGCCTGCTCGGAAGCAAACAGTGTGTGAATTTGATAATGCGCTTGCGCGCCAGGCTGGGTGAAGTAACGACCAAATTGCCGAAGATTCGACTCGATGATTTCTGGAGTGAATAACACGTTGTGATGAGTGATTCCAAGATCTTTCACAAATGAGTCAACGTTGCGTTGTTCGTACCGAGTGTTGCCAAACGTGAACGTGTACGTGTCAACCTGATGTCCCATCCGTCGAAGTGATGCGGCAACGAGCATCGAATCAAATCCACCGAGTAATACCGCATGACGGGTGCTGCCAGCGGCGAGATCTTCGAGCGCTGCGAAGAATCGATCACGCAATTCGGGAATCGCTGCATCAAACGATGAGGGCGCTGTGACCTCAGGGTGACTCACCGTTGTCTGAGTAGTCGTCCTGGTCGACACATTCCATCGCGTTCCTGCTGGAACAGCGGAGATTCCCACGTATGCGGTGTGAGTGTCGGGGTAGAAACCAAACCCCAACATGAAGTCTTCGTATCCCCGGTCAATTTCACCATTCGTTGCGCGTGCGAGTACATGAAGTGACGAAGACAAAAGAGTGTCATCATCCACAGAATGCACGAACATTCGATGGTTGCCTCGGCCAGTTGCAACAATCAATTCGTTGTTTGCGCACACTGCTGCGATGACATCGTCAGGAGCGTTATCAAGGAGAGTGCTGGCAGTGGAGTAGTGTGACTTTGCTACGCGCGCACCAGACCCGTAAAAGGCCGCTTCATCGTTGTGAGCTGTTGCAGCACTTTCGCCAAGGATGGCGATGCGCACCAGTGGAGCAGTGACGACATTGTAAATAACGGCGCCAAGTTCTCGCGCGAGGTCACACGCCGCGTCAAAACGTTGTGGAGAGGGTCCTGTGTGTGCAATGAGGCCGAACATGTCAACACGAATCTAGACCTTGACGCATCCATAACGTGAGGTCTAACGCGGGTTCATCACCACTGTGCGCCCAACCTGTAGCGGCCGGAGGTTCAGTGTCGGTGCTTATCACACAATTCACATCGTTCGGGACTCTCTCATTGTCTTTAATAGCAATCAATTGAATTGGGTGTATGAGATAGCGGTAATCAACGAAAGCATTGCCCGCTCGTGTATCAACTTCAACAGCGACATCAGTGTCGTCACGCTCGTTGTCACCGGTCAAACTCTCTATTTGATTGTCCAAGATGAGGTCGTCACGGATTTCTCTATAGGGGATCACCGTTTGTGTCGCCGTATAGATGGTGGCGAGCGCACCGATACAACTCAGTACGACTAGAGCGTTAGTTGCAGAACGTTGCCACATCAGGATGATGATGGCTGCAATCGCGATGAAGACAACAGAAAGAACCACATAACCGATTGGAGCAAATGCGCTCCTTGCCCAGTCAAGAGCGATTGCATTGGGAGGGGAGAAATAGCGATTGGCGACGATCATCTCGCGGAGACGATCGCCATCTGTCGCAATAAGCAAGATCGCAGTGAGAACCGCTACTACCGATAGACCGATTCCCCACAGTTTCCATCGAGAAGAGGTCAGAATGGCAGCACACGCGATCGCCACGAGCACAGGGCTCACTGCTTCGACATATCGTCCGTAAATCAAATGGTCTGGTCGGGTGATGTGAGCCAATTGCACCGACGATGTGAGCGCAACCGCGCCGACAATCGCGATGACATACAACGCAGGAATTGCCTCCCGCCATGAGCGCTTTGAGATGTGTTGCCATAAAACCAATGACAGAACAGCCAGACCAACAAAAGCAAGTCCAAAGGAAGTAGAGATGAGATACCACATTTGTCCCGTTGCTGATCTCAAAATGTGTGGCCATTCGTTCAGAGTGGTCATTCGCTGCACCATGCGATCTTCTTTTCCAATTGACTCCACATACAAGTCATCACGCAGGTACGCATTGAGTTGATCAAAGAGAAGGTAGACGAATACGGACGTTGAAAGTCCAGCGGTTAGTGCTTTGAATCGTCTTGGTGGCGTGGTCAATGCAATGCCAACCATTGCAAACACTGTTAATGGAAGTAGTAGCACGAATCGACCATGAACAATGGGAAGAAAACCGGCAGTCGCCCCAGTTGCAATCATTTTCCAGATGGTCGGTGATTTACTGATTTCGAAAATCAGCAGTACGACAACTGCGATCAATAAGCGACTTAATGATTCTGCGTATGCGAATAATGAAAACGCGGCAACAGATGGCGCCACAGAAATCGTTGTAGCAACGAGAGCCGCCCAACGTGCAGAAATGGAAAAATGGCGTTTCATTAATGCATATAGAGCCAGCCCGGTGAGGAGCACAAAGAACATGTTGAGAAAGAGCGACACGCGGAATTGCACGTT
The DNA here is from genome assembly GCA_964449085.1 of uncultured Bifidobacterium sp. Classification (GTDB taxonomy): domain Bacteria; phylum Actinomycetota; class Acidimicrobiia; order Acidimicrobiales; family Ilumatobacteraceae; genus UBA2093. The sequence goes on from CAYVAV010000004.1 coordinate 26,335, forward strand.
GATTGATGCACCGAACAATGCACCAACGGCAGTGACCACGCTGTACCCCGCTTGATAGAAAGCGCGAACATCAGGTAACGGTGTTTCTTTGTGGCCTGTCAACACGCGACCATTCAGTAAGTAACTCAGTTCATCTGGTCGTGTTGATGGTCCGTGAATGAAAAAGATGGAGGCTGCGAGAACGATCGAAGTGATTGTGGATAGTGCGACGACATACCCGAGCGTCCAACGGGGAGGCTCGTTCATTGGTGGTTGCTACTTGGGTGAAGGTTCTTTGGGGAGTCCCAATGCACGCTCAGAGATCGTATTGCGCTGAATCTCATCTGTTCCACCGGCGATTCGCAATCCTGGTGCACCGGTGAGAAATCCACTCCAGGCGTAGGTTCCCCATTCCCCAGAGTCAGCGGTCATCGCAGGTCCGAGGATTTCCCCGGCCAGTTTGCCGACGCGACGCAGTTGCGTGGTGTACAGCAATTTCGTGATCGAGCCCTCTGGTCCCAAATCATGACCAGATGCAAGAGCCACTTCTTGACGAAGACGAAGCATGCGAATGATCTCGTCATACAGATACACCTCAGTGAGTCTGCTACGTGTAATTGGATCTGACGTCAGGCCACGCTGACGCGCCAACTCAAACACACGTTCAACTGGACTTACCGTTGTGGAGCCTCCGCGGTTTGCAACAACATGTCGTTCATTCATCAGCGTTGTGAGAATTGCACGCCAACCCATGCCTGGTTCACCGACTCGATTCGTGTGAGGAACTCGCACGTCATTGAAGAACACTTCATTGAACTCGGCGTGACCATTCATTTGTTTCAATGGCCGAATCTCAACTCCGGGAGTGTCGAGGGGCAACATGAACATGGTCAAACCCTGATGTTTGGGAACTGAGGGATCCGTGCGCGCCAACAACTGTCCATAGTGTGCGATGTGGGCGTAGCTACTCCACACTTTTTGCCCGTTGACAACCCACTCATCACCATCTCGCACTGCGGTGGTGCGAAGACCTGCGAGATCTGATCCGGCCTCAGGTTCACTCAACAATTGTGAACAGATGATGTCGCCACGATGAATGCCGGGGAGGAAACGTTTCTTGAGGTCATCACTTCCGTGCTCGAGAATTGCTGGGCTCACCATCCCACGACTGACTTGGAACAAGCCTTGATCGGGGACATCAAACTCGGCGAGCACATCTGCAAACATCTCTTCGTGATGTGGGGTTAATCCCATTCCGCCGTATTCGGTCGGGCCACTGATCCAGCCGTAGCCATTGTCGAAAAGAAGACGTCGAAACTCAATCACGCGCTCGCGAGAACGCGGATCATCGTGTTCGTTGCTACCCACTGAGACAACTTCATCAGACCCTTCACCCCACACACGTTTGGTCGCAACGGGGCGAGCACTTACGTGTTGTGAAAGAAATGAGCGTGCTTGGTCAGCAAACTCCTGAAGAGTAATCATGGGCGCAATTAGTGAGCGTCAGTGAGACCAGCCAATGCCAGAGCAGCTTGCTTTGCATTGTCCATGTCGTAGTGCTTACGCGTCACGATGCGCTGAGCATAAAGGCCACCACCAGATTGGATGTTGGTCACTTGCTGCCAGCCACCATAGGCGTCTGCTGTGTAATCGCGAATGGTATGGAACAAGCGCGTGCGGTAGTCGCCACTCACGTCGCTTCGAGTGCCCATGTATTTGCGAGCAAGTGCGCCCACTTCATCGTTTTCGAGGTCTGCCATCGATGGGGCAGTAACAACCGCACCACCTGCAATGTCGTGCAAGTGGCGCACCATCATGTTGAAGTTTGCAGCACCGGTGTACTTGCCAGCGTTTGTATACAACTCGCTGGGGAACATCGCGCCGAACTCGCCTTGACCAGCATTCGCGATTGCAGCTTCGTAACAAGCGCGAACAACGGTGGCGTGAATGATCATCTCAGAAATCTTTTCCTTGATGTGTGCTTCACCAGCGAGTCCATTTGCTTCAGCAATGAGTTGTGCGAGACCAACGAGTGCGTCTGCACCATCTGCCATGCCAGTAAGACCGCCAAGGCGCTCCCACAGACCAAGTGAGTGCGCAAATAATCCTGCACTCGATGTTTCGCCATCCAAGAAAATGCGCTCATTGGGAACGAATACATCGTCAAAAATCACGAAACCTTCTGGTGTTGAATCTTTGGATGTGACGGGGAAGTCACGAGGGTCAGCATGACGAGGCGCATACGACGTGTTGATGATTTTTACTCCTGACGCATTGACAGGAACCATGCATGCAATTGCGTACTCCTCTTCACCAGGCTTCATTGACTTTGTGGGAATTGTCATGAGTTCATGGCCAAGCGATGCAGCAGTGATGTGCAATTTCGCACCGCGGAGAACAACACCTTCAGGTGAGCGATCAACAACGTGAACATATGCGTCGGGATCGTCTTGTCGTCCTGGTGGACGTGAACGGTCACCCTTGGCGTCGGTTATGCATTGAGTGATGCGAACGTCACGTTTTTGTGCGTCTTCGATAAAGCCGTGAATGCGCTCGATGTATTGCGGAGCGGTGTCCTTGATGCGACCAGCAACAGTTGCGAGGGTCATGATCGATGTGTAGGTGACGTGGGCCATCATTCCTGCCGCGTGGACAAGGTCGACTTTGTCGCGCAGACCTTCTTTGGTTGTTGGAATGTCAGAGATCGGGCTCTTGCCATCGATGGCACGTTCAAGAAGCCAGTCGTATTGTTCGGCAACTTGTAGTGCAGGAGGTCCAAGCACTGGATGACTAGGAATGTCATGCACGCGCTCACCTTCAAAATATGTTGCGCGCCCGTCAAATAGTGACTTCTTGTATTCCTCGCCTGTCATCATGGCGAGCCCCCCTTCGCTGTGTCGTAGAGGTCATGCCTCGCGCGTGCCCCATCGACGTATGTAGTCGTCAATCTAGTTCAGGCTGTCAAGAGGGCAGCGAGCGGAAGATGGCGATGGTCGGGGCGAGGTCGGTCGGTGCAATCTCGGTCGAACCCGTCGGTAAGTCATCGCACGGCCACCATCTTGCGTGATGGTCGGTGGTTAATGACACCTCTAGTGGCGCAGTAAAAAACCATGAGACGTTCCAGTGTCGGTGAGGCCTGTCGCCAGGAACATCTGATGCGTGAATGATGGCAGGTGCATTAATCGCTGGTGTCACATTGTGTGCGGACAACCCAGTTTCTTCCTCAAGCTCTCGCAAGGCCGCAAGTTTTGTTGTTTCATGCGGATACATGTGTCCACCAGGTGCACTCCAGCCAAGAAGTTCATGATGCACTAACAGAATGTGATCACGTTGTGGAGTCATCACCCACGCTGTTGCACATAAGTGACCGCGCAACAGATCATGAGTTGGCGCGTTGGTGGCGTCAACACCGCGAATCAGTTGCTGTGAAAATTCGTTGTGGTGAAACAATTGACACAATTCGTTTGCTATTCCCGGATGTGTACCGGGGATGTCAATGGTGTCGTGCGGAAAACCCACAAAATGACTTTCGTTTATTTTGACTAGTGACTATGGATAAACGACATCACTTCTGCGCGTGCAGAAGAGTCTGTGCGATAAATGCCACGTACGGACGTGGTCACAGTTTTTGAACCCGGTTTGCGAACACCGCGAATCGACATACACGTGTGTTCCGCTTCTAAGACAACCAGTACGCCGACTGGCTCCAGCATCTGTTGCATTGCGTCAGCAATTTGACTCGTCATGCGTTCTTGCACTTGCAGACGTCGCGCAAATCCTTCAACAAGTCGCGCGACTTTTGACAGTCCTGTGAATCGGCCGGTTGTGCCCGGAAGATATGCGACGTGTGCAACGCCCGTGAAAGGCAACAAGTGGTGTTCACACATCGCAGTAAATGGAATGTCGCGCACTAACACCATTTCATCGTGTTCGATCTCAAATGTTTTAGTCAGGTGTTGTTCAGGATCTTCGCTTGCACCCTGGATTACTTCGGCCCACATACGCGCAACACGAGCTGGAGTTTCAACAATTCCCTCGCGTGTGACATCTTCACCGATTGCATCGAGTAGCTCGCGCACAGCTTTTTCAGTACGTGCATGATCGAAAGGCTTGCGATTGCTGCCAGTATCAGTTGATGTTGAAGTAGTCGTAGATGGTTGCTGAGATGTGGAACTCACGGCACCTCCCAGTTGGTCGCCATCGTTCAACCTACCGTTATTTGTTGGTGCGGTAATCCCCGAATTCCTTGTCGCGGTCGGTGAGCGCGCCAGTCACGCTTTGAGCGAGTTTGCCGAAGTATTCACGGCTAGATCGTTGATGAAATCCGAGCGCATTCAGATCAGCCGTCGCGAGCATTCCATCACGCATCCCCATTGCTTCCATCGCTCGGTGAACAACGCGCTTGTTGATGGCTTGCAAATCAGCGGGGACTTTTGCAACTCGTTGAGCGATAGCTAGAACTTCTTCGTCGAGTGACACGGCAGGAAATGCGCGATTTGCAAAACCTGCTGCAACTGCTTCGTCGCCAGTCATTGAATTACCAGTGAGCATTGCTTCCATCGCACGTCGCATGCCCATCAACCACACATGCCACGCCATGTCAGGTGATGACATGGAACGCACTGGCGGATATCCAATTTGTGCATCGTGAGCGACGTATACAAGATCACATGCGGTTGCTAACTCGGTTCCACCCGCCAAGCAGTATCCGTGCACTTGGGCGATGATGGGTTTAGACAAATCCATCATCTCAAACCATCCACGAAGTACATGGCGAGCCCAGGCACCATCGGCGGGGCTGAGTGGCCATGGTGGAGTTTCAGTTGGGTCTTGTGCCAAGTCATAGCCAGCAGAAAAACATGACCCGGCACCACGAATAATGATTACCCGAATCTGCGCATCAACATCTGCGGCACGTAACGCATCAAATAATTCTGTTCGCAACTTGTGGGACAGAGCGTTTCGCTTGTCGGGACGATTCAAAGTGATGCGACGTATGAGAGGCAATGGGTCATCAACGACGATGACAGAGTTCTGAGAAGAATTGGCGGAAACCATTTGCCCAGCGTATGCCTTGCGCCACAATGGAATTAGATTCGTGACGTCAAACATGGGCGCCGAAGCGCCTCTATTTGTGCACCGTAGACTGGCCAGCGGTGGGATTTTCCAGGCGCGCTCTCGTAGCGACGGGTCTTGGCTCTGCATTAATGGCGAGCCTTCTCGTCGTGGCATCGCCGCACGTAGTTGCGGCTGGAACTGTGCGCCCCTACAACGTCTTGCTAAATGGTGCGGTTGAAGCCGACACCCTTTTGTCAAATCTTGGAATAGATCAGAGTCGTACGACATACGTCTTTGAGAGCGACCGCGATGAAGGAATAGATGGCTTCAGTGCTCGATTGACCTCAAATGAGGTCGCGCTATTAGAACAGCACCCATCTGTGGAATCGGTGCAGTTTGACCAAACGGTCACTGTGGATGCAATGACAAATCTGTCAGCCGAACTACCAAGTGATTCATCTCCACAGATGACGGCGGGAGAAGTGATCCCAGGTCGGTACATCATCACGTTGAAGGAAGATGCAAATAGTGAAGAAACGCAACAAGTTCTCTCTGTGTTGGGTACCTCAATAGTTCGTACTTTTGCGGATGCAATTGATGGTTACGTTGCTCAGTTATCTGAATCTGACGTCAAGGTCCTCAATGGTTTGCCGGGCGTTGCCTACGTTGAACCCGACCGAGTAGTCACGATTGCGGCTGAACAAGTGAATCCACCGTGGGGACTTGATCGCATCGACCAACGCGACCGACCAACGAACAGCCGATATTCTTACGACGCTGACGGCTCCGGAATAAACGTGTATGTGATCGATACCGGACTGGACGCCACCAACTCTGAATTCACCGGGCGTGTTGTAAGTGGTTACTCGTCATTTTCTCCCAACACTGACACCACCGATTGCAATGGGCACGGTACGCACGTATCCGGGACAATCGCCGGCACAACATACGGTGTTGCAAAAGACGCAACGATTATTCCAATTAAAGTTCTTGACTGCAACGGCTCAGGTTCAATTAGTGGTGTCATCGCAGGTATCAACTGGGCGATCACTCATCACGCGCCTGGAGTGAAGGCAGTCGCAAACCTCAGTCTTGGTGGCGGTTACAGCCTCTCTCTTAATGCTGCTGTCACTAACTTGGTGAATGATGGCGTCGTTACGGTTGTCGCCGCCGGAAATGAAACTGTTGATGCGTGCACTAAATCTCCTTCAAGTGTTCCTTCGGCCATCACGGTTGGCGCAACTGATTCATCCGATGTTCAAGCCTGGTTTTCTAATTACGGAACTTGCCTTGACGTGTACGCCCCCGGCGTTTCTATTTTGTCGAGCACACTGAATGGAGGAACAGGCCGTTGGAGTGGGACATCAATGGCGTCGCCACATGTTGCGGGCGCTGCTGCGGTGTTGTGGGAGCTCAATCCGTCCTATACGCGGAGCAATGTTGCTGATCTGATTATTAATAGCGCATCGACGGGCAAGGTTTCTTCGATTAGTGCCGGGAGCCCGAATCGTCTGTTATTCATCCCGTCAAATGGTGTGCCACCATCTGCACCGAATAAACCAACTGCGGTATTGCAGTCTGGTGTTGTGACGGTGTCATGGGATCCTCCATCGACGCATGGCAACTCTTCACTAACCGGGTACACCGCGTCATCGTCTGTTGGGAACTTCACATGTTCAACCGATTCTGCGACTTCATCGTGCAGTTTTTCGACATTGCCACCAGGTACGTACAGTTTCTCTGTAATCGCTCACAACTCTTCTGGTGCATCACCTTCGTCGGTTCCATCGGATCCGGTGACGATCAGTGGCAGCAATGACATGTTTGCTGACGCCGGTGAGATATCCGGTACAACTGGCCAAATTACGAATTCAAATCTGTACGCGTCTACCGAAACCAATGAGCCGCAACAAGCGATCGGCACTGGTGGCGCATCAATTTGGTATCGATACCGGCCGTCAGAATCTGGCACTTTCACAGCAGATCTAAGCGGAAGTACCTTCGACACCGTTCTTGAAATTTTTGCAGGAACTTCTCTTGGTGCTCTTGCGCGAGTCGGATTTGATGACGATAGTGGCAGTGGCCTGACGAGCAAGTTGACAGTTAATGCAACAAAAGATGTTTCATATTTTGTTCGAATTTCTAGTTATGGAACAACCCGAGGAAACATTCAATTGGCATGGTCCTTGCAAACAGGTGAATGCGTTGTAGGTGCACCACCTAATGACAGTTTTTGTCGCGCTGAAGTGCTGTCTAATTTGAGTGGACCGACTGTTGTTGAGGCGTACGCTGCAACATCTGAATACGGAGAACCAGAAAGAATTGCTGGTACGAAGCCGATTTGGTATCGCTTCACTCCAAACTCGCGTGCGACCGTGTCTTTGAAAACCGCGGGTAGCAATTTCGATACGGTCCTAGGACTATTTACAGGTACAGAGATCACTGATTTGTCACTTGTTGCATACAACGATGACGCAGTACTTGACCGTACGAGCGCTATCACCATTTCTGTGGCTGCAGGAGTGACGTATTACGTCGCAGTCGGTGGATACGGGGGTGCGACGGGGCAAGTTGTATTTGATTGGGACATAGCGCCGATTGTGGCTCCAAGTGCACCCACCGATGTACGAGCAATCCCGCGTCCAACGTCTGCGCTGATTTCATGGAATGCGCCAACAACGGGCGCATCGCCTGATGTTGTGTACGTGGTCGTTGCCTCGCCGGGAGGAAGCACCTGCGAAGCAGAGGTTATAACCCAGTGCGAAGTATCTAATCTCAGCGCCGGTGGAACGTACACCTTTACAGTGCAAGCAAGAAATGAAGCGGGCAGCGGTCCTGCATCGGCGCCTTCAGCGCCAGTCACACTGGCAAGCAATGATTTGTCACAGCGGTTTGCAAAGTCGTGGGGCATAGACCGCCTCGACCAACGAAATAACATCCTTGATGGATTTGTAAAGACGGCTAACACAGGAGCTGGTACTCGGGTCTATGTTGTCGATACCGGAATCAGGACGACACATAGCGAATTTCGAAACCGTATTGCGCCAGGAATTAGCACGGTGCCAGGTTCATCAAGTGTTCAAGATTGTCACGGCCACGGAACACATGTTGCATCTACTGCGGTTGGGTCAACGTTAGGAGTGGCACCATCGGCAACTGTTGTCCCTGTACGAGTGCTTGATTGCGATGGTCGTGGCACCACCTCTCAAATTGTTGCTGGTCTTGATTGGATTCGTAACAACATGCAGCCTGGTGTTCCAACCATTGTCAATATGAGTCTCGGTGGTCAATCAAAAGATGATCTCTTGATTGCAGCAGTTGAATCACTAGTTGATGCTGGTGCTGTAGTTGTTGCCGCGGCTGGTAATAGCGGTGCGAATGCATGCTCCGGATCTCCATCTGGCATCCCGGCCGTGATCACAGTTGCGGCATCCACTATCTCCGACACCATGGTTGCGTGGTCAAACTTTGGTTCGTGTGTCGACATCATCGCGCCAGGTGTTGAAATACTTGGAGCCGGACCTTTGGCAGATAGTGCCGTTGTAACTATGAGTGGAACGTCAATGGCTGCGCCTCATGTCAGTGGTGTTGCTGCGGTGTTGCGTTCGGCACAAAAAGATGCGACGCCATCGCAGGTGATGACAATGATAAATGCGCTGTCATCAAAAGATGCTGTGAGTGGCAGCCTGAATGCCACCCCCAATCGGTTGCTCTTTGCGCCAACAACAACGTGTGAAGTCAACACATCATTCGGAAAGTCTTGCGCAGAGACTGAACCATCATCAATACCGGTTGTTCGTGTTCCGACGGTAACAATTACGAGATCGACACCGCTGAAGAGTGTGATCCGACGAGCGGGCATCTCTGTGCGGAAAAATTCTCAGGTCAGCGTGCGGGTGCTGAAAAGCTCGCGTCGAATTTGTCGCGTGGCTGAACAGCGCGTAAACGTCTTACGAAATGGTCGTTGCGAGTTATCTGTTCAAGTTAGTACACCGAAACGACCATCAGTAGTTACTCCGCTTGTAGTGAGTGTTCTTAGAAAATCGTCTATTCAACGCTAATCAGATAAATCGTCAAGGTCGAGGACTTGACCTGCGTTTGTAAAAGTCGATTCCAAATTGTCACTACATTTTCTACATGGAGACGGAAAACCAGAGCCACCTGTTGCCTCGTCGACCACCTCGACAGCGCGCACAACAACAACGAGCAAAAGACAAAATAGAAACCGTAGTTAATGCTGCGGTTGACGTATTAGAACGCCAGGGTGAATCTGGTGTGCACATCACAGACATCAGCAAGAAAACCGGTGTGTCATACGGAGCGATATATCATCACTTTGGTGATCGCGATGGATTAATTCGAGCAGCACAATTTGCTCGTTTGCGAGAACAACCACTTGTTGAGTTAGATGCATTACGCGAAGCACTGCAAGAGATTGAGAATACGGAGAGTCTGTCTGCATGTATCGACTCAATGTGTCAATCAATTGCATCGTCAGAACATCGACATGATCGTCTTGTTCGTGCTAGTGCACTTGCAGCTGCAATTGACAGACCGCAATTACGCGCTGCGCTAATCGACATTGAATCAGAGTTGGCGATGCAGTGGGAGCAGGTCTTGACCTTGGCGCAAGAACATGGTGTCGCAGACGATGGACTTGATCCCCTCGCAATGGCTGTTTTCATAGAAGCGGTCGCTTTCGGGGTGGTGCTGATGGAATTACTTGAAACGAAGCCAGAACCCGACCGTCTGCGTGAGGTTTTGCAGCGGGGTCTGACTGCGGTCATGACGAAATCGCGGTAGCCCCGCGTCTTGTCGTCTACTGTGGCAAATCAGGCGGCGAGAGGGAGCGCAATGAAATTTCGCAGGACAGCAAGTGCGGTATTGATAGGGGCAGCGAGTTTGGCATTGACCGGGTGCATCGACTCAGAGGCCAATTTCGTGGTGAACGAAGACGCGACTGTTAATGGCACGATGAATGTTTCGATGTCAAAGGAACTCGCTCAGATGTTCGGCATTGCCGACAAGCAAGCATTTGAAGAGCAATTGCTTGATCCCGAATCAAGCAACATCCCAGAGGGGCAGGCTTTCACAGTCACTGAAGATGATGGTCAATACAAAATGGAGATCACTTACGACAAGACTCCACTTGATGACGAGGATATGAAGATTGAAGTTACCTCCGATGACCAACTGAAGTTCACCTATAAGAGTGAAGGAATGGGTGAAGGCGAGACGGGCGTCAGCGCGGATGACATGGAAGGGATGGAAGGCTCGATCAAGTTCACGCTTGATTTCCCCGGTGACATCACAAAAACAGTTCCGGCGGATCTGCCTGATTCAGTGAAAGTCGACGGGAATGTCGTTCGCATTGACAGTGATCTCACGGAAACTCTTGATCTTGAGGTGTACAGCAATCGCAGTGGTGCGACGGGTGGTTCAGACGACGATGTACAAGCAGTGGGGTCTGGCAGTGGAGATGATGATGAGGGCGGATCAAACGCCTTCGGTATCGGCATCGGTGTAGCTATTGCTGTTGTTGCTTTGGTTGGCGTTGCCTACATGGTGGTGCGTCGTCGTTCGTCTGACACTCCTACCGACACACCGACGGTTGAATAACGCTTCGTCAGTTATTCTAAAAATTGAAGAAGCAATCGCGTGAGCTCCACAGGAGTGTCGCCTTGCACGCTATGGCCAGCGTCGGCAATTCGTTCAACTTTTGCGTGAGGTGAGCGTCGCCGTAGTTCATTTTCATCATCATCGCTGACCACCGATTGTGGGCGCATGCCACGAACAAGCATCAGTGGAATTGTTGTCGCGGAGATGGTGTCCCACAATGATGACGGGTCGAGTGTGACGCGTTCACCATCAACTTCGGGCAGGGCGGGACCATCGTCTCGTCGATGACGCCATACCCAGGTGCCGTCATCTTGTTGTAGCGCGTTGTGCAAGATGCCACGTCGAAGCGATGACACGCTACGGGTGGGATTGAATTCGATAGTGCGTTGCAATAACTCATCAAACGATGGGAATGTTGCGGGGCCATTGACAAAATCGGTAATTGCTTTTGCCTTTTCCGCGTTCACTCCAGGGGTGATGTCGACTAGAACCAATGAACGAACAAGATGTGAATGGTCACGTAACAGTGCAAGTGATGTGAGGCCACCAAGCGACATTCCCACAACAACCGAAGCGTTCGGAGCAAGTTGTGTTATGACGGACGCAATATCAGCAGCATTAGTTTGTAATGGAAGATCACTTGTTGTTGGTTGTGCTCCTGAATCACTGTGACCATGTCCAGGTAAGTCGATACATATTCCGGGCCTTTGTAACGCAAGCATCACCGTGTCCCACGTGTGTGCATTTTGTGCTCCACCATGCAAGAAAACGAATTCTGGTTCGTCCTTCCCCCACACCAGTGCGGATAAGCGACGATCTGGTGACACGGAAACGAACTCACGTCGAACTACTGGTGGTGAAACAAACGGGAGACCATATTCTTCGGCGTTCTCGTGAAACATGCCGAACTCGTCATACGGGATCTTTTCAGTCATAGGCCGAGCGTAGTTTTGCCGATAGACATTATGGGTATGGCGCGCGATCACGTGTACATCAACGGTTTGCGCGTGATGGTTCTCATTGGCGTCTTGCCACACGAACGTGAGGCCCCCCAGCCAATCCAGATTGACGTCGATGTGGAAGTTGATCTGTCCCGTGCAGGCCAATCTGATGACCTGCATGACACTGTCAATTACGGCGCGATGTGCGATGCCATCGCCGCTCTTGCGCGTGAGTCATCTGATTTGCTGTTAGAGCGTCTAGCGCAGCGGGTTGCAGATTGTGCACTCGGTTTCGATGGAGTGGAGGTGGCGCACGTGATGATCACCAAACTGAATCCCCCAATTGATGAGGAACTCACATCAACTGCAGTGCGTATCACCCGTCAGCGTACAGAGATGTCAACCGTGGTTGATTCTTCGCGCAAACATACGGCGATCATTGCATTAGGGAGCAATCTTGGTGATCGAGTACACAATTTGAAATTTGCAGTTGATCAGATGTCTCAACTTGGGACAGTACGTGTTGAATCGCCTGTCTATGAGACAGATCCCATCGGGGGACCCGACAACCAAGGCAGTTATCTCAATATGGTGGTGGCGCTAGAAACAGATCTTGATCCGTATGCGTTGTTACGTCGTCTGAATGCAATTGAAGCGGATGCATTACGAGAACGAGTAGTGCGATGGGGTCCACGAACAATTGATCTTGACATCATTTTTTATGATGAGATTTCGATTGCCGACGAATTTCTCACCGTTCCGCATCCGCGCTGGCTCGAACGACGATTTGTGCTCGCTCCTTTGGCAGACATTGCGCCTGAGCGGTGTCCCTCGAATTGGGAAGTGACCGCTCCTGCAGGAGCCGTGTATTGCAGAGGCGCCCTTTCGTTGCTCGTATGAAGTTAATTCCAGTATGAGTCAATCCGAATTGCATGTTGTATTGCTGGTTCCCGCTAGAAATGAGGGTGCAGTCATTGCGCCGACGTTGCAAGTGATGGCAGAAGTTGTTCAACGAGGAATCGTGTCTGGTGCTGTGGTGCTCGATAGCGGTTCAACTGATGACACTGCACAGATAGTGCGAGAGGCAAACATAGAGTGCGTTTGGTCTGCAGATCTTTGCCCAGACAAAGGCACAGTGCTTGGCAAAGGAGATTCATTGTGGCGTGGAGTCTGTGCGTATCACGCTGACGCATACGTTTTCCTTGATGCTGATCTCGGGAATGTTTCCGCTAGTCATATTGAGGCGTTGGTGGAACCATTACGTCGAGATGAATCAGTGACGTTTGTGAAGTCAGGATTTGTCCGCGTCGACGAGTATGGAAAACCTCGTGATAAGGCAGCTGGTCGAGTAACTGAAGAAGTCGGTCGTCCGCTCGCGGCGCTTGAACATCCTCGACTCGCTGAATTATCGCAACCACTTAGTGGCCAGGTAGCCATTCGTGCACGAGCATTGCGGGAGATGTCCATCGCTACCGGTTACGGATTAGAAATAGCAATGCTCATTGATGTGTGGCGCACATTTGGCGATGCAGGACTTGCCGAAGTTGACTGGGGTGCGTTGCATAATCGCTGGAAGCCTGACGATGCATTGACTGAGGTACGTGATCAAGTTTTGGCTGGTGCCACTCTTCGTGGGGTGACTTTGCCTGAACACGGCGAAGTCACGAATCCGCTAGTTGTGAATCGTTCTTTTACTTAGGCGGTACTTGTTAGGTTGCACGCCAGAGGGAACGGTCCAGCAATGTGTTCTTGTCGATTTCCCGATGCTTGTGAAGCACATCCCACACGTCAATGAAATTTCGCACTTCAAGTACGTCGTGAACGCGATAGATCGTTGAACGAGAGATAGTAAGCGCATGACCAATTGCAGCGAGTGTGCCGGCCAGACGCTCGCGTGGTGGTCGGCCAGTGATGGCACCAATGAAGTCTTTTCGAGACACTGGCAGCAACATTGGCCGGTCAAACTTGGCTAATTGTTCAAGCGAACGCAACACTTCAACTGTTTGTGCCGGAGTTTTAGAAAAATCAGGACCAGGATCAACGATGATCTGGTCTCGAGTGACGCCGTATGATTCCAGTGTCGCGAGGCGTTCAGTCATAAATGAAACAACATCTTCGACAACATCGTCGTAAAGATCTGCGTCGGTTAGACGCACTTTTGGCCGACCTCGGTTGTGCATGAGAATGTATCCGGCACGAGACGTCGAAACGATGTCAGCGAGTTCGGGGTAGAGAAGTCCACTGATGTCATTGATGATGTGAGCACCCACATCTAGTGCAGCTTGCGCGACGCGGGGACGGTATGTATCGACCGATATCAACACGTTGGTGTTTTGTGCAATCCACTGAATGACGGGAGCGATGCGTTCAATCTCTTCATCTTCAGAAATCTCAGGTACACCAGTGATTGCTGATTGTCCACCCACATCGAGAATGTCAGCACCTGCATCAACTACTTCCTGCGCCCGTGCCATGCGTGCTTCAAGCGTCGCGTATTGTCCGGCATCACTAAATGAATCAGGAGTGGCATTGATGACGGCCATTATGAGTGGTCGATCGATAACCGTGGTCTTGCCATGAGCGGTCAATGTTGGTGCGGATGTCGTGGTCACTGCCTCGCCCCACTAACTAACTGGAGCTGTTGCGGTTCGACGTCGAGGAAATTCATACACCGACTGCTCGAGTGGTTCATTTAGTGACGAGTTATCAAATGATGACACTGACTGTGAAGACACTGTCTCGCGCCATTGAGTAGTTGTTGAAGGTAAGAGACGTAACACCGTCAACCATGGTTCTGCTTGCGCATTGCGTGAGGGAGGGCCGAAACGTTCAGAGGTGAGAACCAGTGAACGCGAGTCAGACCCGTATGCGATGTCGGTTCCTCCGTATGTAGCTACTACTTCGGGTAAACCGCCAGATCGCATCGCAAGGACCTGCACCGCTGACCACGTACGTTCTGTATTTCTGGTGGCGTCGTCTGCCGATGACCATTCGAGTACCACAACATTGTCACCCACAACATTGAAAGTAGAGACTTGAACTTGCGAAGATGCTGAACCGTATGGTGCGGTCACAGATCCGTCAAGAACACTCATCGCGCGTGGCGGACCATTTTCGTTGGTGTGAACGTACACCATGAAATTAAGCGGAATCTCCACGGGTGCGTCATCATTGCTTTGTGGATCCCAGAATCCCTCAGTTGCAGTCACCATGAAATCACCGCGTTGGGTTTGTGCGACTACGCATAGTTCCACTGTGAGGTATTGATCCATCTCCTCGCAACTGAGTTGATCCATTGGAAAATCAAATTGTTCGGTAGCAAACGTGTGAGACAACCACGAATCAGACCTGTCTGCATCACGCGTAAGACCATTTGTCGGAGGCGTTACTTCGCCCTCATCAGGGGTTGTAGTGGAGACAGGGATGGTGGTTCCTGTTGCATCGTCAATTGTTGGTGCAGACGTTGGTGTGCCAAACACCGCAACCACGAAGGTGATGACGAGCAACAGTGCAACAACAATTGCGATTGCCGTGTTAGTGCGGCGAGCAGAAATCATCGAATTACTTGCGGCGACGATGCGCCATGCCGCCAAGCCAGTAACCGATACCTGTTGTGGCGCCCGAAGCAACTGCGAGGGCGAATGCGTCACCGCCAGTGATGATCGCGAGGATCGCGGCAATAATCACCGCAGCAGCGGTGACAACGGCATGAAGTCGGCGATGGGGTTGCATTGGCATGGGAATACGGTACCGCTTATGCGTTCAGAATTGTGATGATGTCATTGTGCAACAGTGCGTTGCTTGACACTGCGCATGTCCCTTGCCATGTGCGTGTGCCGTCTCTGTCAGTCAGTACGCCCCCGGCTGCTTCTACTATCGGCACCAATGCGGCAATGTCGTAGGGCTCTAATCCGATGGCGTCAACAGCGAGGTCGATGCTTCCCTCTGCCACGAGCATGTGTTGCCAGAAATCACCAAACCCGCGTGAGCGCCGAACGGTGTTTTGTAGTCGATGAATGTTTTGTGACTTGCCGGCAACGTTCCACGCTGTATTGGCAGTGATACTGGCGTGAGCGTCTAGCAATTCACTGACCGTGCTCACTCGAATTGGTGTGCTGTTGCGGAACGCTCCGCCGTCACGCACGCCCCACCAGCGTGTGTGCAGTGCCGGCGCACTTACCACTCCGACAACTGGTCCGATGTCGCGATGAACAAGAGCGATCAATGTTGCCCACACAGGAACACCGCGGACGAAATTTGATGTGCCATCAATGGGGTCAATCACCCAGGTCCACTCGGCGTTACTGTCACCACCTTTGCCATATTCTTCTCCATACCAACTGTGATGTGGACGTTGAGTACGGATCATTGCAAGCAATTCCGTTTCTACACTGCGGTCGACCTCCGTGACTTCAGTGAGATTGTCTTTCCATTCAACAACAAAAGCTTGTGCGTTATATCTTGGCAGCGTTAGTGAATCAGCACGGTCAGCCAATTGCAGGGCAAGGTCAAGGTCTGGCTGAAGGTCGTTGCTCACGTCAACAGTTTTAGCGCACAAGAAGAGACGCAACGTGGGTGGTTATTCCCGTGGCGTCAAGACCCAATTGGGCAAAGATTTGGTCTGGTTTGGCATGCGAAATGAATTTGGTGGGCACACCAAGAACTGACACACGAGTGGGATGGTTCAACTCATCAATGTGGTTTGCAATAGACATGCCAACCCCACCTTCGCGCAGGCCGTCTTCGACAGTGATCACAAGGTCATGACTTGCAGCGTCATTCAACATCGCGGGGTCGAGATGAGAGCAACAGCGAACGTCCCATACCGTCGGTTCGATCCCTTGTTCGCGCAACATCTCTGCTGCAGACATTGCATGGCCCACCATCTTTCCGACAGCCAGAATGCACACTTGGCCGGATCCGTCAACCAGTTTGCGGGCATTCAATCCGGAGCCAACGTCACCTTCAGAAACTTGTCGTGCTGCGCCCTTTGGATACCGAATGGCGATGGGTCCTTCTTCAACAAGTGTCATTGCGTCGGCGAACATCTGTTGCAGTTCTTGCACAGATGATGGTGCCAACACGCGCATGCCCGGAACTTTGGTGAGAAGTGCCATGTCGTAGATGCCGTGGTGGCTCGGACCATCATCACCAGTAATGCCAGCGCGGTCCAAACAAAACACGACAGGTAGACGATGTAGTGCTACGTCGTAAACAACTTGGTCCCACGCACGTGACAGGAATGTTGAATACAGCGCTACAACTGGACGTAATCCGCCCATTGCCATTCCTGCTGCGGTGGTCACTGCGTGTTGCTCGGCAATTCCGACGTCGAGGAAACGATCAGGAAAGCGTTCTTGAAACTCAAGCAGGCCAGTGGGACCTGGCATTGCGGCGGTGATCGCCATGACACGTGTGTCGGTGTCGGCATGTTTTACCAATGCATCGGCGAAAGCTTGCGTGTACCCCGATGGACCTTTGAGCGCTGGACCAGTGAGTGGATCAAAGGTGGGAGTGTCGTGAAGATGTTTTTCGTCGTCGTCTTCCGCTGGAGAATAACCACGACCTTTTTGTGTCAATACGTGTACAACGATGGGGCCTTCATCAACACGCGCAATTGCAGCCTCAAACGCGTGTTCAAGAGATGCGATGTCGTGACCATCAACTGGACCGACGTAGCGCACACCTAGTGCTTCAAAAAATGACGGCGGTTGCAGGAATTCGCGCACTGCCGCTTTAAACGCTTCGACACCTTGTTCAGCTTGCTTCCCAACAACCGGAAGCTCGCGCATGAAGTTTTCGAACTTGCGTTGACGTCGGACGTAGGTGGGGTTGAGTCGAATGTTGGTGAGCACGTTAGACAACTTGTCGGTGACGCGATCAGTGAGAGATGGATGGTCAGGAGAAATCGTTTGCGTTGACGTATCTCCAGCGGTGAGGTTGGAGATAGTCGGTGCGTAACTACGTCCGTTGTCATTGAGAACAATAATCACGCGTCGTTTGCTGTGACCTAAATTGTTCAATGCTTCATAGGCCATTCCACCGGTCATCGATCCATCGCCAATAACGGCAACAATGTGTCGATGTTGTGCGGTGCCATTGTCGCGTGCAAGTGCAAGACCATGTGCGTAGCTGAGCACGGTTGATGCGTGACTGTTTTCGATGAAGTCGTGACGACTTTCTTCACGACTTGGATAGCCAGATAATCCACCGGACTGACGAAGCTCAGAAAAACCACTTTGACGACCGGTCACGATCTTGTGTACGTATGCTTGATGTCCGGTATCCCACAAAATTGCATCACGTGGGCTTTCGAATGAGCGATGAAGTGCGAGAGTGAGTTCTACCGCACCAAGATTGCTACCGAGATGTCCACCTGTTTCGCTAACTGCGTTCACGATGAAATCGCGAATCTCGCCAGCCAGCGTGTACAACTCCTCTGACGACAACCGAGAAAGGTCACGTGGTTCGCGAATGTTCTCCAGTAGTCCCATTGGTAGTTGAGGCTATCTGCGCTTGTTATCTGCCAGAGCGTCACGGCACGGTCACGTTCGCTATGGTCGCCTTTCATGGCTGACATCTTTGATCTTTCCGGCACCGTGGCACTCGTCACTGGTGGTAACAGTGGTATTGGACTTGGTATGGCACGAGGTCTCGCGACCCATGGCGCAGATGTTGTGATTTGGGGGACTAACCCGGACAAGAACAAGCGAGCTCGCGAAGAACTCTCTGCCCACGGAACTCGAATCGTTGACTTCATTTGCGACGTGGGTGATCAAGATCAAGTGGAAAAAACATTTGCTGCAACTATTGAAGCGCTTGGCCGAGTGGATTCTTGTTTTGTCAATGCCGGTGTAAGTGGTGCCGCTCCCAGTTTTTTGGAAATGACACACGACGAGTGGCGGCGTGTGATGCGCATCAATCTTGATGGTGCATTTTTCACCGCCCAAGTCGCGACACGACACATGGTGGAGTCCGGTCGTGGGGGCTCGGTGGTGTTCACATCATCAGGATCTGCATTCTTCGGTCAACAGAAAGGCCAGCACTACGGCGCATCGAAAGCGGGGTTGATCTCAATGTCGAAGGCGATCGCCGTAGAACACGCGCGGCATGGTGTGCGATCCAATGCGATTATCGCTGGCTGGATTGAAAGTGAAATGACCGCGCCTGTTCTTGGTTGGGACAAGTTCGTTGACAAGGTCTTACCGCGTGTTCCGCTGCGTCGATGGGGAACTGGCGATGACTTTGGTGGTATCGCCGTGTATTTCGCAAGTGATGCAAGTCGCTATCACACTGCCGACATCATCACTATTGACGGTGGCTATTACTCATTCTGATCGTGTGCGTGATGACGCTCACCGTGTGGCAAATGTAAACTGTGTACGAGAGCGTGTTTGCGGTCGAGCCAGCGCTGGTTTGCTTCGTGCATCCCCCAACCGATGAGAAAGCCCACTCCTAGTGCGAGTTGACCACCAACGCCATCAATCCAAAAGTGATTTCCTGTCACAACGATGCACAGCAACGTAAACGCTGGATATAACAGCACCGCGATCTTTAGCCATCTTCGTTTCAAAAGTGGCCAAAGTCCAAAGGCACACCACGAAGCCCATCCGATGTGAAGGCTTGGCATCGCGGCGTATTGATTAGATATAGATGCCATGGCGCTTGAGTTGAAATCCCACGGACCGCCAAATACATCAAGCGTGTCGACAAACCCAAAGTTTTCCGCTTCGTTGAAGTTGCGCTGCTCATGATCAATACAGGCACCGCCGTACGCAGCAGGTGGACATGGCGCATCCAACAGTCGTGGTGGCATTAGCGGGAAGAAAAAGAAACCAATTATCGCCAGCGCTGTAGTCGCCGCAAGTGCGTTACGAAACAGGGCGAAAACATCTTTGCGCTTGCGATACAAAACGATGAAGACAGCAATTGTGATGACAAAGTGCGCCGTACCGTAATACGTGTTCATGAATTGGATAAACCATCGATGGGGTAGGAACCACTCTTGGATTGTTTCCTCATGAAACAATCCGATTGCACGCTCGATCTCGATGATCTTCATCGCGTTATTGAACGCTTGCTCGGGGATATCCAATTCGCCGATCTCTGCTGAGCCAAATCGATTTCGGGTGGCGCTGTAGATCAAATAGAAGGTGATCATGACGACCGCTTCTTTCCACCAGCGAGTCTTGTGTTCGCGGGCGACGCCAGACGGAGGAAGGCTGGCGGCGTTTGTCATATCAATGCCAACTTTAAACCTCGTCAGCGGGCTTTGGATAGGCTCTGGCGCGTGAGCGCTACAAGTTTGTCGACAGAATTTGACCCCGCTGTACTTGAACGAGTCCTCATTGAAGGTCGGTCAACAGGTGCTGCTTTTGCCGAGGTATTTATCGAAGATAAACGGTCCATGTCGGGATCATTGGATGACGGCCGCGTCGAGCAGGTCACAAGTGGACGTGACCGCGGAGCTGGTATTCGGGTGATTCAAGGCGATACCACTGGATTTGCTCACACCTCTGACCTCAGTGAAGAGGGTTTGCTGCGCGCAGCTCGGGCGGCGGCTGCTGCGGCAGCACATGGCGGTGGTGGGGTCAACACTGTCGCGTTAGGTGCTGAGAAGCGTCACCCCGTGAACACCGTGCGTATTGCGCCAAGCGATGTCACTAAAGCCAAAAAGATCGAACTGTTGATGCAGGCAAATGATGTAGCGCGCAGTTATGACAATGCAATTGTTCAGGTGTCAGCGGGTTATTCGGATAGTACCCGTCGCATCTTGGTTGCCAATTCCGATGGCGTGTTCGCCACCGACGAACAGGTGCGCACGTTGTTGCGTATCAGCGCTGTTGCAAATGGTGACACCGGAATGCAAACCGGATACGACTCAATGGGTTACACCGTAGGTTTTGAGATGTTTGATGAAGAAGACATCGACGAACTTGCACGAAACGCCGCACGCATCGCAGTAACCAAATTGCACGCTCGCCCTGCTCCAAGTGGTGCGATGCCAGTGGTAATCAAACGGGGCTCGGGCGGAGTGTTATTCCATGAAGCATGTGGTCATGGTCTTGAAGCAGACCTCGTGGCTCGCGGTGCCAGCGTGTATCGCGACAAAGTCGGCGAGTTGGTTGCTGCTCCAAACATCACCCTTGTCGATGACGGCACGATGAGTCGTGAATGGGGAGCAATCGGAATTGATGATGAAGGGCACGAGAGCCAGCGCAATGTGCTGATCGAAAATGGAATTCTCACCGACTACATGTGGGACTACATTCGCGCTCGTAATGACAAGCGTCCGCAAAGCGGCAATGGTCGTCGTCAATCATATGCAGACTTGCCAATGGTGCGCATGACCAACACGTTTGTGTTGAATGGAACGGAAGAACCGGGTGACATTATTCGCAACACTGAAAAAGGTGTGTATGTTGCGAAATTGGGAGGTGGCAGTGTGAACACAGCTACCGGCGACTTTGTGTTTGGTATGACTGAGGCCTATCTCATTGAAAATGGAGAGATCACATCACCGCTACGCGAGGGCAACCTGATTGGTAATGGGCCGCAAGTTCTTCGTGACATTGACATGTTGGGCAACGACTTTGCAATGGGTAACCCGGGAACATGTGGCAAAGACGGCCAAGGTGTTCCAGTGGGTGATGGTCAGCCCACATTGCGCGTCACATCAATGACAATTGGTGGAACAGCCGCGTGAGTGGTGACACTGCATCATTAGATCAGCTCCAGGCAATCGCAGATCGCGTTGTTGCCCAAGCACGGCCTGGCGAGCAAATTGAGGTCAGCGTTGCGCGTGGTGGACACACGGACATTCGTGTGTATCAAGGCGAGGTTGAGCACTTTGTGTCCGCACAAGACCAAGGAATCAGCGTTCGTGTCATCACCAGTGGTCGAACTGGATCCTCGTATGCGGGGACTCTTGATGAATCTGCGATTCGAGAGGTGCTTGCTGAAGCGCGTGAAAATGCTGAATTAGGAAGTGTTGATGAATGGGCGGGCCTCGCCGAAGACGATGGTGTTGCAGTAACGCCACAGCATCTGTGGGATGAAACATTGGTTTCTTATCCCACTGAGAAGAAAATTGAGATTGCAAAAAAACTTGAGCAACTCGCGGTGGCATCTGATTCACGAGTACGAATAGATGATTCGAACTACAGCGACGGGTATTCAGAGGCTGCATTTGCAACAACCACGGGCATTCGTGGTACGAATCGTTCGAATTCGTGTTATGCGTCGGTCAGTACTCTCGCGGAAGAAAATGGCGAAACACAAACAGGTTGGGCGTACGCCATCGGAAAGAACCCCAACGAATTTGATCTGGAGAAAGCTGGTCGCGAAGCAGGTGAGCGCGCCACTCGTCTTCTTGGTGCGGTGAAACCTCAGAGCAAGAAAACAACAGTTGTCTTAGATCCATTCGTCACTGCACAATTTCTTTCCATCATCGGGAGCACGTTGAACGGTGAAGCAGTGGTGAAAGGTCGCAGTCTGTTTGCCAATCGCGTTGGTGAAGAGGTTGCACATCCAACTGTGGTGCTCATTGATGACCCCACTGATTCACGCGCGTACACCGCCAGTGAACGAGATGGCGAAGGCTTAGCAACTCGTCGCAATGTGCTGATTGAAAATGGTGTCTTGCGGGGTTTTGTGCACTCGTCATACAGTGCGCGTCGCGCTGGAACTCGCTCGACGGGTAATGCGATTCGAAGTGGCACTGGTGGAACTCCCGGAGTCGGATGTTTGGCACTACAGATCGTGCCTGGTAACAAATCCCAAGAGGAACTCATCAAGAACGTGAGTGATGGTGTTCTCGTGCAAAGCGTCCAAGGCCTGCACAGTGGTGTCAATGCAGTTTCTGGTGACTTCTCCACAGGAGCTTCAGGACTCATGATCAGAAACGGCGTTACTGCCGAACCAGTTCGCGAATTCACGATCGCGTCGACACTGCAACGCATGCTTCTCGACATCATCGAAATTGGTGGTGACATCGAGTGGTTGCCGATGCGTGCAACCGGCATGAGTCTCGTTATTTCTGATGTCATGTTGAGCGGGGCCTGATTACTGGTGGCAACTGCAACTGCACATGCGATTGCGCGCCACCCTCATCTCGCAAACCCTTGCGCACCTGGTTGGGTACGTGTGGACATGCATTCGCACACTTTGCATAGCGGTGACAGCACCACAACAATTGATGAAGTTGTCGAAGCCGTCACGGAAGCAGGAATCGATGTTTTGTGCGTCACCGATCACAATTCGATTTCAGGCGTTGGGCAACTCGCACACGTTTTGGAACGCGAGGGAATTTGTCGAGTTATTACAGGCGAAGAAGTGCGTACCCATGCCGGCGAAATCATCGGCTTGTTTCTGTCGCAACGCATTCCCTTTGGTGAAAACGCAACGCATACTGCTCGCGTAATTCGCGAACAAGGTGGCCTTGTGTATGTTCCACATCCATTTGATCCGATGCGACGCAACATCTCCGAGGCTGCACTCAATGATCTAACGCAAGCGGGACTAGTGGATGCGATCGAAGTGTTTAATGCAAAGACGTCTCTGCAGTCGCTGAATGCACGAGCTCAACGTTTTGCTACAGATCATGACATTGCTCAAGGTGCGGGAAGTGACGCGCATGTACCCCTTGCAATAGGAAGTGCATTTGTTGATATTCCTGACTTTGACGGACCAAAAGATTTTCTCGAGGCACTTCGTCGCGGGCATGTAGTAGGTCATTACTGGGATGAACCACGTCCATGGGCCCCGCGCATTGTGCCATCAACGCCACTTGATCAATTCAACGGCGATTGAGACCCAAGAACACGCAGATACACAAACGACAACACCACACAGACTGTTGCCGTGGTAATCAATTGCGTGCGTCGGTGGCGCATGAGTGATTGATTGAGCACTCGAGCAAGATTTCGCACCGTAACGAGATGACGAGTAAACGACACTGAGACTCCTTCACATATATGGTTGACGAGAGTGACCGTCGCATGTGTGCTGTAGAACACGCATGTGACTCGCTAATGGCGAATCTGAACAATGGCGGTGTGGCTGAGCACCACACATCTCATGATGACGTAGAGCTGGAGGTGCTTGAGGTGGAAGCCGAGTCGCTTGACGATGAACTCGATGACGCACTTGATGATGCGCTTGAGGATGAACTCGACGATGATCCTGATGATGAACTCGACTTGTTGTCGGTCTTATAGAAGCCACCACCCTTAAAGGTCACACCAACAGGGGTGAACACTTTCTTCACCTTGCGCATTGTGCCATCTGAGGGGTGGGCAAATTCGGTGAGCGTAGGGTCATCAAAGGACTGCTGCACTTCAATTGTTTCGCCGGTATCAACGAATTTGTAGACGTAGGTAGGCATCCGTCTCTCCAATGTCAGATGTCGGGTCAGATCTTTTGTTGGCACTCTGATAGGTCGAGTGCTAATAGGGTATCTGGCTAGCGTGACAATTCGTGAGAGTACGCACCGCTGTGATTCCTGCCGCCGGCCTGGGGACACGATTTCTGCCCGTCACAAAGGCTGTCCCCAAGGAACTACTGCCAATCGTTGATGTTCCGGCACTTCAGTTGGTGATGGATGAAGCCGTCGCCGCTGGCGTTGACCACATTGTGATTGTTTCAAACGTGGCCAAACCTGCAGTGGCCGCGTACACGACCCCAAATGCCGATGTTGTCGAGCGAGTGCGTGCCAGCGGTCGCGTGGACCTCGCAGATCGACTTGCGGCAATTGGCGGTGATGTGAAGGTCTCAATCGTGTATCAAGACGCGCCACGTGGACTTGGTCATGCGGTGGGATGCGCGCGAACGGCGGTGGGTGATGAACCCTTTGCGGTGATGTTGCCCGACGAAATCATGGGTGATGCACGGCACTTGTCACATCTCATTTCACTGACCGCTGAACGCGGAGTGGGAAGTGTTGGTTTGATGCGCGTTCCAAAAGAAAATGTGAGCGCGTATGGCGTCATTACTCCGTCGGCAGACTCACCGATGGACGGACCATTTTCGATAATTGACGTCGTTGAAAAACCAAAAGTGGAAGATGCACCGTCTGATCTGATCATCATTGGCCGTTATGTGTTGACACATGATGTGTTCGATGCGTTAGAACGTATCACTCCACATACAAATGGTGAATTGCAGTTAACCGATGCTCTGCGCTTACAGACACTTGTTTCTCCGTTGACTGGTGCGATCAACACGAGTGCTCGGTATGACACAGGAACACCATTTGGGTGGTTGACGGCTGTTATCGACATCGCGCTGCGGCGGCCTGACACAGCGGACGCATTGCAACAATGGTTGTTGCACCGTTTGAAATAGTGCAGTCTGACGCGGTGATCAATTCTGGTGATGACGTACGAATGAGTGTGGTTCATCGATAACAAAACCGAATTCATCAACTGAGACAGTGACAGTTTCTCCTGATGACAGGGAGTGGTATTGCCATGTATGTTCGTCCACGCGGTGATAGCGCTGTGGCTCATTCATCACCGACAAAGTCTCCACGTCAATCGTGATCACATGGATGTCTGTTTGGTCTCCCACGTGTAGGGGTAGTCGATGAATGACGGCACTGTTGGTAAACGGTGTGCCCGCAAAATCAATGTCAACGCATCCATCAAGTTCGGTGCGATGAGCGCCGTTCATTTCACCCCATCGACCTCGTCCATCTGTTGCCAACCATAAGTCCGGTTCGGCCATGTCTCGAAAGAGCAGCATTTGCTGTACTTGCCATTGAGCCGAGAGACGAAACACCGCCACCGCGTCATCATGATGAAGCGCAACCTCTGCGGTCCATCCTTCGTTTTCCCATCGCAGGACGACGGAACTTGCAGGTTTATGATCCGGTGTGAGCCATTCCAATTGATACCCCGATGCGGGAAGTGCCTTGTAATGACCCATGACTACGGTTTACACCAGTTACGACGTCTTTTCATCGCGCGTGAATTCGGACGGTACCGTTTTGTGCCATGACCCCGTTAGGAGACGCTCGCAACATCGTGTTGGCGCGATGCTCTGTATTGGGCAGCATCGAAGTGCCATTTCGCGATGCGTTGGGCAAGATTCTGGCGAGGGATGTTGTGGCGGCAGAAAACGTGCCGCCGTTTGCGAACACTGCGGTTGACGGGTACGCGGTGCGAGCAGCCGATGTTGCAGAAGTGCCGGTTCAGTTGCCAGTGATTGGTGAGTTAGCTGCTGGTGCGCGACCGTCACAACACGTGGAGCCTGGCTCCGCGATTCGCATTATGACGGGAGCACCTATTCCTTCTGGATGCGATGCAGTGGTGATGGTTGAGGAAACAGAACGTGTGGGTGATGACGCCGTTCGTATCAAGACGTCGGTTCTACCAGGTGCATCAATTCGTGATGCGGGTAGTGATGTCACCACTGGAACAGTCGTGTTTACAAAGGGAACCGTCGTCACTCCAGCGGTACTTGGAACACTGGCAAGCATCAATGCTCGCACTGTGGCGGTATTTCGCACTGCTCGTGTTGGTGTGTTGTCGACAGGTGATGAGTTGGTGGAAGATGGCAGCCAGTTAGAAATTGGGCAGATCCGCGAGAGTAACCGAGTGATGTTGTTACGCCTCGTTGAACAAGCAGGTCTTGAAGCAGTCGATCTCGGCACCGTTGTTGACGACGAATCTGCTCTCGAAGCACGACTTCGTTCAGCGATAGATGACATGAATTGTGATGCGATCGTTTCAAGTGGTGGTGTGAGTATGGGTGACTATGACGTGGTGAAGGCGGTGTTATCACGCATCGCCGATATGTCATGGATGCAGATCGCGATGAAACCGGCAAAGCCATTCGCGTTTGGAACACTGCTCAACGTTCGCGGAATTCACGTTCCTATTTTCGGATTGCCTGGCAATCCGGTGTCATCGTTGGTGAGTTTTGAGTTACTCGCCCGTCCGGCGTTACGAACAATGAGTGGATTCGGGGACTTGGCGTGGCGTCCACGCATTCGTGCGGTGCTTGACGAAGACATCTCACGTAAATCCGATGGTAAGACGCATTTTGATCGCGGATTTGCTCGCTTTGCTGATGACGGACGTGTGCATGTCTCCCGTACTGGTCCGCAGGGCAGCCATCAACTCGCAGCAACGGCATTGGCTAACGCCTTAATCGAGGTTCCTGATGGCGACGGCTTGCACGCAGGTGACCCCGTGACGGTGACCTTCCTTGGACCCTAGGCTGACAGCGTGGACCTGATTGATCCGTTTGGCCGTGTCGTTCGAGACCTTCGTATCTCGGTGACTGATCGTTGCAACTTCCGTTGCACGTATTGCATGCCAGAAGAAGGACTTGTCTGGTTACCACGCTCGGAGATCCTCACTTTTGAAGAGATTGAACGCATTGCTCGTATTTGTGTTGAGCGGTTTTGGGTGGATGGAATCCGTCTCACTGGTGGCGAACCCACCATGCGCGCCCATCTCAGTCGTCTCATTGAGATGTTGAATGGACTGCGAGTCCCTGCCGATGCAACAAGCGACTACGCAGGCAAAGCTCCTGACATTGCTCTCACCACGAATGGCGCAACGCTACGCAACATTGCACACGACCTTCGTGCGGCCGGCTTGCATCGCATCAATATCAGTCTTGATTCGCTCAAGCAGAAGCGCTTCTTGGAAATGACTCGTCGCGATGAGTTAGACAACGTGCTCGCTGGCATTTCCGCGGCGAAGGAAGCGGGCTTTCATCCGATCAAGATCAATGCGGTTATTGAACGCGGTGTCAATGACGATGAGATTCTTGATTTGGCAACCTTTGGTCGCGACCAAGGTCTTGAAGTGCGTTTCATTGAATTCATGCCACTTGATGCATCTAATGAATGGGAACGCAACAAAGTGGTGAGCCAAGATGAGATTGTGTCAATCATCAACGAGGCGTATCCGCTTGAGCAAATGCCAGCTCGCGGTGCTGCTCCTGCGGATCGCTGGCGATATCTCGACGGCAAGGGCACTGTTGGGGTTATTCCTTCGGTGACTAAACCATTCTGTGGCGACTGTGATCGCGTCCGCATTACGGCTGATGGGCAGTTCCGTACATGTTTGTTTGCTACCGATGAATCCGACTTGCGCGCACTGTTGCGTGATGGCTCATCAGATGATGTCATTGCCGATGCGATTATTCGCGCGGTGGGCAAGAAGTGGGCCGGTCATCAAATTGGACAAGTGCAGTTCGTGAAACCACGTCGTTCGATGAGTCAGATCGGCGGCTAATCGCATATGACGACGGATGCGCTCCGAGTGCACGTGCATGAACATGTCGCAACCCTCACTTTGAATCGCCCAGATAAGCGCAACGCCATCACTTTTGACATGTGGAGCGAGATAGCAGACATTGTCTCGCAGTTGTCAACTAATCCTTCAGCGAAGGTCCTTGTTATCACTGGTGAGGGGGCACATTTTTGTGCCGGTGCCGACATCTCCGGGTTAACAGAGGGCAATGGTGGCCGCTATGGAGAAGCAAACCGTGCCGCCGAGGAAGCTATTGCCGCATTTCCTGGCCCATCAGTTGCGATGATTCGCGGCAGTTGCGTTGGTGGAGGAGTGCAAATCATCAATGCGTGCGACGTACGCATTGCAGACACCACGTCGCAATTTGGTATCACTCCGGCAAAGTTAGGGATTATTTATCCAACATACGCTTTGCGCCGAGCGGTGGAAATCATTGGTCCCACAGCGACAAAGCACCTTCTGTTTTCGGGGGAATTAATAGATGCAACGCGCGCTCTTCGTATCGGGCTGATTGATGAACTTGTGCAACCAGATGAGTTAGAGCTTCGCGTGCAGCAACTTGTGCATGTGATGGCTGCGGAACGTTCACATCTCACTCAAGTAGCAACCAAACAGATGGTGAAAGAAATTATTGGTGCGGGAGATGTGTCACCTGAGTTGGCGCAACGATGGGCGGATGTTTTGGAACGCGTTGGTGAAGACAAAGAGGGCGTCGATGCGTTTCTCAACAAACGCCCACCACATTTTCCATATCGCCGTGACGCGTAGTTGCAGCACTATTTAGTTTTGCGACTGAATCATCGCTTCAAAACCACCAAGCACGTCTGACACATCAGCGAAACCTGCTGAACGCAAGACGCTAGCCGCAATTGACGAACGGTATCCGCCGGCGCAATACACAACCGTTGGACGTGAGGGATCAAGCTCTGACATCCGCGCATTCAACTGCGACACAGGAATGTTTGTTGCACCGTTGTAATGGTTGACTTTGTATTCACCCTCACCGCGAACATCAACAATCTGAAGATCCGCAATGGAATGTGTCCGATCCGCAAACTGTCGAGGGGTGAGACGCGAAGCCTTGTCGACAAGGGATGGGTGATCGACTAATTCGTCAACCGATGCCCAGCCAACAACGTGGTCATAGCCAATACGAGCAAGACGAATCTTGGCTTCAAGTTCGTAACCAGGTTCGGTGACCAAAATGATCTCTTCATCAGGTCGGATAACTGAACCGGCGTATTCGGCGTAACGGCCTTGGAGCCCGACATTGACTGAACCACGCAAATGTCCGGTTGCGAAAAACTGTGAGTCACGAGTGTCAACAAGTTGCACACCTCGTTCACGAGCGGCAAATGCGTCGGGAATACCCACCTGCGTTGGGGGCGTGTGTTCATCGAGCAATTCGCGTGCTTGTTTGTTGCGCTTTGCGTCGTATGCAAAATACCCGGGAGCAGGAGGTTGCCCCTCTGTCACCGCGGCAACAAACGAATCAACATCGTTGAATTGCAGTGCGTAGTTGTCGCGACGTTGCTCGCCAATTGTTGACTGCGTTTCTGTCGACAAGTTCTTGCCACATGCTGAGCCAGCGCCATGAGCGGGGAATACTCGTGTCTCATCTGGCAAAGTGAGCAACTTGTTGCGAAGCGACGAGTAGAGGTCTTTGCCTAACTCCTCTGCGGTGCGACCCACAGAGACCAATAGATCCGGTCGGCCAACATCGCCAATGAACATCGTGTCGCCAGTGAGAACACCGTACGGGGTGGTCGCATCAGCCGATTCGAATACGACGATCGAGATTGACTCTGGTGTGTGACCAGGTGTGTGGCGAATCTCCAACGTGACGTTGCCGAGTGAATAACGCTCTCCATCTTCAAACAACCGAGCAGAAAATTCAGGTCGCGCAGCAGACCCGAACCCAACTTTGCCGCCAGTGGCGTTTGCCAATTCGAGGTGGCCTGACAAGAAGTCGGCGTGGAAGTGGGTTTCGAGCACCAATTCGATGGTGAGACCGTGTTGCGTGGCACTGTCTAGGTATTGCTGTACATCGCGCGTCGGGTCGACAACGACAGCACGACCTGTTGAGGTATCGCCGATCAAGTACGAAGCTTGCGAGAGACACTCCAAATAAAATTGCTCGAAGATCATGCCCATGTGACTGAGTATACCGATATTTCAGGATACCCCAAAGGGTATTTCTGATACACTACAACTATGGATTTAGAGCCAGAGCTCACCAAAAATTTGACGACACGACTTGCGCGAATCGAAGGTCAAGTGCGAGCGATTCGCACGATGATTGAAGAAGGTCGCGAATGTCGCGAAGTAATCACTCAGTTGTCAGCAGCGAGTACAGCACTTGACCAAGTCGGCTTCAAGTTGTTGTCATCGGGAATGCAGCGTTGTCTGCAAGACCCGAAAAAGGCTGGAAAAGAAGGCTTCACGATGGAAGAAGTCGAAAAACTCTTCCTGAAGTTGAAGTAATCATTTGATATCGGTGTGATGTTGAACTGGCTACGCTGACCTGCGTGTCCGAACCAACATTCACCCATCTCACCTCTGAGGGCAATGCTCACATGGTTGATGTGGGCAACAAAGACATCACCAGTCGGCGCGCCGTGGCGCGATGCCACGTGTCAATGAGCCCTGCCACTGCCACTGCGATTCGTGATGGGGGTATGAAAAAAGGTGACGTCATCGGGGTAGCTCGAGTTGCCGGAATTCAGGCTGCGAAAAAGACCAGCGATCTCATTCCGCTGTGTCATCCGCTCATGCTGTCTTCGGTGACCATTGATTTTGAAATTGGTACCGAGGGCATCGACATCACTGCCACCGTGGCCACGGTGGACCGCACAGGAGTGGAGATGGAGGCTCTCACCGCATGTTCGGTGGCTGCGCTCACGATTTATGACATGTGCAAGAGTGCCGATAAGAACATGACGATCAGCAACTTGGCCCTGTGGGAAAAAGACGGGGGACGCTCGGGGTCATATCGGCGTCCTTGACCCCTGATGGTGAGCGCTGCCACATTGAGACATCCGTCTCAATGCCGAGAAAACCGCTCCAAATGGATGATTTTGGCCGTGAATGCCCTTTTTTCAGCCACATCTTCCTCGATTAGGGGTCTCTTATCGTGGTCTTCCGAAACCGACTTCCGTAGAATTACACGAGTGCCTTTCAGGCGGCGGCTCTATCGCCAATAGAGCTGTGGGTTACGGCCCCATAGACAAGTCGGTGTGTCGCATCAATCGGTGGTGCGACCCAGTTCATGGTGGGACTGATAGATGAGTAAGTTGATCCTCCTTCTTGTGGGAGCCGCATGGCTGGCAGTGTTGTTGCCGCCGTTGTTGCGCGCCCGGCTTGATGTTGGTTCTTCGTCGTCGGTGTCTGATTTCCGTCGTCAACTCAACACGTTGCAACGCACCCAGGGCCCCCGTGCCCACGCTCCAATGCGGGCGATGTCTCGCCCGTTGGTATCGGCCCCGCGTGTACAACCGGTGCGTCGACCAGCACCAGCGCCGTACATGGAGGATCGCTATTACGACAATACGGTGACCTCAATGTATGAATCGGATGAAACAGGCCGTCACCGTCGCGCACACCACCACGATCTCACTCGTTCCCACTATGCACGTGAAGAAGTGTTCTTGTCACCGCGTGAGGTATTGCGCCGACGTCGCACGAACGCATTATTCGGTCTTCTTGCTCTGAATGCTGTCACTCTGTTTTTGTCACTCACAACGGGCAGCACGCTAATGATTGTGTTGTTCGCAGTGGCAGTGATTGTGTTGATGGGTTATTGCTACATGTTGGCGCAGTTGCGTCAACAGGAGTACATGCGTCGCGCGTATCGCTATCGTCGCGCCGCCTAAGTTCTCGTACACTTCAACGCCACACCTTTGGGGCTGTAGCTCAGTTGGCAGAGCGCTACGTTCGCAATGTAGAGGTCAGGGGTTCAATTCCCCTCAGCTCCACCAATGTGTGTTGATTGCCGTTAGGTGAGCAATATCTGCGACAGAGACCGAGACTCTCTTTGTCGCAACGCAACATTGACTCGCTGACGTTCGAGAATCTGCTCGAGAACCTTCACTGCTTGCGGAATGGGATTCTGCGCAAAGAACGCGGGTACTTCTGAGGCGGCCGTATCTGAAGTCAAGGTTTTCACCGAATCCACCATGCGCACAATCGTGTTAACGGGGAACTTTTCATTCGCCTCACGCCAGTTGTTACGGACCGCAGACCATGCCACTTCGCCGTGGTTGCGATTTGCGATGCATCGATTCAATAGAAATGGCGCGTTTTGGGTTTTCACGTCTGATGAGAATGCAAAATCGCAGGTGCGTTTCATCAGTATGGGATCATCAAAATCTGCCAGCGCATACAACATGCGAATTTGTTCTTGCGGAGTGCGTGGATTCTTCACGCGATCGACAAAGAACTCATAGTCCGTTGAATCGCCAAATGATGCGACAACAGATGTCGCGGCGGCAACAAGTTCGGGGTGGATATCGTCGCTGTCGGCACGAGAGAAGATGTCACGGCAACGTTGTTGTGTATCTACATCATCGCCCAGGATGGCAAGTGCGCTTACCAGCAATCCGCGCAACTTCGAGGTGAGGTCATCCTCACCAGCGCGTGGTTCCCATGTGAGGTCGGCAAGTGCTGGTGCAATAAGTGTCCGCACGCGTGCACGCATCGCAACGAGAGCCTCTCCGTCAACTAGACGAGACAAGCCACGTAGTCCGATGGTTAGTGCTTGCCACACCGCGAGATCGCGTTCATCGGCGAAGCCTTCGGCAAAGTTCAAGAAGTCTGTTGCGGGAAGTGTGCCGGCAACAACCGCATTCCATGCATCGTCAACCAAGTTGTATCGCTCGAGCACATTTCGTTCCCGCAGTGCATCTCCTGTGATGCGCTGCAATAGTTCAGGGGAGTATGAGACGCGATAGAAGCCGTGGCCACCACTGTTCACGACCACAACAGCATTCGGGGTTGGTAACGCCACACGAGTCGACAATGAATCAAGGAGCACTTTGTGTTCCACGCCATCAATTGCAATATGGATGGGCACTACCCATTGAGTGGGATCAGGCGCGCCATCAAAAAGGAATCGACGCTGGGTGAGGACAACTTCTGCGCCGTCTTGTTCGACGCTGATGAGCGGATAGCCCGGTTGCCAAATCCAGCTGTCCATGAGTCGTCTCACAGGAACCAGAGTTCCGCCATCTGAGTTCACGGTGTCTTCAATTGCATCCCAGAGATCGTTTGTTTCGGTGTTTGCATAACTATGACGCTTTAAATATGTGCTCACTCCGGCACGGAAACGCTCTGGTTCGAGGTACTGCTCGAGCATGCGCAAGAGAGCGCCGCCTTTTTGATAGGTGAGAACATCGAACATTCCCTCGCTGTCATTTGGTGAGTTCACTTCAAATTCCACAGCACGAGTGGACTGCAGCGAGTCTGTTTCAAATGCCACACTTCGCTCGAGACCGAATGTGGTCCAACGTTGCCAGTGCGGTGCGAATGCATCGCAGGCAGCGATTTCCATGAATGTCGCAAAGGCTTCATTTAGCCAAATGCCATTCCACCAACGCATGGTGACCAAGTCTCCGAACCACATGTGGGCAAGTTCATGGGCAACGACATCAGCAACCAATTGCTGTTCGACTTGTGTGGAAGTGGTGGGGTCTACAAGTAACAACACTTCTCGGAATGTGATGCATCCGAGGTTTTCCATCGCACCAGCAGCAAAGTCGGGCAGGGCAATGAGATCAACCTTGTCACTGGGATATGGAATGCCGTAATACGTTTGAAACCAATCCAATGAATACGCAGCAACGCGCATACCGAATTCTGTGAGATGTGCTTTGCCGGGCACGTGAATAACGCGCACTGGAACGCCGTTGACGTCGAATGGCTCGGTCGCTTCCAACGGGCCGACCACGAAAGCAACAAGGTACGTTGACATCACCATGGTGTCGGCGAAGGTAATGCGTACACGTCCACCATCTGTTGTCTCGCGCGCAATTTCGGGGCCATTTGAAATGGCCAGGAGAGAAGGATCTACGACTAGGCGAATACCAAACACAGCCTTCATGTCCGGCTCATCAAAACACGGAAATGCGCGACGACAATCTGTTGATTGCATTTGTGTTGTTGCAATTACGTGCTCGACGCCAGATTCGTCTGTGAACGTGGAACGATAAAAGCCGCGGAGTTTGTCGTTCAGTATTCCCGTGAATTCGACAGTGATCTGGCACGTACCCGGAGTCACCGCAGAAGAGATCACTAGCCGTTCGGTCTCTTCGTGCAAAGAAAATGCGCAGTCCACACCATTCACACGTACTGACGACACGGTCAGTTCTTTGGCATTCATCACAATTTCCTCAGTGGCACTGGTGACGTCTGCCTCGATCACCACTGACCCGGTAAATGTGGCGGCGCCAAGATTCGGGTCGAGAGTCACGTCGTAGCGGCGTGGCAAAACAGTGCGTGGAAGTCGATATGGATTATTGAGATGCGACACGTTGCGAAGGTTACTGCTGTACGCGCATGGGTACTACGGTGGATAACCGTGGTTCGCACAACACCTTTCACAGCATCTGTTCCCGGGCTTGAGAACACCGAGGGCATTTCGTATGACGTAGTGGGTATCGGTAATGCCCTAGTCGACATCATTGCTCAAGTGGAAAACGACTTTCTCCATGAGCAAAAACTGGTGAAGGGATCCATGGCTCTTATTGACACTGATCGCGCAGTGACCCTCTATGAGGCAATAGGTCGACAAGGTGTGCAATCAAGTGGAGGTTCTGCCGCAAACACCATCGCTGGACTTGCGTCGCTCGGCGCAGACGTCGCATTTATTGGCAAGGTTTCCGATGATGATCTTGGTCGTGCCTTCGAACGCGATCTGGAACGCCTCGGAGTTGAATTTCACAGTGGCGGCCCAAGTGTCGAGATGCCAACGGGGCGTTGCATCATCGCAGTTACACCAGATGCAGAACGCACGATGAACACTTACCTTGGAGTGTCGACATACCTTGCCTTCGATGATGTGGATGCCGAACTGGTGGAAACAGGGGCGGTGCTCTACATGGAGGGCTATCTCTTTGATCGTGATGAGGCAAAGAATGCATTTCGTAAGGCCGCGGAACGTGCGCATTCAAAAGGGCGAGTTGTCTCGCTGACGTTGTCAGACAGTTTCTGTGTTGATCGACATCGTGATGATTTTCGAGCACTTGTTCGCGATGAGATCGATCTGCTGTTTGCTAACGAAGATGAGTTGCTATCGCTGTATGAGACTGATCTTTTTGATGATGCCATCGCTCAACTTCGCAAAGAGTGTCACATCGCGTGTGTGACGCGCAGTGAAAAAGGTTCGGTCGTTGTGACTCCCATAGATGTTCATGCGGTGCCTGCAAAAAAGGTGGCACGCGTTGTCGACACAACTGGGGCAGGGGACTTGTTTGCGGCCGGATTTCTGCGCGGCTACACACGCGGATTCGACCTCACGCATTGCGCACAAATCGGCGCTATTGCCGCTGCCGAGGTGATTTCACACGTAGGACCTCGACCCGAAGTCTCGCTTGTTGATCTTCTTCCCACAGAACTTCGCTGACACATCAGTAAAGGATGACATTCAGTTTTTGAGTAGTCATACACAAGTACGCTGTTGTCCATGAGTACGGAACACAATCTCACAATTCTTGGACAGACAGTTCGTCACCCCATCGATCATGTTGAGGTGTTTCCTGCTCCTAAAAATGTCACAACAGTGCGTTTCACCACCGACGAGCTGTCGTCAATGTGTCCCGTCACCCAACAGCCCGATATTTCGCACCTCATTATTGAATTTGAACCAGATCAGTGGTGCATTGAATCCAAGTCGTTGAAGTTATACCTTTGGCGTTTCCGTGACATGGCTGTTTTCGCTGAAGCATTATCGGCTGAGATCGCAAACGAAGTGATGACTACTGCATCACCGAAATGGGTGAAGGTAACGTTGACGCAACGTCCTCGCGGTGGCATTGATTTATGTGCTGTCGCCGAATTACGTAAGTAACAAATGCGTTAGTAGCAATAACGCACGACGAGTGAGTTATTGCTGACGTCCGCGTTCCATAATTTTTGCGCGACGCTGGGCAACTAGTTCGGGATCAAAGTTGCGCTTTTTCCATTCGCGACTACTCACCGCTTCATTCTCCCAATTCTCAACTTCTGCAGAGTTCAACGCGTATGTGTTGCGCAACTCGCGGACACCTTCTTGCACGTTTCCGATGATGTCGAGTGCAAGCTTGCGAGTAAAAGGAATCAATTGGTCGTGTGGCACGACGTGATTAACCAAACGAAAGGCGAGCGCTTCTTGTGCATCCATGAAGTTGCCAGTGAAACTCATCTCGCGTGCGCGACGCACACCGATCGCTTGTGGTAGCAACACCGACAAACCCCAACCAGGCATGACCCCAACGCGAGAATGTGTGTCACCAAACTTTGCATTTTCTGACGCGATCAAGAAGTCACAATTCAATGCGAGTTCGATACCGCCAGTCACTGCAACTCCGTTCACTGCTCCAATCAGCGGTTTGCTGATCTTTGGAAAAGGCCCGCGAATTCCATCTGCATTCACCGAGCCATCAGCACCGGTATTCAAAAGCTTTCCGTCCTGGCTGCCGAGTTCTTTCAGGTCCAAGCCGGCACAAAAAGCCGGGTCGGTTCCCGTGAGGATGATGACATCCACATCGGTGTCCGCCTCTGCCTGGCGCATGCGCTCTGGTAGCAAGCGCAGTACCTCACTGCTGAGTGCGTTACGGGCATCGGGGCGATTCAAGGTGATGGTGGCAATGCGCTCGCTCACCTCGTACAAGACAACATCAGAACTCATGTGTCACACCGTAGGCGACAAACAAAAGGCATCTCGTATCGGTGTGTCAAACTGGCGTGCTATGAGCCTTGTTGAAGTATCAATCCGTGACGGAGTTGCCACCCTGACGCTGAACAACCCCGATGAACGCAACACCCTGACCTCACCCATGGTGGATGAGATCATCGCAGCGATGGACGCCATCGAGGCGGATCGTTCTGTCGGAGCAGTTGTTGTGACTGGTGCAGGTCCAGCATTTTGCGCAGGTGCGAACTTAGGCAATCTCGCGGAAGCGACAGGTGAGAGCCTCAGCAAGGTGTATGAAGGTTTCTTGCGAATTGCACGCAGTCCACTTCCAACACTTGCAGCAGTGAACGGTGCGGCAGTTGGTGCTGGCATGAACCTTGCACTTGGATGTGATGTGCGCGTTGCTGCACAGCGTGCACGTTTCGACACTCGCTTCTTGAACATCGGTATTCACCCTGGTGGTGGGCACACGTGGATGCTTCGTCGCATCACCGGACCACAGACAGCATTTGCAACAGTGATCTTCGGTGAGATTTTGAACGGTGAAGAAGCAGAACGTGTGGGACTTGTGTGGAAGTGTTTTCCAGATGACGAGTTGATGAGTGGTGCGCAACAACTTGCCGCACAAGCCGCGTCTGTGCCACGAGAGTTGCTCGAAGCCACTAAAAAAACTATTCAAGACATGGCTGATGTGCGAACTCACCCAAATGCTGTGGCTCGCGAACTGGATCCCCAAGTGTGGAGCACTCGTCAACCATGGTTTAAAGAGCGTCTGGCTGCCCTGCAGGCAAAGATTTCTAAGAAGTAGATTTGAGTGCATGAAGGCACGACGATGGTGGGCATCTATTGTCGCCATTGGTCTTGGCGCACTTGCAGCCAATGTTGCTGTCACAACTAAAACCTCGGGTGTTTCGACCGTTACCGATACGTGGCATCTTGACCGCATCAATCAACGAACATTGCCGTTGGATAATGTCTCAACGCCTTCTGCCACTTTGAATGGCACAGGTATTGACATCTACATAGTCGACACGGGTATCAACTTTGCACACGAACAATTTGGTGGACGCGCCGTGCCTGGAACCGACATTGCGCGTACTACAAGTGGGTCAGTAGTTGAACCAAACGGTAGTGACTGCGATGGACACGGCACACACGTTGCAAGTCTTGCGGCCGGCATAACAACAGGAGTGGCTCCAGGGTCACGAGTGTTCTCTATTCGTGTGCTTGATTGCAATGGACTGGGTGAAGTGCCCGACGTTGTTAAGGGATTGCAGTGGGTTGCAGACCACCACACCAACGGGCGATTAGCAGTTGCAAACCTCAGTCTTGGTGTTGATCTTGGTGATGATGGAACCGGATTAGATAAAGCCTTACGCACTCTCGTTGCAGATGGAGTCGTTGTGGTTGTCGCTGCTGGCAACGGCGATAGTTCAGGCCGTCCCATCGATGCATGTCGCATCTCGCCAGCTGATGAGCCGATTGCGTTGACAGTTGGAGCTACCACGATTGATGATGCGATTTCTCCTTTTTCTAACTTTGGTCCATGCATCGATGTATTTGCTCCTGGTGGGAGCAATCAACGTCCGGTAGTGGGCGCGTGGTACACGTCATCAACTGCGTATAACAGCGAAAAAGGAACATCAATGGCCTCACCACTTGCAGCGGGGTATGTGGCGATGCTTGGACAGCAACAACCTGACTTATGTCCACAGCAATTCCACGATGCCGTCGTCGCGCGTGCTACCACCAACGTCATCACCGGTCTAGATCCCACATCTCCGAACCGTATGTTGTTTCTTGACACGTCTCCGATTTCAGGAACTGTTTCTCCTGGTCGAGCAAATGGTCTTGTTGTCACAGCTCACAACGGTTCCTTAAAAGTGTCATGGGATCGTCCGTGTAGTGGAGGTTCTGTATTCCAAAAGACTGCTGTTTCGGTATATCGAAACGGGAAGTTAGTGAAAACTGTTACAAGGCGACCAGGCGCTACGCAGGCAACAGTTACTGGGTTACGTAACGGAGCGTCATATCAGGTATCTGTGCGCACAGCAACCGAAGTAGGACGTTCTCGCGGTTCAGCGCGCGTGTCATCTCCAGAATTACACGCCCTTCGCGTGGGTACAACTGTGCGCGCATCGTTGCTAGTGAAGACTCAACAAAAAGAGGAACCCAAAATATCGGTTGCATCGTCGTCAAAAAGTGTGTGTGCTGTCAAACGCAGTCCACAGCGTCTCGTGGCGAAATCGCGTGGCACGTGCAAAGTGCAAATAACGCCGAAACATGCGGAGAAAACAACAACGCATGCATTTACCGTGCAGTAAATCCAAGTAGATCTTGTCTACATATGGTGTGCTCGCATGTCGTACCCAATAGGTGTACGGTGCGTGAAAGGACCCAAACAAGGAGTCCGGCACTGGGCTCCGGAAGGGAGAGCCATGAGTGCACGCCATCGAAACAACGATGTTGCACCGCCGCCTCGAGCTGACTTGCGAGCTCACGCCCATAACGAGCGTCACCGCATCAAAAGTCAGTTACATCTTGTGGTGGAAGCTGTGGATCACGGTACTGAACCACTTGACATAGAAGAACCGGGCGTTGGTTGGAAGCCAATGCATCATCGCGATGCACAACGTGCGGTGGAAAAGAATCGTCGCAAGCCATTCAAGCATTGGAAGACGAAGGACTGGAAGCGACGCAAAGCGAATCGTCAGAATCGTGCGCGCATGTGGGATCAACTTGCCAGTTGATCCCAATCAGCAATCAGCAATCAGCAAACAGAAATCAGTTAGTCAGTTAGGCCTGTAGCCACTGCGCTGATAATTCTGTGCGGCGTTCTTGCCACTCTTCAAAAGTGATGCCAAATCGTACGTGGTCTTCCCATACGCCGTTGATTTCTAAGAATCGTTGGGCGATGCCTTCTTCTCTGATGTCTAACTTTTCCATCACCCGAAGGCTGTTGTGATTTCGGGGAATGATGCACACTTCAAGACGGTGAAGATGTAAGTCCTCAAACGCAAATTTTGCTAACACCACCAAAGATTCAGCGACGTAGGCGTGACCCGCACGTGCGCGATCAACCCAGTAACCAATTGTGCCCGTCTGTAGGGCACCACGCATCACGTTGTTTAGATTGATTTCGCCGGCAAAGGCACCATCAACAAAAAAACCAAACGAATAACTGGTGCCCGCATGACGCTCACGATCACGAGCCGCACAACGGGCGGCAAAAATGTCCCGACTGCTCGCCGGGTCTGGATGATGAATAGGACGAAGTGGTTCCCATTGGGTGAGCCATTCACCATTTCTCCGACGCACTTCGCTCCATGCGGCAAAGTCTTGTGCAACAAGAGGACGTAACACCACACGCTTTCCGTACAACCGCAGTCCAACTGTGGTGGAAGAGCCCGGGTGTGTGGACGTCATGGTTCTATCTTGTCACGGCGCGCGACACCGTCTAAGAGTCCACGGGTGGAGATCAGAATCTCTGACAGATACAAACGGCGCATGATGGCAACGACGATGCAACATCCAGCAACGATGATGTCGGCCCGATCTCGAGGAAGTCCAGGATTATGAATACGTTCATTCAGGGTTTCTGTGGCGAGTGTGCGGAAGACGTCTTCTGCGGCTTCGCGAGTGAGCACCATGCCATGGAGTGCGGAGTCGTCAAATTCCATGAGGCCAAGTTCCACTGCGGCGATCGTGACAAATGTTCCCGCTGTTCCCACAAAACGCGGCGAACCGAGGAGTGCTGGCATTGAGCGTGTTAGTTCTTCAATGTCATCTGCGACAGCGCCAATTGCATTTGTGAGTTCTTCAGGCGGAGGAGGGTCAGAGGTGAAATCACGTTGAGTGATCACTACTGCGCCATGATTCATGCTGGCGACCTGGTCTGGTTCGTGAACACCAACGGTGAATTCAGTGGATCCTCCTCCGATGTCGACGACAACCGTCAGACCGTCGTGAGCTGGTAATCCAATCAAGGCACCTTCAAAAGACAGTCGTGCTTCTTCTTCTCCAGACAGCACGCGTAATTCACATTGAGTGAGATTTTGAATTTTTTCTCTTAGTTGATCAATGTTTTGTGCAATGCGACACGCTGCAGTACCCACAATGCGAATGTCCTCGATGTTGTGCTTGCGACAGCGTTCCACATAATCAACAACCACAGCAACGGTCGCGTTGATGGCATCATCATGAAGCACTTTGGTGGAAAACACATCTCGACCCAGTCGTGTTGTGGTGATCACTCGTTCGATGTCCTTGCCATCAGCACCGACAACCAACAGATTGGTGGTGTTACTACCAATATCAATGACGCCAACAGGATGATTGATCATGACACCCTCGCTGTGAACGTGACACCACGGGCAGCAAGTTGCTGCGCAGTCCATTCACCGATTGCATCATCGCCACCAGCAAGCCACCATGCAAAATGAGCGTGCAGACACTTGACGCCGGTGCGGGTGCCGCCAACACCGCCAAATGGCGTGGGTCCTATATGGTCGCTTGGAATTTCAGCATCACGTTCCGCGGCGTAACGATGATGAATGTCAGCAATTTGCTCAAGACCAATCAGTGCTTCCACTTCATTTACACCACCATCTGCTTCAATACGGCTCACTTCACGTACTTCCTGTGGTCCGATGAGCCAATACAGCGTGGGCATGGGGGTGCCATCGTGAAGTAGCGGGGCATTGCGCAACACAACGGGATCCCCAGACGTGTCACGAACAACGATGGAGTAATCACCACGAGGTTCACGACCGATCAACTCACACACACGTGCGTGATCGGCAAAAGAGTTGGGATTGTCGGAACGGGCCATGTCTGCCCGCAGGCTCATCGAGCAATCAGCCAGATGACGACTGCAGCGATGACCACAACTGGGATGGCAGCGCGCTTCAAAATAGGAAGACCAGCTGCTCCCACCAAGTTGAGTGGTTGTGCTTCTGGTCCTTCAATCTTGCGTACGCCTTCTGTTGGGGCAGCGGGTGCTTCGGCGACAACTTCTGGCTGCTGCGCAATCAACTCGTTCAAGTTCTCGACAAACTGGCCAAGCAATTTGTCGCTGATGTCTGCCATTGCACCGCGTCCGAACTGGGCAACTTTTCCGGTAATGGTGAGATCAGTAGTGACATCGACCTTGGTTGATGTTGGTGAAACCGCGGTCATTGCTGCGGTGATGTTGGCGGACGCGTTTCCTTTCCCACCGGTGTCGCGACCTTCGCCTTTCAAGACGGCGCGATAGTTCGCATCATCACGTTCGATGAAACTTGCCTGACCTTTGAATGCTGCAGCAATCGGGCCAACCTTCACCTTCACCATGCCGCGATACGTGTCGCCTTCGACTTCTTCAAGTTGTGCTCCTGGCAAACATGGGGCAATAAGTTCCACGTTGGTGAGGATCTTCCATGCCTCATCGATTGGCTTTTCCACGGTGAATTCGTGCTTCAGGTCCATCGTTTCAGATCCTCCGTTGTATCAATGTCTGCTCCAGACCCCTTGCAGGTTACTTCCGAAACCAGTTCGGGACGCAGGTGCATGAGAGATCGCGCACCCACATCGGGGTCGCCATCAAGCGTGCGAAACTCGCTCCAGACGCTCTTGTGCAGTCGTACCGGTGTGGCTCGCTGGCCGTTGTACGTGGCGACTGCGATGGGGCTTGGCTCGCTAGCGACGGCCCGCCAGTCCTCAGGGGTCACGAAAGGCTGATCGCCAGCGGCAATTACAACAGATTCACAGCCACGGCGTTCGGCCTCGGTGATCGCGCATAACACTGAACTGCGTTGTCCGGACTGCCATGCATCGTTGTGCACTGTCGTTGTTCGGCTGTCGAGGAGATCAGTGAATTGTTCAGCTCCGGTGATAACAACTACTTCGCCGATGTCAGATTGCACGGCATTGGTGACGGCATGCACGATGATCGGTACGCCATCCACGAGCGCACGGAGTTTGTGCGTGGGTGCTTCAAAGCGAGTGCCCGCGCCAGCGGCTAGCACCACAGCCAATGTTGTCATCAGGCGTGAATAGGGCCAGATGTTGCGCTCAGTGACGCTGCGGCACGCCCTGTTCGTGTGGCGATAATTTCACCAACGATGGAGATTGCGGTTTCTTCTGGTGTGCGTCCACCGAGGTCCAACCCAATCGGTGAGTGAAGTCGTGCAAGATCTTTGGCGTCGCTAATTCCGACTTCGGCGAGTCGTTCAAGTCGTTTTGCATGAGTCTTGCGACTTCCCATGACGCCGATGTATCCGACGTTTGTGTTCAATGCACCTTGAATCGCGGGTACATCAAATTTTGGATCGTGAGTGAGGATGCACACGGCGTCGCGTGCGCCAAGGAGATGACCCTCTGCTTCGAACACAGGTGTTGGCCATGTCACTTTCACTTCATCAGCCATGGGGAAGCGGCGACGAGTTGCAAAAATCTCTCGCGCATCGCAGACAGTGACGTGATAGCCAAGAACCTTTGCAACACGTGCGAGTGCGGCGGTGAAATCAACAGCACCAAAAATCCACATACGCGGTGGTGGTGAAAAACTTTCGATAAAGATTCGAAGAGTTGGAGTATCAACGAGATCTTCGGGTGTCGTCTGACCCGCTGGACCATAGTTACGCACGATCGTGCGACCTGCTTCTAATTCACCAATTGCGTCACGGGACACCACGCGATCAAGATCAGCATTGCCGAGTGTTCCTTCGAGGGTTCCGTCGGGAGTTACCGCCAAAGTGAGACCTACATTTGGTCCGTCAATGATTGTCGCGAGTGCAACGGGAAGATTCTTGCGAACGCGCTCAGAAAATGATTGGTATGTGCTCATTGCATCACCAGGTGAGTGGTTGGATGAACAAATGAATAATGCCGCCGCAGGTGAGGCCAACTGCAAACGCCTCATCATCGGAGTACCCGAATGTGACAACGCGACTTGGTTGTTCGCCACTCAAAATCGCAAGTGCTTCTGACACCACCGCGCCCTCCACGCACCCACCACTTACGGAACCGATTACTTCGCCATCTTCATTGACGGCCATAGCAGCACCAGCTTCGCGGGGTCCTGATCCTTCAATGTCGACTACGCGGGCAAGTGCAACGCGCTTGCCAGCTTTCTGCCAACGATCAATGTCATCCAGTAAGTCACGCATGGTTAATCACCTTTGTGAGTTGTTCGAGGGCATTGAGCGAATGACCCTCTACGAATTCATCAACATAGGGCAATGCAGCCGCCATTCCACGTGCCAGAGGCGCATAGCCGGGTGTGACCTTCAGCGGATTCACCCAGATGAGACGAAACGCAGCCCGCTGTAGTCGCTGCATTTGCTCAGCCAACAACTCGGGTTCTCCACGGTCCCAGCCGTCAGACAAGATGATGACAATTGCTCCTCGGGCCATGCCACGGATACCCCATTCATCATTAAAGAGGCGCAGTGTTTCACCGAGGCGTGTGCCGCCGCTCCAATCTTGGACGCGTTCACCAGCTGCACGAAGTGCTTTATCTGGGTCGCGTGAACCAAGTTCGCGAGTGACGCGGGTCAGGCGAGTACCCAAAGTAAATGCTTCGACGCGTTGACGTCCGGCTACACCTGCATACACGTAACGAACAAGTGCGCGAGCATAGGGTTCCATCGACCCACTCACATCGAGAAGAAACACGATACGTCGTGATCGATCGCCAGGCTGTTGCCAATGACGACGCATAGGTTCTCCACCTGCCGCGATTGATGCGCGGACAGTACGACGTACATCTGGTCGGATGCCACGGCGATGTGAATGCGTAGTGCGAAAGGAGCGACGTGGCGGACCTGCCATACGCAACATCGACATGTATTTTTG
Source organism: uncultured Bifidobacterium sp. (assembly GCA_964449085.1). Classification (GTDB taxonomy): domain Bacteria; phylum Actinomycetota; class Acidimicrobiia; order Acidimicrobiales; family Ilumatobacteraceae; genus UBA2093. The sequence continues at coordinate 70,923 of CAYVAV010000004.1, forward strand.
CGATAGTCGCATTTCATCATCGGTATAAGCGGCGAAGTCTTTCGACCCGAGAGTTTCAACACCAGAAAATCGCAAAGTAATCGTGGGATCATCAGATCTATCTGCGACACCGTCAGCGTCACCTTCTTCTTCCTCAGCATCGGTCACGAGTTGAATTCGCAACATTTCTTCGTCTTCTTGCGGAGGAGACTCTCGGTGTTCCCAGAACACCTTGAAAGCCTTGTTGAATTCTGGGATGTCTTCAGGCCGACGGATCAAAGTGGCTCGTGCGGCCCAATAGACCCTGTCGCGGTCAGTAATACCGACCGCTTCAAGAGAATGTACAAATGTCAACACCGAGTCAAGCGGAGTTTGAATCTCAAGTTTGCGTAACAGGCGCGCAAAACTCACTGCAAGTCGCTCTGGTCCAGAGACGAAAGTGAGTTGGTTCATTATTGGGTCACCCGTCGCGGTAGTTAGGGCTATCCGTGAAAGACGCCGCGCTCCATCGCGTTCTTTACAATCGCTGCAACGCCATGTTCACGCAAACGGTCTTGGTCTTCTCGGTACTTCAATACCGTTCCGAGCGTTGACTCAATCACTGCTTCATTCAATTGTGTAACACCGAGGCGACCAAGAGCCGTTGCCCAGTCGATTGTCTCTGCAACACCTGGCGGTTTGTATAACTGCAAACCACGGAGTGCTTCCACAGCCCCTGCAACTTGTGATGCCAATTCGCGCGTGACGGTTGGACAACGAAGACACACAATTTCTACTTCACGTTCAAAAGTGGGGTGTTCAACCCAGTGATATAAACAGCGACGCTTTAACGCATCGTGCACATCACGTGTGCGGTTTGAAGTGAGGATCACAACCGGGGGCACTTTTGCGGTGAACGTGCCGATTTCCGGAACAGTGATTTGATAGTCCGACAACACCTCAAGAAGGTACGCCTCAAACTCATCGTCAGCGCGATCTATTTCGTCAATAAGCAGCACGGGTGGGGTCGATGATGAACTATCAATCGCGCGAAGGAGTGCGCGCTTCAGCAAAAACTTCTCGTCGTACAGTTGCTTTTCGAGAGTATCTGCGTTGAGGCCCGATGCCTCACCGGTTGCCTCGGTGGCGCGAATGTGCAACAACTGTCGTGAGTAATCCCAGTCATACACGGCTTGTGCAGCGTCAATGCCCTCATAGCACTGCAAGCGAATGAGTTCGCTTCCTAGCCACGCTGCGATTGTTTTTGCAAGTGATGTTTTACCAACGCCAGCTTCACCCTCTAAGAACAGTGGACGTTTGAGAGTGAGTGACAAGAACACGGCCGTGACAAGTCCGTCATCAGGGAGATACCCATGTTCGGACAGTCCGGCACGAACCTCATCGACGGAGGACACAGTAAAAGACATCTCGTCCAGCCTACGAGAGAGGGCCTGTGTTTGAGAAAGGGTGGCTCCCCACCATTTCACGAGGATTATGAATCAAATCCGAGTCCGGCACGGTCAAGTGCACGTAGCCAGAGGTTTCGCTTTCCCGTTTTGTCCTCATGATTGAGAGACCAACGAGTGGCCTGAATGCCAAGAAAACGAAACGGTTCGGGAGGAAATGGCAGAGGCTTCTTTTTGACGAAATCTGTTGATACCGATCTCGTGCGTCGACCATCAATGAGATCAAGCATCACCTCGGCGCCAAAACGAGATGCAGCGACGCCAAGACCTGTGTATCCAAGTGCATAACCGACACGCCCGCCCATGGAGCGTCCCCAAAACACAGAAAAGCGACTGCACACATCAATTGCACCGCCCCATGCGTGAGTAAAACGAACGTCTTCGAGTTGTGGGAATGTTTCAAAAAAGTGTTTTGACAACAACGCCCATGACTCAGGTCGTGATTCAAGTTCTTGACGCATGCGACCACGGAAGAAATACACAGCGTCGTAACCACCCCACAGAATGCGATTATCAGCTGTTAGTCGGTAGTAGTGAAATTGATTCGGTATGTCTGATAACCCCTGACGACGTTTCCACCCGAGTAAATCCAGTTGATCATTATTGAGTGGCTCCGTGACCATGCAATAGTCATAAACAGGAATCATGTAGTTCTGTAGTCGACGCAACACGGGCCGGAATGCGCCACTTGCGAGCGCGACTTTGCCCGCACGAATACGTCCAAGTGGCGTGGACACCAATACGCCAACACCATCACGTTCTATTGATAACGCTTTGGTATCTTCATAAATTCGCACTCCGAGTGATTCGGCAGCAGACTTCAGTCCCCATACAAGGCGAGCGGGGTCAACAAGTGCGGCTCGATCTTTGCGCCACAGGCCACCGACATATGTAGGAGAGTTCACTTCTTTTCGCATGCCAGATGCATCGAGCCACTCAACTCTTTGTCCAAGATCGCGCAACTGTCGATAATCCTCACGTAATTCCTCTACGTAATTCGTTGCGTGAGCCTGTGTTGCAACATCGATAACACCAGTGCGCTCGTAATCACAGTCGATGTTGTAACGCTTGATTGCGTCCTCTATGTCGTTCAGATTCTTAAGACCAAGCTCTTCCAGTACTGCGATCTCATCAGGGAATCGTTGTTGCGCATTGGCGACTCCATGAGTCAGTGATGACTCCATGAAACCGCCATTACGACCGCTTGCAGCCGAACCAACTTCGCCGGCATCAATTAATACGACATCACGCGATGGGTCTCGTTCCTTTGCGATGATTGCAGTCCAAAGACCTGTGTAACCACCACCAATAATGCACAAGTCGCATCCTTCAGTGCGCACCAGTGTGGGGTTGGAGTCAGGTGCGTCCGTGTCCTCGTACCAATACGGGTAGGGATCTGCATCAGCAATTGCGTCGAGATGGCGCGCGTCGGGCGTCTGCTCGTCCATGATGTTTTCACCGCCTTGTGGTCTTTGAGGCTATCGGAGGTATCGGTACAGTGGCATTCAATGGATTTTGGTATTCGTGGAAAAACTGCTGCAATCGCTGCTGGAACTGCAGGTTTAGGCTTTGCCACAGCACAAGCCCTTGTTAATGAAGGTGTTCGTGTTGCAATTTGCGGTCGTGACGAAACACGTTTAGGAAATGCGATCTCTGAACTGGGCGATAACGCGATTGGCGTCTTATGTGACATTGCAACTGCTGATGGAGCTCGGTCTTTTGTGACAAGTGCGCGTCAAGCACTTGGCCCCATCGACATTTTGGTCACCAATGGAGGCGGACCTCCCGCCGGCAACTTCGTAAACACAGATGAGAGTGAATACTTGGGAGCAGTTGAGAAGAACCTGTTGTCTGTTGTTGCGATGTGTTACGCAGCAGTGCCAGAGATGTGTGAACGCAAGTGGGGACGAGTTATCGCAATTACGTCAGTGGCGGTGCGTCAACCAATCGCGAATTTGATTTTGTCAAACACCGCACGCGCGGGAGTAACAGGGTTTTTGAAAACGCTGGCGCGCGAAGTCGCTATGCACGGCGTGACGGTCAACTCCGTGCAGCCGGGTGTCCATCGCACAGATCGCATCACTCAGCTGTATGGCGACAATCTGGGGGCTGCAGCTACAGGGATTCCAGCCGGAGTTATTGGTGAGGCATCTGACTTCGGAGCAGTTGCTGCGTTCTTGTGCAGTGACCAGGCAAAGTTTGTCACTGGAGCACATCTTCAGGTTGACGGCGGCGCATACGCGGGGCTTCTCTAGATTCCCACCAGTCCGCGATTTTCCACGCAGCCCACACACACAACCAGCCAGCTAGTGCATCAACGATGTAGTGCTCACCGAAATACACAAGTGTGAGCAGCATTGAAACTGGAAATGCCATCGCAATGATCTTGATGATCGGTCTGCTGTTTTGTGTGACCCACAATGTGACGAGCAATGCGAGTCCGGCGTGAAGTGATGGCATCGCTGCAACTGGGTTAAGTACCGCGACTCCGCGATCAAATGTCTTCGAGACGGTTTCCAAGTTCAGATGAATCCAACCACGTCCGGTGATGCGCCACACGGTATCCATGTGTCCTTGTTTTGCTGCCATCCACGGCGGGGCAGCGGGATACAAAATAAAACAGGTCACTGCGATGGCAAATGTAAGTGAAAGGCGACGCACATAACGCATCCATTGCACTCGGTTGCGTACACGCAAATACACAAGTGGGATTACCGGAAACACAAAGTGCGACATGTAGATCAGTGATCCCAGCACGTCATACCAGCGAACAGATGTGGGTTCGTAAAATCGATCTTGCATCCACACGCTTGCATCTGTTCCGCCGGTGAGCAATCGATCAAGGTCGCGTAGTTCGGTGACATGGACGGGCATACCCAGTTGGTCGGCCATGCCTCGGCTGTAGTCATAGAACAGATAGATCGCAACAAGCAACAGCCAGTCTCTTGCGAGCAATTTCACATCTTGTTGAGAGCGACCAATCATCGCGATGAGAAAACCGGCGAGCACCCACGTGAGGACTGCTAATCGATCAACGGGGAGACCGTGAGTATTCGTGCTCCAAATGAAGACAAGAAAATACCCGCCGAGCATTGCCCGACGGGTATTTCGTAAAGCGGCTGTCTCCTCGAACATGTCGAGGCGACACTACTGAATGTTTTAGGCGGATGCCTCTTCAAGTGCGCGACGAACCAAGACCTTTGAGAGGTGCTTGCGATAGTCAACACTTGCGTTTGAGTCAGCCTGTGGGTCGGCATTGTCCGAGGCCAGCTGTGCTGCGTCTGCAACAGATGCGCCACTTGCGATTGCCTGAGCCACTGAACTCGCGAGAATTGGCGTCGAGCCCATGTTGACAAGGCCAACACCTGACTCGTTGCCACGACGCCATGCGGCGACACCCACGATTGCCCAGTCCTGAGCACGACGGTTGAACTTTTGGAAGCTCCACTTCGCACCGTTCATCTTTGGAACGCGGATTTCGGTGATCATTTCGTCCGCTGCAAGAGCTGACTCAAGGAATCCCTTGTAGAAATCTGCGGCCTTGATCTCACGGATGCCATTTGGGCCTTGGGCAACATAGGTTGCGCCGAGAGCCAATGTGGTGGCCGGGAGGTCACTTGCTGGGTCAGCGTGTGCGATGGTGCCACCGAGTGTTCCGCGGTGACGAACCTGTGGGTCGCCCACGTGGCTTGCAGCTTCAGCGAGAAGGGGAACGTGCTGTTTCAACACGTCGGAGTTCTCAACTTCGGTGTGGCGTGTGAGAGCGCCAATTGCAATGTGGTCGCCAGCATCTTTGATGTAGGACAAGTCCTTGATGCGTGCGATGTCAACGAGTACTGCGGGAGCAGCGAGACGCAACTTCATGAGTGGCAACAAACTGTGACCACCAGCCAAGAACTTCGCATCGTCGCCGTACTGGCCAACGAGTGAAATTGCTTCAGCCGCAGAGCCTGCGCGCTTGTAATCAAATGGTGAAGGAATCATTAGTGCGCTCCGCTCACTTCTTGCCTGCGCATGCAAGCACTGACTGGACGATGTTGTGATAACCGGTGCAACGGCAGAGGTTGCCTTCAAGTCCAATACGAACGTCTTCTTCGCTCGGGTTTGGATTCTCATCAAGCAAACCAACTGCTGCCATCACCATTCCAGGTGTGCAATAGCCACACTGCAGACCATGGTTTTCCATGAAGGCCTGTTGCATCGGGTGCATGTTGCCACCCTTTGCAAGACCTTCGATTGTGGTGACGGTGCTGCCGTCAGCTTGTGCTGCGAGCAGTGTGCAGCTCTTTACTGACTGACCGTCAACGTGAATGGTGCAAGCACCACAACTTGACGTGTCACAGCCGATGTTTGTTCCGGTCAGACCAAGAGTCTCACGGATGTAATGCACTAACAAAGTGCGTGGCTCGACGTCACTGTCGTGCTTCGTGCCATTAACGGTTACAGAAATTTTCATTGTTTCCCCCTCGGAAATTCGATCGATTGACTTGTACGACTTACTTCTTGGCGCTTTGGATTGCTGACCACACACGCTCTGCAGTTGTTGGCATGTTGATGTGTGACACACCAAGGTGAGACACTGCATCGATCACTGCTGACTGCACTGCAGGTGTTGATCCGATTGTTCCTGACTCGCCGATGCCCTTTGCACCGAGTGCATTCACAAAAGTTGGTGTCTCCATGTGAACGACTTCAATGCTTGGCAATTCGGCCGCCGAGATGAATGCATAGTCAGCCAAGTTCGAGGTGATGGGGTTTCCATCGCCGTCGTAGCGGACTTCCTCAAGGAGAGCCTGAGCTGTTCCTTGCGCAACGCCACCGTGAATCTGACCTTCGAGAAGAAGTGGGTTCAGAACCTTGCCGGCATCGTCACATGCAACGTGACGCAAGTGGCGCACTTTGCCTGTTTCGGTGTCGACTTCAACAACTGCGATGTGGGCACCAAATGGGAAGGTGGGCATTTCAACAGTCAATGTTCCACCGTGTGCCAACCCGCCCTCTGGCTTCGCGGCAACGGCCAACTCTGCCCATGACTTCGACACTGCAGGGGTACCCGCAACGTGGAATGCAGCGTTGTCTTTGTCGAGAACGATGTCAGCTTCGTTTGCTTCAAGCAACTTGGCCGCAACCTTCTTTGCCTTTTCGACAAGTTGTGCTGACATCTCATAGACAGCAGCGCCACCTTGTTGCAGTGAACGTGAACCCATGGTTCCGCCACCTACAGGAACAAGGTCGGTGTCACCCCAGACAAGCTCAATCTTGTCCATTGGAATACCGGTCTGTTCTGATGCGAGCATTGCCCATGCGGTTTCATGTCCTTGACCGTGAGGTGATGTTCCGGTGTAGACCACCGCGCGACCATCTTCAAGAACTTCAACTTTTGCTTCTTCGCCCATCGGAGGGACGCCACCGGTGATCTCGACGTAGACGCTGACGCCGATTCCGAGCTGTTTGGTGTCGCCACTAGCGCGACGCTTTGCCTGCTCTTCGCGCAACTTCTTGTAGTTGGCTGCTTCGAGAACCTTGTCGAGTGACTTTTCGTAGTCGCCCACGTCGTAGGTCTGACCAATAACAGTGGTGTGTGGCTGGTCGAACTTTGGAATGAGGTTCTTGCGACGCACATCAACTGGATCCATACCCAACTTGAGTGCGAACAAGTCCATTGCGCGTTCGACTGCAGCTGTTGCTTCCGGACGACCAGCTCCGCGGTATGCAACCGTTGGAGTGGTGTTTGTAACGATTGACGTCGTACGGCATTCGATTGCTGGAATTGCATACACACCCGATGACATCGGACGAGTCATGAATGGCGCAAGGATGGTTCCAAAGTCGAGCCATGCACCACAGTCCTGCAACACGTGCAAGCGGTAGGCGAGTACTTTTCCGTCTTTTGTGCCACCGATGGTGACTGTCTGCACCTGTGCGCGACCGTGACCAAGAGCGACCATTGATTCGCTACGTGTTTCACGCCAGCGCAATGGACGACCAACCTTCTTTGACAGGATGCCAAGAAGTTGCTCTTCAGGGTAGGTACCAATCTTTGCGCCGAATCCACCACCAACGTCTGGGGTGATCACGCGAAGTTGACTTGCCTCAAGTCCGTTCACTGCAGCGAGAACGTCACGACAACCTTGTGCGTGCTGTGTTGACAGCCACTGGTAGAGGCGACCATCGACCCAAGCAACTGCGCTACCGCGCACTTCAAGCGGACATGGTGCAACGCGCTGGTTATTGATCTTTTCGCTAACAACAACTTCGCAATCTTTGAAGAATTCGTCACCAGTGAAATCAGGGTTACCCAATGCGGTGGAGTCAAACACTGCGTTGCTGCCGGCCTCTTCATAGATGAGCGTGCTGCTCGCAAGTGCTTCTTCCATGTCGGTGAGTGCAGGAAGGATGTCGTAATCAACGATCACTGTTTCTGCTGCGTCTTCACCCTGTTCGCGAGTTTCGCTAATGATTGCAACAATTGGTTCACCCACGTAACGAACTTTGGTTGTGGCAAGTGAAGTGCGCGCAACGGTGGGATTGAAGTTGTTTGGAGTTGGTTCAAGACCAAGATCGGCTGCGGTGTAGACCGCGATAACGCCGGGCATGTTCTTTGTCTCTGACACATCAATTGACAAGACCTTTGCGTGAGCAACGGAGCTACGTGCGTATGTCACGTGAGCTGCGCCTTTCAACAATGGTTCATCAAGTAAGTCGTCGACGTATTTGCCGCCAACGGTAAGAAACCGTGGATCTTCTTTGCGTAGTACGCGGTTGCCGAGAATGCTGCCGCCCATAGTGACCCCCATTAAGTCGGTTGGTAGTACATCTGAGACTACTTCCCCGACTGGCCAGCACGAAAAAGTGGAAAAGTGCCAGGAGCTGGGTCATCAAACTCAGCCATCACGGCTGAGTCGTCGTTATCGAGATAGTGGGGTAAGAGCGCCAGAGTCGGAGCCTGTGTAGTCGGCTCGCACCTCAAGAATCTGGGTGACGATGGTGTAGGGCCAGCGATCAGGCAGATCGGTGGGTAGGGCAGGAGTAGGAACAAATGTCATGCGTTCTTCGCCTGGGGCGACATATCCCAACTGCTCGCGCGCAGCCGCACGGATTCCCGCCGGGGTTTTTAGGCGGTCAACCTCGTTTTGCAGAGCTTCTGTCGCATCTGCCAACAATTCGAAGTCTTGCGTCTTTTGTGCAATTGCGTTGCGCTGGCTGAAATAGTCACGAAGCGGCAATACAAACAATGACAGCCCAAGAAGCGCGATGATTACAAGACCCACGCCATTGACGATCCAACGGACCGCCGTTGGTCGAGACTTGCGCGAGCGAGTCTTCTTGATGGGGCGAGCGGGCATCTCTCTATTGTGGCGGAGAGTTATCCACAAACCGTGACACGCGAACACGTGTTCGTCATCGAGTGGAGTGACTAGTTGTGCAACTAGGAAAGTGGTGCGAGGGCCGACGCTCCGCGATAGCGCGCGGTGTCGCCCAACAACTCTTCGATACGAAGTAATTGGTTGTACTTGGCAACGCGGTCGCTTCGTGCTGGCGCTCCGGTTTTGATCTGGCCACAGTTTGTTGCAACAGCCAAGTCTGCGATGGTGGCGTCTTCTGTTTCGCCTGAGCGGTGGCTCATCACTGAAGTGTATGAGTGTCGTGTCGCCAACTCGACAGTGTCGAGTGTTTCAGACAATGAACCGATTTGGTTCACCTTCACGAGAACACTGTTTGCCACTTTGCGGTCGATTCCCATTTGCAAACGACGAGCGTTCGTTACAAAGAGGTCATCGCCGACAAGTTGAATTCGGTTGCCAAGTGCTTGGGTGAGCGCAGCCCAACCATCCCAGTCATCTTCTGCCATGCCATCTTCGATACTGACGATGGGATAGCGATCCACGATTGACACCCACCATGCAACCATCTCTTCACGGCTCAAGGTTTTTCCTTCACCACTCAGGTGGTACTTGCCGTCGCGGTACAACTCGCTCATTGCGGGGTCGAGTGCAATAGCGATGTCTTTTCCTGGTGTGTGCCCCGCGCGCTCAATTGCTTCCACTAATACGGCAACCGCTGCTTCGTTACTTTCCAAGTTAGGAGCGAATCCGCCTTCGTCGCCAACAGCTGTTGCCAAACCACGATCATGAAGAACTTTCTTTAGTGTGTGATAGGTCTCTACGCCCCAACGCAATGCTTCACGGAAACTTGGCGCACCAACAGGCATGATCATGAATTCTTGAAGGTCAACGTTGTTGTCTGCATGTGCACCACCATTGATCACGTTCATCATTGGAACCGGCAGCACATGCGCATTTGGTCCGCCAATACTGCGAAACAGCGGTAACTCCAATTCATCAGCAACCGCACGTGCAATTGCAAGGCTGGTGCCAAGGATCGCGTTAGCACCTAGGCGTGATTTGTTTTCAGTTCCATCAAGATCAATCAGAGCGAAGTCAACCACTCGTTGTTCAGTTGCATCCATGCCGATGATCGCGGGAGCGATGATGGTGTTGACATTATCGACAGCTTTTGCCACACCTTTTCCGAGATATCGCGAACCACCATCTCGAAGTTCAACCGCTTCGTGTTCTCCAGTTGATGCACCCGAGGGAACAATTGCTCGACCGGTTGCACCACTGTCAAGAGACACTTCCACTTCGACCGTAGGGTTTCCTCGTGAATCAAGAACCTCACGACCAGTGACTTCGACTATTTCACTCATGACATGAACGCTAGTGACTTGAACCTTTTTTTACCGTGTCCCACAGTTGGTCAAGTTCGGCTAGAGACATGTCTTTTAAGTCACGGCCTTGCTGTAAAGCCAGTTTTTGTACCTGTTCCACCCGGCCACGGAACTTCTGCGTTGCTGCTCGTAGGGCAGATTCAGCATCGATGTCGAGGTGACGGGCCACGTTCACAACGGCAAAAAGAAGGTCTCCAAGTTCGGCAAATGCCTCATCACTGTCACCGGCAGCAATTGCTCGTTGCACTTCACGTGATTCTTCGTCGATTTTTTCAAGAGGACCGTCAACTGACTGCCAATCAAATCCGATGCGCTTTGCTTTGCTCTGAACTTTTTGTGCATAGGTCAGGCTTGGTGCGCCTTCCACGACGCCATCGAATGGTCCGGTGCGCTCTGGCTTTTCCGCTTTTTTGATCTCTTCCCAATTGGTGACGACTTCGCCACTCGAGTTAGCCACAACATGACCAAAAATGTGCGGATGTCGGCGCGTGAGTTTCTCTCGTACGTTGCGCGCAACATCGGTCATTGTGAAACGACCTTCTTGTTCGGCGATTGTTGCATGAAATTCGATTTGATACAGCAGATCGCCCAGTTCCTCAATGAGAGCATCATCTGTTGCAGGATTGTCCGGGTCTAGATGCATTAGTGCATCAACAACTTCATAGGTTTCTTCGATGAGATAACGAACAAGACTTTGGTGTGTTTGTTCTTTGTCCCACGGGCATTGTTCGCGAAGCACTCGTGCAAACTCGTGGAACGCCACAAGCTCGCGTCCTATCGGTTCATGAAGTTGTGGAATGTAGAGAGACGTCAGATGGTCGACATCAATAGTGCGGTCCATCTCAGACCATGTTGTGTGAATGATGCGTTCATCATCGAGACCGAGATGATGAAGAAGAATTACCTCAGTGTTTGGATCAACATCTTCGCCTGCGAGTTTGATGTCGGACAGCACCCAGTTCGCGTGGGTGTGTGCTACCAACATGGGGCCACTGTCATTGGCCCCCGACGTTGTGAATGTATATCCATCGATAAGGCGCACAGCATGATCAATCGGGTCAATCGATAATGCGCGCCACACATCATCTAGAAAAGAAACTGCTGGCAACACCGACAGTTGAACGTCGGTTCTCTCACGGAGCAAAGAAACAGTGCGTTCAAGAACTAGAGGTGATCCGGGAACCGCATACAAAATATTTCCTTGCTCTCTCGCCGCATCAACGAGTTCAGCGACAATTGCGCGATAGACGTCGTCGAACGACTCACTTGATTCATAGAGGTGGTCGAATGATTTTGCGTCAGGCACCAAATGGGAGCTGGGATGATTCTCGGTTCGGATAAACCGATGTTGTATTTCTGCAATGACATCCAATGTTTCGGCCGTGACACGGGAGGGATTCCCAGGACCAAGTCCGACGACAGTGATGTGAGGGATCACTCGAGCGCGCCGTTGACAACGTTCCAAGTACCAATAGACGACGCAACTGTTATGTCAGATGACACGAGGTATCCCTCGTTCAATACGTTGCCTGGTGATGTCTCTACCAATGCGCTAACGGCATCGGCAACTTGATCCCATGGTGCATTCATGATGACGTGATAACCAAATGATGACTTCACAGGGCCGGTTGGAATGCCGGCACGAGCAGACATTGCTCCGGCAACAAACAACGGATCAAAGCCTTCTTGTCGAATGCCTTCGAGAGTGAAGCACGGATTGTTGTCGATCTGATTTGCGAGTGCACCACCTGTTTGCAGTGTGGCGGGCTCAATGGAAACGTCTCGTGCCACGGTGGCAAAGTCTTCACCGTTGCTTAATCGACGTAGCGCTTTCGTTGCATCTTCGCGTGTCTCTACAACAATATGCGACAGGCACAACACTCCCGCGCGTGCGGGCAAGGTGTTGTAAAGGGCTTTCAGCGCATCTGTTGTTGGCATCTTTACTCGTGTAAGAGCTGTACTTGAAGCGTTGATTTGGAGCAACGTGTTTTGCAAAAGCTCAGAGTAGGAATTGAACGGGTCTTCCGGAGTCACGTTCGCGAGCAATGCTTCACGATCAGCGTCGGTGATTGACTCGCCCTGCGATGCGAGAAACGCATTGGTTGCTTCTTGTCGAATAAGAACGGTGGCGACCCCGCGCGCATCCTCTCCATTGGCACCACCGGCAAATGACGCAATCTGTTGCACATTGATGAGTTCAGTGAGGAAGCTATTGAATTTTTCCCGTGACCATGACGTGTTGCCAACGGTGAATGCGTCATTTGCTGACGGAACGATGCCACATGACGCAAGAGTCATGACTGCAACTGTGGACAGGGCGATACGACGGAAAATCACATCAAAACATTAGTGGTCATTGGTGTCGAATAACTCGTTGATGAGACCAACGAGATGTTCAACCAGATTGCCCTTGCGTGGTATTGGTAGCGAAAGCTGACGAGTTTTGCTTCGATAGACATGGCCGGGTGCCAAACGTCGCAGCATCATTTCCTGACTAGCTCGAAGATCAACAGGTGTTATACGAATATCGCGACCAGCGCTGACAATTTCTCGTATTCCGTGTTCGTGACACAGGGCTCGCAAGGTTCCGATGTGCAACAACGCTTGTGCGGGTTCGGGTAGTGGACCGTAACGGTCGGTCCATTCCTGAGAGATATCGACAACCTGTTCAATTGACGTGACTGAACCGAGTCGTCGATATGCCTCAAGTCGAAGTTCAGCAGTTGGCACATACGTGTCGGGAAGGAACGCGTCGATAGGCACATCGATTTTGATTTCCTCCGCTGTGACCGAATCTTCGCCTTTCATTTCCGATACTGCTTCGGTCACCATTTGGCAATACAGGTCGTATCCAACCGCGGCAATGTGCCCACTTTGAGATTCCCCTAACAAGTTGCCGGCACCGCGAATCTCAAGGTCACGCATTGCAATCTTGAAACCACTCCCAAGTTCAGTTGCTTCACCGATTGTGCGAAGGCGTTCGTAGGCCTCTTCGGTGAGGGCTTTATCCGCAGGGTGAAACAAATATGCGTATGCGCGATGATCGCTTCGTCCAACACGACCGCGTAATTGATGAAGTTGACCTAGTCCCAGCAGATCGGCGCGTTCAACGACCAAAGTATTCACGGTGGGCATGTCGATGCCGCTCTCAATGATTGTTGTGCAGACCAGTACGTCGTATTTGCCTTCCCAGAAATCAACAACTACTTGTTCAAGTGAAGCCTCATCCATTTGTCCGTGTGCAACGGCAACTCGCGCTTCAGGTACTAACTCGCGAATGTATTGTGCTCGGTCCTCAATTGACGTGACGCGATTGTGCACCCAGAAGACCTGACCTTCACGCAATAGTTCTCGACGTATCGCCTCCGCGGCCACTTTGTCATTGTCTTCTCCCACATAAGTGAGAATTGGTTGACGATCAGCTGGTGGTGTCTGAAGAAGAGACATGTCGCGAATACCTACGAGACTCATCTCAAGTGTTCGTGGAATTGGTGTCGCCGACATCGTGAGAACATCAACATTTGTTCGAAGTCGCTTCATCGCTTCTTTGTGTTGCACTCCGAAACGTTGTTCTTCGTCAACAATCAGTAAACCGAGGTCTTTGAATGTGATGTTGTCTTGTAGCAATCGATGGGTGCCGATAACACAATCCACCTCACCACTTGCAAGGCCGGCGATTACTTTCTTTGCTTCGCCTGCGGAGAGAAAACGCGACAGTACCTCTACGCGAATTGGATAACCGGCAAATCGTTCAGAGAAAGTGTTGCCATGTTGCGTCGCTAACAAAGTGGTAGGAACAAGGACGGCAACTTGTTTTCCATCTTGAATAGCTTTGAATGCAGCGCGAATAGCGACTTCGGTTTTTCCAAACCCCACATCACCGCACAACAATCGGTCCATTGGCACATCACGTTCCATGTCTTGTTTGATGTCGTGTATGGCGCGAAGTTGGTCGGGAGTCTCGACGAATGGGAAGCGCTGTTCCATTTCGTACTGCCACGGTGAGTCGTTCGGGAAGGCGTGCCCTTTGACACTGACTCTCTTTTGATAGAGAACCACGAGTTCCTGAGCGACTTCGCGGACAGCCGATCGCACGCGAGACTTAGTACGCGCAAAATCGCTACCTCCCAGACGATGGAGGGTGGGGGTTTCACCGCCGATGTATTGACGAACGATGTCAATCTGATCCGTGGGGACATACAACTTGTCGCCGCCCTTGTACGACAACAACAAGTAATCACGTTCGATACCACCGATGGAACGCTTCACCATTCCCTCGTACAGACCCACCCCGTGGTGTGCGTGAACGATGTAGTTGCCTGGCTGAAGATTTTCAAAAAGTGTTTGCGACGAACGAGAACTGCGCCGGCGAAACGATCGAGTGCGACGACGGCCGCTGATGTCACCTTCAGTGACTATGGCAACCTTTGTCGTGGGCAACGACATGCCGTGCGATAGCGGTGCCACGATTGCACGGGCGCCTGGCCGAGTTAAACCTGTGGTTTGTGTTGATTGATCGATGATTGGAATGTCGAGTCCACGATCTGCAAACAGCGAAGTGATACGTGTCAGTGCTTCAGGCGTTTCAGCTGTGACGAGGACGCACCAATCATCTGCAAGTAATTGCGAGATGTTTCGCGTAAGTGCGTCGGGGTCTGAAGCCATCGGCCCCCAACTACTGGACGCAATCGTGGGGGAGTCATCGTTTTCTGCAGTTGATGCAATGGAGATAGTGGTGATCGCAGTTGCATCGGTCAATAGTCGTTCTGGTTCTGTGTGCAACCGAGGAAAGGGAACAGATTGATCGTGAGCCCATGTTGTGGCGAGTGCTCGTGCAAGATCATCTTCTTCAGCCAAGATGTCACGAGTGCGGTCAATCATTCGCCGTGGTTCAACGAATACGAGCAATGCATCGTCTGGCAAGAAATCCGTTAGGAGAGTGTCTTTTTCGACGAGCCATGGAAGCCAACTCTCCATGCCGTCAAATAACTGTCCTTCAGCCAGACGCTCCCACTGTTCGCGTCCCCATGGTTCACTTTCAACAAGCATGCGTGCTCGCGAACGAATGTTGTCGTCAATCAGGACTTCTCTAACTGGGAAGATCGTGATGTTGGTGATATCAGTTGTGCTTCGTTGGTCATCAATGTTGAACACGGTGAGTCGGTCAACTTCGTCCCCCCACATGTCAATGCGAATTGGTTCATCGGCATTTCCTGGGAATACGTCAATGATTGATCCACGTCGTGCAAACTCGCCGCGATGTTCAACAACGGTTTCACGACGGTAACCAAATGCGGCGAGTTGCTGTGTGACCTGCTCTATGTCAATAGATGAAGAGACGGTCACAGATATTGGAGTGAGTGTGTGAAAAGTGGGTGAGAGTTTTTGTGACAGCGCACGCACTGGCGCGACAATTATCTGTGGTGCCTTATCATCGCGGAGAAGTCTCCACATGGTTTCGATACGACGACTCATGGTGTCAATGCCAGGGCTGACTCGTTCGAATGGCAATGTTTCCCAAGCCGGGAAATAGACCACTTGGTGTGGTTCTACAAAATTCGTGAGGTCTTCGAAGAGTTGTTGTGCTGCTGTGCCTGTCGGTGTAGCTATCACCACTGGTCGGCGTTGTTGTGTGTGCACCAACGCTGAGATTGCTACCGCTCTTGCGATCTCGGGTATCGCTAACACCGCATTCTTTTTGCCGGCGATGCGTGCGAAAGCACTGTCTTTCGCGAGCGAAACAACAACGTCAGAAAGTGAGGCGGTCAGTGCCATGTCCTTGTGCGTGGTAGCCACTTACGTCCCTACGGTTTTTGCTGCGAGTGGATTCGTAGCATTGCTTCATCCACACCCACCGACAAAATTAATTCAACGGCTGTTGCTGCCACTCCAATAGCGTCAGTTAATACTTGTCGGTCGTGTGCGCTCACTTTTGCGAGGACATGGTCAGCACCTTGTTCCTTTGAACGTGGCTTTCCAACGCCAATACGCACACGCAGATAATCATCTGTCTTCAAATGTTGGGAAATGGATCGCAATCCGTTGTGACCCGCGAGACCGCCGCCGACTTTTATTTTCACAACACCGGGCTCAAGATCTAGTTCGTCGTGAAGAACAATGATGTGAGAAGGGTCTGACACTTTGTAACGACGCGCAAGCGGACCAACTGCTTCACCAGAATCATTCATGTACGTGGTGGGCACAGCTAGTACAACGGGGACGTCACTGATGCGACATTCCGCAATGAGTGCTCTATCGCGTCCTGCTTTGAGCGATGCATTGTGTCGAGACGCAAGAACATCGATTGCTTCTTGACCGACATTGTGGCGAGTGCGTTCGTACTTCTTGCCAGGATTGCCAAGACCAACAACGATGATGCGTTGTAGGTCACGATGCGACCCACGATCAGACGCAGAAGAAGCCGTACGACGAAAAGCCATCACCGCATGACGCTAACGGAGCGTCAGCTTGCGGATTCGTCTGATGCTGCGGGTGTGGCCTCGCCGGTCTCGCCAGCGCCCTCACCCTCAGCGGCAGCAGGTGCTGCAGTGTCTTGGCGCAACATGAGAACAGTCACCACGAGCAGATCAGGATCACCAACGGCGGTGGTGCCAGATGGCAAGACAACGTCTGACAAGTGGATCACAGTGTCAATTGTCATATCGGTGATATCAATCACGATTTCATTTGGCATGTTTGCGGGTGTGCAGCGCAAGTCGATGGTGTCCACAGCTGGGTCAACAAGACCGCCGTTTGACACAACTGCCTTTGCAGTTCCTTCAAGACGAACTGGAACCGACACCGTGATTTCTTCTGAGAGGTCAATCTGCAAAAAGTCGACGTGGCTCACTGTGCGACGAACAGGGTGACGTTGCATCTCTTTAACGATTGCTGGGTAACTCTTGCCAGCAACGTCAAGAGTCAAGATCGTGTTAACACCAGCGGGACCAGAGAGCGCAACGCGAAGATCACGACGAGCGACAGATACAGAAACAGGATCCATTCCATGGCCATACAAAACGCCAGGAATGTGGTCTTGTGCGCGAAGACGACGCGCAGCGCCACTACCGGTGGCGCGACCTACGGTGACAGAAAGAGAAGCGGTGCTAGACACGGGTTTCAAGTCTAGGGGGACAATTCCGTATCTCCCACCGGTATCTCACAGCGGTGACACCGGGACGTGAAAACCTGATGTAACAGCTCTATTAGGACTGGTTCTCGCCCCCGAACAACTCACTGACGCTGGTCTCGTCAAATACTGCCGAGAGGGCGTCCGCAATGATCTTCGCTACCGAGAGCACCTCAATGCGGTCAATCTTTTGGGCATCAGACAGCGGCAAGGTGTTGGTGAGAACGATACGTGTGAACGGCGAGTTGGAGAGGCGTTCAATGGCGGGCCCAGAGAGAACACCGTGAGTCGCCATGGCCCACACTTCTTTTGCTCCACGTTCAAGCAACAACTCCGCTGCGGACACCATTGTTCCACCGGTGTCGATCATGTCGTCGGTGATGATGCATAACCGACCTTCAACGTCACCGATGACTTCTTTTGCAACAGCAACATTCGCGGTGCCTTTAGGTCGACGCTTGTTGATGAACGCTACGTCTGCATTGCGATCAGCAAGATGTTGCGCGAATCGCTCAGCAACCTTTACGCGACCTGCGTCTGGCGACACGATCACGATGTCGTTGGCTGCGTGCTTACGAACATATTCCTCAAGTACCGGCATTGCTGTGAGGTGGTCAACTGGACCATCAAAGAATCCTTGAATCTGTCCGCTGTGCAAGTCGATGGAGACCATGCGTGTTGCACCAGCAGCTTTAAACATGTCAGCCACGAGACGTGCAGTGATTGGTTCGCGACCTTCTGCTTTTCGATCTTGACGCGCGTAACCATAAAACGGACACACTGCTGTGATGCGCTTTGCCGATGCACGATGCGCAGCATCGATCATGATGAGTTGTTCCATGATCGAGTCGTTTATCGACTGTCCATTGAAACCGTGGTGTGTTTGCATGACGAATACATCGCCACCGCGAATGCTGTCGGCGAAACGCGGGCGTATTTCTCCGTTTGCAAACTCAACGATATTCGCATCACCAAGTTCGACGCCAAGGTGGTCTGCGACTTCTTGAGCTAACTGTGGGTGAGTGCGTCCTGTAAAGAGGGAGAGGCGCTTTGTTGTGACCTTCTCCATTGACGCTTTGCTCATGAACGTCCAGTGTAGAACGCACCGGTTCTCTGACCATTGGCGACAGAGGCTCCGGGCTCAAGCGATGCAAAGGGTCCGACAATTGCATCGGCGCCAACTTCGGCGTCCTCGATGCGCGAAGAGTGAATGGCCACGCGTGGTCCGATGACTGAGTCCACGATGTGGCTGCCAGGGCCGATCTCACACCCGTCGCCAATCACGGTGTCTCCTTGGATGATGACGCCGGGAAAGAGCGTGACATCTTGTCCGATCCGCACTGTCACATCAATAAATGCTTGAGCGGGATCAAGCATGGTGACACCAGACAGCAACCACGAGTGATTGATACGTGCGCGAAGTTCGCGCTCGGCAAGAGCCAATTGCAAACGGTCATTAACTCCTGCGGTCTCGCTGTAGGGAGCCTCGAGTGATTGAACGGTGTGGCCCATTTCGGCAAGCACCTGGATGACATCTGTGAGGTAGTACTCAGATTGTGAATTGTTGTTTCCAATGCGACGAAGTGCAGGACCGAGAACGTCGCGACGGAATGCATAGATGCCCGTGTTGATCTCCGTAATCATTTGCTCTTCATCACTTGCATCTTTGTGTTCGACAATGCGTGTCACACGACCATCTTTTGCATGCAAGATGCGTCCGTACCCTGTGGGGTCTGACACATGAGTGGATAGCACTGTGGCGGCATTTCCAGATGTCTCGTGCAGATTCACAAGTTGTCGAATTGTCTCAGCACGAATGAGCGGTGTGTCGCCGGGGAGAATAAGGACGGTTGAAGCATCATCAAGCCGTTCTTCACCGCATGCGCGAAGACCAACCATTGCTGCGTCTCCGGTGCCACGTTGCACGAGTTGCTCAGTGAACGTGACGGCTGCCCATGTTGGTGCTTCTTCTTGCACACTTTTTGTGACGCGTTCTGCGCCGTGACCGACCACCACCACTGTTTGCTGCAACGTGAGACCTTCGAGTGCATGAATCACATGCATCACCATTGAACGACCACAAATACGATGCAATGGCTTTGGTCTGGTGGAACGCATCCGCGTTCCTTCACCCGCCGCAAGGACGATCGCGTTCACGTGCATGGTGTATGTCTAGCAATCATGTGGTTCCGGGGAGAGGGCTCGAACCCCTATTAACGGGACCAAAACCCGCTGTCCTGCCAATTGAACGACCCCGGAGCGACGTCACCACGATATCTCGTTTTCGCAATTTTGCTCCCATGACGCTAGGTTCTTCGGTCTTATGGGTTCGTTGGTTAAGAAGCGTCGCAAGCGCATGCGGAAGAAGAAGCACAAGAAGATGCTCCGCCGCACGCGCCATCAGCGTCGTAAGTAGAGATGTGGTTACGGCTCGACCGAAACAGAGCCCGCATCTTGTCGCGTTGATGTGAACAGAACTGTGGCATTCGCCAATACGTCATTACTCGCAGTCTTCAGGCTGTCGTGATGTCCGTGCACAAACCAAGTCGCGCCTGAGCCCGCCAGTGTTGGTGTTACCCCACACACTTCTGTGATCCGCTTTTTCCATTCCGCCAGTTGTGGTTCGGCCACTAACGCCGCCGGCTCAAGGTCATTGCCAGTGTCGCTGCGTGGGCCACCCATTTCATCCCACGTGCGATACACCGCGGGAGTTGAGACGTGAAGTGGGGGAATGATGAGCGTCACGTCACGACGTTCAAACGGTAAGGCATTGACCACTTCACCAATGCCTGTGACATGAGCGCGTCCGCCAACAAGGCAAAACGGAACGTCCGCGCCGATGGTGGCTGCGCGAGCAAGATCATGGAACTTGGCCCAACGAAGCACAGCTGCGGCATCCGTTGAACCGCCACCTAACCCACCTCCTGCGGGAATGTTTTTTTCCACGACAACGTGGGCGGTCTGTTTAGCAAGTGACAAGGCACGAATCACAAGATTGTCTGGTCCTGTTGAAATTCCTGATGCGTGAGAACCAGTCATGGCAAGTGTTGATGAGTTTGATGACGTGATCGTGACGATGTCGCAAATCCCAAGTGACACCATCTCAGCATCAATGAAGTGATAACCGTCATCTCGTACGCCGGTCACACGCAACGACAATGTGAGTTTTGCTGGAGCCTCAACACGAGTAATCACGACGTGTACACCTCGCGAGTGAGACGAATCCAATCGTGAACATCAAGTTCTTCGGCTCGTGCAGTTGGTGCGATTCCCGCGCGCTCGAATTGTTCGGGCATCACAAGATCCTTCAGAGAACTACGCAACATCTTGCGCCGTTTCGCAAAACCTGCTTGCACTAGGTGAAAAAGATTGTTCGGGGTGATGTCATTGGCAAGAGGTTGTGTGTGTCGCACTATCGACACAAGCGCAGAGTCAACGTTTGGCCGTGGCATAAAAACTGTGGGAGGAACAATGCCAGCGATTGTCGCGATGCCCCAGTACGCAACTTTGACACTCACCGCTCCGTATGCCGGAGTGGATGGAGACGCAGCCATTCGTTCGCCAACTTCTTTTTGCACCATGACGAGCATGTGGGTGATGTTGGGAACGGTGTCGAGAATGTCCGCGACAAGCGGCGTCGCAACGTTGTAGGGAAGATTGGCAACAAGGTGCCAATGTGTATTGCTGTCACCATGCTCAAGTAACAAGTTGTTCCAATTCACTCTCATTGCATCTGCGTGCACAACCGTGACGTTGTCACCGTGTGCAACGTTTTGCTGCAAGAGCGGGATGATGTTGTTATCAACTTCAACGGCGATGACGCGAGCTCCAGTTTCGGCAAGAGCAAGTGTTAATGAACCAAGTCCGGCTCCAATTTCAATCACATTGTCATTTGAACCGACTCCGGCGATGCGTGCGATCCGACGCACGGTGTTCGGGTCAACAACAAAATTTTGGCCGAGGGATCTCTTCGGCTTTAGTCCAGACGAGCCCATCTGCGATGACGCGTGCGTGCGAGAAATCGTCACCAGGTCATCTCTACAGGTAGTGGTGCTTCTTTTAGTTCAGCGACATCTTCAAATAGATCGGTATGCAACACAAGATCAACATTCGGAGGGACGTAACCAATGTTCAAATTAGTGCACTCGACTTTGCGACCGTTGTTCAAATTGCGCACCGTGATTGTCGCGCCGAGGGGAACGAGGTTCGTTGCACAACCGGTTTTCACAATGTCAGGAAAACGCTTGTAGGTGGCGATGCCACGACGCATCTGACCATCGTTATCGGCTGGATATGCGATTTGTCCGGTGCCCGTTGGGCTCTCGACGCTTGGTCCCTCAAGATTGACAGGAGAATCAGCCGTGATGTCCGTGGCCAATCCCAACTTCAGCGTGGTTGTGGTTGTTCCTGCAATCGTGTCGTTTGTTGATTCAGTGCCCGACTGTGAACCAGCACTCGCGATCCACAGAAGCGGCACCGCAACAATCGTCACGATTGTGACGACTGTGATGCGATTGCGATCAATGCGTGAGAGGTTCATTGCTGATCAAACTAAACGAGGGAAGACCCGTCGCGCATTCGCGGTTGTTGCTGTGGCTACTTCTGCCACCGCAACTCGTTTGAGATCAGCAATCGCGGTGCCAACAATTGCCACGTGAGCTGGCTCATTTGGTTTGCCCCGATGTGGAACAGGCGCGAGGAACGGACTGTCTGTTTCGACCAAGAGACGATCAAGGGGACACAATTTGGCTGCCTCTTGTACGTCGACGGCATTCTTGAAAGTAACAATTCCGCTGAATGACAAGTACGCGCCTCGGTCCAGACACTTGCGCGCTTCTTCGGGACCTCCGGTGAAGCAATGAATGATTGTGTTTGCTGGCATGCCAGCAGTGTCGAAGACATCAAAAGTGTCGGTCCACGCATCTCGAGTGTGCACCACAAGAGTGAGGTCATGTTGTTTTGCCAACGCAATCTGTTCTTCGAATACCCGCCGTTGAACGTCGCGAGGTGAGTGTTCGTAGTAATAATCGAGTCCGCACTCGCCAATTGCGACAACACGCGCCGAATCAATGAAGGGAATGATGGATTCAACTCCGTTTGTTGCATCGTGTGGGTGTAATCCAACCGTTGCCCATACGTCACTGTTGTTCGCGGCGACGTTGATTGCCGCTTGACTGGTCGCAGCGTCTGTACCAATCACGACGAACGCTTCTACACCGTTGTTACGCGCATCTTGAAGCGAATCAGCGGGCGGTTTTGCCATCTTGTTGTCGTGGACATGAGCGTGCGTGTCGATCCATCGAATTTCGTGTTCTGACCTAATGCTTTGCTGTGACATGACGTTGCCTCAGAGTGGGTGTTTAGTTGGTGCTGCGGCGAGGGAACAGTGGGTCGCCTTTTTCTACAGGTGAACCAGGTGTGTATTGACCCCATTGCACATCGTGAGGAATTCGCTGATTTTCAATTGCAGAAGTCATGCCGATGCGTCGCCAAATCTCGCGCGCTGTATCTGGCATCGCTGGGTACGTGAGCAATGTGACAATACGCAGTGCCTCCAACGAATCACCCATTACCGCGTCGACATGTTCGCCTGGTTCTGCTTTCCATGGTTCGTGTGTTTCAAGGTAGGCATTGGTTGCACGAATAAGTGACCATGTTGCTTCCAGAGCTCGACTCGGTGCGACGTGTTCCCATTGCTTGATGGTCTCTGCAACAGCTTCATTCGCATGTACCGCTAATTTGCTATTCGTTTGAGGAGCAGTGCCGAGGCCACCACATTTCTTGCCAACCACTGTTGCGACGCGGGCAGCAAGATTTCCGAGGTTGTTTGCAAGGTCGGAGTTGTAGCGGGCAACGAGTCCTTCATATGTGAAGTCTCCGTCACTTCCATACGTGGTGTCGGACAACACGTAATAACGAAAGCCATCAACACCAAATTCGTCAATCAGATCAAGGGGATTCACAACGTTGCCGGTGGATTTACTCATTTTTTCACCACCAACAAGAAGCCATCCACCAACAGCCCAACCTTGTGGCGGTTCGAGACCAGCAGACATCAACATTGCGGGCCAATACACGCAGTGGAATCGGATGATGTCTTTCCCTATGAGGTGATGGTTCACCGGCCACCATTGTGCGAATCGCTCGTCGTCAGTTCCATAACCAATCGCGGTGATGTAGTTGGCAAGTGCGTCAAACCACACGTACGCAACATGAGACTCATCAAAAGGAAGAGGGATGCCCCATTTCAATGTTTTGCGACTGACGGAAAAATCATGCAGACCTTGTTTGATGAATCCGAGCACTTCATTGGTGCGATGTTCAGGAACAATCGCATTCGGATGGTCTGCGTACCATTTAAGAAGACGGTCTTCAAAGCGTGACAAACGGAAGAAGTAATTCTCTTCTTGCACATGTTCTACAGGCTTCTTGTGTATCGGGCAGTTGTCCCCATCGAGATCGTCTTCAACGTAATAGGCCTCGCATGCAACGCAATACAGGCCGCTGTAGGTGTCGAGTTCGATATCGCCGGCGTCGTAACACGCTTGAAGAAGTTTTTGGACTCCTACTTTGTGGCGAGTTTCCGTTGTGCGGATGAAGTCATCGTTAGTGATGTTTAACTTCGTCCAAGCATCAGAGAACAATGGCGCGATGCGATCCGCAAATGTCTGTGGATCAACCCCCTCAGCGTCAGCAGCCTGTTGAATCTTGAGGCCATGTTCGTCAGTGCCGGTAAGAAAATGAACATCGTCGCCAAGCAGACGGTGCCAGCGTGCAAGGGCGTCTCCGACAATGGTGGTGTAGGCGTGGCCAAGATGGGGGCGCGCATTGACGTAATAAATAGGTGTCGTCAGGTAATACCGGCTCACTTGGTACAGGCTAGGCGGTGGTGGTGCCTATACAGCGGCGACTTTGAATGCTGGAAATACGAGTGCAACTTCCTACTGTGTTCCGGATGCCATTTGACTTTGATTCAGCGATCGAGGTGCACTCGCTAGGCGAAGGTGTGTATGACACTCCGATCAGAAATGGTTGGGACATTATGGGCAATGCAAATGGTGGTTATTTGCTTGCTCTTGTTGCGGAAGCCATGAAGGCAGAGTCGGGTCGTCGAGATCCCGTCACCATAACGGCGCATTATTTGTCGCCAGGACTTGTTGGAGATGCCACCACAACTGTGCAAGTAGTGAAACAAGGCAAACGTTTTGCCACAGTGCAGGCTGCGCTGCAGCGAGATGGCAAAGATGTGATGCGTGTCATTGGAACATTTGGTGATATCGATACCGATCCGCTTGCCCCACGACGTGAACTTGCACTTCCAGAGATGCCGTCGTATGACGATTGTCCGCGACGTGATGCAGGTGATGGTGCGCCAGCAATTATGGACAAAGTCCCTGTGCGGCTTCATCCTGATGATGTCGGCTTTGCACTTGGTAAGCCATCAGGGTACGGGACGATGCGAGGTTGGGTGAAGTTTGCAGATGATCGTCCTCATGACACCGTTTCGCTTCTCCTTGCATCCGATGCACTGCCACCGCCGATTTTCAACATTGATGGGGAAACAGGTTGGGTGCCAACGGTGGAGCTCACCGTGCACGTTTATGCGCGACCAGCACCGGGACCATTGCTGTGTTCGTTTGTATCGAATCTTGTTCAAGCAGGAATGTTGGAAGAAGACGGCGTGATGTGGGATTCACGCGGCGTGTGTGTCGCTACAAGCAGACAGATTGCACTACAGCCGCGTATTTCATAGTGGCTGCATATTGAGTAGTAGCCACGAACAAAAAAGTGCGCACCTATTGAAGTGAAACGCGATAGACGCGGTTGCGTGCGATACCCATCTGTTGCGCCACAGCATCGACGGCAGATTTTTTGCTCATACCTTCTGCAACGTGATGACGCAATGCTGAAGCAATGTCATCGTCAGTGATATCAGTAACTAATTCCTGAAATGGAGCGATAACGATGACATATTCCCCGCGTGGTTCGCGCGTTGACACCATGGCATGTGCTTCCGCCAACGTTCCGCGCCAGGTTTCTTCATGAAGTTTTGTTATCTCGCGGCATAACACAATTTGGCGTTCTGGTCCGCACACGGTGAGTAGATCTTCAATGGTTCGCGAGAGTCGGTGAGGTGCTTCGTATAGGACGACAGTGCGTGCGTCGGTCGCAAGTTGTTGGAGGAGCGTTGCTCGTTCTGAACCACTCCGGGGAAGAAATCCATCAAATGCGATGTGTGTTGTTGGAAGGCCACTCACAATTGCAGCGGACACGAACGCTGTTGCACCGGGAGCTGATAATACGGGGTAGTCATTGTCAATGGCCGCACGCACGACAAGCGCACCGGGGTCACTAATGCCGGGAGTACCAGCATCGGTAACGACGGCAACAATTTCGTTTCGAGATAATGCTGCGAGCACTTCACTCACAACGTCGTACTCAGTGTGTTCATTGGTAACGAGTAGTCGAGCGTGAGATTGTTCGCGATTAATTCCAAGCAAAGTAAGAAGACGCCCCGTTCGGCGAGTGTCTTCGCAGCAAATTAGAGATGCAGCACGCAATACGTCAACTGCACGCATTGTGATATCGCGGATGTTGCCAATTGGAGTGGATACCAACCACAATCCTGGTTGAACAACCACAGATTGTTCATTTAGAGACATGACGCACTTCCACAACATCTCCCACGTGTAGCGGCCATCTCGCAAAAGATCCCGCGTGTGCTTCGATCACGCGCACAGCATTTTTCACGGGACGATCAACACGCCATGGTGAGAGTCGATGAATCGCCACAACATGGTTATTTGCATCAAGAAAAGCAACATCAAGTGGATACGACATCCCAATGCTGTGCACCCAACGACACTGGTCAATGACCAACGGTTCCGAAGCGGTGTCTGATCCACGTAAACCTTTTCGCCGGTGACTGCGATTCGATGCGAGTCGCGCTGAGCACAACACGTGTCCACCGCTGACTAGCCAAATGGGTGTGGGATCAGATTGAGCATTCATACATGTCAAATGTGTTGACTCGCGAGGGCAGATGGTCAAGGTCGGTCTATACGTTAAAACGGAACTCGGTCACGTCACCATCAACGAACTCATATTCCTTGCCTTCGGCGCGTACTTTGCCTAATTCTTTGGCCTTGTTCCATGAACCAATCTCCAGCAGTTCATCCCAGTGGATCACTTCGGCACGGATGAATCCACGCTGAATGTCGGAGTGAATTTTGCCGGCACATACGGGTGCTTTGTCACCGGCATGAAATGTCCACGCACGTGATTCTTTTTCACCAGTGGTGAAAAACGTGCGAAGACCAAGTAGGTGATATGCAGAACGCACCATCTTTGTGAGTGCTCCTTCGCCCAGTCCGAGAGCTTCGAGCATTTCGGCGCGATCATCATCTGATAACTGCGCAGCCTCGGCTTCGATTTGCACACTCATACCAAGCACTTCAACGTCGTGTTCTTGGGGCGAGCCCGGAGGAGCAAGTTCACTGCGTACCCGGTCTTCCATTGCGGGGATCTTGTCGAGCTCATCTTCGCCAACATTGACAACGGCGAGGACACGACGATTCGTTAACAGAAAATGCGGGGCAAGCGATTCGCGTTCGTCAGCGGAAAGACCCGCGCGATAGAGCGGTAGTCCTTCGCTCAATAAATCGTATGCGCGTTGCAACACTGCGGCTTCTTCTGCAACGTTTTTGTCAACACGTGCTGCTTTTTGCACTTTTTGGAGACGTGATTCCACTGTTTCTAAATCAGCGAGTGCAAGCTCCAACTCGACAACTCGCAGGTGTTCGAGTGGGTCATCAGGACCAGGAACATCAGGATCAGAAAATGCACGCAATACGAACACGATCGCATCAACTTCTCGGATGTTGGCAAGAAACTTGTTGCCAAGACCCTCACCTTTGCTCGCACCTTCAACAAGACCACCGATATCAACCACTTGTACGGAGGCGTGCACGACATTTTTTGAGTGAGACATTTCGGCGAGCGCGTCGAGTCGTGAGTCGGGAACCTTTGCAACGCCGATGTTGGGGTCTTTTGTGGCGAATGCATAGGGAGCAGCGAGTGCGCCTCCGCCGGTGAGTGCGTTGTACAGAGAGGATTTTCCTGCGTTGGGCAATCCGACGAGACCGAAACGTTCCATAAGTCGGTTCACGCTATCGTTCGCACCTTCTGCGCTCGGTGACACATACCCAGTACCTGCTGGGGTGGAAATTCGGCTGTGTGCGATGGTGCGTAAAATCCGCAGGCCCTGTGGCGTTTGGGTTTCGCAATTGTTACTATGGCGATAGTGGAAATCCCCCCAAGGGCCTTTCACCGAATCAAACGGACACAACCCGATACAGCAAAAGAGGCAACCGTCGTGACAACTTTCGACTTGGATCTCAGCAAGTACAACCTCGGCTGGAGTGACGAGGTGGAATACGCATTCACCCCGGAAAAAGGCCTGAATGACCGTGTTGTTGACCAGATCTCGTGGTGGAAGGGCGAACCAAAGTGGATGCGCGACCTTCGTCTTCGCAGCCTGAAGACCTTTGATCGCAAACCTATGGCTCCATGGTTCTCGGTGAACATGCCCGATATTGATTTCCAGGACATCTACTACTACTTGAAGCCCGCCACCGACCAAGTTGATGAATGGGACGACCTGCCAGAGCAGATGAAGGCAACGTATGAAAAGTTGGGTATCCCAGAGGCCGAACGTAAGTACTTGGCAGGTGTTACCGCACAATACGAATCAGAAGTTGTGTTTCACCGCAACCGTGAAGATCTTGAAGCGCAGGGCATCTTGTTCTGCGACATGGACACCGCATTGCGCGAGTATCCAGACCTTGTAAAGAAATACTTTGGAACAGTCATCCCTCCAGGAGACAACAAGTTTTCCGCGTTGAACACCGCTGTGTGGTCCGGTGGATCGTTCATTTATGTTCCACCAGGTGTTGAGTGTGAAATGCCACTGCAGGCGTATTTCCGTATCAACTCAGAAAACGCTGGACAGTTTGAGCGCACATTGATCATTGCTGACGAGGGTTCGAAAGTGCATTACATCGAAGGATGTTCCGCACCCGTGTATACGAGCGACTCGTTGCATAGCGCGGTGGTGGAGATTGTGGTGAAACCATCAGCTCATGTCACCTACACGACAATTCAGAACTGGTCTCCGAACGTGTACAACTTGGTGACCAAGCGCGCTCGCGTTGAGGCTGAAGGCCACATGGAATGGATCGACGGCAACATCGGATCAAAGTTGACGATGAAATACCCGAGTGTGTATCTGGTGGGACCGAAGGCCACTGGTGAAGTGTTGTCTGTTGCGTACGCAGGTGCAGGGCAGCACCAAGATGCTGGCGCCAAGATGGTGCACGCAGCTCCTGAGACAAGCTCAAAAATTGTGTCGAAGTCGATCAGTAAAGACGGCGGCATCACCACTTATCGCGGACTTGTACGCGTTGATGAGGGAGCACATGGTTGCAAGAGCCACGTGCAGTGCGACGCCTTGATTCTCGATGAAAACAGCGAAAGTCGCACATTGCCATACATCGAAGTGGGCGAGCGCGATGCAGAGATCGGTCACGAAGCAACCGTGTCAAAGATTGCAGACGAACAGCTCTTCTATTTGATGAGTCGCGGTCTGTCGCAAGAGCAGGCGATGAGCATGGTGGTAAACGGATTCATCGAACCCGTTACTCGCACACTTCCAATGGAATACGCAGTTGAGTGGAGTCGTCTCATCGAATTGCAGATGGAAGGATCCGTGGGCTGATTAGTCCCCAGGTGTCGTCATGCCAATGCGAACAGAGTGCAAGCATTTTGAAAGTCGCACGTATGCAAACGGTGATGCAGTGCGCAAGTGCAATCTGGATTTAGCCCCGGAAGCCCCGTGGCGCTGTCCGGACAATTGCCCAAAGTACGAACGTCGCTTGGCAGATGTTGCATGGGTTCACGGAACATCAGTGTTGCCGAAGACGCCGGAAGAAGTCCCAGGTCTTGATGACGGATCAGCTGCAGCAGTGCTAGACGCAGCCGAAGAAATTGTGAACGCTGTCGGTCGAGACTTTCTGTTTAACGAACCGAAGAAGAAGCGTTTTTGGAAGCGCAAGAAATAACTATCCCCCAAAGTGAGTTGAGTAACACGTGAGTACGACCCCCACACTTCCATCGACGGAAGAAGAAATTTGGCGTTATAGCCGCATCGAAGAACTCGACCTAGGTCGGTTTGCGATTGGTTCTGTTCGCACAGAGACGATTGGCGCTGATCAATTTCGCACATCATCTCCGGTGACAGGTGTGGCGATTGAATCTTCGCCCGATGTCTTCGCAGAACTCAATTTGCAACATGGAACAGACGTTGTGTCGCTGCGTATTCCCAAGGGAAAGGCAATCGAAACACCAATCGAGTTGTTGCATACCGTTGATACCGACGGAATTGTTGCTTATCCACGTCTTGTGATCGACGCGGAGGAAAACAGTGAAGTGACGATCGTGGAGCGTTTCGTATCCACTGATGCGATTACGTCTCTTGTCTGTCCGGTACTTGAAGTCCGCGCCGCACAAAGTGCACGTGTCACTTATGTTGCGATCAATCAATTGGGCGTGAACACGTGGCAAATTGCGCATCAACAGGCTGTGGGCTATCGCGACTCAACAACTCGTTTGTTCACTGTTGCTCTCGGCGGTGACTACGCTCGCGTGCGCTCTGAATCACGCTTGGTCGAACAGGGCGCTAACTCACAACAGACAGCGTTGTACTTCGCAAGTGGTACACAAATGCATGACTTTCGCACACTGCAACATCACGTTGCACCACGCACGTACAGCGATCTGTTGTTTAAAGGTGCGGTACGCGACTCCGCCCGCAGTGTGTACACCGGACTCATCAAGATTGGGGAGAAGGCGTCTGGTTCACAAGCTTTTCAAACCAACCGTAACCTCACACTCAGCGAGGGTGCATGGGCTGAAAGCGTGCCCAATCTTGAGATTGAAACCAATGATGTGAAGTGCAGCCATGCAAGCACGGTTGGTTCCATTGATGCTGATCAGAAGTTCTATTTGGAAAGTCGTGGCATTCCGTCCGATATCGCCGAACGTCTTGTTGTGATCGGATTCTTCGATGAGGTGATTGACCGTCTTCCAAAGGTTGCCAATGTTGACGACTTGCGTGTTGCTGTCGCACAGAAACTGACTGCGGAGGTGACGAAATGAGCGCTGTTGCTGTGTGTGCACTTGAAGACATTGCGTCTGGCACTGCCAAAAAAGTTGTCGTAAATGGCATTGAAGTTGCATTGGTTCGAATTGAAAATGACGTCTACGCGCTGTATGACAAGTGCAGCCATGCGAACGTATCTTTGTCTGATGGTGAAGTGTGGTGTGACACAAAAGAGTTGGAGTGTCCTCGACACAGCAGCAACTTCAGTTTGGAAACGGGTGTACCAGCAACCTTGCCGGCAACTCAACCCGTTCCCGTCTACGCGGCGTTTGTGAAAGATGGTCAAGTAATGGTTGATGTGGAGGTGATGAAATGAGCACGTTGGAGATTCGCAATTTGCGTGCTGGCATCGCTGGCAAAGAGATTTTGAAAGGCATCAACCTCACCATTGAGTCGGGTCGAGTACATGCTGTGATGGGTCCGAACGGAGCCGGGAAATCAACATTGTCGGCAGTGATTATGGGTAAACCTGGTTATGAAGTTCTCGAGGGAACAGTCACTTTGGATGGACAAGACATGTTGTCTATTCCCACATGGCAACGTGCTGTAGCGGGCCTTCACTTGGTGATGCAGTATCCCACGGAAGTGCCCGGTGTGCATCTTGAGGCTGTGTTGACAGAGGCATTGACTGCTCGTGGTCGATCAACGGACAACTTGAATGCTCGAATCGCTGAAGAAGCACAACGCATCTCTTTTGATGATTCG
This sequence comes from uncultured Bifidobacterium sp., assembly GCA_964449085.1. GTDB lineage: Bacteria > Actinomycetota > Acidimicrobiia > Acidimicrobiales > Ilumatobacteraceae > UBA2093. The sequence goes on from CAYVAV010000004.1 coordinate 102,131, forward strand.
CTGGTTGCTCGTGCGATGAACGTTGACTTGTCGGGCGGAGAGAAGAAACGCAATGAAACTCTTCAGTTGGCGATGCTTCAACCAAAGATCGCAATTCTCGACGAGCTTGACTCCGGTCTCGACATTGATGCGTTGCGTGACTGTGCTCGTCGAGTAGAGGATGCGACGAGGGAAGACAATCTTGGCGTGCTCGTGATTACTCACTATGTGCGACTGCTTGAAGAGTTGAAACCCGATGTCGTACACATCCTGGTGGATGGTCGCATCGTGAATACCGGTGGTCCTGAACTTGCCGACCAACTCGAACGTGACGGTTACGCTGCTTTTGTGTGATCGGATGGTGTAGTGAGTGAAGTTGTCGCACCCGATGGTTGGGACGTTCGTAATGGCACGTTGTTTCGAAAGTTTGAGTTTGAGAACTTTGAGGCAGCGTTTGCATTTATGACGCTTGTTGCAGGAATCGCGGAGCAACATAATCATCATCCTGATTGGTGCAACAGTTACAACACGGTGAACATCAGTTTGAAATCACACGACGTGGGTGCCATAACGGACCGTGACGTCAATCTTGCTCAGGCAATTAACACGCTATTTAGCAAGTAAGTCAGAGCACATAGCCACAGTGCCACTGACTAACTGGTGCGGTGCTTCCCATGGCACAAAGTGTCCGCAATCACGCAAGAGAAAAGGCCCGATGTGCTTGGCGAATACTGTCGCCGCCATGCGATCAAAATCTGGGTAGAGAACGTGATCACTCGTTCCAAACAAAATAAGAGTTGGTGTGTGCTCGTTGATGCCCATCATCGGTTTTTCAACACGTTTGTTTTCGTGAAACACTGACTCATAGTTTCCAAAACTTGCACGTAGTTTTTGTGCGTTCCCAAACGGTTCGGTGTGGAAGTTGATCTCTTCGGGGGAAAACATTCCCGGGTGAGCCCAAAAACGTGACGAATAAAACGTGGCGATGTAACGCCGACGTTCTTCCGGAGTGCGCAGTTCACTAGCGAGTGCGTCTGCATCGTTTCCTTGCCGGTAGTAGTAGTCAGCTGCTTCACGTGGCGCCCGCGTATTCATGCCGGCCATGCGTTCTTTGTTGTACGGAAGCGGAGAATTGAATAACACCATGCGGTTCACCCACTGGGGATAGCGAAGAGCAATTTCCTGAATGACGGGTCCACCAAGGTCGCCGCCTACAAGGACGACACTCTCGTATCCGAGGTGGTCGTGTACGAGCGCGTGAAGATCGTGGGCGTGCGACACAACATCATGGAAGCCGTCTGGTCCAACGTCTGAGTCTCCGAATCCACGAAGATCGGGCACGATCACATCAAATCCCGCTTGCGCCAGCGGTTCGATCACTTTCCAGAAGACCCGCTTTGTCTCGGGCCAACCGTGAACACACACAAGGGCGGATCCAGGAGTGCTTGTGCGGCTGCGTTCATGAATATACGCCTGTTGAAAACCGCGTGGATTGGCCACGTGTATTTCAAACGCATTGGCGTCAAATGGCATGTCTTCACCCTAGTAGTCGACCGTTGTGACACCGGATGATATTGCTTCGTTGTTGCCTTGTCTGTCGTTGGTGAAAAACATGTTTCTTCGATAGTGACAGGGCTCTTGGTCATTGTCAGACTGGACAGTGGGGTGAGTGGGGGAACTGTGGCTGGGCACGCGCTGTATTTCGTACGTAAAGAAAAGTTTCCTGGCTGGTGGATCGTGGCATCCAGTTTCACGGTCCTGTTTGTTAACGCTGGTCTTGGCTTCTATGGACTTGCTGTATACCTGAATGCTTTTGTTCGCGAGTTGGATTTCAACGTCACCATGGTGTCGATGGCGGTGACGTGGTTCTTCTTGGTGACGGGATTGTCAAATGTCTTCATCGCACGAATGGTGCAACGATTTGACGTTCGTAACCTCGTGTACATCGGTGGTGTCGGTGGCGGTATTTCACTGATACTGTTCGGTCAAGTCACCAATGAACTCCAAATGTTCGGGGCCTACACACTGTTTGCGGTGACGTGGGGATTCTCCGGTGTTGTTCCGTTAACCACTGTTGTGACTCGCTGGTTTCATAAGAAGCGCTCAGTTGCACTAGCCACTGCTTCTATTGGATTATCGGCTGGTGGCATTGTGTTGGGCCCGATCACAAAACGTCTCATTGATGAATTGGGATTGCGTTCTGGTTCCGTTTGGGTTGGTGTCATCTGGATTGTTGCAACGTGTGTCCCTGCGTTTCTCTTTTTGCGCACGAGCCCTACCGAACTTGGGTGGTTACCCGATGGCGAACCGATCGTTGACGATTACGTTCCTGAAGTGAAAGGAACAGATTTCGCCATCGCAGTGAAAACAAGGTTTTTCTGGCTTGTCACTCTTGGCTTCACTTTTGCTCTCGGAACACAAGTTGGCGCAATTCAACAACTGGTGAAGTTAGTGGAGGAACGCACAACTCCTCAGACCGCGGCATTTGCAGTGTCAGTGTTGACGGGCTGTGGTGTCGCCGTACGTATTCTTGGCGCTCGAATCTTGCCTCGATTTAACTTGCGCAAAATGGGAATCTTGGTGTGCACATCAATGGCTTTGTCAGTGTTGGGCATCGGATACGCCCAATCCACCTTTGGCTTACTTGTAAGCATCGGGATCTTCGGAATCATGGTGGGTAATACGTACATCATCCAATCTCTCATGCTTGCGGAAAAGTTCGGATCTAAAGATTTCGCCCGTATCACTGCACGCTGCAATCTTGTGTCAATGGTGGGAACAGCTGGTGGACCGTTGCTTCTTGGTTGGTTGCGTGATATTTCAAACGGTTACGAGGTGCCATACACCATTGCGGCGTCAGTATCGTTTCTCGGAGCAATGACTTTGTTTCTCATTAATAAGGATGAGGAACGAAGTTTTGATGCTGATGAACAACTTGTCGCTTCGTAGCATGGCGAGCGAATGAAATTACTGTCCCCCCGTAAGCACATGTTGCTTGTGCCCAAAAATAAATTCCCTGGCTGGTGGGTAGTCGGTGCGTGTTTTGCGATGATGTTCACCAGCTCCGCGCTTGGTTTTTACGGCATGGCCGTGTACCTCAATGCTTTTACAAAGGAACGCGATTGGGAAGTGGGCACGATGTCGCTTGCAACGTCGTTCTTTTTCCTCGTCTCGGGCGTGATGAGTGTTGCCGTAGCTCGACTGATCACCAAGTATGACGTTCGTCTTGTCGTGTACGGCGGTGCACTTGTCGGAGGCATTTCACTGCTGCTTCTGGGTCAGGTGCATGAGACATGGCAATTGTTCGCGGTGTATTTCATTTTCGGTCTTGGGTGGTCTGCCGTTGGTCTCACGCCAGCTACCACTGTTGTGACACGTTGGTTTCATGTGCGCCGATCAGTCGCGCTTGCCGTGTCATCAACGGGTTTGTCAGTTGGCGGCATCGTCCTCACACCGATTGTGAAAAGCCTGATTGACAGTCGCGGGTTGGAAGACGCCGCTCCTTTCCTTGCATTGTTTTGGATCATGGGTACCGCGGTACCGGCGTATTTGTTTTTACGACCTGATCCATTCGCACTGTCCTGGATGCCCGATGGTGAACCCATGCCAAAGGATCATGTCGTCTCTCTCCCAGGGGTCAACTTTTCCGACGCCATCAAAACACGATTTTTTTGGATGGTGACATTTGGGTACACACTCGTTCTCGGAACACAAATCGGAGCAATTCAACAACTCGTGAAATTGATGGAAGAGCGCACGAATGCCAGCACGGCCGCGCTCACAACGACAATTTTGTCAGGTGCGAGTGTTGTTTTTCGACTCGCGGGTAGCAAGATCATTCCTCGTTTTCGTCTCGTCAACTTCATGTTGGTAATCACCACTATTCAAGGAGTATCGGTGATCGTGATCGGGCAGCTGAATAACACCGTGATGCTTTTCATCATGATCGGAACCTTTGGTGCTGTCGTAGGGAACATCCTGATCATGCAGTCACTATTGATTGCTGAAAGATTTGGAGTGAAGGATTACGCGCGTATCTCCGCTCGCTCGGGACTCATCTCACTAGTTGGCAACGCGGGCGGTCCGCTACTGTTGGGCTTTATTTATGACCAGAGCGGTGGATACGCATTGTCCTACACCGTTGCCGGTGTGTGCTCATTGCTCGGTGCGTGCTTTTTCCTGTTTAGTGGTCCGGCAGAAAATGAAGCAGCGAACAAAGTGGTGCTGTCTGATTAATCGTAATCAGAACGTCAGATAGCGCGAAGGCGCGCAATATTTAAAACGTCATTGCTCGGAGACGAGCAATGCGATCTGCGGTATTTGGGTGGGTGGAGAACAAACGACCAACATCAACACCTGTCCCACGCTTGTGGTGCATTTCAGAAAGTGGATTGTGAATGTAGGCCTGTGCTTGCGCTGGTGGAACCATCATCGGGCGTTGTGTTGCGAGAACTTCGATTCGTTCGAGGGCTCGCGCCAGAGGTTCGCCTGTGCCAAGAAGTTCTGCTGCACTGCGATCGGCTTCGTATTCACGTGAACGACTAATCGCCATTTGTATCAATCCGGCAGCTAGTGGTGCCAGCATTGAGACCAACAAGATCGCGAACGGATTTGGACGATCTTCATCGTCGCCTCCACCACCGCTGAACATGGTGGCAAACATTGCCATTTGTGCAATCGCTGAAATGGCCGTTGCGATGGCTGCAGCGACAGATCCGATGAGAATGTCACGGTTGCGCACGTGCATCAATTCATGTGCCATCACACCTTCAAGCTCTTCTTTTGTGAGTGACTCGAGAAGTCCTGATGTTGCACACACCACCGCTTTGTTTGGTCCACGACCTGTTGCGAACGCATTTGGTTGATCGGAAGGAGAAATTGCAACGGTGGGCATCGGTAGATTTGCACGCACCGCAAGGTCGCGAACAAGACCATAAAAACGAGGATTATCCGCTTCGGTAATGATCTGTGCACGAGCGGCCTTTAGTGCCAGCCGGTCACTAAACCAATACGACCCGCCGACCATTACAAGAGCGATGACCAATCCGAACATCACTGCTCCAGAACTGCCACCGCCAAGCAGCGAGGCGATTCCTACAATGAGCCCACCGAGACCGGCGAGCAAAACAGCTGTTTTCATTGTGTTTTTAAACATGTTTTCCTCTGCATGCATTCTACGCGGGCGGTACAGATCTGTCCACGCATTGACCGCTAGTGACGATTGTGGACTTGGTCACTTGCGATCGCGTTCCACCATAGGATGAATCGGTGATCACTGTCTTGGTTTTCGGTGATCAATTGAATGTCCGAATTGGGGCACTCGCACACGCCAAACCCGGGACTCACCGTGTGCTGCTCATAGAGGCAGCGGACAAGATTGGCTCACGTCCGTGGCATCCGCAGCGCCTCCATCTCTATCTGTCGGCAATGCGTCATTTCGCCGATGAATTACGTACTGCAGGTTTTGATGTCGATTATCGCATCGCACCAAGTATGCGACTGGGAGTGGTCGCGCATCGTGAACGTTATGCACCATTGAAGATGGTGGCGACTGAACCAAACAGCTATAAGGCGAGGCAAATGTGTCTTTCTCTCGAAATAGAGATGGTGCGAAGCGATCAGTTCCTCTGTCATCCCGATGACTTCGCAATGTTTACACAGGGTCGGAAATCATTGAAGATGGAGGACTTCTACCGCTGGCAAAGGTCGCGACTTGACTATCTGATGGATGGCACGCAACCGGTGGGAGGTCGTTGGAACTTTGACGAAGACAACAGAGAACCTCCTCCCAAAGATGATCATGATCGTTGGCCGGCTCCACCCGTCAGCGAATTCGATGACATTGACAGGGAAGTGATCGCCTTGCTTCCCGGAGATTTGAACGGGGCGTTGCCTCACGGCCAATGGGCAACGACACGCGGAGATGCGCTGGGGCGTCTCAATTTTTTTGTGAAAAACGTATTGCCAATGTTTGGACCGCACGAAGATGCGATGTTGGCGAACAATTGGCATCTTGCGCACTCACTGCTATCTCCGTATTTGAACCTCGGTTTACTTCTTCCAGGTGAAGTGGTCGACGCAGCACAGCAGGCGTTCGAAAAAGGAGACGTCCCTCTAAACAGCGCTGAGGGCTTTATTCGTCAAGTGATTGGTTGGCGTGAATTTATTTGGAACATGTACTGGAAATTGATGCCGGAGTACATCGACATGAATGGCTTAGGAGCACAGCGACAGCTTCCACCATTGTTCACAGGTCAATCTCAAACTCAAATGAATTGTGTCTCGCATTCGCTGCGGTCTATTCATGACTATGGATGGGCACATCACATCCAACGGCTTATGGTGTTAGGAAATTTCGGACTTATCTCCGGTATCAATCCGAAGGAATTCACCGATTGGATGTGGTACTCGTTTGTCGATGCCGCTGAATGGGTCATGGTTCCAAACGTTGTGGGCATGTCGCTGTATGCAGATGGTGGACAACTCGCAACCAAGCCATATGCGAGTGGAGGCGCTTACATTGATCGAATGAGCGATTATTGCAATGGGTGTGCATACGATCGCAAAAAACGAGTGGGTGACAACGCGTGCCCGTACACCACGCTGTACTGGGATTTCATGATGCGACACGACGAGCAGTTTGTGCGAAACCCACGTGTATCGCGGCAGGTGCATGCCGCACGAAAACTATCTGATGTGTCACAAGTACAAGCGCGAGCCCAGCAAGTGTTGTCCTCGCTGGACTCGGGTCACTTGTAGAACGTCAAAAATACGAGAATGTCTTAGAACTCAAAGAGATCGCCGAGCATCCCCGACATTTTCTTTTTCTTCTTTGGTTGACCCTTACGGGAGATGCCAAATGCGGGGGAATCGTCATCGTCGTAGTAATCATCATCACGGCTTTTTTTCTTTTGAAAAGATTCAATTTCCTGATTACTACGTTCGATGATCTTGTCCAACTCACCACGGTCAAGCCACACACCCCGACAATCAGGGCAATAGTCAATCTCTATTCCTTGACGGTCACTCATCACGAGTGATGTATTGCAGTTGGGGCATTTCATTTTGTTGCTCCTTTATTTGGGGGATTTATCAATTGTTCGCATGAACAACTTTCGAATCTCTTCAACCCACAGAACGCTTGACGCAGCAGCAATACAGATCAACCACTGTGAAAGCGAGATGTCGGTGGTGTCAAAGAGATCTTGCGCAAACCCAATGTGGGTGACAGCTAACTGAAGGCCGATCACGGCGGTAAGTGATATCCACAGCCATTTATTCGTGAAGGTGTATCTGCTGAAAGCGCTGTATCTGTGACTTCGTACATTGAGGATATTGAAGAACTGGGCTAAGACAAAAGTGTTGAAACCCATCGTTGATGCGACAGTGATCACTCCTTCGGGTGCGCCGTTTCCCGGAGCGAAGGCAAATACCAAAGTCGTTGTGACTGCCATGACCGATGCGGCAAGACCGACGGTGAGCCACCGTTCCTTTGTCAGGATTGGTTCCCCAAGCGGACGTGGTCGGCGGTGCATTGTGTCACTTGCGGGTTTATCAACTCCGAGTGACATTGCCGGTGGTCCATCCATAATGATGTTCACCCACAAGATTGCAATTGCGCTAAACGGAGCGCGATGTGCGATGTCAAAAATCGATGCTGCCAAAAAGATGATTGCAAAACCGAGTGTTGTGCTTAGTTGAAACTTGACAAACTTTACGATGTTGTCGTAAATCGTGCGCCCACGTCGAACCGCGCTAACGATCGTTGCAAAGTTGTCATCCGTCAGGACCATCGTTGCTGCTTCTTTTGTCACTTCAGTTCCGGTGATCCCCATGGCGACTCCGATGTCGGCCTTCTTTAGTGCCGGAGCGTCATTGACTCCATCTCCCGTCATTGCGACAACGTGACGGCGACTTTGTAGAAGTGTCACCAAACGAAGTTTGTGTTCTGGTGCCACGCGTGCGAACACCGATGTCGTATCAAGTCGTTCACTCAATTGTTCGTCGGTGAGTTGATCCAGGTCTTTGCCTGACAGGGACGATCCGGTGAGGCCGAGTTGTTGACCAATTGTTGATGCAGTCGAGACGTGGTCGCCAGTGATCATTTTTACGTCGATACCAGCGGCTTTTGCATCAGCAATCGCTTGCGTCGCCTCAGGTCGAGGCGGATCGATGAGACCTATGACAGTGACGAGACTCAAATCGTTGACAAGTTCGTGAAGACGTTTGCCGTCAACATGGTCGCTCGTGACGAGAGTAAGTTGTTCACTCGTCAGGTATTTCTTTGCCACAGCGAGCGCTCGTAGTCCCGAAGCACCGAGTCGTTGGATATGATCGTTGATCGCATCAAAATGAAAGTCAATTGACACGACTGAGTGATCGTGAAGTGTGGTGGTTGAGCAACGCGCAAGCAGCACATCGGGCGCGCCTTTGACGAACATCACTGCCGACTGGTCTGACACTTCGTTCAGACCATTTAGAGAATGGATAGTTGCCATGTATTTGTGTTCACTGTCAAATGGAATCTCAGCAAGTCGTGGTGATGAGCTACGAATCTTTTCCACGTCAAGTCCGGCTTTCATTCCCAATGTGACAAGTGCGCCTTCCGTGGGATCACCAACAAGAGTCCAGTCGATTTGCTCTGATGTCGAGTCGCTCCGAATAACGGCGTCATTGCATAAAACCGCTGGCACTAAACATTGATCAATATTCAATGGGATTGACACATCGCGTGCAGTGATTGTCCCATCAGGGTCGTATCCCTCGCCAGTGATGCTAAAGATGTTGTCCGCAGTGACAATTTCCTGTGCTGTCATTTGATTAACAGTCAGTGTTCCGGTTTTATCGGAACAAATCACACTCGTGCATCCCAGTGTTTCAACGCTTGAGAGTCGCTTGATGATGGCGTGTTGCTTTGCCATTTGACCAACACCCAATGCAAGTGTGACGGCAGTGACGGCTGGCAAACCCTCGGGAATTGAAGCAACGGCGAGTGCTACTGCCGTCAGTAACTGGTCACTGAAGGATTCACCAGAAATCATTCCGATAATGAAGACAATCGCAACAATGACCCCTGCCATGATCGCAAGACCATGCGCGAGATGATCAAGCTGTTTTTCGAGAGGCGATTTGTCAAAGTCGGTTGTGCCCAGTAGATGTGCAATGCGACCAACCTCGGTCGACATACCCGTGCTAGTGACGAGCAGTTCTCCGCGACCGCGAGTGACCGTACTGTTCATGAAGGCGACACATTTCCTGTCACCAATGCTCGTGTCAGATGCAACCGCGTCGATGTTTTTTGAAGAGGGAGCACTTTCTCCCGTCAGCGCAGCCTCTTCTATTTCCAAGTTGTTCGTATAAAACAGTCGACCGTCAGCAGGGATACGGTCTCCCGCCTCCACCAACACGATGTCGCCTGGTACGAGGTCGCGTACTGGTATCTCGTGGACCGATCCATCACGACGTACCTTTGCACTCGCTGACAACATCTTTTTCAAAGCTTGTAATGAAGCATTAGCGCGATTTTCTTGAATGAACCCAATCACCGCGTTTGCGATAACAACAGTGAGAACAACAATCGTGGTTTTCACCTCATCTGCGACGACCGTGCTGATAATTGCAGCGACGACGAGTATTGCGTTCAGGGGAGATACCAGATGAGTTAGTAGTCGACGCCAAGCGGATATCTGCTTTGCTTCAGTTAATTCATTTGGTCCAAAAGTTGAGAACCGGTCTGCAACTTCTGCAGATGTCAAGCCACTTTCACGCGACTGAAGAATGTCAAATGCGCTTGAAGGACTGACTGAATGAAACGTCGTGGTGTCGCTACGTGACGCAGTGGGGGAGTTGAAAGACTGCATTTTCTCACTTTCGGTCGTGGGTTGTCCTCGTCCAAAAGTCTCTCCCGGCTCCTCAGAGCCCTTTGCGCCGGGTCATTTATGACCGTCTTGACGACACAAAGAGGTTGGGATACTCCCTCTTGATATTTCAAAGTATACGCAGCGAAATGACCTTAAAAGCGTCCGGGTCGTGCCACATGAACAGGCGTAATCCATGCGACCGTTGCGTACGTGTCAAAGTAATTCTCCGCCAGCATTGCCAGAATTTTTTCCGCGACTTTGTCGGTGACAACTGTTTCCAGCCGGATGCTGGGACCGCTCAAGTCAAGAGATCTATTTCCTGTGGAGCCCTCACCGCGAACAGAACTTACTGAGTAACCCTTTGCGCCACATTTCTTGATGTCGTCAATGAGTTTGTTTTCAATGACAGGTTCACTCACGATCGTGACCATCTGTCGAATCACTGTGCTCATGTTGTTTCCTTCACTAACTAATGGCCTGCGCCTAACTGATGGCCTGCGCCTGTGTCTAACTAATGGCTTGCGCCTGTGCCTAACTGATGGCCTGCGCCAATGCAATGTAGAACGGAATGCCGAGGGTCAAATTCAGGGGAAATGTGATTCCCAACGATGTGGTCACGTACAAACCCGGGCTTGCCTTTGGAAGTGCGAGTCTCACTGCTGCCGGAGCTGCGATGTATGACGCGCTACCAGCGAGAGTTGCCATGATGGCGATGCCACCAGTTGACAGGCCGGCGGCTGCACCAAGCAATGCTCCAATTGTTCCGTTAACAAGTGGAACACAGACGCCGATAATGACTATTCGCCAACCGACCGCACCGATGTCGCGGAGACGTTCGGCTGCAACGACACCCATTTCGATTAAGAACAACACGAGTGCGCCGGAGAAGAGGCCGACGAACAGTGTGTCGGTGGGAGCGAGTCGTTCTTCGCCAACAATTGCACCGATAGCGATACCGGCAACGAGCAATGCGATACTTCGACCGCGCACGACTTCGGACAATGCTGATTTCCAGCCTTCACCATCGGTGTTGCCACGTGCAAGAAATAGTGCAACCACAATTCCGATTACTTCCAACACGGCAAGCAGGCCGGCCATGAAACCTTCAAAATCAATGTTGCGCGATTCCAGACTGGCAAGCGCAACTGTGAATGTCACGGCGGACACAGAGCCATAATGAGCCGCGATCGCTGCTGCGTTAACAACATCTAATCGTCCAACGAATCTGGAAAACGCAAAACCTAATAAAGGCGTGATAATTCCAATGATTACTGCTGCGATCAGCGGCTTCCACAGATCTGACATCGAAGCAGCTGCCAGTGACTTACCGCCTTTTATTCCGATGGCAAGCAATAGATATGTCGACAGGATTGGATACAACGACTCAGGTAAGCGAAGATCAAATCGAATAAGAGTCGCAATAAGTGCAACGACAAACGCAATGACTGGGGCTGTCAGCAGGTTGTCAATGACGGTCGACACACAACATAGGCTATCAAAAACATGGCTTATAAGACACTTATTTACGTTCGCCGCTGTTTTGCCTCAATTTGAAGCCACTTCGGTCGTATAGTCGAACTCCTATGACCGTTTGGACTTTCATTGCCCTTGGCCTTGGCTTAGTCGCCCTAGTTGGCGGAGCCGAATTATTGGTGAAGGGGGCAGCGACGATCGCAACTCGACTTGGAATTGCTCCTGTAGTTGTTGGCCTCACTGTGGTCGCCTTCGGCACGAGCGCACCAGAATTCGCCGTGAGCGTGGGAGCGTCCATCAGCGGTAACACGGACATGAGTCTCGGCAACGTCGTGGGAAGCAATATTTTCAATGTTCTTTTCATCTTGGGTTTATCAGCGACGGTAGGCGGTCTCATTGTGACCCAGCGTCTTATCCGGTTCGACATTCCGATCATGATCTTGGTGTCTGGAGTTGTTTTTCTTCTGTCGTTGAACAACTCGCTTGGGCGCATTGAGGGGGCCGTATTGTTTGTAGCCATCTTTGTGTACACCGTGTGGTTGATTCGTGATGCGCGGAAAGACACTAAACAAGTAATGGACGAATACAGCGAATCCGTAGATGAACTGGAAGATCAAATTATTGACAAGCCTCTTTGGGTTTTGATCTCGTTCATCGCTGGTGGCTTGGGTCTGCTTGTTCTCGGCTCCAATCTTCTTGTTAATTCTGCTACTGACATCGCAGAGTCTCTTGGTGTGAGCGATCTTGTTATTGGGCTCACTGTTGTTGCAGCAGGAACGTCCTTGCCAGAACTCGCCACGTCGGTACTTGCGGCAATTCGTGGTCAACGAGATATTGCGGTTGGCAATGTGGTTGGCTCAAACATCTTCAACTTGCTTGCTGTTTTGGGATTGTCCGGCATTTTGGCGTCAGATGGTATTCCAGTCACAGACGAAGGTCTTCGACTGGATCTCCCAGTGATGATCGTCGCTGCTTTAGTGCTTATTCCCATTTGTTGGAACGGCTTCATGATCAAGCGATGGGAAGGGTTCTTGTTGATGGCGTACTACGTTGCGTATGTCGCGTATCTCATCTTCCAAGCCAATGACAGTGATGCAACTGATTTCATGCGAACGGCAGCCCTCATTGTTGTCCCGCTGACTCTGGTGACATTTAGCGTTACGGGATTCCAGGGATGGCGCCGTCATCAAGCGAACCTTAAATCGCAACACACTGCGTCCATGTGAAAATCGAACGCATTGCTCCTTCATTATTTGTTGTTCTGTGGAGCACTGGGTTCATTGTCGCCCGCTATGGCACTCGAGATGCAGGTCCATTTACTTTTCTTGCTATCCGAATGATCATTGCCGCAGCACTGCTATGGATCATTGCCACCGCTTTGCGTGAATCTCCATTGCGACGTGAGCATCTGACACCACTTTTCTTTGCTGGCATCTTGATGCATGCGTGTTATCTGGGTGGCGTTTTTTATGCGGCTTCACGCGACTTGTCTCCTGGTGTTGCTGCGTTACTTGCGGCGCTCCCGCCAGTCGTCACCGCGGTTGTTGGACATTTCGCCTTGTACGAACGGATGTCGCTTGTGCAATGGAGTGGTCTTACACTTGGACTTACTGGTGTTGTGTGCGTTGTGCTTGCTCGCGGTATTGGAAACGACACTGGAATAACAGCCATCACGTTGTCTTCGATGTGTGTTGCGATCGTGGGCATGTCAGCCGGAACTTTGCTGCAACGCGCGAGGGGGCAAACGGCGCCGTTGGTGCGAGGGACTGCAGTGCAATATGTCGGTGCGGGATCAGTTTTGGTGATTGTGGCGTTCATTGTTGAAGGATGGGATGTTGAATACACCACAAACACCGTTCTGTCGATGATGTGGGCTGTCGGTGTTTTGTCGCTCTCGGCGATCTTGCTGATGAATCAATTGCTAAAGAAGCAGGCTGCATCTCATGTCAATAGCTTGTTCTTCTTGACGCCTGCATTGTCGGTGATTCAGTCGTATTTCTTGTTTGACGAGGAACTCACCATGCTCGCGGTGCTTGGTTTTGTTGTTGCGGTGGTCGGCGTGAGGCTCGTCACAACAGGGCGACTGTTACGCCGTGCACCGACGACGGTGTTGTGATCGTTTATTTGGAACGGACGACTGTTACGACGGTTCCCAACGTGATGTTCTCAAACAGCCATTGAGCATCTGCGTCACGCATACGAACACATCCGTGAGATGAAGGCGCGAGACCTACAGGTGTTGGAAACTTCACTTCACCCACTTCGGTGGTGATGTAGGGGATTGAGTGAAAACCAATGTTTCCACCGTTTGGTCCTTTTGTGAATCGGGTCATCCACCGCATGCGCTCTCGCGGATTTGGTGTGTAAAAGGTGTCGGCAGACTTTGAAAAGACTGTGAATGATCCCTCTGGTGTTGTGTCGTCAAGACCAGTTGAGACAGGCAATGTCGCAATTAATCGTCGCGATGGTGAGTACACATACGTCGTTTGCTCATCAAGCACTACGGTGACGTAACCAATTGTCGCGGGACCTCGACGTACGAGCGAGAGTGGCGCACGGCGGTTTACTACAGAGGCCGCCTTTGACACATTTGCGATGGCACTTTCTACTGACGCGGTGCGCATCGTAGGCGTTATCTCTAAAGAATGAGCGGGTACCGCAATCACTGGCGCCAACAGTGCGCCAAAGACAATTGCTGTGGCCGCATGCACCGAGCGCTGTCGGAGGCGAGAACTTCTATTCACGCAAGATGACACAAGGCGAAGAGCACTCACAAATGAAAGGTTACTAATACGCGATGCATGGCGCAGGTGATCTTTGTTACGCAGCTGTTTGGTCCAGTGCTTGTATTAGAACATTCCACGCAAGAACAGCACACTTGATTCGCACGGGGAACTTGACGACACCTTGGAGTGCTTCGAGATCACCAAGTGGAACCGATTCATCCGCGGGCGCATCGTTTTCCTCATCGATCGACATCATGTGTCGGAATCGTGAAACAAGCGCACGAACCTCATCGAGTGATTTGCCCTTAATGGCTGCAGACATCATTGACGCGGAACTCTGACTGATAGAGCATCCTTGACCGCTGATCTTGACATCAGACACGACTCCGTTTTCCACCTGCAAGTACACCTGAATTTCATCTCCACAAAGTGGGTTGTGTCCTTCTGCGCGTACGGCAGGTGGATCGAGTTCACCACGATTACGTGGGTTCTTGTAGTGATCCAAGATGATTTCTCGGTAGAGGTCTTCTAATCCAGGCATAGTGTCTCGCTTGTTATGACTTTCGCAGTAGGGCTACAACGATAGATAGGCGGTTAGAACGTGAAGAAATCGCCGGCCTGTTCGAGCGCGTCGCATAACGCGTCGACGTCGGCTGGCGTGTTGTACAGGTAAAAACTGGCACGAACGGTAGCGGCAGCACCAAGCAGTCGCATGAGGGGCTTGGCACAGTGGTGGCCGGCGCGTACGCACACATTTGATTCGTCAAGTATTTGGCTTACGTCGTGAGGGTGCAGGTCTTTGTACGCGAAACTGATCGTCGCACCACGAACATTTGTGTCACGACTTCCATGAATGACGATGTCGTCACCGAATCGGGATGTCAGGGCGTCAATCGCATACGCGGTGAGTTCGGTTTCGTGATCACGAATCGCACCCATCCCGATGGCATTCAGGTACTGCAATGCGGCCGCAAAACCAATTGCTTCAGTGGTGGCCTGTGTGCCCGCTTCGAATTTTGCTGGCAGGTCCGCGCAAGTGAATCCGTCTAGTCGAACATCGCTAATCATGTTTCCGCCACCAATGAACGGATCCATTGCGTCAAGTAGTTCTTCGCGTCCATACAGAATTCCAAGCCCTGTTGGTCCACACAATTTGTGACTGCTAAATGCAAGAAAATCTGCACCCATGTCGACGACGTCCGTTGGCATATGTGGAACAGATTGGCAACCGTCCACAATGGCGATTGCTCCCACACGATGTGCGGCGTCGCACAATTGCTTTACTGGCGTGATGGTTCCGAGCACATTGGACATCGCGGTGAACGACAGCACTTTGGCGCCATCAAGAAGTGAGTCAAGGTTGTTGAGATCTAGTTGACCGTCAACTGTGAGTGGAATCCAACGCAGTTGAATTCCGATCTTTTCCACCAACATGTGCCACGGCACGATATTGGCGTGGTGTTCCATGTGGGTGAGAACAACAACGTCACCTTTACGGAGAAACTTCTCGCCCCATGCTCGCACGATGAGGTTTAATGCCTCGGTGGCATTTTTAGTGAATACCAATTCGTGGGCTTTTGGCGCATTGATGAATCGTTGTGCTGTTGTGCGAGCCGACTCATATAAATCGGTCGCGTGTGCGGCGATCTGATATGCACTGCGATTCGTCGGCGCGTAGTCATGCTCCAAGAAGCGCGTCATCGCGTCAATCACACTCTGTGGTTTTTGCGACGTGTTCGCAGAGTCAAGATAGACAAGTGGTTTGTCATTGATGTATCGCTGGAGGACAGGGAAGTCCTTGCGAATCACAGACGCATCAAAAGACATGATCAACTCTTGTATGCCTCGTAGCCATTGCGTTCAAGTTCCTCAGCAACTTCCATACCGCCGGAACGCACGATCTTGCCGTCAATCATGATGTGTACGAAATCTGGGTTCAACTCATCAAGCAGACGTTGATAGTGCGTGATGAGAAGAATCCCCAGTTGCGGACGATCTCTACGCACTTCGCGAATACCTTTCGCAACAATGCGCAGTGCATCAATGTCGAGGCCAGAATCAGTCTCATCAAGAATCGCGATCTCAGGTTCAAGTAGTGCCATCTGCATGATTTCATTGCGCTTTTTCTCGCCACCAGAGAAACCTTCATTCAAGTAGCGATCAACAAACGATGAATCCATGCCAAGACGCTTCATCCAGTCCATCGCAGCGAGCCGCAATTCCAACACCGACAAGTCGATGCCTTTGCGAGCTGACAGTGACTGGCGCAAGAACTGAATCACCGAAACGCCAGCAATTTCTTGCGGGTACTGAAATGCCAAGAACATTCCCGCCTTTGCGCGAATGTCAGTGGACCAGTCTGTGATGTTTTCTCCCTTGAAATAAATGTCGCCACTAGTGACTTCGTATTCGGGAGAGGCAAGCAATGTGCTGGCAAGAGTGGACTTGCCACATCCGTTAGGCCCCATGATCGTGTGAATTTCACCCTCATTAATGGTGAGGTTGAGGCCACGCAGGATTTCCGGGGCTGTGACGTCGTCGTCGACCACGGGAGAGGCGTGAAGGTTGTCGATACGGAGAAGCTCACTCACGGTTCATCAGTCTAGGGACGGCAGGCGTATTAGCACTATGGCCATAGGGGAAATCAGACCATAGGGAAAATCCAGTAGCAGCGAAACTCAGCCCCCTGCGCAAGCCCGCCACAGTGCCCGGTAACTGGGGTATTCGATCTGGTTCGTGACGTAGCCCGCCTCGCGAAGATGACGGTGATAGGCGGGCAGATGACGAAAAGGGACGCCGGCATCAACATGGTGAGCGAGGTGCCAGCCGATATTGAACGGGACGAGAAAGAAACGAGCAAGATGGCTTTGGCGCACCGAGTGAGTGGTGATGCGTCGGTCACTATCGGCGCGAAGACCACCGTGTTCAGCGACAGAGCGCAGGCGATTGATCACGCGCCACACAGTCATGTGTGGCAACACCCACATGAAGACATACAAAAGCGGATAGCCAAGTGCGGTGCACGCCGCGAGGATCACTGCTTGAAGAAGCAACATCTTGATCAGGGTGTGTCTGACACGTTTGTCGGGTGAACGTAAACCGCGCATTTGTGCTGACAGCAATTTGAGACCTGTTTGACCGGTGGCGTCACGAATGAGTTTGCGGCGAAAACTCGCACTACTTATCGGATAGTTCGCATACAACGGAATGTCTGGTTCTTCTGGGCCAAATTCCTCACGATGGTGAGCCATGTGCACGCGACGGTAGGCGGGTGTACTCGTCATTGTTGGATATCCAAGTAGCCAGTTGCCAACAAAGTCGTTCAACTTCTTATGAGAAAACAACAAACGATGCGCGGCTTCATGCATGAGAGATGCAAATTGCGCGTGCGCACGACCTATCAGTACAAAAGCAACTAACCATGCGATCCAGACGAGTGGTGAGGAGAATTTTGCATTGAGCCATACAGTGAGAACAACAATTCCGACCGTCTGCACATACACAGAAATAACACTGATTGCGTTGCGAAGATTTGGAATACGACGCAACTTTTCGCGATATGACGGCGTTGGCCGACCGTCTTGTTGAACGAAATTGTCGGAGTGGGTAAGAGGTAACTGATCGAGGGATAACGCCAATCCACCCAAACGAGGTGTTGCGGCATTACCAACCACGGTTGATCCAAGTTTGTAAGTGTGGGCGCTCCGTTCCGATCGTCGTGTCATCGCCATGGCCAGGCAACACAATGGTGTTTGCAGGGAACGTGAACAGTTTGGTGTCAATTGATTCGATGATGGTGTTGAAATCTCCACCTTCAAATGTGGCATTTCCTGGTCCACCAGGAAACAACGTGTCGCCTGTGAAGAGAAGTGGAGCGTTCTCAACTTTGAATGACATCGATCCCGGTGTATGCCCTGGGTTTAAGATTGTGTGCAGACGCAGTTTGCCCACTTCGATGACATCGCCCTCTTGCAAAAAGACGTCGTAACCGACATCTACGAGTCGAGGCGCATCTTCTGCTGTGACGGCAACTTCATATCCGGCTTCACGCATCGCTGGGACGGCCTGGATGTGGTCCCAATGGCCATGTGTTTCGAGTACCCGACGCACACCGAGACGTTGACACAGATCGAGCAACATTTCATGTTCGTTGGCTGCGTCAATCAAGACGGCATCGCCAGTTGATTTGCATCGAACAATAAACACATTGTTGTCATAGGGGCCGACAACAACTTTGTGCACTTCCAAGTTTTCATCGTGGTAGTGAACGGTGTCTGCGTGCGTCATGGCGCAATCGTACTTATTCGGAGACGATGTCGATACCAAGAGATAGCGCCACGGCGATTTGTGTGGAGTCGAATGTGACGAACCGTAAAGGATTTCCGAGCCGCTGTGCGGTGGCCAGATGAATCGCGGTAGAAACGCCAACCGGTTGTTGGGCTGTAAAAATATTCGCGTCATCGAGAATTCGCCGATCAACAGGCACGACATGCAAAAAGTCCCACGTGTGACGAATTGAGTCTTCAAGTTCGCGACGCAGCACATTGTTATCGGTGATTCGATGAACAGCAGCTAGTGATTCAGTGAGAGCGAGGGAACTCGCGACCCATTCCGTATCTGCATTTAACGCATCTACAACTGTTGAGCGTTGTGAGCAGTCGACATGCAAAGCAACAATTGCTGTGGAATCGAGCAGGGTTGTCATTTGCGAATCTCGCTGACCGTTCGTTCAACGCGCACTCCGCTGTAGAGCGAGAGAGGTTGAGGAAGCACAAAGTCGCCACGACGTCGTGGGGCAATCACGAGATGGCGGGACACAAGATCTGACAAGGAAACGGCGAGAGCATCTCCATCAAGGGGCCCCACTTGGGCAACAGGTCTGCCATCAACGGTGACCACGATTCGCTCGCCTGCACCCGCTCTGCGTAGCACCGCCGCTAATTGGGCACGAAGGTCTCGGACTCCCATGTCGCTCATTGTCGGACAGTGTACCGAGCGTTGCGTCAATGTGTGTACATCGTTGTACACACATTGATTGGAGTGTGGACACCGGATCTCATGAGAATGAGGTCATGAATTTTGCATTTAGTGAAGATCAAGACACCCTCCGCGAGACCGTACGCAAGTTCCTCGAATCCAAGTCATCGGAAGAGGCAGTACGCGAGCAGATGGAAACAGAAAATGGCTTTGATGCCAACGTGTGGTCACAGATGGCCAACGAAATGGGTCTGCAAGGACTCGCAATTCCAGAAGAGTACGGCGGTCAAGGTTTCTCATTCGTAGAACTTGGTGTTGTTCTTGAAGAGATGGGTCGTGCTTTGTTGTGCGCACCGTATTTCTCATCGGCAGTCCTCGCGGCGTACACACTTATCCACTCAGGTGATGAGAACGCAAAGAAGGCGTACCTACCGGGCATCGCATCGGGCGAAACGATTGCAACGCTTGCAACCACCGAGCCATCAGGCAAGTGGGATCAGTCAGGTATCACGACTGAAGCAAAAGGATCAGGAAGCGACTTCACCATCACCGGCACAAAGATGTTCGTGCTTGATGGTCACACCGCGAACTTGATTCTTGTTGCAGCTAAGACTGGCAAAGGCATCAGCTTGTTTGCAGTTGACGGAAATGCATCAGGTCTTGCTCGCACCGCTTTGTCCACGATGGATCAGACACGTAAGCAAGCCAAGCTCGAATTCAACAACACTCCTGCGAAGTTGATCGGTACTGAAGGCAAGGGCTGGGATGTTCTGTCAACAGTGTTCGACATTGCAGCTGTGGCACTCGCCGCAGAGCAAGTGGGTGGCGCGCAGAAGGTGCTCGAGATGGCAGTGCAGTACGCAAAAGACCGCGTGCAGTTTGGTCGTCCCATCGGTTCATTCCAGGCAATCAAGCACAAGTGTGCAGACATGTTGCTTGAAGTTGAATCAGCAAAGTCAGCTGCGTACTACGGCATGTGGTGTGTTGCAGAAATGAATGACGAACTTCCATCAGTTGCATCACTTGCGAAGGCCTACTGCAGTGAGGCGTATTTCCACGCGACAGCGGAGAACATTCAGATCCACGGTGGTATCGGATTTACTTGGGAGCATCCAGCTCACTTGTACTTCAAGCGTGCAAAGTCAAGCGAGTTGCTCTTTGGTGACCCCACTTACCATCGCGAACTTCTCGCACAGCGCATCGGCATCTGATTCGCTACTAATCGTTAAGTTAAAAGGGGTCTGGGCGTGTGCCCAGGCCCCTTTTTTTTATTCGTCTTCTCCTGGTTGTCGAACTCTAGGCTCTGTGTGTATGTCGGCAATCACCTTCGTTTTTCTCATCGTGTCGGTGTTCTGTGTCTTTGCCATCGCCGCCATAACCATCGGGCGTGAAGCACGGAGGCTTGATGCAGTCGCACCACGTGCGGTATACGAAATCGACATCGCCATTAATTGGGTGGCCGACCAATTACCTGAAGAAACACAGGCTCGCCTCACCGAAGACGAGTTGCGCGCGCTACTGATAGCTCACCTGAACTGGATGCATAAGCGTGGGCTATTGCCAGAAAAAGTGACAGACCGTCCACAAGACATTGACACCCCTGTCGTGGTGGATGAAATGACAGTTGCCGCGTACCTGTTAGGTGAAGCGGAGCGATTGGGAGTGGCAATTCTTGACGATGTTGACGTTGTCAAAGTGGTGGATGCTCACCTTTTGTATTTTGATGCAATTGGGGCAGTGGGCCCACAAACAAGTCCAGATCAGATTTAGATCATCATGTTGAAGTTGTTCAGTATTCGCTGAGCTAGGTCACTGTCGCCAGAGATAGTGCACGATGGCAGTGCGACGTCACCGTTTACTCGTCCGGTTGCAAGTTGGAAAAACATCGGGCTGTCAATTGTGATCGAGCAGATAAACGATGATGCGGGTGTCGCGTCAACGTGTGCACGACCATCTGTCACAGTGACAGACACATCTCGAACAACGGGGCCTGTCACATGGATGGCAACGCTCTTTCCCTCTGGAGTACTCGCGCGTTTGCCGACAACGATCGGAATAGTGCGAATGAGACGATCCATTGTGTGTTCTGCACCTGGACCTCCATTGTTGCCAGGCATGTTCAGCGCGACTCGCATGTCTTGTTCGTGTAGCCAACAATCCAAGATTCGGATATGTAGAAAGTCGGCCAAGGTTCCCGGACCGGTGGGAGTCATCATCTCGCGAGCAAAGTACGTCTCATCGGCATTTTTTAGTGTGGAGAGTCGTAATTGAACGAGATCTTTCCATTCACCTAACACTTCGCTACCAGCGAGAGGTCGTCGTGCATCAACTTCGTGTTCATTGAATTCACCGATTGGATTTTTCACAAACGACATGTCAGAAGCGCGATGCTCTGTTGCCGAGAGTCCTTGAAGCATTCGTTCCGTGCCGATCATGTGCGACAGGTTGTCTTGCACCGACCATCCGGGTAATTGCGTTGGAGTTTTCCACTGTTGTTCGTTCAGCCCTTCACACAAAGAGATGATCGAATGCCAAGTGTGTTCAAGAGTGTTAATGATGTGTGTTGGAATCATGGAGCAGGCGTTTGGATCGTGGGCCATTCTCTATTCTCCAAATACGGTCGAAAGAGAGCGCCAATTGCGGATAAATCTTGTGAATTTTTTGGAGTCTTTATTTCATACAGACCCGGGAAGCGACCGTATCCAACAACAATGTTCCACAGTTCAACTGCACGTTCCCGCGGTGGAGCTGGTGCAACGACTGGGCCGAATACCGCACGAGCTCCAGGCATGACAATGATTGGCACACCAAAGCCCGCATGTATTGCCACTGCTTCATCATGATCATGCTTCACGTCATCATGGGTGGTTTCATCTTGCAGTGCTTCGTCCCACGCCTCTTCGGGAAGACCTGCGTTACGCAATAACTCCAGCGCAACTGGTCGATCATAAAAACGACGACCATCTACATGAAGCGCTTTGCCGCACGCTTCGTAAAACTTGTCGCACCAGTCCATGTTTTGGCGGCGAAGCCAAGCTGCAACGCGCATTGGCGTCCATCCGTAACTCAACTCGCGTTCCCACGGGTGTTTCTTGCCCGCAGGGCGGTTCACTTCCTCAAGACTAAAAAATCGCCATGTGATGTCGAGACCAACTTCATCTCGCACGTCTCGGATCCATACAGAGGTTTGGTACGCGAATGGACACATTGGGTCAAAGAAGAACTCGATACTCATCGGCTCGGTCTGATTGGACATGCAGTGAAACCTAGTGCGCGCAGTTTGTGATCTCATCAATGGGTCGTGATGGAGCCCTAGAGAACCGCTACCGTTATGTGGCATGAAGCGGCCCGTGAAGTTCGAACACACTCGGTATCTCGGTGACAAGCGCACCCAATTGGTCTATGACCTTGATGAGTGGAGCGATGAGGCGGTCATCACTGAAATCGTTGATGCGGGTGTTGGATTGTGTTTTGGACCCGACACTTTGGCTGAAGCGC
Source organism: uncultured Bifidobacterium sp. (assembly GCA_964449085.1). Taxonomy (GTDB): domain Bacteria; phylum Actinomycetota; class Acidimicrobiia; order Acidimicrobiales; family Ilumatobacteraceae; genus UBA2093. Next base: position 124,644 of record CAYVAV010000004.1, read on the forward strand.
GTAACCGCGGCTACACCTTGGCTACGCCAGGCAAGCGTCGCGTGCAGCGCAAGCCTCGTGCATGAACGGCTCTTTCCGCTCGGGACAACTTACTCTCAGTCGATACTTGGCGCGTCCGGTTGGTGTCTCGGGGTCAATGCCCGGTGTGATTTTGTGTCACGGCTTTCCCATCGGTCCACTCGATGCACGTCAGTCGGCAATCACATTTCCACAGTTAATGGATCGAGTTGCAAATGATCTCGGATGGGCAGCTCTTACGTTCACGTTTCGAGGATGTGGTGACAGTGAAGGTGATTTCTCGCTTCAAGGTTGGGTGGACGACTTACGTGCAGCAATCGATCACTTGCACAGTGAAGTAGAGGTCAATGGAACATGGCTCGTTGGGACAAATACCGGCGGTTCGTTGGCGTTGTGTGTAGCAGCAAGTGATCCACGAATTCGAGGTTGTGCACTTCTTGGAGCGCGTGCTGATTTTGACGATTGGGCAGCACAACCTCGTCGATTCTTGGAACATGCGCGAGAGATTGGCGCAATTAGGCGAGTGAATTTTCCACCCGCATTTGATGAATGGAGTAGAGAGTTTCGTCGCTTTCGTCCTGTTGATGCCGCAGCGCGTTTTGCACCACGTCCATTGCTGGTCATGCATGGTGAAGATGACGAAAGTGTGCCCGTTGCGGACTCACGCATGTTGGCAGAAGCTCATGGTGCTGCGGAGTTACGCGTAATTCCCGGTGCTGGTCACCGTCTGCGACACGACCCTCGTGCTATTGCCATCTTGATGGGCTGGTTAGATCGTCAACGTGCTGTTGTGTCGTGACCCATTGGATGGGTTGAATGCCATGCGTATGCAGTGGCGATGATGTCATCAAGTGAATGTGTTGGTTGCCACTTCAACTTTTCTGCAATTAATGACGCATCGGCGTAACACTCTGACGGATCGCCCGGGCGACGTTCAGTAAGAACATGTGGAACATGAGATCCTGTGACGCGCTCGGTCGCGGTGAGAATTTCGAGAACGGAAGTTCCGGTTCCAGTTCCAACATTGCAGATGAGCGTGCTTCCACTATTTGCGAGATAGTCAAGAGCAGCAACGTGAGCGTTCGCAAGATCTTCTACATGGATGTAATCACGCACCCCAGTGCCATCACGAGTGGGGTAGTCGGTGCCAAATACCTGCACACCATCGGAGTGACCAAGTGCTGCTTTCATCACGTGTGGGATGAGATTTTGTGAGTAACGCCAGTCTTCACCAAGGGTCGCATCGTTGCTGGCACCGGCCGCGTTGAAGTAACGCAGTGACACACTTCTCAAATCATGTGTGATCGAGTACCAATGCAAAACCCGTTCGATCATGTGTTTTGTTTCCGCATAAACGCTTTCACACCGCACTGGTGCAGTTTCACTAACTGGAACGCGATCCGGAGTGCCATACACCGCTGCACTAGATGAAAAGACCATACGATCAACGCCGGCAACTGTTAACGCTTCGATTAGTCGCTGAGAACCGGTCACATTATTGGCGAAGTATTTGTTGGGGTTGGACATTGATTCACCCACCGCTTTATATGCGGCAAAGTGCACCACTTCTTCAACTTTGTACTTCGCAACAATTTGGCCTATCAACCGTTGGTCAGCGATGTCTCCGACAACGAGGTCAATGTCTTCGACAGCTTTTTGGTGACCATTTTCCAACGTGTCGAGAACGACAACGTGACGCCCTGATCTCTTCAGAGCGCGGGAGGTGATGGAGCCGATGTATCCAGCGCCTCCAGTTACGAGAACAGTCATCGGGATAACGCTAATCCGTGACAGCGGGATTAGCGGAGAGGGCGTGACTGTTTGTCACGATCTGCGGCCTTCTCAGCCTTCTTCCACGCGCGCACCTTCAACAATGTCTCTGGTGATGTGATGTCTGCAACAGTGCGTGGCTTGTTATCGCTGAAGACGCCTGCAGTCTTTTTCCATCCCTTGGGTGCAATGTCAAATCGTTTGGCGAGAAGAGCCACGAAGATCTGCGCTTTTTCTTCGCCGTAGCCAGGAAACTCTCGTAAGCGTCGAAACAATTCATCAGCGTCATCGACATCGCGCCAGATGTTTTCTGCTTTTCCTTTGTATTTATCGGCGAGTACTCGACATACGCCTTGAATACGTTGCGCCATTGCTTTTGGAAAACGATGAATCGCGGGCTTTTCTAAACATACGGCGAGGAATTCTTCGGGATCCATGTCGGCAATTATTTTTGGATCGAGATGACCGAGACGCGTCTTTAACGTGTGTGGTCCAGTGAAGGCCCACTCCATTGGCACTTGTTGATCAAGAAGCATTCCGATGAGAAGTGCATTGCCGTTGCTGTTGAGCAACTTGTCTGCTTTGTCAATGCCAGTGATGTAGAGGGTGCCCATCAGTCTCTCTTTAGGGGGTGAGGAGATTCGGTGTCTACATTGTATTTCGCCAATGCATCAGAGATGGTTTGTTCCGTGATGCCATGCGAACCAACTAGTGACGACAGAACGCTGATTACGATGTGTGCTGCGTTGTTTTCAAAAAACGCACGAAGTGAATCACGCGTATCGCTCCGGCCAAAGCCGTCTGTTCCCACTGGAATGAAATCTCGATTGGTTATGAAGCGAGCGATTTGTTCGGGCACGATACGCATGAAGTCGGTCGCTGCGATAACCGGGGTGGTGGAAGATCCCAGAAGATCGTTGACGACTGACGTGCGTGGTTGATCCAGTGGGTGCAATCGATTCCAACGCTCTACTTCCAATGCGTCTTCTCGCAATACTTTATAGGAAGTAGCCGACCACAATTCAACATCAATGTTGTAGTCATTGCGCAGAATATCAGCAGCTTCTCGCGCTGCAACATTTGCGGATCCTGAGAACAGAACACTTGCGTGTGCAGTGCCCGATTGCGCGGACGCGAATAAATACAAACCACGCATGATCTCGTTGTCGTTGACATGTGAAGGACGAGAAGGCATCACTTGGTTCTCGTTATATAGCGTGATGTAATAAAAGATGTCCTCTGGATGCGAACCGTACATGCGATCAGTTCCCATTCGAATGATTGTTGCCAACTCATAAGCAAATGCAGGATCGTATGAATAACACACCGGAATCGTTGAGGCAAGGACGAGGCTATGTCCGTCTTGATGCTGCAAACCTTCGCCCATCAATGTTGTTCGACCTGCCGTGGCGCCTAATAAGAAACCGCGTGCGCGACTATCGGCTGCTTGCCAGATGAGATCGCCAACTCTTTGAAAGCCAAACATCGAATAGAAAATGAAAAATGGAAGCATTGGCACGCCACGATTTGCGTAACTGGTGGCTGCTGCGATCCAACTCGACATCGAGCCAGCCTCTGTGATTCCTTCTTCCAGTATTTGACCCTTTGAAGACTCGGTGTATGTGAGTAACAGACCTTGGTCAACTGGTGCGTACTTTTGGCCATGAGCTGCGTAGATCATCAACTCACGAAAGAGTGAGTCCATCCCGAAGGTACGCGCTTCGTCTGGAACGATGGGAACAACTCGGTGACCCATGTTGTCGTCCCGGGCAACATTTCGTAGGAGGCGCGTGAATGCCATTGTCGTACTAACAGACTGTGAACCCGATCCAGAATCAAATTCTTCGAACGCTTTGCTGTTTGGTTGGACTAAAGGACGACGATTGCGTACAAGTCGTTTTGGCAAGAAGCCATCGAGTGCACGACGACGCTCCATCATGTATTGGTATTCAATCGAATCTTCGGCTGGCCGGAAGTATGGCGGGTCGTCCTCGTCAAGCATTGAGTCGGGAATGTCGTTTTCCAAATGCAGACGGTTGCGAAGTACACGCAGTTGTTCAAGATTCAGTTTTTTAATTTGATGTGTCGCATTACGTGCTTCGATGTCTGATCCGAGGGTCCAACCCTTAATTGTCTTGCATAAGATTGCAGTGGGTCGACCAGAGCCCAAATTGTCACTTGCTGCTTTGAATGCTGCGTACAACTTGCGATAGTCGTGGCCACCACGTGGCAAGGTGCGCAGTTCTTCATCGGTTAGGTGAGCGACCATCTGGCGAAGACGGGGATCGGGACCAAAGAAGTGATCGCGGATGTATGCACCACCTTCAACGGTGTACCGCTGGTATTCGCCATCAACGGTTGAATTCATTTTGTTAAGAAGCACCCCGTCGACATCGCGCATGAGGAGGTCGTCCCATTTGGACCCCCAGATCACCTTGATGACATTCCATCCGGCACCACGAAACACCGCCTCAAGTTCTTGAATAATCTTTCCGTTTCCACGGACGGGACCATCAAGTCGTTGCAGGTTGCAGTTGACGACAAACACCAAGTTGTCGAGATGCTCACGTGCAGCAAGTGATAACGCGCCGAGTGTTTCAGGCTCGTCAGTCTCGCCATCACCTATGTAGCACCACACTCTGCTTTGTGACGTGTCGTCAATTTCACGATTTTGTAAGTAGCGATTGAAGCGTGCTTGATATAAGGCGGTGATCGGTCCAAGGCCCATCGACACAGTGGGGTATTCCCAGAAGTCTGGCATCAACCGTGGATGCGGGTAACTCGATAAGCCACGACCACCACGACCGATCTCGCGTCGGAAATGATCCAAGTCGTCTTCATCTAGACGACGTTCAAGAAATGCGCGCGCATAAATTCCCGGCGCTGAGTGACCTTGGAAATAAATGTGATCGCCGGGAAGACCATTGTCTTTTCCACGAAAGAAATGATTGAAGCCAATCTCTGTGAGACTTGCCGAACTTGCAAATGTTGAAAGGTGTCCTCCAATTCCGTCCGCCATATGATTTGCACGCGACACCATCACTGCTGCGTTCCATCTCACATACGCGCGAATACGACGTTCGATGTGTTCATCGCCGGGAAACCACGGTTCTTTCTCGCGTGGAATGGTGTTGACGTAGGGAGTGGAGACGGTTGCGGGAAAACTAACTTGTGCCTGTTGAGCGCGCTCGAGCAAGCGTGACAGCAAGTATCGCGCACGAGTTTTGCCGTGAGTGTCGATAACTGCATCGAGCGAATCAAGCCACTCTGTTGTTTCGCCGGGATCGGTATCGGGGAGTTGGTGAATTGAGCCATCAAATAGCACGTGGTCATTCTCGCAGTGATTTTGGCCGACCATGCACGAATTCGATCGTGAGATGGTGAACAATCGTTGATGTGTCGGAAACGCTTGTCATCTACACAGATGGTGCATGTTCAGGAAACCCAGGTCCTGGTGGTTGGGCATGGGCTGTTGCTCCGCACGGCGAACCATCTGGCAGCGGTGGAGAAACACACACAACGAATCAACGCATGGAGATTTACGCAACGCTCGATGCGCTACGCACTTTTGAGTCCGATTCGCGCACAATTCGAATCGTCTCGGACAGCAACTATGTGGTGAAGTGTTTCAACGACCGCTGGTGGGAAGGGTGGTTGAAGCGCGGCTGGAAAAATTCACAGCGCCAACCGGTCGCCAATCGTGATTTATGGGAACCACTCATTGATTTGGTGCGTTCGCGCGGGCGCGTTGAATTCGAGTGGGTGAAGGGGCACAGCGGGGACCCGATGAATGACCTTGTAGACCAAATGGCGGTTGCGCACGCTCAATCTCGCTATCAGTAACCATCTGCGAATTGAGGGGAAACGAGCTGAAGTGCCTAGCCTCTTGGCATGGATATTAAAGGCGCAAGCGCAATAGTTACAGGTGGTGCATCCGGTATCGGTGAAGCATCCGTTCGTCTTCTCGCTAAAGCTGGAGCAAAGGTCGTTATCGCAGACCTTGAGCGTCAAGCAGAAGTCGGCAACGCATTGGCAAAAGAGGTCGGCGGAGCATTTTGTCCGGTCGATGTCACAAATACCGACGACATCATCAACGCGGTGGAGATGGCAAAGTCCATGGGTCCACTTCGTGTACTCGTGAACTCTGCTGGTATCGGTTGGGCACAGCGCACAATCGGTAAAGACGGTTCGTATGAATCGGCAGCGAATCTTGACGCATTCAAAAAAGTCATCGCAATCAATTTGATCGGAACTTTTGACGCTATTCGTATCGCTGCTACGGCAATGAGCCAGACAGAACCATTGGAAGACGGCGAACGTGGCGCAATTGTCAACATCGCATCAGTTGCTGCTTTTGACGGTCAGATTGGTCAGAACGCGTACTCAGCATCCAAAGGTGGCGTTGTTGGCATGACATTGCCAGTTGCACGTGATCTTGCAGCCGTTGGTGTGCGTGTTAACACTGTTGCGCCTGGTCTTATTGACACTCCGATTTACGGAACTGGCGAAGCAAGCGAAGCCTTCAAGGCCAACTTGCAAAAGGGAGTGTTGTTCCCTCAGCGTTTGGGTAAGCCAGAACAACTCGCATCAATGGTGCTTGAGTGTGTACTGAACAGCTACATGAACGCCGAAACGATTCGTGTAGACGGTGGCATTCGTATGCCACCTAAATGATCATTTAGCAAAGCGATCATTTAGCAACGATTAATTGATGCCCCAGTGTGGGTCTACATGGTTTCACTCACGCTGTGAGTGTTAATTATGTGGTGTAATCGGCATTGATGCGCACATAGCCATCGGTGAGATCGCAGCCCCACACTGTGGCATCGCCATTGCCGATGCCGAGGCTCACGTGAATGCGCACTGTGTCTCCGCGCATGTACTGCGATAGTTGCGCTAAGTCCGCCTCGCCCACTTGAGTCGGGAACACTTCTTGAGGTCCGAAGCGTATGACCACCTTGGTTTGATCGATGTCTGTGTCGGTTTCACATTTTCCGACTGCCATCGCGACGCGACCCCAATTCGGGTCAGCGCCATGCACCGCGGTCTTCACCAAAGGTGAGTTGACAATCGACTTCGCTACGCGCTTGGCTTGTGCATCATCGCGTGCGCTGTCTACATGAACTTCGATCAGTTTTTCCGCACCTTCACCGTCACGCGCTACCTGCTGGGTGAGTGATAGCAGTACTTCGTGGAGGGCGTTTTCGAAAGCCGTGTTGTTCACGGCACCAGCAACACCGCTGGCCATGATGATCGCGGTGTCACTTGTTGATGTGTCCGAATCAATCGATACACAATTCAGAGTTCGGTTGATCACATTACGAAAAGTGGCGTCGAGTGTGCTGCTGTCAACAAGGGCGTCTGTGAAAACAAGCGAAATAAGTGTTGCCATGTTTGGCTCGATCATGCCGACTCCTTTTGCAACACCAACAACCGTGGCGTCAGAACCTGCAATAGCCGAGTGAGCGATCTTTGGAACGGTGTCGGTCGTCATGATGCCACGGGCAACCTCGTCTGCTTCATTCTTCGGTAACGGAATTGGTAGTGCCAGGATTCCTTTACGAATGTTGTCAATTGGGTACACCCGTCCAATGACGCCTGTGGACGCAATGAGAACATCATGCGATTGACAACCAAGACGTGCAGCAACAGATGCGGTGATTTCCTGTGCGTGCTGAAGTCCGATCAGACCAGTTGCCACATTTGCATTTTTGGAGATGACCACTACGGCTTGCGCTGAGTGTGAGGAAAGATGTTCACGTGAGACAACGACACTGGGTCCGGCAAACCTGCTTTGGGTGAACACGCCTGCGGCAGCCACTGGCGTATCTGTGGCAACCACTGTGAAATCATCGCTGTGGTCTTTGATGCCCACGTTGGTGACGAAAGATGAAAATCCGCGAGGTAAAGAAACAGCCACGGTGATTGTGTTTAGCACTTCTCGGGTGTCTATTTCCGTTTACGCTGTGTCGAATGCGCACCATCATCACTAACGCCACCGTGGTGCGTGCCATCGGGAGTATTGAAGCTGACGTAGTGATCGATGGAGGAGTGATCACAGAGGTGGTCGCTCGTCCGCCCGGGGCAATGATTCACGACTCTGACACAGTTATTGATGCGACAGGCTTGCTGGTGGTGCCTGGCGGCGTTGATGCCCATGTGCACATGCAACTCGATGTCGGCTTCACATCGTCATCTGACACGTTTGAGTCTGGAACTATCGCCGCGGCCATCGGAGGCACCACCACAATTGTCGATTTCGCTGAACAGCGTTCCGGGGGCAACGTGTTGCAGGCGTTTGAACAACGTTTCGCTGAGGCGCAATCGCAATGTGTGATCGATTGGGGTCTTCACCAGGTGTTGGGCGGTGTCAACGAGCAAGCACTGGTTGACACTCGCTCGCTCATTGAACGCGAGGGTGTCTCTTCGATCAAGTTGTTCATGGCGTATCCGGGTCGTTTGTACAGCGACGACGGACAGTTGCTCCGCGCCTTACAGATGTGTGCAGACACCGGAATGATGGCGATGGTGCACGCTGAAAATGGATTAGCAATTGACGTGTTGGTTGAACAAGCAGTTGCTGCAGGAAACATCACACCCGATTTTCATAGTCGCACCAGACCACCGGAACTGGAGGCGGAGGCGGTTCACCGTGCCGCGGTCTTGTCGCGTGTCGCTGGTGGAGCGCCGTTGTACATCGTGCATTTGTCTAGCTCTCATGCGCTTGCAGAGGTCGGCATCGCGCGTAGTCGCGGAGCAAACATTTTTGCCGAAACATGCCCTCAATATCTTTATCTCTCACTGGAAGAACATCTTGGAAAAGGGTGGCCAGAGGGAGCGGGCTACATCTGTTCCACGCCACTACGTTCACGCGAGGAGTCGCATCACGCAGATTTGTGGCAGGGATTGCGCAATGACGAGTTAGCTGTTGTCAGTACCGACCATTGCCCATTTTGTTTACGTGAACAAAAACTGATGAACGGTGAGTCGTTTCAGGTAGTGCCGAATGGAATCGGTGGTGTGGAACACCGAATGGACCTCATGTATCAGGGAGTTGTGACTGGGGAGTTGACCCGCGAACGCTGGGTGGAGGTGTGTGCAACTGCGCCAGCAAAATTATTTGGTTTGTCGCGCAAAGGGGATATCGCGCCGGGTTTTGATGCCGACATCGTGTTATACAACCCCAATACAACAACAACGATCAGCGCAAAAACGCATCACATGAATCTTGACTATTCAGCGTTTGAGGGAATGGTGATTCAAGGTGGAGTTCACACTGTCATCTCTCGTGGAGATGTGATCGTGCGAGCCTCGACGTACGTGGGCGCGAAGTCGCGTGGAAAATACATTCGTCGCGACATACCTAGCGTGCTGCAATAGCAATTATTTTTCAATTGCTGTCGCCGACAGACCGAGACCATCTTTTAGTGCGGCAAAAATGTCACCGAGCTGTTCAACTTGTTTGCTACTTAAGTGATCAAGAACATAGGTACGAACACTGTCGACGTGGTCGGGTGCGGCGAGTTCCAATTTGCGGTATCCAGCAGTTGTGAGAACAGCCAACATTTCACGACGATCGCGAGGGTTTGGTTCGCGCGACACAAACCCAGCCTTTACAAGTCCATCAAGTCGGCGTGTGAGTCCACTTGGGGAGAGATGCAACATGGTGGCAAGGTCGCACATGCGCATTCGACGGTCGTCTTGTTCTGACAAAAAGACCAGCACCTGATAATCACCCAAGGTCAGGTGATGGTTGGCGAGTGCAGCCTCAAGCCGAATATTGATCTCTTCGATGGTCTCGACGTACCCACGCCATGCCCGCATCTCGGTGGCGTTCAGCCATTTGGTTGCAGTCGTTGCTCGCTTCATATCTACAGAATAGGTGGATTCGGGGAAGAAAGTTGCGAGCGCAAGTAATTGCTGATAATGTTTGCGCTCGCAACTAAATCCCCCCGAATTTCATTGAAAGACGGGCTTCGAAAGGAACCACAATGTCACTTGCAGATCTCACCCCCGGAGTATGGAATGTTGATCCGGCGCACTCGGGTCTCAACTTCACCGTTAAGCACCTCATGGTGTCGAAGGTTCGCGGACGCTTTCAGTCGTTCTCGGGAACCATCGTGATTGATGAAGACGCATTGAAGAGCAGCGTCACCGCAACTGCACAGGTTGCATCTATTGACACCAACGACAACGCACGCGATGAGCATTTGCGCACGGGAGATTTCTTTGATGCAGAGAAATTCCCAACTATCGAACTTCGTTCAACCAAGATTGAAAAAAAGGGCAGTGAATATGTTTTGCACGGAGAACTCACCATCAAAGATGTGACAAAAACTGTTGCGTTTGATCTTGAGTTTGAGGGCGTTGGCAAAGACCCTTGGGGCAATGTCAAGGCTGGTTTTTCTGCAACAACTGAAATCAACCGTAAAGACTTTGGTCTTGAGTACAACGCGGTTCTCGAAACAGGCGGCGTCCTCATCGGTGAAAAAGTCAAGATTGAACTTGATGTTCAGGCCGTTAAGGCCTGAACAATTAGGCACAGCAATCAGGCTGTTAAGGCCTG
>CAYVAV010000004.1:135097-138948 GCA_964449085.1 uncultured Bifidobacterium sp.
TTCAGGCCGTTAAGGCCTGAACAATTAGGCACAGCAATCAGGCTGTTAAGGCCTGATTGTTAGGCCAGAACAATTAACAAAGTGACGGAGCAGTTCGGCTGATCAATTCAGCTAAAGAGTGCAGCCAAGTTGTCGAGAGTTTTCTCAATTGATTTCTTGTTACGGATGTGCGCCTTCTGCAACTTGAGCGCAATCGGCAACTTGCTTGTATTCCCATCGAACTGTTCCGTCACTTTTGTTTGTGATCCATCACCGATGGGTTCGAGAATGTAACGCCATGTGTGACCACCGAAGTGGCGCCATGCGATGCGTCGACCTTCCTCAAACTCAATCACAGTGTTCGTGATCTTGTAGGGAACTCCGAGTTTCATCGACATGCCAAATTTCGCACCAAGGGTGAGGCGCTGAGGTGTTTCAGCAAGTGATTTCTTCACTGAGCCGGAGCCATCAATTTCGCTGTGTCGCGAGGGGTCGGCGAGTAGATCAAAGATGCGTTCTGCTGAAGCAGGAACTACTTTCTCGACCGAAACGAATAGTTCAGGAAATGTTTTGCTCATGGTCGTGATAGTAGGGCACGTAAAGCGCCTTCAAGCTCGGGGTGGACGAATTTGTATCCATCTTGTTGCAAAACACTTGGTGTAACCCGTTGTCCGTTGAGCAACAGGTTTTGAACAAGTTCAGATCCGAGCAATGCCTTTGGACCAAAAGATGGAATCTTTGCAAATGCGGGTCGTTTCAGCACTTTGCCGAGTGTGCGAGTGAATTCTTTGCTGGTCACCGGATTTGGCGCGGTCAAATTCACAGGACCAGACACAGACGATGTGAGGAGATGAATAATCGCTCCGACCTCATCTTCGATCGAAATCCAACTTTGCCATTGGCGGCCTGATCCGAATGTGCCACCTAGACCTAATTTAAAAATTGGTAACTGTTTCTTTAATGCGCCGCCGTCTTTTGAGAGCACAATTCCCGTTCGTAAAAAGGCGGTGCGAATTCCTGCATCAACTGCTGGTTGTGCTGCAGCTTCCCAATCAACGCACACCTGTGCCAAAAAGTCATCGGCAACCGAACTTGATTCATTGAGTACTTCATCGCCACGCGATCCATAAATGCCAATTGCTGAGCCGGAGAGAAAAACCGATGGTGGAGTTGTCATCGCGGCCATAGCTTCAGCGATGAGTCGTGTGCCTTTTACGCGACTATCGAGAATCTCCTGTTTGTATTCGGGAGTCCACCGCTTATCACCAATGCCTGCGCCAGCGAGATGAATGACCGCATCAGTACCTGCCAGTTTGTGTGCATCGATAGTTCCTGCTGCAGGATCCCACGACAATGCAGTTGGAGACGTTGATGGCCGACGAACCGCAGTCACCACGGTGTGGCCAGCGGCAGTGAGGCGAGGTAGTAACGCAGAGCCGATTAACCCAGATGCGCCGGTAACAAGAACTTTCATAAGGTGTGAGGCTACGCCCGAGAAAGAGCGAACCTCCGTGGTCTCAGCGTGTGAACTCAGTCCTAGCCTTACATGCAATGAGCACTAGGCCCTCCGCGCAATGAGTACGCGCAAACTCATCCTCACCGCTTTGTTATGCGGACTGGCGATCATTATTGCTGGTGGAGTCAAGTTGTTTCAGGTCGCTTCGGATACCAAAGAAGTTGAGGTTCTCGCCCTCGGTACGCAGGCTCAATTGGCTGACATGACAGTGAGTGTCACGGAGATTTCCCAAACATCGGAGGCAACACTTGCGACCGTCACGATGGTTGGAGTTGACGGTGCCGACGCAAACGAAGGATGGAGATTGCTCGCGCAAGGGTCCGTGCGTGCCCCGAGCATCGTGAATGACTCACCTGATAAATGCACCGTCACCAATGCAGTCGCCAGCGTCACCTGCATAGTTGCCTTTGAACCAACTGATGGTTCAGTTACCGTCGCGTATGTGCGAGGTGGCGCCCAAGCACAGTGGTCTCGGTAAGCACCACAGTGACCCGCGAAGGCTGAACGACTACGGTGGAGAACGGCCGATACGGCACTTGCGTGTGACATTGATTGAAAGAGAATCCCATGGCTGACCAGTTTGATGTTGTGATTATCGGTGGTGGACCAGGCGGATATGCCTCCGCGTTCTATGCAGGATCTGCTGGTTTGTCTGTTGCGCTCATCGAAAAAGACACCATCGGCGGAACATGTCTCAACAGAGGATGCATTCCGGCAAAAGCGTTTTTGGAAACGGCTGCAGTTGCACGTCATGTGAAACATGCATCTGACTTTGGCATCGGTGCAAGTCTCGGAACCATTGACTTTGCTGTGGCGCAAGCTCGCAAACAAAAGATTGTTGATGGCCTGGTGAAAGGGCTCACTGGTCTCACAAAAGTAAAGAAAGTTGACTATCGATTAGGCACCGGATCACTCGGTGCAAATAACACTGTGACGGTCACCGCCGCTGACGGCTCTACATCGCAAGTGCAAGGCAAAAGTGTTGTTCTCGCAGCTGGCAGTGTGCCTCGCACAATTCCTGGTTTTGAAGTTGGCGGTCCGATTATGACTTCGGATGAAGTGTTGATGCTTGATCGCATTCCCTCACGTATTGCTGTGATCGGTGGTGGCGCTATCGGTTGTGAATTCGCGTCAACGTTTGCAGACCTGGGCGCAGAAGTAACGATTCTTGAAGGTTTGCCCAAAATTCTCCCCGGCCTAGACGCTGACGTAGCAAATGTTGTTGTGCGTTCGTTTCAAAAGAAAAACATCAACATTCGCACTGGCGTAACTGTGAATGGACACACTCCAACATCGCGTGGCGGAACAGTTGTTGCATTTGGTGACGGCGAAACACTTGAAGTTGACGCAGTTGTCGTCTCGGTCGGACGTCGTCCATTTGCCGACGATTTAAATTTGGCTGCAACCGGTGTGTCGGTCAGCGATCGCGGATTTGTCGATGTTGATGAATACTGTCGTACATCAGTTGCAGGGATCTATGCGATTGGCGATCTTGTGAACACTCCACAACTTGCACACGTTGCATATGCAGAAGCAGTGCTTGTTATCAAGCAGATTCTTGGTGAGCGCGTATTGCCAGTGAACTACGACCGTGTGCCGTGGGCAATTTATTGCCAGCCCGAAGTTGCGTGGGCGGGGCCAGGTGAAGATGCCGCAAAAGCCGCTGGACTGGATGTACTTGTTGCTAAACACCAATTCCGCGCTAACAGTCGCGCACAGATCATTGGAGAGACCGACGGCCTGGTGAAGATCATTGCGAAGAAAAATGTCGACGGCACCGCCGGACAAGTAATCGGAGTGCACATGGTGGGCCCATGGGTGACCGAACAGTTGTCGGGTGGTTATCTCGCAGTGAACTGGGAAGCAAGCGTTGACGAGATTGCCGCTTTTATCCAACCGCATCCGAGTTTGTCCGAATTGTTCGGCGAGACGGTGATGTCACTTACCGGCCGAAGCTTCAATTCGTGAGTACGCTGAACAACGATTACATCGCAAGGAATAGGTCATGGCCGAACTGATACTGCCGCAACTTGGTGAAACGGTGACAGAAGGAACTGTCACTCGATGGTTCAAAAAAGTGGGAGATCACGTCGACGCAGACGAAATGATCCTTGAGATCTCAACCGACAAAGTTGATACGGAACTTCCGTCTCCAGTTGCAGGCGTCATCACCGAAATTCGTGTGCAAGAAGGTGAAACTGTTCCTGTCGGAGCCGTCCTTGCAATTGTTGGCGATGCAGGTTCGGCACCAGCGCCTGCTCCTGCGGCACAACCAGCAACTGCTCCAGCGCCTGCACCTGCTCCAGCGCCTGCACCTGCTCCTGCACCTGTTGCGCAGCCGGCGCCAGCTCCTGCA
>CAYVAV010000004.1:139048-154137 GCA_964449085.1 uncultured Bifidobacterium sp.
GCGCCAGCTCCTGCAGCCGCACCGGTTGCAACAGCAACAGAGGGAATGGTGTTGTCACCCGTTGTTCGTCGACTGATTGCTGACAACAACTTGGACGTATCACAAGTTGCTGGCACTGGCCCGGGTGGCCGTATCACCCGTGACGATGTCATGGCAGTGATTGACCAAGGTGTGCGCGCACCACAACAAACAACACAACCACAAGTAGCGCCACAACCTGCTGTTGCATCGGCACCTGCAGCGCCAGTTGCTACTACACAGCCTGCAGCACGAGTACAAGTTGTAGCCGGTGAGCGAGACGAGATTGTCCCGCTATCGCGTATTCGTAAGGCAACTGGTGCGCACATGGTGATGAGCCATGCTGTGAGTGCACATGTTTTGAGTGTTGTTGAAGTTGACTATGCAAATGTCGACAAAGTACGACTGCGCGCTAAGGAAGAATTCAAAGCGACTGAAGGATTCAGTCTCACGTATCTTCCGTTTATTGCACGTGCTGTCATCGATGCGATCGCAGATTTTCCACATCTCAATGCTTCGATGGGGGAAAACGAACTAATCGTGCATCGCTACGTCGATCTCAATGTGTCTGTTGATCTTGACTATGAAGGCCTCATCGCGCCTGTGGTTCGCGATGCTGACACAAAACGTCTCCGCGGAATCGCGCGAGACATCAATGATCTCGCAAAGCGTGCACGAGATAATCGTTTGATGCCAGATGAGATTCAAGGTGGTACTTTCACGCTGACGAACAATGGTTCTGCTGGTTCAGTACTGACGATGGCCACGATCAATCAGCCACAAGTTGCGATTTTGTCAACTGATGCCGTGCGTAAACGTCCAGTGATTATTGAGTCACCTTCTGGTGACGACGGCATTGCGATTCATCCTGTTGGAAACTTGGCGATGAGTTGGGATCATCGCGCATTTGATGGCGCATACGCCGCGAACTTCCTTGTACGTGTGAAAGACATTCTCGAAACTCGGGACTGGTCCTCAGAACTCTGATTGTTGCGGAGACTTTGGTGATGAACGAGCCGCTCCACATACGGTGGCTTGGTCGAGTCCCTTACAAAGAAGCTCTTGCGGTACAAGAGGCGATGTATGCCTCAAAGAGCGGGCAGCAATTGTTGTTGCTAGAACACGATCACGTATTCACCTATGGGCCTTCCTCAGATCTTGTCAATAACTTGAAGTGTCAACCGGAAGCAGTGGGCGCAGATTTTGTATCGGTGAAACGTGGAGGAGACATCACATATCACGGACCTGGACAACTTGTGGGATATCCGATTGTCACGTTGCCACCCAAACGCGGTGAACGCGGACCAGCAGACCCTGTGGCGTACGTATGGTCCGTGGAACAACTCATTATCGACACGTTGACTGACCTTGGTCTTCGCGACGTGAGTCGTTTTGACGGATACCCCGGTGTGTGGGTGGGCTGTAGTTCAGGCACACCGCGCAAGATTTGTGCAATTGGTGTACGTGTTGGTCGTAATCGTACGATGCACGGCTTTGCATTGAATGTTTCAACTGATCTCACCTACATGCGCGAGCACATCGTTCCCTGCGGTATCCCTGACTATGCGGTGACGTCGCTGGAAGAAGAAGGGCTATCAGCTTCGATGTCACAAGTGGTCGATGTCCTGAGTCAACACGCAGTGAAACTGTGGGGGAATGGGAACAACATTCGTCAAGATGTTGCGTGGGCACAGCGTGTTGACGACATGTCGCTGTTCACCAGAGGTCATGGCCCAGGCGAACCAGTTCGACTCATGTCGCGCTTGGCGCGAGCGGGTGTGACTGAAGCCGTGGAATTGTCTGCGCGAAAACCCGATTGGATTCGACCACACGTTAACCACGGGGCAGAAGTGTTGTCTCTGAAAAAGACGTTGCGTGATTTGTCATTAGTGACAGTGTGTGAAGAGGCTGGATGTCCCAATTTGTCTGAGTGCTGGAGCGACGGAACTGCCACTTTCATGGTGCTCGGGGAGCGTTGCACGCGTGCGTGCGGTTTTTGCTTAGTGGACACACAAAAACCTCTGGCACCAGACAGCGATGAACCAGCGCGAGTCGCAGAGGCGGTTCGTCGCATGGGATTGTCATTTGTCGTCTTGACAATGGTGGCCCGTGATGACCTTTCCGACCACGGCATGTCACATGTTGCAGATTGCATCAACGCCATTCGTGATGTTTCGCCAGAAATTCAGGTGGAAACACTCATCTCGGACGCCAAGGGTTCTGACGCCTTGGACATTGTGTTGAGCGCACGCCCTGATGTGTTGAACCACAACATCGAGACTGTTGCTCGTCTGCAACGTGCGGTGCGTCCATCTGCTGGGTATGCACGCAGTTTGTCTGTTCTTGCGCGTTCAAAGACAGCCGGACTCACCACCAAGTCGGGCTTGATCGTAGGAATGGGTGAAACCGACGATGAAGTGTGCGCAACATTGCACGATCTTGCTGCTGTAGGTGTCGACATTGTGACAATTGGTCAGTACCTGCGTCCCACATCGCACCATCTTCCCGTGTCCCGTTGGGTGGATCCGCAGGTGTTTGAGATGTACAAATCAGTGGGTGAGAGCTACGGCATTGGACATGTGGAATCAAGTCCGCTGACGCGCTCTAGCTATCACGCCAAAGATGCAGCACACAATGTCACTCCTGTGGCGGTAACAATAGGAGCGAAATGAATACCACTGTTTCCCAGCACGTGTATGAAGCCCGCATTGAGCGAGTACGAACTGTTATGGCGGCACGCGGCATAGATGCGTTGCTGTTGTCTGTTGGCCATGACCTTCCATATCTCACTGGATATCACGCAATGCCACTCGAGCGACTCACCATGTTTGTGTTGCCGCGAGATGGGAAAGCGTCTCTCATCATTCCAAAGCTTGAAGCACCACGTGTTGTTGACATGCCGAGTGTGTTCACGCTTGTTCCATGGGGTGAAACAGAAGACCCAGTGGCACTCACTGATAAATGTTTAGGAAACGCAAAAACTATTGCTGTTGGCGATCAGATGTGGGCACGATTCCTGGTGGATCTGCTGGGTCATCGTGCATCAGCAAAATACGTTCGCGCCCAACTTGTGATGAGCGCATTGCGTGCAACGAAAGATCAGGCAGAGATTGATGCATTGATTGCCGTGGGCGCCGCGGCTGATCGTGTCGCTGTGCAATTGCAGTCGGGACAAATTCCTCTTGCGGGACGCACAGAAGCACAAGTATCGGCTGACATTTCTGCCCGGCTCATCGCAGAAGGTCATGACAAAGTGAACTTTGCGATTGTTGCGGCGGGCGAGAATGCGGCAAGCCCTCACCATCATCCAGGTTCGAGGGTTATTCAACACGGAGAGATCGTGTTGTGTGATTTTGGTGGAACGATGAATGGGTATTGCAGTGACATCACGCGTTGTGTGTATCTCGGTGACATTCCGTCTGATATTGCGGAGGCATACGCGGTGTTGAAAGAAGCACAAGCAGTTGGCGTGTCGTCTGCCATTGTCGGTGCAACGTGTGAATCCGTTGACGCTCGTACTCGTGAAGTGATTGATCGTGGTGGATTTGGTGAATACTTCGTGCATCGCACGGGCCATGGCATTGGTATGGAAGAGCATGAAGACCCCTACATGGTGTCTGGAAACACAGAAGTGCTCGCGCCGGGCCATGCCTTCAGCGTTGAGCCTGGCATCTACATCCCGGGCAAATGGGGCATGCGCCTCGAAGACATCGTGGTTGCCACCAAAAATGGGCCATTGCCCATCAACAAGGTCAATCATGACCTTGTTGCCATTCACGCCTAACCTGTGCCTAACGAAGGAGGGCCCATGGCACTTGATTTGGCAATCACAGGTGGAACTGTCGTTGATGGCACCGGGAGCGAACCTCGTCGCGCTGATGTCGGTGTTGCTAACGGACGAATTGTGGAAATTGGTGAATTGAGTGACACCGCTACGCGCACGATCGATGCAACTGATTTGGTGGTGAGCCCCGGTTTTATCGATTTGCACACGCACTACGATGCGCAAGCTTTCTGGGATCCAACACTGAGTCCTTCTCCGATGCATGGCGTAACCACTGTGATCGGCGGAAATTGCGGCTTCACAATTGCGCCACTTACTCCGCAAGACGGTGATTATCTGATGCGCATGCTCGCGCGCGTTGAGGGGATGCCACTTGAGTCGCTGGAAAAAGGTGTGCCTTGGAATTGGTCGAGCACGAAAGAATTTCTAGACACTCTTGATGGAACATTGATGCCAAATGCTGGATTCTTGGTGGGGCACAGTGCGTTGCGTCGCGTTGTGATGCACGATGATGCGAACCAGCGCGAGGCAACACAGGACGAAGTCAACCAAATGGTTGCATTGTTGCGTGAAGGATTGCAGGCCGGTGGCCTCGGATTTTCATCAACATGGTCGCCGAGCCATAACGATCACACTGGTCGCCCAGTGCCGTCTCGTGTTGGCTCACGTGAAGAACTGTTGGCGCTGTGCTCAGAAGTTCGTCACCATGAAGGCACCACGCTTGAGTTCATTCCTGCCGTCGGCAAGTTCTCAGAAGAAGTATTTGAATTGATGGGCGATATGAGCGCTGCGGCAAACCGTCCGTTGAATTGGAACTTGTTGCAGGTGTATGAGCAGAACTGGGATTTGGTTCAACATCAACTCGCTGGTTTTGATATTGCGGCAAAGCGCGGTGGACATGTTCTTGCACTCACGTTGCCCGATACTTTCCGTTTGCGACTCAACTTCAAGAGTGGATTCATTCTTGACATCCTTCCCGGATGGGATGAACTGATGGCATTGCCCGACGACAAGAAATTGGCAATGTTGCGCGACCCGCAGGAACGTAAACGGATGAATGATTTGGCGCAAACAGCTCCTGATTCGGTGCGTGCCATTGGAAATTGGGCGTCGTACATCATTCTTGAAACATTTACGGAGCGTTGGAAGAAGTATGAGGGTCGCATCGTTGGCGAAGTTGCTCAAGAATTGGGTGTCAACGCATGGGATTTATTGTGTGACATTGTCATTGATGACAAACTCAACACTGTCATTGCAAACCAAGACCGTGGACAAAGCGAGAACACCTGGAAAAAGCGCGTTGAAGTGTGGCGGGATCATCGCGCAGTTGTAGGTGCCAGCGACGCAGGCGCTCACCTTGACATGATCGACAGTTACGCATTCAGCACAACAATGCTTGCACGAGCCGTGCGAGAACATGAACTGATGCCACTGGAAGAAGCGGTGTATCACCTCACCGATCGTCCCGCGCGTTTGTATGGCCTCAAGAGTCGCGGTCGAGTGGAGAAGGGATTCGCCGCCGACATCACCATCTTTGATCCAAAGACAGTTGGCCCTGGCCCTGCGCAAATGCGCTTCGATCTTCCCGGTGGTGCAGGACGTGTATACGGCGAATCAATCGGAGTAGAGCATGTCATCATCAACGGTGTGCCTTGCGTGCGAGACAACACCGCGCTTGATGCACGCCCGGGAACTTTATTGCGCTCGGGCCGAGACACCTCAACAGTGACTGCCAAGTGATCCGCCTCGACGCGGCAACCGTCTTGTTGCAGTGGGCAACAGGCGGATTGTTTTTCTTGTGGTTCACCACGCGCCGTCACGACATTGGTGCAGGGTACGGATGGCTGCTACGTGGTTCGTATGCGGTTATCGCCGCTGGTGGAGTTGCCGCTGCAATTGCAGTCGATTTTGTCCCCGTGCGCGATGTCGCAGCGATCGCCTTAGTGATCATCGCGCTAGCAACTGTAAAACGCAAAAACCCAATGTGGGATCTTCCCGCACCAATCATCGGATTTGTGGGAATCATTGCTGCGGCATTTGATTCCACATCGGGAACATCTGACACGATCGTGTCACTTCTGCGAATTGTGATCGGCGCAGCGTTCCTTGGCGCGGTGTCCGACACGATGCTTCTTGGTCACTGGTATCTGGTGCAACCAGGGTTGCCTCGCAAACTGTTAAACGAAATGGTTGATGCAACGCTCTGGATCCTGCCGTTTGAGACCATTGCGTTGCTGTTGCCCACTGGGATGATCAGTGTTTTGAACGGCTCAGTTGATGACGGTTGGAATGGAACCCTCGGTTGGTTCTGGGTGGCATGTGTCATCACGACGGGTGCGCTCGGGTTTGTTACAAAAGCAGCGCTCAAAGAGCGCAGTTATTCCGCAGTGATGGCCGCAACAGGGCTGATGTATCTCGCAATCCTCACCGCCTTTGGCACCGATCTCGTGGCGAGAGCGGTTCTCGCCTAGATTCTCCTGCGTGGAATTTTTTGAACGCACCGTATACAGCGACGACCATGAGCAGTTTCGTCGCTCATTTCGTCAGTGGATTGACAAAGAGGTAATGCCCAACCATCTTGAGTGGGAACAAAATGGCATCGTCCCCCGTGACGTCTGGATTGAAGCGGGCAAGCACGGTTTTCTTGGTTACAACGTGCCAGAGAGTTTCGGGGGAGGCGGAAGCGATGATTTCCGCTTCGGCGCAATCATGCAAGAAGAAGTGTCTGATAGCGGTGCGATCGGCAGTTTGAATGGAATGACATTGCACAACGACATCGTGTTGCCGTATTACCTCGAGTTGGCAAACGATGAGCAAAAACAGCGTTGGTTGCCCAAGATGGTCACTGGTGAGTTGATTGGCGCTCTCGCAATCACAGAGCCCAACACCGGTAGTGATGTTGCTGGTGTTCGCACCAGCGCAGTACGAAAAGGTGATGTATGGGTAGTGAACGGCGCCAAGACTTTCATCTCGAATGGAATCAATTCTGACTTAGTCGTCACCGTGTGTCGCACAGACCCAGATGCAGGACACCGTGGTTTCACGCTTCTTATCTTGGAACGTGGAATGAAAGGCTTTGAACGTGGTCGCAACTTGGAAAAGTTGGGCATGCACGCACAAGACACAGCAGAGTTGTCTTTCACCGATGTTGAAGTGCCAGTGGAAAACACCTTGGGTCATGAAGGTGCTGGTTTCACCTACCTCATGCAGAACTTGGCTCAGGAGCGGTTGAGTATTGCTATTGGTGGTATTTCGGTTGCTGCCGCAGCCTTGCGCTGGACGTTGGAGTACACCAAAGAACGTAAAGCTTTTGGACAGTCGATTGCGCAGTTCCAGAATTCAAAGTTCTTGTTAGCCGAACTTGCCACTGAAATTCAGGCTGGCAAGACATACGTAGACCGTTGTATCGAATTGCATGTGGAGCAGAAGTTGACTGCAGAGCAAGCCGCTGCAGCAAAGTTCTGGGCCACAGAATTACAAAACAAAGTCGTAGATCGTTGTCTGCAATTACACGGTGGATATGGATACATGTTGGAGTATCCGATTGCGCGGGCATGGGCTGACAGTCGTATTCAAACCATTTATGGCGGTACCAGCGAGATCATGAAAGAAATCGTGGGACGCAGTCTCACTCGATAACGAATGGACACCCGCGCCTTTCTTGGTCTCACCGCGACTCACAATCCGTATCGCTGGTTTCTTCCTGTTGAACGACGTATCTGTACCAGTGGCAATTTTCTGTTCGGCGGATGTGCATTGGGCGCAGCCGTGTCTGCAATAGAACAAACAACCGGACGCACATGTGTGTGGACAACCGCTCAGTATTTAAGTTACGCACGTCCCGGCGAAGTAATGGACATTGACGTCATCGTCGCGGTAGAGGGAAATCAGATCACACAAGCGCGAGCTATTGGACATGTGGGTGAGAGAGAGATCATCACTGTAAATGCGGCACTTGGCAACAGGTCATTCCCGCACTCAGCACAGTTTGTGACAATGCCCGAAGTTCCGCGACCAGATCAGTGCAAGCGGCGCGAAAGGTTGGCGCGTCATAGCGGCACTTTTCATGAGTCACTGGAAGAACGCGACGTAAAGATTCGCTCTGAGCGTGAACGTGATGAAACGTTGGGCGATGGTCGTTCCATAATGTGGGCGCGCATACCATCGGTCATTGATGGAGTTGATGCGGCAGCCCTAGCGGTGCTGGGTGATTTCGTTCCAATGGCTGTTGGGGAAGCTCTTGGCATTATCGGTGGTGGTAATTCTCTCGATAACACATTGCGAGTTGCTCACTTGGTCCCAACGGAATACGTCTTGCTCGATATCCACGTACACACGGTCCAAAATGGCTTCGGCCACGGGACTGTGCATATGTTCGCTGAAGATGGAACACTTATGGCTATCGCCAGTCAGAGTTGCATCGTGAGAAAATATGATCCAGCAAAACATGGTCCACTGAATCAAGACCTCAGCACAGCTGAACAAACAACATCAGATCAGACGAAATAGATACAAGGGGAAGAGTCATGAACGCATATGGTGCAAAGTCGCACGATGGAATGCCTGTGCGGCCAGGAATGACTGTTCCGTTGCCCGGGCATCTGCATTCACACCGCGAAAAACTTATTGAACTTGCCGACATGGGATACACCGATATTTGGTCGGGTGAAGCTGATGGTGCTGACGGATTGACTCCACTCATTCTCGCTGCTGCATGGGAACCGCGTTTGCGCTTAGGGACAGCTATCTTGCCAGCCTTCACTCGTAGTCCTGCCTGTTTTGCTCAGTCGGTCGCATCACTTGCCGACGCTGCTCCGGGTCGGTTTGCAGTCGGTATCGGGTCGTCAAGCAACATCATCGTGGAGAAGTGGAACGGTGTTCCATTCGAGGAGCCGTATAAAAAGACACGTGACATCGTGCGATTTCTGCAGGACGCGTTCACTGGCGAGAAAGTGTCAAAGCAATACGACACATTCAAGGTGGATGGTTTTCGTCTTGGCGTTCGCATGGAACAAAAACCACCGATCTTGGTTGCCGCTTTACGTGAGGGAATGTTGCGACTTGCCGCTCGAGAAGCAGACGGCACCATCATCAACTGGTTATCGTCTGAAGACGTAAAGAAAGTCGCAGAAGTAATGCGTGGTGCCGCTGGCGGAGTACCAAAAGAGATTGTGTGTCGCATTTTCGTGTGTCCTAGTGAGAATGCCGAGCAAGTACGTAACGCAGCAAGATTTGCAATTGCCGCCTACTTAAATGTTCCTGTGTACGCAGCGTTCCACGCATGGCTCGGTCGCAGTGATGAACTCAAACCGATGTGGGATAACTGGAAAGCAGGCGATCGTAAAGCGGCGCTTGCCGCAATTCCCGACAGCATTGTTGACGAACTCATCATTCACGGCCCAGCGGACTACTGTCGTGATCGCATTCGTCAGTACTTTGATAATGGAGTAACCACGTCAACTCTTGCGATTATGCCCTTTGATCCTGCACTGGATTACTGGCAGGCAGTGAAATCACTGTCACCGTCAGCGCACTGATTGTTATTGCTGGCCCCTCATGTCAGGTGAAGAACTGCGCGCTAACTGGCGTGTCTTGCTCACCGAACTACGTCGTCAGAAAACGGGACTTCTCATTGGTGTCTTCATCGGTTTGGCGTGGAGCGTTGGAAAGATCGCAGTTCCGCAACTCACTCGCTTAGCAATCGATAAAGGCATCGTCGGAGACGGTTCGCTGTTGTTGTGGACACTTCTTATCTTGTCCGCCGCTGTCATCGCTGGTGTCTTTGCAGGCATGCGTCGCTACTACGCGTTTCGCGAAAGTCGTTTGTCAGAGACCGTTTTGCGTGAACACTTGTTTGAACACATACTACGTCTTCATGTCGGGTATCACGATCGCGCGCAAACCGGTCAATTGATGAGTAGAGCATCAAGTGACCTGTCGCTTATCCAGGCTTTTGTTGTGATGATTCCACTCACATTGTCGAATGTGGCGATGGTGGTGGCGGTGGTGATCATCTTGCTAATTTCCGATCCCTTTCTTGCGGTGATTGCTCTCGCCCCGTTACCCCTCATTAACGTCGCGGCTCGCCAATTCTCGATGCGTATTCATCCAGCTGTGATGGCGGTGCAACAAGAACAAGCCCAACTCGCTGGTGTGGTGGAAGAGACAGTTTCTGGCGTACGCGTGGTGAAGGGATTCGGGGCAGAGGAGGTGCAGGCGAGAAAATTGGAAACAGAGGCCAATGACATTCAACGCGTATCAATGGATGCCGCGCGCATTCGTAGTGCGTTCTTGCCAGCGATTGATCTTTTGCCGTCTATTGGTCTTGTGGCCGTGCTCGGCATTGGCGGACATCGGGTGATGAACGGCGACATGACGCTTGGCGGACTGGTTGCGTTTAATACTTACTTGACGCTTCTGATTTGGCCATTGCGGACAATCGGTATGACCGTAGCCCTCGCACAAAGAGCGTCAACTGCGTTGATTCGGGTGAACGAAGTTCTCTCGGAGGCAGCTCTCATCACAGACCCTGTCCATCCCCGTCACCTCCCTGAACGTAATGGTGAGGCGCACGTCGGATCGGTGGACTTTGAACGAGTCACATTTTCCTATGGCACCAGTGTTCAACCCGTATTGCAGAACTTGTCGCTTTCAATTGGTGCGGGTGAATCAGTGGCAGTCGTCGGTGCGACCGGATCAGGAAAGTCGACACTTGCGCGGCTGTTGTTGCGTTTCTATGACCCACAGCAAGGTGTGGTGCGTATTGATGGCGTCGACGTGCGTGAGGTGCCTGTACAAGAAGTGCGGCGTGCAGTGGGAGTTGTATTTGAAGACACCTTGCTCTTTTCAGATTCGGTGTCGGCGAACGTTTCGTTTGCGCGCCCAGATGCATCGATAACAGACATTGAACACGCAGCAAAGTTGGCGGGGGCACACGAGTTCATTTGTCAGTTACCGAATGGATATGACACTTTGCTGGGAGAGCGTGGGTATTCACTGTCTGGCGGACAGCGCCAGAGAATCGCTATCGCACGAGCAATCATTGCTGATCCACGCATCCTGATACTTGACGATGCAACGTCTGCCGTTGATCCCAGCAAAGAGCAGGAAATTCGTGGAGCGTTATCAACGGTGATGGCAAACCGCACGACGATTGTTATTGCGCATCGTCCTGCGACGATTCGTCTCGCCGATCGCGTCGTGTTTCTCATGGAAAACGGTCAGGTGGCATCCGGGCAGCACGATGAGTTGATGCGCACGAATGTGGAATATCGAGATGTGCTGGCTGCTTATGAAGAGGGAAATAATGGAACATCCCTCACAGATGCATCGGCTCATGAGGCTGGTCGGTAGCCATGTGGTCGCTAGGTGGCGGAGTCTCTGAGGAAGAGAAACTTAATCGAACGCAAGTGCGATCAGTATTGCGGCGTAGTTGGTCGATGGCCAGACCTTTCAAGCAGACAATAAACATCGCTGTGTTGTTTGTTGTGATCTCAGTGATGTGCGTGCTTGCGGGACCAATTCTCGTGCGAGTTGGTATCGACAAAGGAATAGAGGCAAGTAACACATCTGCTCTTAATCTTGCGGTAATTGGTTATGTCATTGTGACCGTGATTGCATACGTCGCTGGACGTGCGCAATACATGTACCTCAACAAAGCAGGTGAGAGTTTCTTGCGCGTTCTTCGTATACGGGTATTTGATCGGTTGATACATCAATCGATGAGTTTTTACGATCGAGAAAAGGCCGGCGTTCTTGTTGCTCGTATGACGGCGGATATTGAGGCAATGGCAGAACTGGTGCAGTGGGGACTGCTGCAATTTGTTGGTTCCTTCTTTTTGCTCCTGCTCGCAGTAATTGTTCTTTTCGTGTTGTCATGGCAGTTGACACTTGTTGTTCTTCTCGTCTTGCCCATGCTCATCATTGCCTCGGTGAAGTTTCAGCGTGACTCAAATCGTGCGTATCTTGATGTACGCGAACGCGTAGGGGCAAACATGTCAGCCCTACAAGAGGGGATTGCTGGTGTTCGCGTTATTCAGGCATACGCCCGTGAAGACGAACAAATTCGACGCTTCTCATCCTCGAATCGTTCGTTGTATCGCAGCCACATGAAAAGCGTTCGCGTCAGCACATGGTATTTCGGACTTGTTGAATTCTCAGGTATCGCGGCAGCAGCCTTGATAGTAGGAGTAGGCGGTTGGTTGGTGCACCGCGATGTTGTCTCGTTGGGAACGGTGGTCGCATTCGTTTTGTTATTGGCGAATTTGTTTGATCCCGTACAACAACTGTCACAGTTGTACAACACTTTGCAATCAGCGGGTGCCGCATTGTTGAAGTTGTACGGAATTCTCGATTCTGAACCCGAAGTTTCTGAAGTAACAGGAGCCACCGAGTTGCCACACGCGGGCGATCTCGAAGTACGCGAGGTCAGTTTTTCCTACACTGGATCTGACCAACTTGCATTGGATGACGTGTCAGTGACGGTGCGCCATGGTGAACGATTGGCTCTCGTTGGTCCAACGGGAGCGGGCAAATCAACATTGGCGAAACTGATGTCGCGCTTGTATGACCCAACTGTCGGAAGCGTGTTGTTTGCCGGCATTGACTTGCGTCATGCAACGATTTCTTCGCTTCGCCAACAGATCGTCGTAGTGCCACAAGAAGGTTTCTTGTTTGACGGCACTATTGCCGACAACATTCGTATTGCACGACCTGATGCGACAGATGATCAGATTCGAATAGCTCTGCAACAACTTGGTGTGTGGGAACGTTTCATGACATTTCCTGACGGTCTCAACACCGAAGTGAGAGAACGAGGGTCGCGATTATCAGCGGGTGAACGTCAACTCGTTGCGTTGTCGCGAGCTGCTCTCATTGACCCGGCGGTACTGGTTCTTGATGAAGCCACATCCAATCTCGATCCGGGCACTGAACGCGATGTTGAAGCCGCGCTTGAAGTGTTGATGCGCGGTCGATCAGTGATCGTGGTTGCGCACCGGTTGAGCACAGTGCGTCGTGCTGATCGCATTGCGGTTGTTGATCGTGGAAAGATTGTCGAGATCGGAACTCACAATGAGTTGGTTGCTCAGCACGGTCAGTATTTCTCACTGGTCACGAACTGGAACAAAGCAACGTCTTTAAACGGTTCTGTTGAAAATAACTAGTCCCGCGCCACGAAGTACTTCGCGCGTGGATGATGGCAGATAATTGCCGATGTTGTTTGTTCTGGCTGATACTGCCAGCCCGTTTCTTCGCTGACCTCGATGCCAATACGTCCTGCCTCAAGTAGTTCAGCAACTTTGGCATTGTCTTCGAGATCGGGACACGCTGGATAACCCCAGGAATAGCGTCCACCGCGATATTGCTGACGGAATAGTCCGGCAAGCGATGGACCATCTTCGTTCACAAATCCCCACTCAGTGCGAATTCGCTTGTGCCAATACTCTGCGAGAGCCTCAGCCATTTCCACGCCAATGCCGTGAAGCTCCAAGTATTTTTGGTATTCGTTTGCCGCAAACAATTCGGCCGCGCGCTCGCTCACTGCTTGACCCATTGTCACAATATGGAATGCCGCGTAATCAACTTCACCTGAGCCAATAGGACGGAAGAAGTCAGCGATACACAAGTACGGTTCAACTTTTTGTCGCGGATAACTAAAACGCATGCGTTCGGTCGTGCGTGATTCATCGGTCCAGATCACAAGATCGTTACCATCGGCGTTTGCAGGGAAGTAGCCATACACCACTTGCGGGATAAGAATGCCTGATGCTTTTGCGTCAGCCAATTGTGCGCGAAGCAACGGACGGATGCGTTCCTTAAATTGCTCGTCGGTTTCATCTTGTTCTGGGCGGTACTGCCATTGGTTGCGGAAGAGCGCGGTTTCGTTGATGAATTCGGCGATCTCATCAATTCCAATTCCCTTAATAACTTTTGATCCGAGAAACGGTGGAATAAAAACCGGGTTGTCAACCGCCGCTTCTGGCGAGCGTGATGGCAGATCAGCAGGATCAATGTCAACCTTCGTACGCTCCGGTAGCACGCGACCAGTGGGTACTCGACCAAAGT
The DNA here is from genome assembly GCA_964449085.1 of uncultured Bifidobacterium sp. GTDB lineage: Bacteria > Actinomycetota > Acidimicrobiia > Acidimicrobiales > Ilumatobacteraceae > UBA2093. Next base: position 152,916 of record CAYVAV010000004.1, read on the forward strand.
CGGGGTCATCAACGCCGGTGTTCTTGATTTCCATCAACTTGTCGAGCGTGGACAAACCTTCAAATGCGTCTTTGCCGTAGAAGACACGTCCTTCATACACCTTGCGCATGTCTTTTTCGACATAGCTACGTGTGAGTGCCGCACCGCCCAAAATGACGGGGATGTGGGAAAGGTTCAGGCGATTGAGTTCCTCGAGATTTTCGCGCATGATGATGGTGCTTTTTACCAACAGTCCACTCATTCCGAGCGCGTCAGCGTTGACTTCGAGCACCTTGTCGACCATCTCGTTGATGCCAACTTTGATGCCGATATTGTGAACTTCATAGCCATTGTTTGTGCAAATAATGTCGACCAAGTTTTTGCCGATGTCGTGAACATCGCCTTTGACGGTGGCGATCACGAGTCGTCCTTTGGTACTGGAACTGCCAACTTTTTCAAGATGTGGTTCGAGATGACCAACAGCCGCTTTCATTGTTTCAGCGCTTTGCAATACGAAAGGCAACTGCATTCGGCCATCTCCAAACAGCTCACCAACTTCGCGCATGCCGTCTAGCAACACGTTGTTGATGATGTCGAGGGCAACGAATCCCTCAGCGAGAGCTCGGTCGAGGTCGTCAGTAAGACCCTCTCGGTCTCCATCGATGATGCGTTGACGCAAGATCTTCTCAATTGGCCAATCAGAGCGGTCTTCTTTTTCTGCCGCCACAGAACTAACGCCCGCAAACATCTCGAGCATCGTTGTTAGTGGGTCGTAGTCGCCGTCGCGGCGGTCATAAATGAGGTCTTGGCATACTTTTATTTGCTCTTCAGGAATACGAGCGAGAGGCAAGATTTTTGATGCGTGCACGATTGCGCTGTCGAGACCTGCCTGGCGCGCTTCGTGCAAAAACACACTGTTCAAAACTTGGCGTGTACCGGGCGACAAACCAAAACTGACGTTGCTCAGACCAAGAGTGGTGTATGCGCCAGGAATTTCTTCTTTGATTCGACGGATTGCATCAAGACTCGCCATTGCATCTTTACGTAAGTCTTCATCGCCAGTTCCTAGTGGGAAAGTGAGTGGGTCGAAAATGAGATCACTGGCAGACAGGCCATAACGTTTTGTCGCAATGTCATGAAGGCGGTGTGCAACCTCTAATTTCCATTCAACGTCTCGCGCTTGCCCACGTTCGTCAATGAGCAAACAAATAACTGCTGCACCGTAATCACGCGCGAGGCTGAA
>CAYVAV010000005.1:0-70428 GCA_964449085.1 uncultured Bifidobacterium sp.
CACGTCGCAAGAAGAAGGCAGCAGCTAAGAAGGCTCCTGCACGTCGCAAGAAGAAGGCAGCAGCTAAGAAGGCTCCTGCACGTCGCAAGAAGAAAGCAGCAGCTAAGAAGGCTCCTGCACGTCGCAAGAAGAAAGCAGCAGGAGCAGCAGCTCCAGCACGCCGTAAGCGCCGTAAGAAAGCAGCAGCTAAGTAGGGATTGCCCTACTGAACTGTTTCAGCGACAAATTCAGAACCAACCGGTTCGGAGTGTGAGAGGGAGGGCTGCAAAGCCCTCCCTCTGTTATGTGCAGGGGAGGGCATACTGAGGACATGGCTCCATCGCTACAAGACGTATGTCGAGATCATCGCGACGAGATTGCCAGCCTTGCAGGCTTGCTGGAGCCGTTAATCGCTGGTGAGTGGCAGGTTGCTACTCCGGCACCTGGATGGGCGATACGTGACCAAGTAGCACATCTTGCAATGTTTGATGAACGAGCGCTGTGGTCAATCTCTGATCCAGAGAAATTTCTCGCAGATCGTGAGAGCCTTATGTCGGGTGGCAAGTACGTAGAGGTGCACGGGCGGTGGGCATCAACAAATCCGGCACAGTTGTTTCAACAATGGCATGACGGCGCTGTTGCGTTGAACGACGTGGCATCGCAATCAGATCCAACTACTCGGTGCGAGTGGTATGGCCCGTCAATGTCAATTACCTCGAAGATCACCGCGCGCATCATGGAGACGTGGGCACACGCACACGACGTTGCTGATGCGTTGAACGTCGCGGTTACTTTCTCGCCACGTTTGCGCCATGTGGCTCATATCGGAGTGAGATCTCGTGCGTTTGCGTTTGCTGCAAATTCCAAACAGGCACCAACAACGGAACCCTATGTGGAGCTCCACACTCCATCGGGTGACGTATGGACGTGGGGAGACTCATCTTCTGATGATGTTGTTCGCGGACCTGCGTTGGGCTTTTGTCAGTTGGTGACTCAACGTCGTCACGTTGACGACACGGGTGTCACTGCTCATGGCGAAGGAGCAATCGCATGGGTGAAGATTGCTCAAGCATTTGCCGGCCCTCCTGGAAAGGGTCGAACGCCAGGTCAGTTCACAACTGCGACATGAGGTGAAATACTTCTGCAGCATTAAACCCATGTGGTGCGCCGAGGTCGGCCATGCGCTGTGTAATCCGTGAGTGGAATGCGGCCATAGTTTTGTCGTCCACTGCTTTCATGGTTGATTCAAATTGTGAGCGATGTTCTTCGAGTGCGGCGAGTTTGGTGGCACAAGATGTCGTGATGTCTTCAACATGGTTCGGTTCGTCTGCTTCCCACAACAAGAGTGCATCTGGTCGGTGATGTGTGAGCCCATCAGCAACGTGATGTTTGAGAAAGTGCGGGTCACGCGCTGCAACAATTGCATCGCACACAATGAAACCAGTATTTCGATGATCAGGGTGTAGTCGATACCGTTTCCACGGGTCATGTGTGAGCACAACAGATGGTTGCAATGTGCGGATCACTCGTGCAACACGTTCCACTGCTTCATCGGTATGACGAAGTTCGCCGTCAACATATCCAAGAAATGTCACTGTTCCTGTGGCTCCGAGACGAGATGCTGCATTTCGTTGTTCTTGTTGACGTAGGGAAACGAGAGCTGATGTGTCGGCATTGACATCCCATGTCCCTTTGGATCCATCGGTCATCACAAGGTGATGCACAACGGTGCCCGCTGCCGCCCACTTTGCCAAAGTGCCACCACTGCCAAACTCAACATCATCTGGATGCGCACCAATCGATAATGCGCTGGCAGGCACCGTGTGGTTGCGTGTCCATGATTGAACGTTAGGGGACTGAGTAGATGGATTGGCGACGGGCGGTTGACCTGGATCGTTAGCGCTCATGTCGGGAGTCCTTTCGCTGTGTCGTTGGGAGACGGGTTGCTATCGACTGAATCGCTGCGTGCATTCAGCTCAGCAAGATCGTCAGCAGTGTCTAGGTCAAGAGCCAACTCATCGTCTTCAATAGTGCGGTAAGTGAGTCCGAGACTCTGTGCGCGTTCTACATGGCGGGCATAACTGTTGGGGCCATACGCGGTATCAAAGGGAGAAGAAGTTGGCATCGCGATCACGTTCGTACCGTCGTGGTGACGATCAGGAACAAAAGTGATTGTGTCTGCAATGACTACGTGGTCGAAACGATGAGCAAGCGGCATGTCGGCGTGTGAGATCACAACGTGATCGATGCCATCACGCAGTGCCTGGTGTCGTCCCGCGCGCACGGCTGCATCAATGCCAGATTCGCTACAGCGCACGACAATGGCGTTGCAATCTTTTGCCCATTGGGCCACATCATCGTCGTCGCATACCACATACGTTGGCCAGTCTTTTCCAGCGGCGACCACGCGGGTCGCACATTCTTTCGCGAGCACTGCTCGTGCGTCCTCAGACAATGCGTTCGCCAATCGCCCTTTGGCGATTGCAAAAGATTTCACTGGAACAATAAGTGCCACGCGCACTCGGTCAGCCTACGCTCGTGACATGTCCGCATCGATGCCTCAACGTGTCGCGGTTATTGGCGCTGGTTCATGGGGTACAACTGTTGCATCGTTCGTGTCAATGAACACTGAAACAGTGTTGTGGGCACGGCGAAGTGATGTTGCACAGGCAATTACCTCGGTACATCACAACCCCACATATCTTCCAGACATTGCATTGTCAGCATCGCTCACTGCCACAAACTCACTGAAAGACGCTGTTGCCGGATGTGATGTTCTGGTGATGGCGGTGCCTTCGCATGGTTTTCGCGACATCCTCGTGGCGCTGTCACCCCATCTCGCTACTGGTGTGCCTGTCGTAAGTTTGACGAAGGGTCTTGAACCTGTCAGTGGTCTGCGAATGTCAGAAGTGGTCGGAGAAGTAGTGCCACGCAGTCCAGTTGCTGTTCTGACCGGTCCTAATCTTGCGCGCGAGATTGCCCTGGGACAACCAGCTGCGAGCGTGATCGCCACAAGTGACGCAAATCTTGCGCGCAATCTGCAACATGCGTTTAACAGACCAACTTGGCGCATGTACACAAACAGTGATGTCGTCGGATGTGAAATTGCAGGTGTCGTAAAAAATGTCATCGCAATTGGCGCAGGAATGGCGTTTGGTCTGGGTTTTGGCGACAACACTCGCGCCGCGCTTATCACGCGTGGTCTTGCTGAAATCACTCGCCTCGCAGTGGCGATGGGGGCGCGTCCTGAGACTTTTGCCGGGCTCGCTGGCATGGGTGACCTGATTGCAACGTGTGCGTCTTCGATGAGTCGTAACAACACTGTTGGGCGTCGTCTTGGACAAGGTGAATCGCTTGCATCAATTGTTGAGTCAACTTCGATGGTTGCCGAAGGAGTAAAGAGCTCTGCTGCAGTGCTCGATTTGGCGCGTACCTACAACGTGGAGATGCCAATCACCGAACAAGTTGTTGCCGTGTGCCATCACGGAGTGCACGCAGCAGATGCGACCCGAGCCTTGATGACACGAGCCCTCAAACAAGAAAACGACTGATGACAGATTCACCACAAAGATTCATTGGCATTCGATCCCGTGAATGGCGTGCACGAGTCACCTACGACGGAACTGTGGTGCCTCAAGATGGTGGCGCATCTCTGTCGTGGCATGTCGCGGCTGATGATCGCTGGTATTCACCATCGCGCGAACCATCGGTGCGGCAGAAGTGGTTCGCGGGGTACCCGGTGGTGGAAACACGAATGAAAGTCCCATCGGGCGACATTGTGCAACGTACGTATTGCATTGCAGATCTCGGTGGCATGACTGTTGTGGAGTTTGAAAATGAATCAACGTTGCCCGTTGCGGTTGCGGTGACACGTCGTGATGTGCTCACAACTCGACCAACGATCGACAACCCTCCTCAAGGCATTGACTTGCCCTCTGAATCAATTGTGTTGCCACTAGCACATTCAGCTATCACGCGTGTTGGCCTCTTGCATGATCGTCCTCACGCCGGACGGTTGCCCGATGACATTCCGTCATTTCAGGAAGTGGTGCGCGGATGGGAGTCGGCCTGCAATGTTGCATCGCGTGTTTCTGTTCCCGATCACACGTTAACCGCAGGGATTTCAGCGGTGCGTTGCGCTCTTCTTCTTGATGACAGTGATGTGTTATCGCACATCACTGATGATGAATATCGTGACCATCATTTGATTGAACTAGCGCGGCTAGGTGAGACAGATGATGACATCATCATCGACGTTGTTAATGCAGTTGAGAAACGAATCAAAAAAGAACGTCGAGCTTCACAACTTGCGTGGGATACCCCGCATCTTTTGGCGACAGCCACATGGGTGTGCGAAAAACTTGGCGATGATCTTGCATCTGCAGACATTGGTCGCACATGGTTGCGCATGGCAGACACACCAGTCGCACCACTTCCTGCCATATCTCCCACGGGTCTTGGAATGATTGCGTGGGTGGAGTCATTGTTGGTGGGCGCAAATCCAGCAGGTGGTATGTGCACAGTGTTGCCTCATGGCATTCCAGAAACGTGGTGGGGCGCTCATTTTGAGTGCCACGGACTTGTGGCAGACCCACGACATCGTTTGTCGTATGCGATTCGTTGGCATGGTGAACGACCTGCGTTGTTGTGGGAAATGGCAGGAGAGCCGGGCATTGTTATTGCTGGTGGCATCACAAACGAAGAGTGGCACACCACCGACTTGTCTGGCGAGACATTGCTTGCTGCGCCACAATCGCCGTAGGTTGCCCGTAGATCCATCATGGCTCGACCAATACCTGACTTTGCGACAGAACGTGCGCTGATCAATTCCGGAGCAGCACTTGTTGCTGGTATGGATGAAGTGGGTCGTGGCGCAATCGCAGGACCAGTCATGGTGGGAGTTGTCGTTGTGAATCGTGACATCGTGATGAGTGGAGAAATTCCGCACGGATTAGCCGATAGCAAGTTGTTGTCTGAAAAACGTCGAGAGGGATTAGTTGATCCTGTGCGCGCGTGGTGCGTGTCGTGGGCAGTCGGTGCAGCTGACGCAACGGAAATTGATGAAGTGGGAATCATGGCTGCGTTGCAGTTGGCTGGACAGCGCGCGTTGAGTCAAATCGGAGTGCAACCAGATGTGGTGATAGTGGATGGTCCACTTGATTGGCTGTCGAGCAATTCGGTATCTGATGTTCATCAAGTTCCACGAGTTGTGACACAAGTGAAAGCTGACCAAGTGTGTGCGAGTGTCGCGGCAGCGAGCATTGTGTCGAAGGTGCAGCGTGACCACGTCATGATCAGCCTGCATGAACAATTTCCGGCATACGGATGGGCGTCAAACAAAGGCTATGGCTCGGCCCTCCACCGTCAGGCAATCAGCGATCATGGGGCATGTGATTTTCACCGACGTAGTTGGAACTTGAGTTAACGGAATCAGGAGTCAGACCCGCATCGCGGCTAGCGTGAGGGGCATGGGTCAGCCAGTTGCAGTCGAAGAAAAGCGCAGTGTTGTAGCCGCAACCGTGCGGTTTGAGACGAATCGTTCTCTTACCGGAATGGGACATGAGCGTTTCGCTAGCGCAGCGGAAGCAAAAGGAACTCGACCTGCTGCTGTTGTGGCGCGTCGTTTATTCGAAACGGGTCAAGTGTCTGGTGTGCACGTGTTTGGAAACATCGTGACCTGCACACTTGCTCCTGGTGCAACTCCACAAGGTCTCACCGACATTGTTCGCGATCTGTACCAATACTGGAAGCCAGGAATGACACCACCGTCAGCAGAAGAGTTGATGTCCCAGGTTGAGGCGCCTCCTGCTGCGACTGAATCAGCAAGTAGCGATGCGGGTTCTGGGCCTGTTGTTGACTCACGTATTCCCGCACATTTGTTGGAACGATCAGCTGCAGCGCGTGCTCGCTGGGCAGCAAAAGCCAGCTGACTTTGCCGTAACTGAAATCGCCGTAACTGAAATTCTAAGTATCGAACATGTGTTCGATACAGTACCTCGCCATGGGTGCACGTGGCAATACCAACACTGATGTTCTTGCCCGTGTTTTCACGCAGGTACCCACTGGGGTGAGCACGGCACAACAGTTGTTGCAGCGCACGTCGGCTTCCCGTGGCCGTCCTGTTGTTGCAGCTCTGCAGTCGTTGTTTCCTCGTGGCGGACTTGAGTCTGGTGCAATCTATGAGTGTCGCGGGCAAGCAGCAGTGTCGTTTGCGTGTGCGGCAATTGCAGCTGCCACACAAGACAATGCATGGGCATGTTTTTTTCATCTCTCCTCGCTCAACATGCATGCAGCGGCTGACCTTGGCGTGGTTCCACATCGTGTTGTGTTCACAACATGTTCAGAGCAGGCATCGTCTTCGCAACACGCACATGTTTTGGCAGCACTTGTAGAGGGATTTGATTTTGTAGTTGCGGAGGCACCTCGGTGTACGCCTTCTGCTGCACGTGCTATTGCGGCACGCGCTCAACGACACGGAAGCACTGTGTTGTTGCTGGGGCAACATGCATTTCGAACTGATGCAGTGATCACCGCGAGTGCAACTGATTGGATGTTCTTCGACCGGCTTGTGTCGCGCAGAGTTCACGTCGTATTTCATGATCGCCATCAGTATCGCAATAGAGAAATACAAGTGCTGCTTCCAGATAGCTGTGGCGGCATCAGTAGTTGCACTGCATAAAAAGATGTCATGGTCACGCAATCACGGACACTTGTTCTTTCCTTTCATGAATGGAGTCATCATGTGGATGTCGCTAATGATGGCGACAGTTTTGCCACTGTTATCTCTGAATTAGATCGCATCACTGCACTGTGCGAAGTAGATGATTGCAACGCGTTTTTATTCCCCATACGTGGGCCAGCACGATATTTCGGTGGCGAAGATGCGCTCGTTCGTCACGTGCATGGTGTGATGACAACACTGCTTCCTCATGTTGCATGCGGAGTGGGTGTTGGTGACAGTCGATTTATTGCACGAATAGCCTCTCATCATTCGTTCCGCACGGGTTCTCCGGTTGTTGTGAAGCCACATGAAACAGGAGAGATTCTGCGCACTCTTCCCGTACAGGTGCTCCTTGAGCACACAGGTATTTCATCTGATGTTGTCGCAGTGTTTCAGCATCTCGGACTGAGCACTCTCGGCAATGTTGCTGATTTGGGAGAGACGGCACTCACCGATCGCTTTGGTGTTGTAGGCAAACACGTATTTGCTGTTGCTACAGGGCAAGACGTTGATTTGTTTGTCCCGTCTACAGGGCATACGCCCATTGTGGCTGTGTGCGATTTTGACAACATGACACACCATGCCTTGAGTGATGCCATGAATGATTCATCAATTGTGGTTGTGATGGCTGAGCAGTCGATACGTCGGTTCACCCAAGAGGTGTCCATGCAAGGATTGCAATGTTTGCGTCTACGAATTAATTGTGAGACCGACCATGGAGAACATCATGAACGTATTTGGTGCGATACGCGCGGTTTCACCGAAAAATCAATTGTTGAAAGATTGACTTGGCAACTTCGTCATTGGCTGCGCAATGTTGATAACCATGATCATCCCACGTCGTACATCACGGCGGTGACGTTGGAGGCTCTTGAGTGTCGTGACCTATCGGCAGAAGCAGTCACATTGTGGGATGTGCGTTCAGACAATACCGAACGTGTTATACGCGCATTGGCACGTGTTGCGGTTGCTGATGAAAAAGCACGTATCACGGTTCCGGTGTGGAGGGGCGGTCGTGACGTCCTCACATTTGATGCTGTTGATGCATCCATGTTTGATCTACACAGCGATGATGATCACAGATGGAAAGTCAAGACCGAATGGAATGGATCTATTCCTGCTCCACGGCCAATGACCTTGTATGACCCTGCAATACCAGTTGTTGTGTATGACGAATCATCGCAACCGATTGTGGTAACAGGCCGACACGAACTGTCATCGTCTCCTGCGTTTGTGTACTTTCCTGATGGCACATTATGGAAAGTCGTTATGTGGGCTGATCCATGGCCAGTGGAGGAGCGTTGGTGGGACCCACAACGATGGAAGCGTCACGCGCGTTTGCAAATACTCGCCTTGAAAGGGGAGGAGATGGTCGCATGGTTGTTGTCGGTGGAATCGCGTCAATGGAAGATCGTGGCGGCCTATCACTAGCATCACCACAATGACTTCGCATGAAGACAAACTGCATGCAGGCATGGTGCAAGAAGTGATGATGCTTGTGTCGATGCATACCCCAATAGATGCGCGCGAAGAATATTCCATCAAAGAATTTCTGCGGATTGTGCCCACAATGTCTGATCCATGCAATGAACATGCTGACCTCACACACATCACAGCTTCTGCGATTGTGATGAGCGAAGTGCACGGTTCTGATCAGGTCGTGTTACATAAACACAAACGTCTCGGTTTGTGGTTACAACCAGGTGGTCATGTCGATACCGGCGAATCAATTAGCGATGCTGCAGTACGGGAAGCGCGGGAAGAAACAGGACTTCATGTGCGACATGCCACAGATACGCCCTTGTTCGTGCATGTTGATGTTCACCCCGGACCACGCGGACATACTCACCTCGATGTGCGCTATCTCCTCATGGCGCCACATGACGCTCCTCGCCCTGACGAAGGTGAAAGCCCCGATGTTGCATGGTTCTCATACAACGATGCTCTCGCGGTGGCAGATGAGGCCCTCGTAGGCGCTTTGCGGGCGATGCGTCAGCAGATGCACCCGTGAAATCAGCTGGGTAGGGGCGAACATATGTTCGATACACTGCCTTCATGGGGTACGCCGAACTGCACTGCCGCTCCAATTTTTCTTTTCTCGAAGGGGCATCTCATCCTGAAGATCTCGCTGAACATGGAGCACGCCTGGGGCTTGATGCTCTAGCCATTACCGACCGTAATGGTCTGTATGGGGTGGTGCGTTTTGCTCGTGCTGCTCGCGAAGTGTCGTTACCCACAGTGTTTGGATCTGAGCTCTGGTGTCAATCATTTTCTGGTGCGGTGTCATCAGGAGACGTGGTGGTGTTGGCCGATGGCGCACATGGGTATGCGCCACTGTCTCGTGCGATTACTCACGCACAACTTGCCGGTCGCAAAAGTGAGCCACAAGTACATCTACAACAACTTGCCGACACAGTACGTGGTTCAAGTTGGGTGCTGACCGGTGGCGGTTCAGGAGCGGTGGTACAGGCACTCATTCAGCACGGACCTGCAGCGGCAGAAAACGTTACGCGCCAACTTGTTGATGCATTCGGCAAAGATCGCGTACTTGTTGAATTGTGGAATCACGGACATCCCTTAGATATCGCACGCAATGATGCATTAGTACGTATTGCTGATACGTGTGGTGTGTCATGTGTGGCCACAAACAATGTGTTGTATGCATTGCCAGTTCAGCATCGTATCGCCGGAGCTTTTGCCGCATTGCATCAATGTAAAAGTCTTGACGACATTGATATCGAGTTAGCACCTGCAGCAACTGCATATTTACGTTCTTGTGCAGAACAACTGCGACGCTTTGAACGGTATCCCGGTGTCGTTGAACGAGCAGCAGAAGTTGGTGCGTCGGCCGCGTTTGATTTGTTACTGGTTGCACCACAGTTGCCTCCATTTCCATGTCCGCATGGCATGACGGAGATGTCGTACTTGCGTGCTCTTGCTGAAGAAGGGGCAACACGTCGATATGGCAAACGCCCTGTATCAAGCGAGGAAGACTTATCATTGCGTTCTCGGGCATGGAAGACGATTGATCATGAACTAGAGATCATCGACACTCTAGGTTTTGCTGGCTATTTCCTCATTGTGTGGGACATTGTTCAATTTTGTGAACGCTCAGTGATTTTGTGTCAAGGAAGAGGAAGTGCGGCAAATAGCGCCGTGTGTTTTTCTCTTGGAATCACCAAAGCAGACGCGGTGTCTCTCGGTTTGTTGTTCGAACGGTTTTTGTCTCCTGAACGTGACGGACCACCAGATATTGACATTGATATCGAAAGCGGTCGTCGTGAAGAGGTGATTCAGTACGTATACGAGCGCTATGGCCGTCATCATGCGGCACAAGTTGCCAATGTCATCACATACCGCTACCGCTCTGCAGTGCGCGATGCCTCACGTGCGTTAGGTGTGTCTGTTGACGAAACACCTTCTGAAAAAGTTCTCGAACTTGCAGCTTCCATCGAAGATATGCCCCGACATTTGGGTATTCACTCAGGTGGAATGGTGATCTGTGATCGACCTGTTAGTGAGGTGTGTCCCGTCGAATGGGCTCGTATGGAAAATCGCAGTGTGTTGCAGTGGGACAAAGAAGATTGTGCGGCTATCGGGTTGGTGAAATTTGATCTACTTGGTCTTGGCATGTTGTCAGCGCTACATAACGCAATCGATTTCATTTCTGAACATCGTGGCTACCACCTTGATCTTGCGACACTCCCTCAAGAAGACGAGGTGTATGCGATGTTGTGTCGAGCAGACACGGTGGGAGTGTTCCAAGTGGAATCACGTGCACAAATGTCAACTCTGCCACGGTTACGACCACGACGTTTCTATGACTTGGTTGTGGAGATCGCACTCATTCGCCCAGGGCCTATTCAAGGTGGATCAGTTCACCCGTATATCAAGCGCCGCAATGGCAAAGAGCCCGTTACGTATTTACATCCACTGTTGGAAAACAGTTTGGGAAAAACATTGGGTGTCCCGTTGTTTCAAGAACAATTGATGCAAATGGCAATAGACGTCGCGGGGTTTACTCCCTCTGAGGCGGATCAACTTCGTCAGGCAATGGGATCAAAGCGTTCTCGTGCACGAATGGAGAGACTGAAGAGCCGTCTGTATGAAGGCATGGCCGAACGTGAGATCACTGGTGAGTTGGCCGATCAGATCTTTCACAAAATGGCGTCATTTTCAAGTTATGGATTTCCTGAGAGTCACTCGGTGAGTTTTGCCTATCTCGTATATGCGTCCGCATGGATCAAATATCACGAACCAGCAATTTTTTGTGCATCGTTGCTTAATGCACAACCAATGGGGTTTTGGTCGCCACATTCCTTGGTGCGTGATGCACGCCGACACGGGGTATTGGTGACCACTCCCGACATTAATTCTTCTGGTGCACTTGCAACTCTGGCGGTGAACAATGAATCCAATTCACAGTTGTCAGTCAACCTCGGATTATCCGCGGTTCGTGGTGTCAGTGTCGATATGGCACAACGAATTGTGAATCAACAACCGTATGAATCAATGGAACATCTCGGGCGCTCTATCCCAGATCTTTCTCGTGCACACATTGAAGCATTGGCTACTGCAGGAGCATTTGAGAAAAGTTTTGCTGAACAACGCCGAAGCTCTTTGTGGAAAGCAGGAGCACATGTTGCACAACGCCGTCACATGTTCGACAACATCACTGCATTGCAATCTGTGCCCGAACTTCCGCGTATGCAGCCCATCGAAGAAGCCATTGCAGATTTATGGGCAACGGGTATTTCGCCAGATGGACATCCCACCGTTTTTGTGCGCGAACGACTCGCAGAACTTGGTGTGATGACCGCTGAACAACTTCTTGCTGATGTTGCAACATATGCCGCTTCAGATTCACACAGGATCCTTGTGGCGGGAGTTGTCACACACAGGCAACGTCCCATGACGGCAAAAGGTGCCACGTTCATCAGTCTTGAAGATGAGACGGGGTTAATCAACGTGGTGTGTTCACGTGGATGTTGGGCCCGACACCGTGATGTGGCAACGCATGCACCAGCACTTCTTGTGCGAGGGATTGCTCAGAGTGCAGATGGGGCAGTCACCATTCGAGCGGAGAGTCTCACCGCGTTACATGTCGCGGCGACAACCGCAAGCCGCGATTTTCGTTGATGTGTTGCCGTGTTATTCGCCGGGTGTCTCGCCAAGGTTTTCGTTGAACATGCGGTAGGTGTCGTAGATCTCTTTGCATGCTTGGCAGATGGGGACCTGCTGCGGGTCACGAGAGGGCACCCACACATGACCGCACAACGCTTCCAACGGGGTTCCATAGATGCGCGCTTCAAGCACCTTGGCGGCGGCTGATTCACCTGGTTCTGTTTTCACGATGTGGGCGACAACTGGCTCACCAGTTCCGGTCTCATGTTGTTGATCGGGGCGCACCTCGGCGGGACGAGTCTGCAAGGGGGTTGCGGCACGAACATCCATGAACATAAGTCAACCAGAGTGATCTACACTTTCGCTCATGCCGTTGTACGACTTTCGTTGCCGCACATGCGATGAGACCTTTGAAGTGCGTCGTCCCATGTCTGAATCAAGTGATCCTGCAGTGTGCCCACAAGGCCACGATGACACGGTGCGACTACTTGCCTCGTTCGCATCGGTTGGTGGCGCAGCAGAAGCGTTGCGATCTGCGCCAGGACCAAAAATGCGCCACAGCGGTGGATGCTGTGGCGGTGCTTGCCACTAAATCACTTGCTGAATAAACGCAATCACACAATTGCGTAGGCAACCACAAACGATGCGATGATCGCGACAATCGGCGACACCCAACTCACCCACGGCATAGTGCGTTGCCATTGTGGTTGCAACATGCAATAGCCAACGGCGGCACCCGCGATCGCGCCACCAATGTGTCCGCCAATAGAGATGCCTGGGATTGCAAATGTGATGAGAAGGTTGAGGAGTAACACTGCACCGATTCCGGTTTGAAATGGGTTAATTCCACGTTGATGTAGTGCGACAGATGCTGCGGCCATCAAACCGAATACTGCACCAGACGCTCCACCTGCCAATGATTCAGGAGACACAATGATTGAACCCACCGAACCACCTAGTAATGCAGCGAAATACAACAACACAAATTTTCGTGATCCAAGTCCTGATTCAAGAATTTGTCCTAACTGAAACAGCAAGATCATGTTCATCAGGATGTGCAGGAAACCAAAATGCAAGAAACCTGCTGTGATGAGTCGATACCACTCACCGTCAGCCAAGAAATCCTCGCGTAATGCCAAGTTGAATTGACGAATGTTGAAATCAGATCCTGACAACACGCCTGAGGTGCCTCCAAGCAACACCCACACAAACACTCCAACGTTGACAGCAATCAATGTTCGAGTTGCGATGTCTGTCTTGGTGGCATTCCATCGTTGAACGCGAGTGGCTAGTGGTGGTCGTGATGAACGAATGCAGTCAATGCACTGCGATCCCACCGATGCCTGCACAAGACATGCTGAACAAGCGGGACGATCACAGCGAGTGCAGTGGCGACCAGTGACCTCATCAGGGTGGCGCGTGCAGTATTCAGGTGTGGGAGGGGGAAATTCCACGATGCAAAGTGTATGTGCGACTAGCGCGGAGGCATTTCAGCAATTGTGCGATTCGCTAGATACCACTCGACAGTTCGCTCCAACCCTTCACGAAATGGCATCTGTGCGCGCCAGCCCAACAGTTGTTCAGCACGTGATGGGTCAATGCGGCGTCGAGGTTGCCCATCGGGTTTTGAGGAATCCCACACCAATTCGCCCGTAAATCCTGTGACCAGCGCGATTGTTTCGGCGGTTTCACGAATAGTGATTTCGCGGTCGGTTCCCAGGTTGATCGGCTCTGTCCCGCTGTGTGATTCCGCGGCGAGAATGATGGCAGATGCGGCGTCTTCGACGTAGAGATATTCGCGACTAGCTGATCCCGTTCCCCACACATCGATCTTGTCAGCACCAGATTCACGCGCTTCAACACATTTTTTGATGAGAGCTGGGATGACATGTGAAACAGACGGATGAAACTTGTCACCAGGGCCATACAGATTGGTTGGAATGAGATATGCAAATGACTGTCCGTATTGCGCGGCGTTCACTTGTGCATGAACAAGGTGTGCTTTTTTGGCAATTCCGTACGGAGCATTTGTTTCTTCTGGGTAACCATCCCACAGTGACGATTCTTTGAACGGCACCGGAGTGAACTTTGGATACGAACATACCGTGCCCATCAATACTGTTTTCTCGGTCTTGTGAGTGCGGGCAGCCTCAATAATGTTCGTGCCCATCAACAAGTTGTCGAGATACAAACGAGCAGGTTCGGCTTGGTTGTAGCCGATACCACCGACTCGGGCCGCTAGGTGAATGACGTGAGTGGGCGAGTGCTTCGAGAGCATCTCATCACAGGCATCAGGATTGACTAAATCGTATTCATCATGAGTGGGTGCAGTAACTTGCGCACCAGCACGACGCAATGTCTCGACGACAACACGCCCCAGGAACCCGTTGCCACCAGTCACTACAACGGGACGCTGTGCCCAAAATGAAGACATGCATTACATCGTAGGACGACAGCAGACAGAATGAGAGACGTGCGCGTCGCCTACAGCCTTGAACAATGCTGGCACCGTGTTCCGGGAGGAACCGCAGTGTCTGCGCTCGAAGTGGCACGGCGTCTGCAGGCACACGATGATATCGAGGTCGTTCCATTTGCTGGTCGCCATAGAAAGCCCCCCGGCATCGCTGTTGATCTCGGATTACCTGTCGCGACGTTGCCTTTCGGCCGACCACTGCTGTACGAGACATGGTTACGATTCGGTTGGCCAAAAGTGGAGTCGGTTTGTGGCGACATTGATGTGGTTCACGGCACAACAATTATTCCTCCCGCTACAAGGCTGCCGCTTACGGTCACGATTCATGATCTTGCGTTTTTGCGCTATCCAGAATTTTTTACAAAGCGCGGGAATCGCATCTTTCGTCGCAGTCTTGAGCAATTGAAAGAACGTGGATGCATCGTGATGTGTTCTTCATCTGCGACGGTGCAAGATTGCATAGATGCTGGTCTTGACCCAACGCTCTTGCGCCTTGTTCCTCTCGGCGTTCACATTGAGTCACCGACGGATGTCGACCTCGCGCGTGTTCGTGCAACGTATGAATTGCCAGACAAGTTCGTATTGTTCGTTGGGACGATGGAGCCGCGCAAGAATCTTCCCCGTCTCATCGAAGCAATGAATCGTATGCCAGAGAGAATTCCATTGGTGATCGCTGGCGTCGAGGGATGGGGCGACACGCCAGTTATTCCTCATGACATGCCGGTCTCATTTCTCGGAAATATTCATCAACACAACTTGGCAGCGTTGTACAAAGCCGCGACTGTTCTTGCGTATCCATCGGTATGGGAGGGTTTTGGGCTGCCTATTCTCGAAGCAATGGCTCAAGAGACGTCCGTAGTGACATCGCGAGGGACTTCAACAGAAGAAGTCGCTGGCGGAGCAGCGGTGCTCGTTGATCCTCTCGATGTCTCATCTATCGCAGCGGGGATCCGTGAAGCCGTAAAGCGTGTTGATGAACTTGGTATTGCAGGTCGCGAGCGTGTGCAACAGATGACATGGCAACGCACTGCCGAATTGACACGTGATGTGTATCACGAGGTTGTCGAACGCGCTACGCAGAAAAATGTTGGACGTTCATGACACGGCGCGTCGCAATGAATTTGCTGTGGTGCGTGCCGGGTGTCGGTGGCAGTGAACAATATTTAGTTCGCCAGCTTCTCGGGTTATCGCAGGTACAACATGATTTCTCAGTGGTCGTTTTTGCGCCATCCGGATTCACAGTTGGCCACAAGGAAATTGCTAAGTACTTTGACATTGTTGAAGCCCCTTCTGATTGTGTTAGTAGACCACAACGCGTCTGGCTGGAACATACGTGGCTCACTCAACAAACAAAAGGGTTTGATCTTGTTCATCACGGTGGTGGAACTCTTCCGCGACGTGGGACTCAACCAACCGTGCTCACGCTTCATGATGTGCAGTGGACACAATATCCCGATTACGTCCGCCCAGTAAAACGGGCGTATCTGCGCGTGTCCGTTCCGTCGTCTCTTCGGCGCGCCACACGCATAACCGTGCCATCGCAATTTGTCGCGGGCACACTCGTAAAACACTTTGCAATTGATAGCGAAAAGATTTCAGTTGTCCCGCACGGTCTGGAATTCACTATCACCACCGACATCACAGATGAACGCACTTTGCGCGAACGGTATGGCATCAAGGCTCGTCGCATGGTGTTTTTCCCCGCAATCACTCATCCTCACAAGAACCATCTCTTCTTGTTGGATCTCATGGCTGACGGTGTAGGAGATTTTGCTGATCCTGATTTAGTTTTGGTATGTGCTGGTGCACAAGGAAACGCAGAAAATGCCGTCGCATCTGCAATTACAGAACGCGGTCTAGCCTTGCGAGTTCTTCGTCTAGGACACGTCAACGGCGCGGACCGCAACGGTCTCATGCAAATGGCAGAAGCACTTGTTTTCCCGAGCGAATATGAAGGTTTTGGTGCACCAGTCATCGAAGCAATGGCCCTTGGCACTCCGGTGATCTGCAGTGATCAGACGAGTTTGCCCGAAGTGGTAGGAGATGCCGGCGTAGTCATTCCTTTAACACGTGATGCATGGGGAAAGGCATTGCACACAGTGCGTATGCGCCGAAGTGAATTCGTACAAGCGGGATACGAACGTTCGCGAATGTTCACTGTCGCTACGTCAGCTGAAGCTTTGCTGCGCGCGTATAAGAAGGTTCTTGGGTAGTGGGGATGGTTTCAAATACAACGGCGCCGTTACGCATTGTGGTGCTGTGTCCTCATTTCGCACCTGATACGGCACCAACTGGTGATGTGATGACCCGCATCGTTGAAGAGATGGTCAGCACTGGATGCGAGGTTCACGTGGTGACGTCGCTGCCGTGGTACCGCAATCATCACATCGAACCTGGCTGGGGTGGTCGTTTAGTGCGCCGTGAAAAAACTGAGTGGGGAACAATCACACGTGTTCATCCATTCCCTGGGAAAGACAAACGTTCGTTGTTGCGTCGAGCAATTGGCTTTGCGCTGTTCAGTGTTGTTGCAGGATGGTGCTCAATCACTGCCGGCGGTTTCCGCTCGCGAATCAACGCAGTGATTGCGATGTCGCCTCCTCTTACGCTTGGGCTAACGGGTTGGATCGCTGCGCGGTTTCGACACACATCACTTATTTTCAATATTCAAGATGTCTTCCCAGATGCGGCAGTACAAACTGGAGCGATCACCAACAAGAAAATCATCGCTTGCGCTTCATGGCTCGAACGCGTGAGTTACAAACGTAGTGATCGAGTTGTTGTGTTATCGGAAGATTTGCGTCGAAATCTTGTCGCGAAGTTGCCTGTCAAGCATCAAGACAAAGTGGTTGTCATTCCTAATTTTGTTGATGCCAGACGGATTGCTCCTCGCGGCCGTGATACGGGATACCGAAAGGATCTTGGGATCGGTGATGAGATCGTTGTGATGTATGCAGGCAATGTTGGGTTCTCGCAGTCACTTGAGTTGCTCGTAGAGGCCGCGAAACAGATGCCGGACGTTGTGTTTGTGATTAACGGAGAGGGAAGTGCTCGCGCTTCGTTACAAGAATCTGCAAAAACGCTGACCAATGTGAAATTCGTTGATTATCAGCCAGCAGATCGCGTCTCAGAAGTTCTAGCGAGCGCAGACATTCACGTTGTGCCTCTTCACGCTGGTCTGGGTTCGGTGAGTGTGCCCTCGAAGACCTACAGCATCCTTGCGGCAGGTCGCCCGGTCGTTGCTGCAATTGATGTAGACACTGAAGTGCCACGGATTGTGACCGCGAGTGAATCTGGGATTGTGGTCCCACCTGATGATGCGACATCGTTTATCTCAGCACTATCGGAGTTGCGAGATGATCGCGAAAAGATTGAGCGCATGGGTCGAAACGGTCGCCAATGGGTGGAAACGCACGTGTCACCGGCTGCGGTTGCCGAGTCGTATCTCCAGCTGATCAACTCTCTCGGCTGATGGCAGGTAGCCTGTCTCACTTGTGACTAGTGGTTCATCAGCAAAACGTGTAGCGCGCCTCGCACAAAAGGGCAAAGGCAAGAAAGTTCGCTTCCAAGGCGGAACGATCTTTCCTGGCGTCATGGCTGCTGTGATCATCGCCGGTCTCTTGCTAGTTGCGTATGCGCGCCAGTCGGCTCCCGATAGCAACACGCCACCAACTATCAATGATCACTGGCACTTGTCGTATGGCTTTTACGTGTGTGATTCGTTTTTGCCTCCTTTGGTGGGCAACAAAGAACAGCCCATCGATCCTGACTACTTGAAGTACGGCATCCATAGTCACGATGACGGTGTCATCCACTGGCACCCCGCAGCATTCGCAACGGGTACGCGCGCGAAATTGGATCTGTTCTTCAAGGTGTATGACGTTGAGGTTTCGAAAGACAGGATCTCTTTCCCCGCGGAGCAAAATGGCGGTCAGGTGTATGACGTTGAGGATTACAAGTGCAAAGACGACAGTGGCAAAGAAGTGACACCACAAATCAAGATGGTGGTGTGGGACAGTTACGACGAAGCGGGTAATGGTCGAACATTGATCACAGACTTTGGCAACTTACGTATCGACCGTGATGGCATGGCGGTGACTATCGCAATTGTTGCTCCTGGTGTGGATGTGCCGAAACCAGAAAGCGCGGAGAACTTGCCATCTCTCGGCGCAATCGACTCAGGTCAAACTGCTCCAAGCACGACAGTGGAAGGAACAAGCGATTCCTTGCCCACGCAGACAACGACACCGGTACCACCAGCAACGGACGTTTCAACCGACACAACCGGAGGCTGATGCGCGCGATCGTCCTTGTGGGCGGTTTTGGCACACGCCTTCGTCCTCTCACACTGAGTATTCCTAAGCCTTTGTTGCCAGTCGCCAACGTGCGTCTCTTAGAGCACGTATTGGCTGGTCTCGGTGGTGCGGGTGTTGACGAAGCGGTACTTGCAATCGGATTCAAACCCGAACCATTTCTTGAGGCGTTTCCAGACAACGTGTGTGCTGGAGTGTCATTGAAGTATGCGGTCGAACCACAACCGATGGATACTGCTGGCGCAATCGCATTCGCAGCTCGTCATGTTGGTATTGATGAAACATTCATTGTTGTGAACGGCGACATCCTCACAGACATTGATTATCGGGCACTTGTTGATGTGCATCGACAAAAAGGTGCCGAGGGAACTATTCGTCTCATCACCGTTGACGATCCTTCGCAGTTTGGCGTAGTCGAAACCGATGACGACGGTTGGGTGCAGCGATTCGTGGAAAAACCACAGCCTCATGAATCAGACAGTCGAAATGTGAACGCTGGTACTTATGTGCTTGAACCTTCAGTGTTATCTCGCATGCCAGAGAACCAGCCTCTGTCCATTGAACGTGTCGTATTTCCCGAGATGGTTCGCGATCATGCACTCTGTGCGGTCGTGATGAACGGCTACTGGATTGACACCGGTCGTCCGCAGACCTATTTGCAAGCCAATCTTGATCTCATCGACGGCACGCGTGATCGCATCTTGGCTTCCGTCGCTCCACAGGCTCACATCGGAACGGGAGCAGTAGTTACCCACAGTGTGATTGGTGATCACGCAGTGATTGGTGATGGCGCAATCATTATTGACTCTGTGATTTTGCCTGGGGCTCACGTTGGAGCCCGTGCGCGAGTGGAAGAATCATTGGTGATGGGAAAAATCGAAGACCGTGCATCCGTTTGCCGAGCAGTGATTGGCGCCGACGGTGTAGTTGCTGATGGGCAAGAGATCAGCGATTGCTCATTACCTGACCCGTCTACTCCCAATCAAATAAAGCAAGGGTGAGGGATTAATAGGAATGGCAACACGACGGATCATGGTGTGTGGGGGCGCCGGTTTTGTTGGTTCCCATCTCGTTGATCGTTTGCTAGCTGAAGGCCATGAAGTCGACGTCGTGGACGATTTATCAAGTGGAAGTCTTGCGAATCTCGCTGACGCGCGCGCTGCAACTGGTCATTTCAAGTTTCAGCATCTTGCTGTGGGCGCTCGTGAGTTCACCGAATTGGTCTCGTTACGTCGACCAGAAGTGATCTTCAATTTGTCGGTACTTACTCCGTCGCAATCACATCTTGCAGGCGCGATGACATCAATGGCTTCTGCCGTGGCAGTTCTCGAAGCAGCCCGGCTCTCAGGGGTCACCAAAGTTGTGACAACAGAACCGAGCACATTGTTGTACGGCGATGTTGCAGCTCGTGACATTCCGATCAAAGAAGGGCACTTGTCCGAACCTCGACTTGCTGGTGAAGTCGTTGCACGCGCAATCTCCGACATGCACACGGTGTATCGCGAACTGCACGCCATCGAATTCACTGTGTTGGCTCTCGGCACTGTCTATGGACCTCGGCAACGCCCAGAAGACGGCGTCGTTGCGTCTTTTCTTCACGCTTTGGAAGAAGGGAAGGCCCCGATTATTCACGGATCAGGCAAGCAAACTCGTGATTTCATCTACATCGACGATGTGGTCGATGCACTCGTTCGATCAATAGATCGTGCCGGCGGTCTTGTAGTGAATGTCGGCACTGGGGAACAACTGTCGATTCGTGACTTGTGGTCAAAGATGGCGGGAGCGTCATCTCTCACACCTCATACGAGTAGTGCTCGACCCCACGACGTCACACGGCTTGCATTGTCACCTGTGCGCGCGCGTATCCAGCTCGGTTGGTCACCGTTCACTCCAATTGACCAAGGCCTCACACTGCTTCGTTCGTAAAAATATGTTTGTGGCAATTAGCGGAAGAGATCATCTTGAGCAGACCGAATAAGTTCTTTCACTGAGGAGTCTCGCAACCATGCACCATCGATTCCACGAACGACTGCAACAGGAATACCGGTTGATTTGCCCATCACAAGTTCAGCTGCTGATGCAATCTCGTCAGCAACTGCAACTTCAGTAACCGCCATCATGCGCCCGAGCGCGTCTTCTGTGCCTCGCAGATCAACGACACCCGCAATACCCGCCACGCCGATGGCGATGTCAGTGAGACCATGTCGCCACGGTCGACCAAACGTGTCACTAATAACAACACCTACTGTCACACCCAACTTGCTCCGTACAATGTCTCTTATTCGGCGCGCAGACTTATCGCTATCGATTGGCAACAGAGCGGCATAACCATTTTCGACGTTCGAAAGATCCACACCGCTGTTTGCACAGATGAAACCATGTCGAGTTTCGGTAATGATCAGATCGCCACGACGACGCACGATGCGTACGGCTTCTTCCTCGACCAACTTCTTATGCGAGAGCGGGTCATTGGGGTCGATCTCGACGAGTCGGTTCTCTGCTTTCGACACAATTTTTTGCGTCACCACTAGCACATCGCCGTCACATAGTGGGCCGTTCGGTGCGTTACGACACGCCTCAACAATGACATCTCCAACCTGATCACCAGGCGCCACTTCGCCGATTCCCTCAACGCCCCAGATTATGAGTCGGCTCATGGCGTAGTCGCTTTCAATGCCACGCGGGCGAGGTCAGCGGCAACGTCGGGAGACGACATGATGGTATTGGTAACCACGCATTTCATTCCTTCGCGTTCCACTTCTTCAGCAAGGTGAGCATCAGCATTGTCAATGATGAGTGTTGAACACCAAGGTGCATACATTCGTGCGACACCAACAACGCTTGCATCGTGTCCGAGTTCGGTAAGCATTCGATCTGCCGGCCCCTTGAGAGCTGTGCCTGCAACTATTGGTGAGATTGCAACGACTGATTCGCGTCGATTTGTCAGTGTTTCGCGAACGAGCGGTAGCGATACGATCGGACCAATTGACACGATGGGATTTGATGGTGCGACAATCACTGTGTCTGCATCAACTAGATTTTGCATTGCAATACATTGTGCTCTTGTTATGCCATCAAACTCAATCCGAGCAACAGGTAACTCATGACGATGTTGAACAAAATATTCCTGAAATGAGATTGTTTCACCTGGTTGTGTTGGAGAGTGCGACGCGAGAACAACACGAGTTGAAACGCGATCATTTGTCATCGGGAGAATCGTTGCCTCGACCTGAAATGCACGACGTATTTCGTATGTGATTTCTTGAAGTGTCGCACCCTCTTGTAGTCGCGCAGTTCGATACATGTGCGTTGCGAGATCTGCATCGCCGAGGTTGAACCACGTGGTGCCGGCAGAGGAAGACTGTGGTCGAACATCAGCAAAACGTTGGAGTGCTGACATTGCTCGCCACGTTTCACCGCTCAGTCCCCATCCTTTTTCTTGATCAATCGAGTTGCTCAAGGTGTAGATGACCGTGTCGATGTCGGGGGAGATGTGAAGTCCGTGTAATTGTGTGTCATCGCCGGTATTCACAACAATTGACACATCACTGGGGGAGACTGCGCGAATAAGTCCGCGGGCGAATCGCGCGGCCCCAACTCCACCTGCAAGCACCGCAATCATTGCAATCAGGCTAGGGCACGGCGTCTCAAGAACTCTGAGAGAAGAACTATGAGATAGGTACGCCTCGTTCCACAATCGCGGTGGTACGGTTTTCATCTGCAATCGCCCACACACGAGGTTGTTCATGCCCCGCGCGCTTATTACTGGAATTACTGGCCAAGACGGTCAACATCTCGCTGAGTTTCTCCATGCTCAGGGCTACGAGGTGTATGGCATGTGGAAGGGTCAAAACAATCCCCGAGCGCAACAAATCGCACTTGAGATGCCGTATGTGAAGCTCTTATCCGGCGATCTTGCGGATCTTCGTAGCCTAGTCACCGCTGTTGAACAGGCTCAGCCAGATGAGGTGTACAACCTTGGTGCCATCTCGTTTGTGGCAATTTCGTTTGGCATGGCTGAACTCACATCAAACATCACCGGTGTAGGTGTTTTGCGGATGCTTGAGGCAGTGCGAATGGTGGGCGGTACTCAGAACAATCCGATCCGTTTCTACCAAGCGTCGTCGTCTGAGATGTATGGACAGGTACGTGAAACCCCACAAACAGAGATGACTCCGTTTCATCCACGCTCTCCGTACGGTTGTGCAAAAGTTTTTGGCCATCACATCACTGTGAATTATCGCGAGAGCTACGACATGTTCGCATGCTCTGGGATCTTGTTCAACCACGAAGGACCACGTCGCGGCATGGAGTTTGTCACCCGCAAGATTTCGAATGCTGTTGCTCGTATCAAGTTGGGCTTGCAAGACGAACTTGTATTGGGCAATCTCGATGCGAAGCGCGACTGGGGCTACGCGGGTGACTACGTTCGCGCAATGTGGCTGATGTTGCAGCAAGAACAAGCCGATGATTACGTCATCGCTACTGGCGAGACGCATTCAGTTGAAGAATTTCTTGAGGTGGCTTTTGCAGAAGCGGGATTGCCAGATTGGCGGCGTTACGTGCGTCAGGATCCGAAGTATTTCCGGCCGGCTGAAGTGGATTATTTGATTGGTGATGCTTCTAAGGCTCGCGAGAAGTTGGGTTGGAAACCAGAAGTGGATTTCCCATCATTAGTAAAGATGATGGTGCAACACGATCTGCAACTTGAGTCAGCGCGAGCGAAGTGACACGGCGCGAGCGCGCATTAGTACAGTCAGCGCGAGCGAAGTGACACGGCGCGAGCGCGCATTAGTACAGTCAGCGCGAGCGAAGTGACGATTTAGTTTTCGAGTGGCGATTCCAACACGCCATCAATCATTGATTCAACATCGGGAGTTGCGCCCGCTGCTATCCGACTGCGTAATGACAGCAAGAACACAATGAACGACAACGTAGTGCCAACGATCAGTCCCAACTCAACTCGCAAATAGAGATCATCACTGGCAGTAGCGGTGACGATCACAAAACTTGCCATACCAGTGACCCATCCGAGTGCGACTAGTCGGTGTCCTTGCAGTGCAATCACCGCTTGTGAGGTTGCAAGTGCCAGCATGAAAATGGCACTTGATGCAGCGAGCATTGTCAGCGTGCTGCGATCAAGCCCGCCGTCATACACCACATCAAGGACTGCAGGTCCAACAGCAAAAGATCCGATTACTCCAATTGCACCAACTCCGACAACCACAACCATTAGTCGGCGCAGTCCTTCACGAAACTCTCGCAAATCACCTTGTGCTGCTAATCGTGCAAGTCGAGGAAGCAATGCTGCTTGCACTGCTTGAAACAAAAACAATGGGACTCGTGACAACAGTACGCCGTTGCCAAACGCGGTGACTTTTGCAGCTTCTGATGAGCTGGCCAGGATGTTGACGCCCAGAGGTCCAGCGTTAACGAGTGCAGCCGACATGATGGAACCAATCAACAACCATCCAAGATTGGGAGTCACCTCTGAGTACGACGATGGTGGACCAGGATCAGTGTGTAGTCCACCACGCGCGCCAACGATGAGAACACCAACGATTGGAGAAGCAGCGACTGTGAGTGCGTACGCACCAACGTTGTCGACACCCATCAACCACAAAATTGTGCATGCGACGATGCGAATGAATCCGTCAAGACCGAGAATGATGCCGTACGCACTAAATCGTGCAGAGCCCGATGCGATGCCTCGTGACAAGTGAGTAGGGGCGTAACACACGAAGGCGAGAATCATTGCTGCGGTGACGACGCCGTAGCCTTCGAAGAAATCATTCGTTAGCCATGGAGCTACTGCCAAGACTCCTGTTGACAAAATGATCGTGATCCCCACCGTCAATGGCATGATTTTCATGACAACGGGTCGACCACCTTGGCCGAGTGCACGTCGATGAGCGAGTGCACGACCAACCTCTTGTTCTACGGGAAGAAAAAAACCTGGAACGAAGACAAACGTTGTGAACCACAAAGCAACGATTGGTTTGAAATCTTCTTTACCCAGTGCTTGTTGGCCTACTTTGAAAAATGCATAACTCGAAATTCCGGCAATGATCAGCCCCACAGCGACCGGCAATGTGCCTTCTGGAAGTGGGGCCCGCGAAGTCGAGGGAGTAGCGGACGCATCAGACACTGGATGTCAGGCTAGTTCTGGAGCGTTACACAGACGAGAATCGCGAGGCGAAATCCCCAAAAACTGTGTCATACACAACTGACGGCTGTGTGCGTATGTGTCCCACTAGCCTCGATACAGCGTGTCTGACAGTATTTCCAGCCCTAGCGTTCCGGCCGTTGTTGCCACTTGTGTGGTACACACGCCAGGAGAGTGGTTTGTCGACACCTTGTCGTCGTTGCGCGACCAGGACTATCCACAACTTCAAACACTCTTTCTTGTATCGGGCTCCGAATCTGATGATCGGTCACAGTGGATAGTCGACCAAATTGGCACCTATCTCCCGAACGCTGTGGTGCGTTTTCTTGGTGCGAACACCGGTTACGGAGCTGCCTGTAACTCGGTACTCAATCTCGTTGAGGGTTCCAGTGGATTCTTTCTTTTTCTGCATGATGACACCGCTCTTTACCCGGACGCAGTTTCACGATTGGTCGAAGAGTTGTATCGCTCAAATGCGGGGATGGTGGGACCGAAGTTGGTGGAGTGGGAGGACCCACAAGTTATTCACGATGTCGGAACTGCAATTGATCGATTTGGTGAACGCGCACCGTATGCGGAGCCCGGGGAAAAAGATCAGGAACAACACGATCACGTACAAGACGTGTTTGTTCTCAACACCGCCGCACTCCTGATTCGCGCAGACCTGTTCCGTGTCATTGGGGGATTTCGTCCAGAGTTGACCCTCGTTGGTGACGATGTGGATCTCTGCTGGCGAGTCCACACAACTGGCGCACGAGTAGTGATTGTTCCATCTGCAGTTGCGCGGCATCGAGGTTCACTATCGGAGCGCGTTCCACCCGATGTAATCGCGGACCTTCCGATGGAGGCGGAGCGCGAACGTATACGCACTGTCGCATCTATGACATCACTTACGTACTTGCCACTCGTCCTGCTGCAATTGGTGCTCTTCAATATCGCTCAGTCGATTGTGGCTTTGGTGAGTGGACATCCACGGCGCGGTCTACATATATTGCGAGCACTTGCTGCCTTGCCTTTGTCTGTTAGCACGATTGCGAAGCGGCGTCGGGAAGTGTCGTCATATCGAAATGTTCGCGAAAGTGAAGTTCGTGCACTGCAGATGCGCGGCAGCGCAAGAATCAATGCTTACCTTCGTCGCAGGGCACGTGTTGCCGGTTTAGCGGACGCGCAATACAGCGAAGCAACTGGCGATGTTCAGGTTTCGCGCCGTCCCGTTACCATTTTGTGGGTTGTATTGGTAGTACTTCTCGCGGTTGGCGCGCGATCACTGTTCATGAACGGCGTTTCAAGTGTTGGTCAGTTTGTGCATTTTGGTGCGGGTGCTCGAGATATTTTTGCGTCCTTCACGTCGGGTTGGTGGAGTGCTGGATTCGGTCATGAGATTGCTTCACCAACAGGCATGGCACTTGTGTCGATCGCTTCGGTTACAACATTGGGCAAGATGGAGCTGCTGCGCACGGTTCTGGTCATTGGTTTGCCACTCATTGGCTATCTCGGGGCATGGCGTTTTGCGTCAGTGTTTTTAGTCCGCAGTGGACGCATTGCAGCGACAGCGATGTATGCATCTGTTCCGTTGCCGTACGCAGCGATTGCATCGGGGCGATGGGGCGCGCTGACAACGTATGCATTCTTACCGTGGGCGGCACATCTTCTTCGAATTCTTGTTGGACATGTGACCATCAATGTGGCATCAGCCAGCAATGACGAAGACGTTTTTGTTGACGCGTCTTCGCGAGTATTTCGCAGAACGGTCGCACAATTTGTTCTCGTTCTCGCAATCGCTACGGCATTTGAACCGGGCTTCGTATTGGTGATTCTTGGGCTCGGATTGACATGGGCTCTCACCACCTTTTTTCACGGCGCACCAGTTGCACGCTCAATGCGCTGGTTCACGATTGCTATTGGCGCAATCATTGCGGTGATAGTGATTCAATTGCCATGGTCTACAACGTTCATTCGTAGTGATTGGTGGAACGTTCTCACTGGGGTCGGTGTCGAAGGAGGACAAGACCTCGGGCTTTGGCGAATATTGCGCTTTGATGTTGGCAACGTGGTGCTCTCTAGTGTCGCCGTGCTGCTGTTTGTTCCTGTCGCCGTGTCAGTGGTGATCGTGCGTGGAGCGCGAGTCGGCTGGGCACTACGAGGAGCGCTCCTTGTCGTGGCGACGATCATCGCGGTCATGCTGGATGATCGTCAATTGCTCCCTGGCCATCTTCCCGAACCGGGTGTTGTTCTCGCACTTGCAGCGTTTGGTATGTCTGTGTGTGCAGGTGCCGTTGGTGCGGGATTGTCATTAGATGTTCTCCGCGGACGCTTGAGTTGGCGACAGCCACTTGGTGTTCTGGCGTCCGTCGCATTCATTGTTGGAATGGTGCCTGCCGCATTGAACACAATTGATGGACGTTTCAATCAAATAGAGACATCGCTGACTGAATCATTGAAGACTTTGCCCGATGCAACACAAGATGGTCAGTATCGAACCCTGTATCTCGGCGATCCCCGAGTCGTTCCCGCTTCTCCAACCAATCTTGGATGGGGCATTGCCTATTCGGTAACAACCGGAGTTGAACCGCGCCTTGAAGATGGTTGGGAGCCATCGCGAACACGTGCGACAGATCAATTGGAAGTTGCACTGCGAGGAATAGTGCGTGGGCAAACCGCTCGTGCAGGTCGATTGCTCGCACCGCTTGCCGTGCGTTATGTCATTGTTCCAATCATTGACGGAGCCGCATCAACGCGTGACGATCTGATCGAACCTCCCACAGGTCTCGTAAGTGCGTTGAGCGATCAACTAGATCTTCGACGTCGGTACTCCTCGCCTGATGTAGTGATTTTTGAAAACGCCGCATGGATACCGACGCGATCACTTTTAACCGAAGCGGGTGCGATTGCGAGCAGGTCCGCTGGAACTTCGGAAGTCATTGCGGCCGACATCACCGGAGCCACACCGTTTCTGCAAACCGAATACGACCATCAAATCGCCTCCGGTGATGCACCAGTGGGCACA
Organism: uncultured Bifidobacterium sp.; assembly: GCA_964449085.1. Classification (GTDB taxonomy): domain Bacteria; phylum Actinomycetota; class Acidimicrobiia; order Acidimicrobiales; family Ilumatobacteraceae; genus UBA2093. The sequence continues at coordinate 27,781 of CAYVAV010000005.1, forward strand.
TTCCACTTATCAGTTCCATATTCCGCGAGTTGGTCGTTGATGACATCAGAAGGGGAGATTGTTGCGCGCCCCGCGTTCGGTGTAACAAACGCGTACGACGTTCCTGTTGCTGGTCCCGTGTCGCTTGAGTTCTCCACTAGTGCTGTTCACCGATTCGCCGTTGGTTTTCAGATTGTTTTGTGGGTAACTGTGATTGCATTTGCAGTTGTCCGGCGACCACGTCGGTTTGCGTCGGGTCGTACCACGCAATACTCACAAGACACAGCGATCGTGATGGATGAAAATAGAGGACAAGTGTGATGCGCTACTTACGACGCGTTTTTGTCATTCTTCTTCTCATCGGTGGTGTTGTGGGCATCGTCGCGCTGGAGCAACGAGATAACGAGGAATTAGAAGGTGCAACGGCGGCAGAAGTAGAACTACCAGGTTTTCCGGCGGTGCCACCACAAAGACGGATCAGTAGTTCATGGTTCTGTCCGGGGGTAGCAGCCGGTGACGGTGTTGAGGCCGGAAGTGTGTCAATTGCAAATCCCAGCGATACCGACATCACAGCGTCTGTTTCATTCTTGTCCGATGGTGAGCGAGAGGTTGAGACGGTGATCGTTCCACCACGCACGCGATCACAAGTGGAATCGATTCGTGGTCGCACAGTTGGTGTTGTGGTGCCTGTCGTTGAGATCATCGGCGAGGTGGGAACTGTCGAACAGCAACTGGTATACGCTGCCGGCGATGTCACTTCTCAGTGTGTGACGTCAACTGCCTCAGAGTGGTTTTTCGCGGATGGATGGACCGTTGAAGGTTCCACCGAGCGCATCGTTATTACCAATCCGTATCCGGAAAGTGCGGTCGTCAACGTGTCGTTTACAACACGAGAAGGCAAGCGCACGCCAACCAATCTTCAGGGATTAATTGTTGGCCCGCGTCGCGCGCGAAGTTTGTCGATGTCAACAGAAGGTGCAGAGGGTGAATCAATTCTTGCTGTGCACGTGACCGCGTCAACTGGAAAGATTGTTGCGTCTCGCGCACAGCATTATTTGGGAGGTGGACGTCTTGGGTATTCCACCACCGTTGGAACGCCAGCTGCGTTAACAAAGTGGTGGTTTGCTGCAGGACGAACTGGACCAAACGTCACTGAGTCCCTTGTTGTGTTCAATCCAAACGAAGAAGACGAGTCGGTCACTGTTGTGTTTTTTGGTGAAGGGATTTCTGTGGACCCCGCCACTCTCGGCGATCAATCAGGCGTCACTCCCATTTCCACGGTATTGATCCCAGCTGGAGAAGTCGTCTCTATAGACACCAACAACGTCGCTGATCTTCCAAAGGGGGACCACGCCATGTTCGTGTCGTCAGTTAGTGGTTTGCCACTTGTCGTCGAACATGTCATTTCACAACAAACCTCGCGTGGCACATTCACTGCGATCACCAATGGAATCCCCGATGAGCTCGCAAGTACAACGTGGCGTGTTCCAAGTGGTCTCTTGGATGGCGCTGCGAGCGCACTTGCAATCGCTAATACCTCCGGTGACACCGGAACCTTCTCCATGTCCGCAATCGGACCAGGTGGTGAGTTCACCTATCCTGGTTTCGAAGCGGTTCCGCTCGGGCCGGGTGGTGTCGTTAATTTGGGAATTCCTCAGGGTGCAACAACCGGTGAAGTGATCATTCGTGCGACAGTGCCAATCGTTGTGCAACGCCGAATGGATCGTGGTCATGACTTGGTGGGCTTTTCACTTGTGAGTGCGTTGCCAGTGATGGTGCGTCGATGATCAACGTGTTGGTTGTCATCGTCGCAGTGATCGTGGCGCTCGCAATTGCATGGGTTGCAAAACGTCGTAAACCTGAACCCCCCACACAAGGTGGGTTTCATGTTCCCACGCAACTTGATCGATCGGACTTTCCTTCTGCTTCTACGCCATGGCTGATTGCAGTATTCACATCCGCGACATGTGATGCATGTAAAGACGTTGTTAACAAAGCGTTTGTGATGCAATCACGCGAAGTATCAGTGGTGAACATTGAGTATCAATCAGATAAACCAGTTCATGAACGATATGCGATTGAGGCGGTTCCCACTCTTGTTGTTGCCGATGGCGATGGAGTGGTACGTGCTGGTTTTATCGGGCCCATTAAGGCGCAGGACTTGTGGGCCGCAGTCGCTGAATGCCGCGACCCGGGCTCAACACCAGAACCTCATCTAGGCAGAGACCAACTCAATAACCAGTAATCGATAGTTGCTCGCTTGTGGGCGAGGCTAACCGTCGTTCTACGCGCCAGGTGTAGGAGCTTGGCGCGATTCATCTGTTGTAGATGAGGAACCGGCGCCGTCTTCTTCGAGCCCTTGTTGTACCAATCGACCAACGGTTGGGCCGTCGATTGTTTCGTGTTCAAGAAGTGCTTCTGCAACAAGATCCAGACCACGACGATGCTTGGTGAGAAGTTCGTGCGCACGTTGTTCTTGTGTCGTGAGAATGCGCGCAATTTCCTCATCAAGCATGTTGGCTGTGGTGTCACTGTATTCACGACCCTGGGTCATGAGGTCCTCACCAAGAAACACTTGCTGGCTTGATGTCCATGCCATCGGGCCCACCTTGTCGGACATGCCCCATTCGCGCACCATACGTCGTGCGATGTTGGTTGCTTGTTCCAAGTCGTTGGCGGCGCCACTGTTGAGATGTCCATAGACAATCTTTTCCGCGACGCGTCCACCCATTGCTTTACAGATGACATCTTCGAAATATTCACGCGAATACGTGTGTCGTTCTTCTGGCAATGTCCAAGTGACGCCGAGCGCCATTCCACGAGGAAGGATCGTCACCTTGTGCAAAGGATCACTGTGAGGGAGAACGGTTGCAAGGATTGCGTGGCCACCTTCGTGATAGGCGGTTGCCTTCCGCTCTTCGCCGGTAAGCACCAAGCTCTCGCGACGTGCGCCCATCACTACACGATCACGAGCATTTTCGAAGTCGATGCGTTCTACTTGCTGTGATCCACGACGCACAGCAAACAATGCTGCTTCGTTTACCAAGTTCGCAAGGTCGGCACCGCTCATTCCCGGTGTTGCTTTGGCCATCGTCTCCAGATCGACATCGGGTCCCATTCGCTTATCACGTGAGTGCACCTTCAAGATTGCAAGGCGCTCCTCGTACTCGGGCAAAGGAACAATGATCTGACGGTCAAAACGACCTGGACGCAACAATGCAGGATCGAGAATGTCGGGACGGTTTGTTGCCGCCATGATGACGATGCCTTCGGTTGTTTCAAAACCATCCATTTCGGCGAGCATTTGGTTGAGTGTTTGCTCGCGTTCATCATGTCCGCCACCAAGTCCGGCACCACGCTTACGACCGATTGAGTCGATTTCGTCGATGAAGATGATTGCTTTGCCCATCTTTCGTGCTTGTTGGAACAAGTCACGCACACGGCTGGCTCCAACACCAACAAACATTTCCATGAAATCAGATCCGGTGACTGACAAGAAACCGACGCCGGCTTCACCAGCCACGGCACGCGCAAACAACGTCTTACCGGTACCAGGGGGGCCGACAAGCAAAATACCTTTCGGTACACGTGCCCCGATTTCTTTGAATCGTTCTGGCATGCGAAGGAAGTCAACAACTTCCTTGATCTCTTCTTTAACGCCTTCGTAGCCGGCAACATCAGCGAATGTGGTTGAAGGGTTGTCTGATTGGTACGCCTTTGCCTTACTACGTCCAATCGACATGATGCTTCCTGCTTGGCCCATTGCGCGTCGCTGCATCCATACGAAGAACAAGACGATGAATAGGAACGGCAAGAAGATGGGTATGAGGCTCGTGAACCAGTTCGGCTGTGGAGTTGTGTAGTCGTAGTCAACGCCACGCTCTTTCAGCAGTTGTTCGTCAGCGTCACTCAATTGATTGGCACCAGTCGTTGTGAATGAAGTGCCGTCCTTTAGATCGCCGGTAATTGAGTTAGAGGAGTTGTTGATGGTGATGTTGTCGACTTTTCCTTCATCAACCAAAGCAAGAAATTCGGTGTAGGTCACCTCTTCACCTGTACTGCGATCCCATAATTGGCTACCGAAGGCGAGGAAGAGGACTACCGCAAGAATCAGCCAAAGAACCCAACGGGGCATTGATGATTTTTGTTCTCCGTTTGCGCCTCCATCGGAGTTCTTCCGCTTTCCAAAGGGCAGATTTGACCGTGGTGGTGTCTGTCGCGGTGGTGGGGGTGGTGGCGGCATTTCGCTCATGGCCTCATGCTACGGCGGTTTTTATCTATCCATATTTCACCCAGTGGTCACACAATCGCCCATATGTGGTCGGATACCGTTTATACATGTCTCGGCATTGTTCACGTCAAGGGTGTGCACACACTGCAACTGTGACGTTGTCATACCAGTACGCACGATCATTGGTGTGGCTTGACGACCTCGCTCCTGAACGTGATCCCCATACATATGACCTGTGCGACATGCACGCGGAGCGCTTGACAGCACCGTCTGGCTGGCACCTAGAAGATCGCCGCCAGCGAATGTATGTATATTCCGCAAACAGACTCGCAGGCTGAAAAGACTTTTCGCACCGTTTTGCCCCACAATAGAAGTCATGTCTGGTGCTGATCCGCTCGCATTGCTGACAGCGCGCCGTACTTTCTCACTGTGGGCGATGGCTTTTGTTATGGCCAACATCGCCGCAACAGTCGTCGTTCTCACCACGTACGGAACCGCCGATGACGATGTCCTCACTCCTATTTGGGTAGTGGGTCTCAGCGGGCTCTCAATGTGGGCGACATATTTCTATGTGGTGAGTGCCATTAGTAACAAGTACGGATCTGGCAACGTTTTCTCTGATTACCGAATTTCATTTGTGTGGCGAGATTTATGGGGCATTCCAATCGGGATTGCATCACAATTTGTTCTCGTCACCGCGGTGACATTTCCACTCACCAAATTGTTTCCGGATCAATTCTCGGTCGAAGAAGTCGAGAAGCGTGCTCGCGAATTAGCAGATGCCGCAAGTGGTGTTTGGGTGTTTGTGCTTTTCCTTATTGTGGTGGTGGGCGCCCCTGTGGTTGAAGAGATTGTGTATCGCGGATTGTTACAACAAGGACTGGAACGCAGCATGAACTCCACCATTGCATTAGTTGTTACCGCCGCCGTCTTTGCCGCTATTCATCTTCAACCCATTGAATTTCCCGGTCTCTTTGCGTTTGCTTTGGTTTTGGGCTGGACATACCGAAAAACACAACGGCTTGGTCTCCCTATTGTCTCTCACATGGCATTCAATGCCAGCGGTCTTTTTGCAGTGATGGTGTTGTGACATGAACGAAACGTTGGCAAACGAACACACGGTGATGACGCAACAAAACGATGATCGTCCCGAAAGCGAACTCGCAGTCACATTGCGTGCGATGTCGTCGACAGCGGTTGTTCTTGGTGCGACATTGATTCTTTTGTCAATAGTGCATCCCAATCTGATCTTTCGAAACAACACGCCAACTGGCGGTGACATGGGTGCTCATGTGTGGGGCCCGGCATTCTTGCGAGATGTGTTGTTGCCGCAGTGGCAGCTCACCGGATGGAGCATGGACTGGTATGCGGGGCTTCCGACATATCGCTTCTATATGGTTATTCCGGCACTTGCGATCGTGTTTCTTGATGTGTTTTTGCATTATGGCATTGCTTTCAAAATCATCGCTGTGATCGGCATTCTCGCAATGCCGTTATGTACGTGGCTGATGGCGCGGTGGGCAAAGTTGGCCTATCCCTTGCCAGAACTTCTGGTCATCGCAGTGATGGTGTTCATGCTTGATGAAAGCTTCACGATTTATGGTGGCAACATCGCCTCAACCATGGCGGGGGAGTTCTCCTTCACAATGGCGATGGCGTTTGCGTTGCTGACGTTTGGCTTGTTCGCCCGCGGTCTAGAAGATGGCAAGTATCGCGGTTGGGCTGCATTGACTCTGGCCCTCAGTGCGTTGAGTCATGGCATCGTTTTGATGTTCGTATTTGGTGGTGTTGTAGTGATGCTGCTCTTGCGTTTTGATCGTCAGCGATTGAGATATGCATGGACCACGATCGTGTGTGCGATCTTGTTGTCAGCTTTCTGGGTGGTTCCATTCTTGGGCGGGCATGCGTTCATGACCGACATGAAGTACGAACCACGTCCAAGTGGCGCCAATGATTCGTTTTGGGACATGTATTTTCCATTACCCACCGCATTTGATGTAATCATCATGACGCTCGCAATAGCTGGCTTTGTGGGCTCATACATTCACAAGCGTTTCTTTGGTATGTGGCTTGGTGTGTACTGCATCATTTTGATGGTCGCAGTGAAACTTGCACAAGACAGTCTCCCTGTCATTGGATTGTTGTGGAACCCACGCGTTTTGCCCTTTGTGTATATCACGAGGTACATGCTTGCCGCGATTGGTTTTTATGAAATCGCGCGCTTTGTGTATCGCAATTTTGTCTCCGCTCGTCCGTTACGTATCTACGCGCAAACATCAATACTGTGGATTGGCGCAGTTGCGATCCTCACTGTGTTTGGATTCCGCTATCAGAATCTCCCCGGAGGTTCACTGGTCGTTGAAAATGGACAGTCAAAGTACGCGTGGGGTCCAATAAAAGTGCCTGCCAATCGTGCGTTCTCAGATGGCTGGGCGCGTTGGAACTTCACCGGATACGAAGGCAAATACGCATACGGTGAGTATTACGGCGTTGTGCAGGAGATGAAAAAGATTGGTGAAGACCCAAACCATGGATGTGGTCGCGCCTTGTGGGAGAACAATGAAGCACTGAACAAATACGGAACAACAATGGCGCTGATGTTGCTGCCGTTTTGGACAGATGGATGCATTGGTTCCATGGAGGGGTTGTACTTTGAGGCTGCGGGAACAACGCCGTATCACTTCATCGCGGCTGCCGCACTTTCTAAACAAAGCAGTAATCCGGTACGAGAGCTTCGTTATGACAACAATGATGCAAAATTAGGCGTGGAGTACATGCGGCAACTCGGTGTGAAGTACCTGATGGTCTTCACCCCTGAGGCAATTGCTGAAGCCGAGAAACAACAGCAATTGAAATTGATCTCAACATCTGGACCATGGAAAATTTTTGAACACACTGAGAACGCAATAGTCACTCCACTCGATATGCAGCCTGTTGTGGTCAATGAACGTTCGGGCGACAAGCGCGAACGTTGGCTAGAAGTTGGCACGTCGTATTTTCAGCATTCGGATGAATGGCCCGCATTGCCTGTTGCCGATGGCCCAGATGACTGGCAGCGAATCGATGTCGTGGCAGATGTTTCACGTCGAGTCGGACAACCTGGTGATCCTGGTCGCCGTGTTGACATTGTCCAACCCTCTGCCGCGACAGAGATCGTTCCTCGTGCAATTGAGCCGGCGACGATCACAAATGTCGAAATAGGTCGTGAGTCCGTTTCATTCTCTGTCGACAGAGTCGGAGTACCTGTTCTTGTGCGTGTGAGTTATTTCCCCAACTGGTCTGCTCATGGCACAGCTGACATCGTGCGCGCGGCTCCAAACATGATGGTGGTTATTCCGCGGTCAAACGAAGTACGAATGTCATATGAACCTTCAGGGCTTGACCGCGCGTCGTATCTACTCACTTTTGGGGGGATCGTGATTCTTGCATGGTGTGCCCGTAGACGGTTTCGATACGGAACTTCCTTTGCTGCTGTGGAGTTGCCAAACATTCAGCCCACGGTCGAGGCCGACAGGTAGATTCGAATCTTTATGGCACAAACCGACCCGCTGATCCTTGACCGCATCGTCAAGGCCTATGACGTGCGAGGCACGACCCCCGATCAGATGAACGAGGAAGTTGCCTACGCACTCGGCGTGGGGTTTGCCGCATTCACAAAAGAAGACACAGTGATTGTCGCTCGTGATATGCGTGTCACAGGGGAGTCGCTCTCGCGGGCTTTTGCCGAAGGTGTGATGGATTGTGGCGTGAACGTCATCGATGTCGGTTTAGCGAGCACCGACTTGTTGTATTTCGCCGCTGGTCGATTGAATGCGCCCGGAGCAATGTTCACCGCATCGCATAACCCTGCCGAATACAACGGCATCAAAATGTGTTTGTCGGGTGCACGCCCTGTTGGTATCGATACCGGGCTTGCCGAAATTCGCGATACGGCTAAAAAAGTACTTGGTGGCTCGCTAAAAGCATCGACTGTTGTTTCATCGACAGATGCAAAAGGCACGATCACCAAGCGCGACATGCTTGAACAATTCGCTGATCATGTGGTGTCATTTGCCGACCTCGATGTGTTACGCCCTCTTCGCATCGTTGCGGACACTGCAAACGGGATGGGTGGTCTCATTGTTCCAGTTGTGTTCGAACGATTGTCGATGATGGATGTTGAGATCATGTATCCAGAACTTGACGGAACGTTTCCAAATCACCCAGCCGATCCCATTCAGCCTGCTAATCAACGTGATTTGCAGGCACGCGTGACAAGTGGTGGCTTCGACATCGGACTCGCATTTGATGGTGACGCTGATCGAGTTTTTGTTGTTGATGAGATGGGTCGAGGTCTCTCGGGTTCCACAACAACGGCAATGCTGGCAGCAGCCATGTTGCGTTCACATCCGGGAGCTGTGATTTTGCACAACCTCATTTGTTCGCGTTCGGTTCCCGAAGTCATCGCTGAACACGGTGGCGTACCTGTGCGCACGAAAGTGGGTCATAGTTACATCAAACAACAGATGGTTGAAACTGGAGCCGTCTTTGGCGGTGAACACTCCGCGCACTACTACTTCCTGGACAACTATCGTGCCGACAGCGGCATCATTGCATCGATGTTGGTGTTAAACGAGATGTGTCGAGTTGGTCAACCATTATCTGTAGTACGCAAACCATTTGAACGTTATGAAGCGTCGGGGGAGATCAACACCAGTGTGGATGACGCCAACGCTGTGATAACGGCGATTTCGCGGCATTATTCGTCGTTCCCTCAAGATCGTCTCGATGGATTGACCGTTGATTGTGGTGATTGGTGGTTCAACCTTCGTCCATCAAACACCGAGCCATTGTTGCGTCTCAATCTGGAGGCACCGACGCGAAACGAATGCGACAATCGTGTCGCAGAAGTGCTTGCACTACTTACTGCTGTGTGATTGAGATCTTCGGTAGGGTAGGCAACGCTATGACTATCAGCACATCACTTTTGTCCATCCTCGCTTGTCCACAGGACAAGGGTGCGTTGTATTACATCGAAGATGACAACATTCTCTACAACCCGCGTTTGAAATGTGCATATCCGGTGCGTGATGACATTCCTGTGATGCTTGTCGATGAGTCATCTACCGTTTCCGACGCAGAGCATGAGCGAATCATGGCGAAAGTGTCAGCCAACAACATTTCACCCACTTTCTGAATCTCACATACCCCTTTGCTTTTTGGCTAGAGTGAGAAACGCCGTTCGGGCTGAAGTGATCGGTGCCAGTGGGCCCCAGCCTGAAGACAACGCGCTTGAGCGCAACCATTGGTTGTGCCACATGGCGTGTGTCTGTTTTTGCATACGTATTTAGGAGTCATCATGGCCTCGTCACTTGCCACTCATCACGACTATCGCGTCGCTGATCTCAACCTTGCACCATTTGGTCGCAAGGAAATTCATCTCGCCGAACACGAGATGCCAGGTCTGCGTTCTTTGCGCAAAGAATTCGGCGCGATTAAACCGTTGAAGGGCGCGCGCATCTCTGGTTCATTGCACATGACGATTCAGACGGCCGTTCTGATTGAAACCCTTGTTGAGTTAGGTGCAGAAGTCCGATGGGCAAGTTGCAATATTTTCTCCACACAAGATCACGCCGCGGCGGCAGTTGTGGTGGGCCCGAATGGAACGATTGACGATCCGCAAGGAGTTCCGGTGTTTGCTTGGAAGGGCGAAACATTGGAGGAGTACTGGTGGTGTACAGAGCAGATGTTGACATGGCCTGATGGTCAATTGCCGAACATGATTTTGGATGACGGTGGCGATGCGACCCTTCTTATTCATAAAGGTGCCGAATATGAAAAGGCCGGAGCAGTCCCTGATCCAGCATCTGCGTCCAACCCAGAGCTCGCAATTGTTCTTGGTTTGTTGCAGCGTTCGTTGAAACAAGATCCCACCAAGTGGCAAACAATGGCCGCATCGGTCAAGGGTGTGACCGAGGAGACCACCACTGGAGTGAAGCGTCTCTACAAGATGGCAGAACGCAATGAATTGTTGTTCCCTGCGATCAACGTGAACGACAGTGTGACGAAGAGCAAATTTGACAACCTTTATGGATGCCGTCACTCGCTCATCGATGCAATCAATCGTGCGACCGACATCATGATCTCCGGAAAACTCGCAGTGGTTTGCGGCTACGGCGATGTTGGCAAGGGATGCGCGCAAAGTCTCCGTGGACAGGGCGCCCGCGTGGTTGTGACGGAAATCGACCCCATCAACGCTTTGCAGGCTGCGATGGAGGGTTATCAAGTCGACACAATCGAGAACGTGTTGAGCACAGCTGACATCTTTGTAACCGCGACTGGTAATGAAGCGATTATCACAGCAGAGCACATGTCAAAGATGAAGCACAACGCGATTGTGTGCAACATTGGGCACTTTGATAACGAAATCGACATGATCGGTTTGGCTCGTAGTGGTGCGACACGTGATGAACTGAAGCCTGGAACTGATTTATGGACGTTTGCCGATGGGCATTCGATCATCGTGCTGGCAGAAGGTCGACTGGTGAACCTGGGATGCGCAACAGGCCACCCCAGTTTTGTGATGAGTTGCTCTTTCAGCAACCAAGTGATTGCTCAGATCGAATTGTTCAACAACACAGAAAAATATCCGCTCGGCGTATATGTGTTGCCAAAACATCTTGATGAAAAAGTTGCAGTAGCACACCTGGATGCCTTGGGAGTTCGTTTGACCAAATTGACCGACGAACAAGCTGAGTACCTAGGCATTGAGCCATCTGGTCCGTTCAAGCCCGAGCATTATCGTTACTAATGCCGTAGATGTGAATGCATCTCGCACATGAGTGGGTGTCTTCACAACATTTAAGTCCGCAACATTCTGTTGTGGTGGTTCATGATTTCGCTGGAGAAGTTCGTCGCAAAATCTTGGCGGCCAAGTATCGAAATGAACGTCGGTATTTGCGCGAGTTTGCCCAAGACATTGCGTCGCGTCTTCAGCACTATGACGTGACGCCCCAGACGGTCATTACGTGGGCTCCTACAAGTGATGCGAGACGTCGCATCCGAGGTGTTGATCAATCAGAGATCTTGGCTCGACACGTTGCAGCATTTTCGCGTTTACCAACAAAGCGACTGTTGCGGAAGGTCACACGGATCGCTCAAACAGGAGCACCTCGGGTGCAGCGCCTTTCGCAGGTGCAGTTCATTGCACGAGTACCTCGCCATGTGACCTCAGTGATTGTGATTGATGATGTTGTGACAACTGGAGCCACTATGAACGCGGCCGTCGCGGCGCTGCAGAATCAGGGAGTCCGTTCCGTGCTGTGCGTCGCGATCGCGGCAACACGGTGACCAGAGAGCACGAGAGATGAAGGGGTAGGCTCGTCCTTCGCATGGGAATCCTTGACCGCGTCCTTCGAGCCGGTGACGGCAAAAGGGTCAAGGCCCTCCAAGGTCTTGTCCCCGATATCAATGCCCGAGCCGCAGAATACGCGGCTCTCTCTGACGTTGCCTTGCAGGGCAAAACAGCTGAGTTTCGCTCGCGGCTAGAACGCGGTGAGGACCTCGATGACATCTTGATCGAGGCATTCGCGGCTATGCGTGAAGCAGCAACGCGAGTAATCGGCCAGCGACACTACGACGTGCAGTTGATGGGTGGTGCAGCACTTCACTTTGGCTGGGTCGCTGAAATGAAAACTGGAGAAGGTAAGACGCTCGTATCGACATTGCCCGCATACCTCAACGGCTTGTCCGGTAAGGGCGTACATCTCATCACCGTAAACGATTACTTAGCACGACGAGACGCCGAGTGGATGGGTCGCATTCACCGTTGGATGAATTTGTCTGTCGGTTTGGTCATTCCAGGTTTTCGTGAGAGCAGTGTCGAAAAGCGCGCGGAGTACGCATGTGACATCACATACGGCACCAACAATGAGTTTGGATTTGATTACCTGCGTGACAACATGGCGACAACGCTTGAGGACAAAGTCCAACGTGGACATAATTTTGCAATTGTTGACGAAGTCGACAGCATCCTTATTGACGAAGCTCGCACACCACTCATTATTTCCGGGCGCATGTCCGATGCTGCACAGATGTACTACAAGTTTGCGAGCATCGTGCGCACACTCGAACGAGATCGCGACTACGACGTGCAGGAAGACAAGAAAATTGTGTTTCCAACCGAGTCCGGTATCGAAAAGGTTGAAGAGCAACTTGGCATTGACAACTTGTATGACGAGGTGCAGCAAAACTTGGTGCACCAGTTGCAAGTGGCATTACGTGCAAAAGAGATCTACAAGCGCGACAAGGACTACATCGTTGATAATGGCGAGATCAAGATTGTCGATGAGTTCACAGGTCGCATTCTTGAGGGACGTCGTTGGAGTGAGGGCATTCACCAGGCTGTAGAGGCCAAAGAGGGTGTCAAGATCAAAGAGGAAAACCAAACCCTCGCCACGATTACGTTGCAGAACTACTTCCGTATGTACGACAAATTGGCTGGTATGACAGGTACCGCTCAAACCGAAGCTGCTGAGTTAGTGAATACGTACAGCCTCCAGGTGGTGCCTATTCCAACGAATAAACCCACTATTCGCATTGATCAGCCAGACCTCATCTATAAGTCAGAAATCGCAAAGTTCAATGCTGTGGTTGAAGACATTGCAGAACGTGTGGAGCGTGGACAACCAGTGTTAGTGGGCACTATCAGTGTTGAGAAAAGCGAATACTTGTCACGCCTGCTGCAAAAACGCGGCATCAAGCACGAGGTGTTGAATGCGAAACAACACACTCGTGAAGCAATGATTGTGACTCAAGCTGGTCGCCGTGGCGCTGTCACGGTTGCAACGAACATGGCCGGTCGTGGTGTTGACATTTTGCTTGGTGGTAACCCTGAGGGTCTTGCGCGGCAAAAAGTGCTTGGCGAGGGATATGCCCCAGAGTTGCTGGCGGATGAATTCGCATTACCGCTGCCTCTTGATCGGATGCCAGAGGACTATCGCGCACAACGTGTCGAGGCGTTGAAGCGTTACGACGAGGTTCTTGCTGGTTTTAAAGAAGCGTGCAAGAAAGAGGGCGATGAAATTCGAGCACTTGGTGGCCTATACGTGCTTGGTACCGAACGCCATGACAGTCGCCGTATCGACAATCAGTTGCGCGGTCGCTCTGGTCGTCAAGGCGACCCTGGTGAGAGTCGTTTCTATTTAAGTCTTGATGATGACCTGATGCGGTTGTTTGCAACGGGCGCCTTGAGTTGGGTGATGGGTCGCGCACTGCCCGATGACGAAGCAATCGAGGCAAAGATGGTCACGCGTGCGATTGAACGCGCGCAAACCACTGTTGAGCAGCGCAACGGAGAAATTCGAAAGAATGTTCTCAAGTACGACGAGGTGATGAACGAACAACGCAAGGTGATTTACCAGCGTCGTGACCAGATTCTCGCCGGAGTTGACTTGAAAGCCGCAGCGATGGAATACCTCGCAGAAGCTGTGAACGCGCTGATCGAAACCTATTGCGTCTCTGAAGCAAGTGATGAGTGGGACGTTGAGGGACTTACTCAAGAACTTCACACCTACTGGCCAACATCTGTTTCGATCGAACAATTGACGGCAGCACACAACACTGACGACATCTATGACACGGTGATGGCTGACGCCAGCGCGTACTACGAAGGTCGCGAAACTGAAATGGGCAGTGATGTCCTTCGCCAAATCGAACGTCAAGTGATGTTGCGCATTATTGATCAGCGTTGGCGCGAGCACCTCGAGGAGATGGACTATCTCCAAGAGGGCATCAACTTGCGCGCGATGGGTCAAAAAGATCCACTCAGCGAATGGCAGCGGGAAGGATATGAGATGTTCGGTCACATGATGACCGGAATCGCTCAAGACTTTGTGCGCTACATCATGCACGTACAAGTGGTGCGTGACGACATTCCGGCCTCAACGGTGCGCAATGTGCAGGAGATCTCAAGCGAGTCAGTGAACATGGGTGGCTTCGAGAGCGCCGCGAGTTTGGGCGATCTTGATGAAGACTCAGAGATGCCAGCTCAAGAGATGCCACAACAACCTCAGCGACCCGTTGTGAAGGATGCGAACGATTGGTCTAGTACGCCTCGTAACGCGCCATGTCCGTGTGGGTCAGGGAAGAAATACAAGTTGTGCCACGGCGCTAACTAGTACATCCTGGTTTTTCTCATGCGTGATTTCACTAGTGACCTTCGTGAATTGTCGGGTCGTTTATCTGAGGCCAAGAAATATCTGCGTATTGACCAACTCACTGAACGCTTGGTTGAAGTCGAAAAGGAAGTTTCGCGACCTGATCTGTGGGATGACCAAGAATTAGCAAAGAAGGTGAACGCGGAATACTCCAACATCAAATCTGACATCGATGAGTACAACAAATTGCGTTCGTTGCTTGAAGATGTCGAAGTACTTCACGAACTCGCACGCGAAGTCGATGACGCGTCCCAAGAAGACGAAATCGAGTCGGGTATCAGTCAAATTGCCAGCATGTTGTCGACAGTTGAATTACGCAGCATGTTCACAGGTGAACATGCTGAAGCGGATTGCATAGTGCAGATTAATGCCAAAGACGGTGGTGTTGATGCTCAGGATTGGGCTGAAGTGCTGTTACGTATGTATAAGCGTTGGGCAGAGCGTCGTGGATATGTCTTTGAAGTGGATGACATCAGTCAGGGAACAGAAGCTGGCATTTTGTCAGCGGAGTTCACTATCAAGGGTCGTTATGCGTATGGGCTCATGACTTCGGAACGAGGCACGCATCGTCTCGTGCGAATCAGTCCTTTTGATAACCAAGGTCGTCGCCAAACTAGTTTTGCTCTAGTCCAGGTGTGGCCAGTGATGGAAGCACCCGAAGTAGAGATCAATGAAAGCGATCTACGTATGGAAGTGTTCCGTGCGTCAGGTGCAGGTGGACAACATGTCAACAAAACATCTTCTGCCGTGCGTCTGATTCATGAGCCAACAGGGCTTGTTGCTAGCAGTCAAGAAGAACGCAGCCAATTGCAAAACCGCGAAAAGGCGATGAATCGTTTGAAGGCGATGGTTGCAGCGCGTTTAGAAGAAGAACATCAAGCAGAACGCGACCGAATCGCCGGTAAGCCCGCACAAATTGGTTGGGGTAGTCAAATTCGCTCGTATGTGATGCAGCCATATCAGATGGTGAAGGATCTGCGTACAGAAGTGGAATCGGGCAATGTGACAGCAGTCCTTGACGGTGATCTTGATGCCTTTATGGAAGGCTATTTGCGCTGGAGACGCGCCACTGAGGGCGGGAACTGACCCATGTTGAGCGCTCGTCACTGATAGGTTGCCCACGTCCCATGATTCGTTTAGAAAATGTCACGAAGGCGTACAACAATGACACCACAGCCTTACGGGATGTGTCGTTCGACATTCCCAAAGGCGAGTTTGTCTTTCTCGTCGGGCCTTCCGGAAGCGGTAAATCCACGTTGTTGCGTCTGATGAATCGTCAGGAACGCCCAGAGCGGGGGTCCGTGTGGGTTGCAGGAGCCAACATCAACGAATTGGCTGAAAGCCGTATTCCGTACTTGCGACGCACGATGGGGAATGTATTTCAAGACTACAAACTGTTGCCAAACAAAACAGTGTTTGAAAACGTGGCATTCGCATTAGAAGTAATCGGCAAACCTCGCCACGTCATCAATCAACAAGTCCCGCAAGTTCTTGAACTAGTGGGCTTGGCTGGCAAGGAAGATCGTTTCCCCAATCAATTGTCTGGTGGCGAGCAACAGCGTGTATCGATAGCCAGAGCGTTCGTCAATCGCCCGGTGATTTTGCTTGCTGATGAACCCACCGGCAACCTGGATCCGGCGACTGGTGAGGGAATCATGTCGCTTCTTGATTCCATCAATCGCTTCGGAACCACGGTCGTGATGGCAACACATGACCACCGTGTGGTGAACGCAATGCGTCGGCGAGTGATTCAGCTCGACCGTGGTGTCGTAGTGCGTGACCAAGAGCGTGGAGTGTACGAATAGTGTTTCAGCGCGTTTCGTATGCCTTGCGCGAGACTTTCGCCAGTTTTCGACGCAACATGACGCTGTCGCTGGCAGCAATCTTGACGTCAGCGGTTTCTCTATTGCTGGTGGGAACCACATTTCTCATCCAGCGTGCTTTCGACAATCTTCTTGTGCAGTGGCGCGGTGATGTCGGAATGATCGTGTTTGTTCGCCCTGATGCAGAGGATGAACAGATCAAATTCATTGAGGAAAGTCTTCGCTCGCAGCCAAACGTCATCAATGTCGAGAAGTTGACCTACCTTGACAAGACCGCGAGCTTTGATGAAGCCAAGCGAGTATTTGCCAATGATCCAACAACATTGAGTTTGTTGACTGTTGAGACGGTGCCGTCACAATTCAAAGTCGTTCCGATCACCACCGACACTGTGTTGGTACGTAACTTGGCGGACCAGTATCGACAACTACCTGGAGTACAAGCTGTGTCTCTTGCCGAAGACGAATTTGAGGTGATCTCTACTTTGTCGCAATTTGTGCGTGTTGTCACTATCGCTATGTCTCTGGTACTTCTTGCGGTGGCAGTGGTTCTCATCTGGAACACGATTCGTACTGCAATGTTTGCACGACGTCGCGAGATTGAAGTGATGAAGTTAGTGGGTGCGACAAACTGGTTCATCCGTGTTCCGTTTATGTTGGAAGGCCTCATCCAAGGGCTGCTTGGTGCGGTGGTGTCCTGTGTGGGGCTCTGGGGGTTGAACGAAGCGTGGACATCGGGTGTTGCCGGATTCAAGCCCGGCACAGGCGTCAGTTCTCTCGTTGTTCCAGGCGGATACGTAAACGGCGTCATGATTTCACTTATCATTGTCGGTGCTGTGGCAGGTGCAGTTGGTTCTGGCGTCGCAGCCTCGAAGTTCCTAGACGTCTAGTGAGTAATGTCATTTAGGTGACATATTCTGAAATTCAATACGACGTCAGCGATCACATCGCAACCATCACGTTGTATCGCCCCGACAAACTCAATGCATTTACTGGAACGATGATGAACGAGATCATCGACGCCTTTGATCGAACTGATGCAGACGACGACGTACACGCGGTGATCATCACTGGTTCTGGTCGCGGATTTTGTGCAGGAGCTGATCTGTCATCTGGAGCGAGCACTTTTGCTAAAGGCGGAAGTGACGTCAAAGACAATGGTGGAATCGTGCGAGACGGTGGTGGTCTATTAACCCTGCGCATTTTCCGCAGTCTGAAGCCCGTCATTGGTGCGATCAATGGTGCAGCTGTTGGCGTGGGTGTCACGATGACATTGCCAATGGATATTCGTATTGCATCGGATGCAGCAAAGTTTGGTTTTGTGTTTGCAAAGCGGGGCATTGTCCCTGAAGCATGTTCGTCGTGGTTCTTGCCACGACTTGTGGGTATTTCGCAAGCGGCAGAGTGGGTGTACACCGGTCGCGTGTTCTCAGCGCAAGAAGCACTTGATGGCGGTCTCATTCGTAGCATTCATGCTCCCGATGACCTTTTGCCCACTGCACGTGCATTAGCTAAAGAAATCTCAGACAACGCTGCGCCTGTTTCAGTCGCAACGTCACGTCTCATGTTGTGGCGGATGATGGGAGCATCGCATCCGATGGAAGCTCATCGTGTTGATTCCCGAGGAATCATGGAACGTGGACGTAGCAACGACTCGAAAGAAGGTGTGGTCAGCTTTCTCGAAAAGCGACCCGCTGTGTATCCCGACAAGGTGAGCGACGGCATCCCCGATATCTTCCCGGACTGGGTAGAACCTGAGTTTCACTAGGTGAACATGTTGTTCGACACGGTCGGAGGCGAGAAGTTTTTCGTTGATCTTGTTGATCGTTTTTACGATGGTGTTGAAACAGATCAAGTTCTTCTTCCCCTGTATCCAGAAGGTAGTGCCACCATTGGTGCGAGGCGGCGCCTGTCGCTCTTTTTGATGCAGTATTTCGGTGGACCGGATACGTACATGCAAGAGCGCGGACATCCGCGTTTGCGTATGCGTCATTTCCCGTACGCGATTGGTGAGAAGGAGCGCGATCATTGGTTGCTACACATGGTTTCTGCCATTGATGTATCAGTAGCTGAGCTGCCTGTTGAATTTCAGGTAGATGTGCGCGATGAACTTGTCGGATACATGGTGAATGCGGCAGAACATCTCCGCAACCAATAGTTACAAAAGACGCGAGAGAAAAACTCGAGCGTTATCGTGGGCCTAGTTCGTGCATCGCAATTGCTGCCGCAACCCCCACATTCAACGAGTCAACACCGTGGTGCATAGGAATGCGCACATGGTGCATGGCTCGCGTCAACGCATCGTGGCTGAGGCCGTCGCGTTCACTACCAAGTGCCAACGCACGTTTTTCTGGTAGCGGAGTAGAAAGTGAACGAATATCGGACGCGTCTTGGTGAGGCGTGAGTGCAAACACGGTGTGATGAGTGGACACGATTTCAAACGGGGACTGTGTGGGATCGGTGCGTGCGAACGGTAGCGATAGTGCGGCGCCCATAGAAACACGTAATGCTCTTCGGGCGAGTGGGTCCGCACTTGTTGCGTCAAGAAGAATTGCATCCCAGCCGAGTGCAGCTGCTGAGCGCACAATGGCGCCAACGTTGGTGGGGTTATCGATGGCCTCGAGCACGACGATACGACTATTTCCCGCCACTAGTTCGATTGGGTCGCGGTGCGCGGGTCGGCGAAAGACACCCGTTGCTTCCAATGGGACGCCGAGTCCAGTGACATCTTGTCTTACGGCAGCAGAGGCGACATACACAGGAACGTCCTCTGTCAGGGTTGATGAGAGTACTTCCGCGTGTCGAGATGAGCAAAGCAATGCAACAGGACTGTGTGATGTGGAAATCGCTCGATCGACAACGAGATCACCTTCAGCTACAAAGAGTCCCGCACCTACTTTTTCTGCTCGTTGTGGTTTGTTTGCAAGTTGTCGTTCTCGCCATCGAAATACGTCCAAGCGTTCGTCACTTGGATCGGTAATTTCGATCAGTACAGCCACGGGTAGTCAGACCAATCGGGGTCGCGCTTTTCCAAAAATGATGCACGACCTTCTTGTGCTTCGTCTGTCATGTACGCAAGACGGGTCGCTTCGCCAGCAAATACCTGTTGGCCCACAAGTCCGTCATCAATCAGGTTGAATGAAAACTTCAGCATGCGTTGCGCGGTGGGACTCTTGCCGTTGATTTTTCGACCCCATTCCAATGCGACTTTCTCCAGATCAGCGTGTGTCACCACCGCGTTCACCATGCCCATGCGATGAGCGTCATCGGCGCTGTATTCATCTCCTAGGAAGAAGATCTCTCGTGCAAATTTCTGTCCTACTTGACGCGCGAGATATGCAGATCCATAGCCACCATCAAACGATGCGACGTCGGCATCAGTTTGTTTGAAGCGTGCATGTTCGCGACTTGCAATTGTGAGGTCGGACACAACGTGCAGGCTGTGGCCACCACCAGCAGCCCAACCGGGAACAACACAGATCACAACTTTTGGCATGAATCGGATGAGTCGTTGCACTTCAAGAATATGCAAGCGACCGGAGCGACCTTTGTCGATCGTGTCCTCTGTTTCACCTTCTGCGTACTTGTATCCGTCTCGTCCTCTAATGCGTTGATCGCCACCACTACAAAATGCCCATCCGCCATCTTTCGGAGATGGTCCGTTGCCGGTGAGCAACACACATCCGACATCGGTTGACATGCGAGCGTGATCTAACGCGGTGAATAGTTCGTCAACGGTGTGGGGACGAAAAGCGTTGCGCACTTCGGGACGATTGAATGCGATACGTACCGTTCCGTGTTCCTTTGCTCGATGGTACGTGATGTCGGTGAATGAAAAATCGGGGACATCGGTCCACGCCGCTGGGTCAAAAAGAGGGGAGATGCTCACGTGTGTATTGTCCCACGAGCAGTGTTGTTGGGGCATATTTCACGAGCCATCTCATGCAAGATAAGGCTCTGACAGTTTGATTGTGGCGGTACCGTTTACTGCTCATGTCTACTCTTCTTGCTATTTCTGGCTCATTACGGGCTGCGTCACTAAATACCCGCCTACTGCAGGCATTGCCCGCTCTTGCCCCCAACGGTGCACAAATTGTGCAGTTCGACATCTCCGATATTCCTCTCTATAACCAAGACCTCGACACAGAAAACGCACCTGACGTGATTAAGGCATTGCGTTCTGCGGTTAAAGAAGCACACGGTGTCATTTTTGTAACACCTGAGTACAACCACACCATTCCCGCAGTCACAAAAAATGTCGTCGACTGGATGTCGCGACCATATAACCAAGGTCATTTGCGCGAAAAGAAAGTCGCTTTATTTGTTGGTTCAATCGGGCCTGAGAGTGGCACGCATTGTTTGGCTCACACTAAAGACTTGTTGGAGTTGTTAAACAACACAGTTGTGAGTGCGCTAACTGTTGGATCACTACACGAAAAATTGCAGACCATCGATGGTGTTGAAACCGTCATTGATGAGCACACTGCACAACAGATTAGACACGGATTGTCAGCGCTCGTTTCGTGACAGTGGTGTCACCACGTGTCGATCATGGGGCGCTTCTTGCCCGTGCGTGGTGTGCGTGGTGGCTGTGAGCGTATAACGGCCATGATGTAACGACGAGTGTCTGCGGGATCAATGACGTCGTCAATCTCGACGTGACTTGCCATGTTGATCGCATTTCCTCGCTCATATGCTTTTGCGATGAGGTGGGCTTCAAGTTCCTCTCGTTTTTTTGGATCAGTTTCGGCTTCGATTTCTTTTCGGTATCCGAGACGTACAAACCCCTCCAGTCCCATGCCACCAAATTCTCCAGTTGGCCATGCAACCGTCATATCGGGCGCATGGAAACTTCCGCGCGTCATTGCTTGTGCGCCGAGGCCGTAGCCTTTGCGCAGGACGACGACGATCCATGGAATTGTTGTGCTTGCGCCCGTCACAAACATACGTGAGAAGTGACGAACCTGTGCAGACTTCTCCGCTTCTGGTCCCACCATGAAACCCGGCGTGTCACACAAACTGATCAGGGGAATGTCGAATGCGTCACACAATTGAATAAAGCGAGCGGCCTTGTCAGCTGCGTCCGAGTCGATCGCACCGCCGAGATGGGCCGGATTGTTCGCCATGATGCCAAATGGTTGACCCTCAATACGAATGAATGCAGTGAGAATGCCAATTCCAAATGTTGGGCGTAGTTCGAGCATGGAGTCGTGATCAGCAAGCGTGGTGACAACAGTGCGAGTGTCATAGACCCGAGTGCGTTGTTCCGGTACTAACGGACGGAGTGCTTCGTCAGGTTCGCGAGTCCAGTTGGATAGCGGACCTTGAAAGTATGACAAGTACTTCTTTGCGGCTGCTACCGCTTCGGCCTCATCGCGAACACGAATATCGACAACTCCGTTTTCGGTCTGCACATCGATCGGACCAATGGATGTGGGTTCCACTTTGCCGAGACCGCCACCTTCAATCATTGCGGGACCAGCCATACCGAGGTTTGTGTTTTCCGTTGCAATGATGACATCGCACATTCCAAGTAGTGCAGCGTTTCCGGCAAAGCAATATCCCGAAACAATGCCAACAAGTGGAACAAGACCTGATAATTCAGCGAAGTATCCAAAGGCAAGACAGTCAAGTTGTGCAACACCGGGGGCATCGGTGTCACCGGGGCGTCCGCCGCCTCCTTCTGCGAATACAACAACTGGCAGTTGTCGATTTTCTGCGATTGTGAACAGTCGGTCTTTCTTTCGATGGTTGAGGAAACCTTGAGTGCCTGCAAGCACGGTGTAGTCATACGACATCACTGCACAACGCGCAGATTCAGCACCAAAAAGGTCAGCATTGATGGTGGCAAGACCACCAACTGTTCCATCACCTGGAGTGCGTGTGATGAGATCTTCCATCGAACGTCGTTGACGTTGTGCGGCAATTGCGAATGTTCCGTATTCAACGAAAGATCCATCATCAACCAGATCAGCGATATTTTCTCTTGCGGTTCTCTGTCCTTTTGCGTGTCGTTTCGCAACAGCTTCGGGTCGCGCTTCATCCGTTGTGAGGTATCGGCGCCGTCTGTATTCCGCCAAGTCCGCACGTTCACCATCAGGAGATGCCTGGTCAGATATGTGTTGGGTATCCACTTGGACAACACCAGGTGTAATCACAACGAGCGTCTGCCCAGCCGAAACTGTGTCGTTTGGTGAAACGAGTATTTCGGAAATGGTCCCATCAAAACCCGCTTCAACGGGATGCTCCATTTTCATAGATTCGAGAATGACGACCTCTGTTGTGGCAGAGACTGTGTCGCCGACGGAGACATTCACTCGAAAAACAGTCCCGAGAATAGGAGATGCCACTGATTTATTGTCCGAACTCACAAGTCAATGTTTAGTGCATAAAAATTCACGCAATAGCACTGAAAATTGTTCATCGCACTACATTGGAGGGAACGCAAGGGGAGCAGTTTCTATGGCACAACGAATCACACCTGTGTATCGCCCGCGACGCAAGCAAGGACGCTCTGCCCCCGTGATGGCGAAAGCGGTTGAAGCTGTTGCCGACCGATTGCTCGCAGAAGACGAGACCCTTATTCGGATCCCTGAAATCTGTGAGGCAACGGGGGTCAATTACGGCTCGGTGTACCATCACTTCGGCTCTCGGGAAGGCCTGATCGACGCCGCCTACCTGTATCTGTTTGAACAAACGGCACGTGTGGATGTTGACAAATTGGTTGCGACATCAAAGTCCGCAAAGTCAAAAGACGAGTTCTTTCGAGGGATGCGACAGGTATTACGAGCAAGCATTGCTGACCCGGGTCGTGAACAACGCCGACAGATGAGAGTTCGCATTCTTGCTGCTGCGCTCACTCGGCCAGAACTGAAAGAGATGATTGCTGAGATTCAAGACGGTGTCACGAGCGACCTTACAGAGATGGTGACTACTGGCCAAGAAAACAGGTGGTTTCGAGACGATCTCGATGCACGAGCAATTGCTGTGATGTTTCAAGTTGTTGTTATTGGTCGTGTACTTGATGATGTTTCCGGCACGCCTCTCACAGAAGAACAGTGGGGCCCAGTTGTCGCACAGTCACTCAGTGCCTTTGTGAAATAACCACAGATCATTATCTGTTCGCCGACTATTTAGTTGTCAGCAGTGCCTCGGCGCAGCGTCGTCCAGAAAAAAGTGCGCCTTGAATTGAAGCGGTGTCGCGATGATCTCCGCAGACGAACAGCGATTCTGTGAGTTGCACACGTTGCTTGGGGGCAAATGGTGGACTTTGGTCTGGTTGCCCATGAGGGATGCGATAAGAAGCGAGGTGCTTCCATTCCTCGACTTGAGGACCCCACCACGATCGCAGTTGCTCGCGAACCGTTGATTCCAAATTGGCATCAAGAGATTGTGGAACCGCCGCGGCAACGAGATGTTGACCCTCGGGGGCGTAATGGCGCGACACATTCGACATGACCGCAACATTTAACGCGGGACCACTATGTTCGCCGTTCAAGATGATGTATTTGTGATTGACAGGTGCTTTTGGAGCGGCAAAGTACACACAACTCACGCTGCGCGATTCAACTGTGGGCAAGCGCAACAAAGTTGATGCCGTTGGCCCGTCAGTGGCAATAACGACCGCTTGCGCCTTGATGTGTGTGCCGTCTCGCAACGTGACTCCGTCAGAATTAACGGACAGAACTTCGGTTGACAACGACACCACATCAGAGGGCAATTGGGATCGCAATTGTTCAGAAATTTGGAACATCCCCAGAGCAGGTACACCCGCAGAACCAGACCCGAGAGCTTTGAAGACCACATCAAACATGCGACGTGATGCACTCAGTGTGGGATCAAGTTGAATTCCTCCGACAAGCGGTCGGAAAAATCGATCAATCATTTTTGGAGAAAAACCGGCTCGTTCCAAAGCCTGAAGCGTGGTGATGTCTTCACCACGTAGCAACTCTGGAGACGTCCGTCGTCGCAGTCGGGTGCGCAAGAGTGCAATTCGTGCTTTGTCGATAACAGAGCCAATTGGTGCGGTGACAGTGGAGGCAGTGGTGAGTGGTTCACGGAATGGATCGCTCACCACATGAGTTTTCCCGTTCAGCCAGACAGCCGCGCCAGGAGAAAAGAGCTGCAAATCAAGGGAAGGGACATCGAGTTGGCTGTGTAGTTCTGGGTATTCAGTCAGCACAACTTGAAAGCCGCGATCCAGAATGAAACCGTCCACGATGTCAGTGCGTACTCGGCCGCCGACCCCATCGGATGCTTCCACCACATGCACCGATCGACCTGCGCGGTGTAGGTGGGCCGCGCAGGACAACCCCGCTAATCCGGCGCCGATTACGACGACATCAATGGAGGCTGGATGGGTCACTGTCGTTTGAAACTACTGGCTGAAACTGTGGGAACCCGCCACCGACAAGGGTTCAGCGGGTATTGCACTATCGGGCCTTGTGCATTCGTTACCGTATCTACATGACACGCCGTATTAGGCGGTGTGCGAAATGGGGGATCTCTCATGGATATATCAAAGTTCAAACCAGCCACGTGGCTGATGGTTATTGGTGGTCTCGGGATGTTGATCTTCGGACTGTTTTTCGATTGGGCAAAGCTCGACTTCATGGGCGTCAGTGCAACTGATGGCAATGCGTTCGACTGGGCTCGCGGATGGCTGTCGTGGATTCTCGTGATTGGAACAGCCGTCATTGCAGTGTTGTCAACCACTGGAAAATTGGCTGCTGTCAAACTGCCGTGGAACATCGTGATGGTGCTTGCATCCGGTCTTGCAACGCTGCTCATGTTGTTGCTGATGATTACCGGACCTGACAAGAGTGGTGTTGACCTTGGTCGTGCCATCGGCTTGTGGTTGGCATTCATCGCAACAATTGCGACTTTTGTTGGTTCATTGTTGAACTTCACCGGAGCTGGCGGGGATCTTAAAGATCTCACCGATCTCAAGAAGATCAAGGGCAGTTTCGAACAATAATTATTTCCCTTACATCTTGGGAAAAGTTTTAGAGACATGGGCGATGACTACGGTCATCGCCCATGTTGAGTTTTCGAGTCTTTATGCTGCGACAAGTCCCATGCTGTCAGCAAGCAACTCAATAGAGCGCAAACGACTTTCCACATTGTGGGTCTGATGTGCAGTCATGAGTTCATCAGCACTTGTGTGCCGCTGAAACTCTGTTACGTACTCGCATATTTTTGCCGGCGTGCCCTTGGCGACGTAGGTAAATACAGAATCGATGTAGGCGCCGCGGGGCGATGAGAGCACCATGTCAACTTCCGCATCAGTGAGGCGATGTCCAGGAGATGAGAAAATTGCGCGCGCAAAAGCACGACGTCGCCATTCGAGCTCGCGTATTGCTTGTTGTTCGGTGTCTGCTGCAATCACATTGACACTTGCGATGACGTGTGGTTTCTCAAGTTCTGCAGAAGGAGTGAACTTCTCGCGATAGATCGCGATTGCTTCGTGCAGCATTTGCGGAGCAAAGTGGGATGCGAACGCAAAGGGGAGACCAAGCATCGCTGCTAACTGTGCTCCAAACAGTGATGACCCAAGTATGTAGAGCGGCACGCGAGTTCCTCGACCAGGAGTCGCATTGACGTGAGGGATGATGGTTTCGTCGGCGAAATAGCCACGCAATTCCACCACATCCCGTGGGAAATTCGCAGCCGAATCCTCGTGACGGCGAAGTGCACGCATTGTGTTCTGATCCGTCCCCGGCGCGCGACCAAGACCAAGGTCAATGCGACCCGGATGCAATGCGGCAAGCGTTCCAAATTGTTCAGCAATTACAAGGGGTGAGTGGTTAGGCAGCATCACGCCACCGGCGCCAAGACGAATAGTTGACGTATGCGCTGCGACGTGTGCGATCAAGACCGCTGGAGAAGATGACGCAATTGACTCAAAATTGTGGTGCTCTGCGTACCACACACGCTTGTATCCGTGATGCTCAGCGTGTTGAGCCAGTTGAACGCAGCCTTGAAGAGCATCACTTGTGCTCTCGTTCTCACCTATGGTGGCGAGATCAAGGACAGACAACGGGGTGTGAACCACGGGATAACAATAGGTCATAGCATGTCCTCGCGTGAATAAAACTATGCGCAGTGTCCTTGCCAATTAATGCGATGTTGATTAATGCCATCACTCTGACGACAGCTCGCATGGGCGAGTCAATTCGTTTCTATGAAGCGCTTGGCTTTTATGTTGCTCATGGTGACAACACGTCAGACTTCGTCACAATGGCGGCCGGGTCCGACCGCCAATGTTTTGTGAACCTCATCGCTGTCCCATCTGATGCGGATGTGGCCACCGGATGGGGCCGGGCAATATTTCATGTTGACGACGTTGACGCACTGTATGCGCAGGCTGTCGCTAATGGTCTTACGCCACGGGCCGAACCCCGAGATGCATCGTGGGGCGAGCGTATGTTTCCGATCTATGACCCGAACGGTCATGATCTCAGTTTTGCAAAGCCCCTACGTTAGTTACTGATTCTTCTCGAACGACTGATCAATTCGTGTAAAACGTCGTTGCACGTATTGGCGACTTTCGGCATGTGGCAACACGTATAACTCGTTTGTCTTCATCGCGTCCACCACCATCTGCGCAACACCTTCAACAGGTATTACCGCACCAGCCTGATCTGGATTGTCCTCGCTTTGGTCTGGGACGCGCGGTGATGAATCTGGTCCACCTAAGTCGTTGGGTCGATTTCGTTCTGATGAACCAATGTTTGTTGCAACGCGCATTGGGCACAACACCGATACTCCAATGTCATGTGCGCGCAGTTCTTTATGCAGAACCTCTGCGAGTGCAACCACGCCGTATTTAGCAACGCAGTACGGGCCAAGTCCGACATTTGGAACGAGGCCAGCAAAAGATGATGTGAACGCAATGTGTCCACCGCGTCGTTGTTCAATCATGCGGGGAAGGAACACCTCAACTCCGTGAATTGGTCCCCACAGATCCACGTCAATAATCCATTTCCAGTCCTCGTGAGTCATCTCCGCGATTGGCCCACCAACTGCCACGCCCGCGTTATTGAACACAATGTCGACATGACCGAGTTCGTCAAACGCGGAGTCTGCGAGCGATTGCATATCGGAATAACTACTGACATCGGCAACCATTCCAATCGCGCCTAATTCTTCACTGGCTTCAGAGAGGGCTCCTTGTTCGACATCGGTCAAGAGAAGTCGTACGCCTTCTGCGGCAAGCAGTCGCGCAGTGGCGAGTCCGATTCCTGAAGCACCTCCAGTGATAACGGCGGTTCTGTTCTGTAGATCAAGCATGAATTGACACTAACTGTAAGAAAAAGGCTGTGATTCATTAACGTGGTTGCGTGTATGCAACATGCTGCACTTGGGGGATAAAGCAATGGCATGGGATTTTGAAACTGATCCTGAATTTCAAAAAGAACTTGACTGGGTCGATCAATTCATCGCAGAAAAAGTTGAGCCACTTGATTTCATTGTCGCGAATCCATTCGATCGAAAGGATCCGATACGCGAGCGAGTGATTCCGCCACTGCAGCAAGAAGTGCGTGCGCGAAAACTGTGGGCGTGTCATTTGGGTCCTGAACTTGGTGGGCCTGGCTACGGGCAAGTGCAACTGGCGCTGTTGAACGAAATCATCGGACGTGCAAAGTGTGGTCCAGTGGTATTTGGTTGCCAGGCGCCAGATTCGGGGAACAGTGAAATTCTCGCGCATTACGGCACGCCGGAACAGAAGCAGAAGTTTTTACAGCCCTTGCTCGATGGCGAAATGTATTCGTGTTTCTCCATGACCGAACCACAAGGTGGAGCAGATCCAAAGGTGTTTACTACCACTGCTGTTCGTGATGGTGACGAGTGGGTCATTAGTGGAGAGAAGTGGTTCTCATCGCATGCCCGATACGCATCTTTTTTCATTGTGATGGCAGTTACAGATAGTGATGCGCCGGAGTATCAACAACAGTCGATGTTTCTCGTACCAGCCGATACACCAGGTATTGAAATCATTCGCAACGTCGGCATTGGTGGGCAAGACCCAGATGAGGGCACACACGCATACTTGCGATACAACGATGTGCGTGTTCCCGCCGATTACATGTTGGGTGATCGCGGACAAGCTTTTGTTGTTGCACAGACTCGTCTTGGTGGTGGTCGCATTCATCACTCAATGCGGGCTATTGCGCACATGAAGCGTGCACTGGAGATGATGGTGGAACGCGCCGTGTCTCGAGAGACCCAAGGTGAAGTCCTTGGATCAAAACAGTTGGTGCAGGCGATGATTGCCGATTCGTGGATGGAGTTGGAAGCATTTCGATTACTGGTACTGCGTACCGCGTGGCGGATTGATAAGTACCAGGATTACAAGCGAGTACGAGCCGACATTTCCGCAGTGAAGGCGATGATGCCAAAGGTTTTTCACGACATCGCGGCACGAGCGTTGCAAATTCATGGTTCACTCGGTCTGTCGAATGAGATGCCATTTATGTGGATGATCGCAGAGTCCTTCCACATGGGACTTGCGGACGGGCCCACCGAGGTGCATAAAACAGTTGTTGCACGCCAGTTGATGAAAGGCGCAAAGTCCAGTCCAGACGTCTTCCCGTCGGGGCATCTCCCTCGTCGTAGCGCTGCCGCTCATCACCAATATTCGCTTGCAGTGGAACCGCGTTAACGCCAGTTGCTAGACATAGACGCGTGATTCAGCACTATCTCAAGGCCCGTCAAGAACTCATTGCTCCGGGCTCGCCCTATGAAGTAGCCACCGTTGAAGTGCGGGGGCAAACGTTGAAGACCTATAAGACGGCACCGCCGAATCTTCGCGCTGTGTGGGAAGCGTCTGCTGCCCACGGGGACAAGGACTACATCATCTACGAAGATGAGCGGTACACCTACAACGACATACATGCACTTGTTCGTACATTCGCGAAGTATCTCGTTGATCAAGGCGTGAAGCCAGGTGATCGCGTTGCGCTGGCGTTGCGCAACTATCCAGAGTGGATCGTTGGTTATTGGGCAACGGTCTCTGTTGGTGCCGCAGTTGTCGGAATGAACGCGTGGTGGACCGCACCCGAGATGGAATATGCGCTGAACGACAGTGACCCACGCGTCATTGTTGTCGATGATGAACGTCTCGAGCGCTTATCGCAGTTGTCAGAGCGTCCAAAGATGCATGTCGTCTCTGTCCGCACAGACCGTGCACTTCCCAAAAATGGTGCGCGGTGGACTGATGTAATCGCGGCAGGAGATCCGGGCTCATTACCAACCGTTTCGATTGATCCAGACGATGACGCCACCATCTTCTACACATCGGGTACAACAGGGTTTCCTAAAGGCGCACAGTTGACACATCGTGGTTCTGTGAACAACATCTTGAATCTCATCGTTATGAGCGCAACTAGTTCACTTGCGGAACAAAAAGCAATTGAGGCCGGCGACATTCCAGCGCCCGAAAGCATTCCTGAAGCGTTACCACCTTCATATCTTGCACCAACTCCTTTATTCCACGTCACCGCTTGTAACTGCATGTTGCATCCAGTGACAGCCGTTGGCGCAAAAATCACATTCATGTACAAATGGGATCCGGGTCGCGCACTCGAATTGATCGAGCGCGAAAAAGTCACCACATTCTCGGGTGTTCCCACGATGAGTCGTGAACTGCTTATGCACCCTGATTGGTCAAAGCGCGACACAACATCGTTGCGCGGGCTTGGTGGCGGAGGAGCGGCATTGCAGCCCGACCTCGTACACAAGATTGCAGGTGCATTGAAGCACGGCGCACCATCCACCGGTTATGGAATGACCGAAACTCACGGCATCATCACTGCCAACTCGGCACGGTGGTTCGTGAACAAACCAGCATCGTGCGGTCCTCACGTTCCGACTCTTGATGTGAAGTTGGTTGATGAAGACGGAAACGATTTGCCGCCAGGACCCGACACCGTTGGCGTTTTGTGTGTGCGTGGTTCGATTGTGATTAAGGGCTACATCAATCGGGAAGAAGCAACCGCAGAATCTATTCGCGATGGCTGGTTGAACACCGGTGACGTTGCTCGTATCGATGAAGACGGATTTATCTACATCGTTGACCGTGCAAAAGACATGGTGATTCGCGGTGGCGAGAATGTGTATTGCAGTGAGGTTGAAACTGCTATCTATCACCATGATGCTGTGGCCGAAGTAGCAGTGTTTGGGATTCCCGATGAACGCCTCGGCGAGGAAGTTGCAGCTGTCCTTGTTCTTCGTCCAGGCGCATCACTATCGGAAGATGACTTACGTAGTTTCTTGTCAACAAGCCTCGCTAAGCACAAGATTCCGGCAAAGGTGTGGTTTCGTGATGAAGCCATTCCGCGCAACGCAAGTGGCAAGTTCTTGAAGCGGGAACTGCGCAAAGAATTGATTGGAGAATAGCTCGATAAACGCTCAATTACGAATGACGCGCTGAATGCGCGTTAGAAAATAAAAAGCCCCGTGCGGACGAATCCGCACGGGGCTTTTCAATGAAGTGGTTTTAGTTCTTCAACTCGAAACGATCGAGCATCATCACTTTGTCCCATGCTGCGACGAAGTCCTTGACGAACTTCTCCTTTGCGTCGCTACTTGCATAGACCTCGGCGAGTGCGCGAAGTTCGGAGTTTGAACCAAAGGCGAGGTCAACGCGGCTTGCTTTCCACTTAACTTGTCCTGACTTGCGGTCCTTGCCTTCGAATGTGTCTTCTGCTGATGACGTTGGTGACCATTCGGTTGCCATGTCAAGAACGTTGACGAAGAAGTCATTCGTAAGCTTGCCGGGCTGTGATGTGAGAACGCCAAGTTCGCTGTTGTCGAAGTTGGCCTTCAGTGCACGCATACCGCCGACGAGAACAGTCATTTCTGGTGCTGACAAGTTGAGCAAGCATGCGCGCTCGACGAGCAACTTCTCGCCGTGCTGTTCTTGACCCTTGCCGATGTAGTTACGGAAGCCATCAAATGTTGGCTCCAACACCTTCATTGCTTCGATGTCCGTCATTTCCTGTGTTGCATCGGTGCGACCAGGTGTAAACGGCACTGTGATGTTGAAGCCGGCATCTTTGGCTGCCTTCTCCACACCTGCACAACCACCGAGGACGATGATGTCTGCCATAGAAATCTGAACGCCGCCCTTGTTTGCGTCGTTGAATTCTTTCTGCACACCTTCAAGAGTTTTCAAGACCTTTGCGAGTTGTGCTGGCTGATTGACATCCCATGATGCTTGTGGTTCAAGACGCAAGCGTCCACCATTTGCACCACCACGCTTGTCGGTGCCACGGAATGTTGATGCTGCCGACCATGCGGTGTACACAAGCTCGGAAACACTGAGACCTGATGCGAGCAACTTTTCTTTGAGTGCCGCGATCTCTTTTGCACCAACGAGTGGGTGTGACACTGCCGGTGTTGGATCTTGCCATGGGAGTGCTTCCTTTGGCACCAACTTGCCGAGACCGCGAACGTATGGTCCAAGGTCACGGTGTGTCAGTTTGAACCATGCACGTGCGAATGCATCTGCGAATTCCTTTGGGTTCTCGAGGAAACGACGCGAGATCTTTCCGTATGCAGGATCAAAACGAAGTGACAAGTCAGTGGTGAGCATCATGGGAGCGTGACGCACGTTTGGATCATGCGCATCGGGCACTGTTCCCGCACCCGCGTCTCCCTTTGGCTTCCACTGCTTTGCACCTGCTGGGCTGGTGGTGAGTTCCCATTCGTACTTGAACAAGTTCTCGAGGTAGTTCATGTCCCACTGTGCTGGGTTTTCGGTCCATGCACCTTCAAGACCAGAGGTGATGGTGTGAACGCCGTGACCTGAGCCGAGTGAGTTCTTCCAACCGAATCCCATTTCCTGCAATGGTGCTGCTTCTGGGTCTGCACCGACATGTTTGTCTGCATCGCCTGCACCGTGGCACTTACCAAAGGTGTGTCCACCAGCAATGAGTGCAACTGTTTCTTCGTCGTTCATTGCCATGCGAGCAAATGTTTCGCGAATGTCATGAGCTGCAAGTAGTGGGTCGGGGTTGCCGTTAGGTCCTTGTGGGTTCACATAAATGAGACCCATCTGCACGGCTGCAAGTGGATTGTCGAGTTGACGATTACCGGTGTAGCGCTCATCGCCCAACCATGTCTCTTCTGAACCCCAGTACACCTCGTCTGGTTCCCATACGTCTGCACGACCGCCTGCGAAACCAAAGGTTTCAAAGCCCATTGATTCCATTGCAACGTTGCCGGCGTACACGAGAAGGTCGGCCCATGAAATTTTCTTGCCGTACTTCTGCTTGATTGGCCACAACAAACGACGAGCTTTGTCGAGGTTTGCGTTGTCTGGCCAACTGTTAAGGGGTGCAAAACGCTGCATACCGGTTCCTGCGCCACCACGACCATCTGTTGTGCGGTACGTACCGGCTGCGTGCCATGTCATACGCACGAAGAAACCGCCGTAATGGCCGTAGTCAGCGGGCCACCACTCTTGAGAGTCGGTCATCAACGCAACGAGATCTTTTTTCAACTCATCAAGGTTCAGAGTTGCGAACTCTTTTGCGTAATCAAAGTCGGGATCCATCGGATCTGACGCGGGGTGATTCTGACGAAGCACCTTCAAGTTCAACTGGTTCGGCCACCAATCTTGATTGGTGGTGCCGTGTCCAGCGCCCGTGAACGGGCACTTTGCTTCACTTGCCATGTTGTGTTTCTCCTGTTGTTTTTGTCTGAGTTGCAGACGTGTGGGGTGGGTGGATATGAGATCCCTGCGAGAGGGACATCTTCGGCTGGATATCGTGTGATGGTCCAGCAGCGACACATTCGGGGCAACGGCCCCAATAGGCGACTTCGGCTTCGTCAATCACGAAGCCCATGTCGTCAGCAGCGGTGAGACATGGCATCAAGCCCACTGCGCAATCAACGTCAACAACGCGAGAACATGAACGACAAATGAGGTGATGATGATTGTCGCCGACGCGATCTTCATACAACGCTGGTGACCCAACTGGTTGGATGCGACGCAACAAGCCTTTGTCGACAAGTACGTTCAACGCGTCATAGACCGACTGGCGAGAGATAGTGCCGATTTCCGATTTTGCGATCTCAGCAACGCCGTCGGCTGTGATGTGGGGGTGGGATGCAACGGCTTTCAGGACCGCGACGCGCTGCGCGGTGACCTGTACACCAAAGTCTCGGAGGGCAGACACTGGATCTGTGATCACACGGGGGAGCATACACACAATCTGGACTTAGTCAAAACTCACACTTTGTCCACAGGGTGATCTAAATCGTGAGGCAGATGGGCCTACTGATGCGTAGCCTCAAAAGTCCCTATGCCATCTTTACCTACCGCTGCTTTTTCCATCACGCTTGATTGTGAACTTCAAAACGTCCCTGGTGCTCTCGGCCAGTTATGCACAGCCATTGGCGATGCCGGTGGAAACATCGGTGCACTTGATGGGTTTGATGTGCGCGGGAGCAGTCTTCGCCGCAATTTAGTGGTGCACTGTCGTGACGAGGCACACCAGAAACAAGTTGTCGATGCGGTCAACAAGTTGTCCGCAGTGAAACTGATTAATTGGTGGGATCGCACGTTTGAGATGCACGAGTCCGGAAAGATTCACGTTCTCTCCACCGCGCCTGTGAGTGATCGTGATGATTTGTCAATGGCGTACACGCCAGGTGTTGCGCGCGTGTGTACTGCAATTGAAAATGACCCCAATCTTTCGCACCGCTACACCATTCGCAAAAACACCGTGGCGATTGTGAGTAACGGAACGGCAGTTCTCGGACTTGGCGATATTGGTCCCGAAGCAGCGATGCCTGTGATGGAAGGCAAAGCGCTTCTATTTAAAGAATTTGGCGGTGTCGACGGTTTTCCAGTGTGTATTAATGCACGCACTGTCGATGAAGTTGTTGATTTTGTTCAGCGCATTGCACCCACATTTGGTGGTATCAATCTTGAAGACATTGCAGCACCAGAGTGTTTCGAAATTGAAGAGCGTTTGGCAGCAAGTCTCGACATCCCTGTCTTCCACGATGACCAACATGGAACAGCAGTTGTCACGCTTGCTGCATTGTGGAACTCATTAAAGATCACCGGAAAGAAGATTGAAGATCTCTCAGTTGTGATCGCAGGTATCGGAGCAGCGGGCGTTGCTATTGGCAAGATTCTTATCAACGCAGGTGTTGGTGAAATTGTCGGTTGTGACCGTGCGGGGGCGATCTACACAGGTCGTAGCGAACTGAACTCAGCAAAGCAGTGGTTTGCTGAGAACACCAATCCTTCTCGCAAGATGGGAACAATTTCTGATGTCATGCACGGTGCGGATGTGTTCGTGGGAGTAAGTGGGCCCGATCTCATCACTGCGGCAGATCTTCGCAACATGGCAAAAGATCCCATTGTGTTTGCTATGGCAAACCCGAACCCAGAGATTCGTCCTGAGCAAGCCGATGGTCTTGCAGCGGTGATGGCTACTGGTCGTAGTGACTATCCGAATCAGATCAACAATGTTCTCGCTTTTCCTGGCATCTTCCGAGGCGCCCTCGATGTCAATGCCACCGACATCACAGAAAACATGAAATTGGCAGCGGCGATTGCGATCGCTGAATCGGTGACAGACGACCAACTCTCTCCACAGTTTGTTGTTCCATCAGTGTTTGATCGCTCCGTTGTTGCACGTGTTGCGCCAGCGGTATCGGCCGCAGCAGTGAAAGACGGGGTCATTCGCAAGATGTAACACCCGTGACTCGGGTGTGATTGCTAGCGTGACTCAAGTGGCGAGCCCAATGAAGTCGTTTGAAAACGAACATGATGCCGGTGCGATTTTGTCGTGGGCCGAGAAAGAATTTGGAGCAGGTCTTGTTCTGACTTGCTCTTTCGAGACTGCGGTGATGCCGCATCTGGTCTCACAGTTTGCACCGAGTGCGACAGTGGTGCTTATTGACACTCAGTACCTTTTCCCGGAAACGATTGCATTTGCGGAGTTAGTGTGCTCGCGGTTTGGTTTACAACTGCACGCGCAGCGCCCGGCAGATGAAGTGATCCCCGATGAACTGTGGCGGGTTGATGTTGACAAGTGTTGTGATCTGCGAAAAGTGCAGCCACTCGAACAAGCTCTGAATGGAAAATCAGCGTGGATCACTGGGCTACGTCGTTCCGATGGTTTGGAACGCGCGAATGTTCCCGTTGTGTCACGAGATCTCATGCGCAACATTACAAAGATCAACCCATTGGCACTCTGGACTGAAGAAGACGTCCAGACGTATATCAAGGACAATGATCTGCCCCGTAATCCGCTGACGGAACAGGGTTATTCATCAATTGGATGTTGGCCTTGTACGCGTCCAACATTGCCGGGTGAAAGTCGCCGTGATGGCCGTTGGCCGGGACAAGACAAGACTGAATGCGGATTACACGTCATTTCCGCGATTGACTAGCGTGCACTCACTACATCTTGTGGTGAGTACGGCGGATTCAGTAGGAGTTTTAATGCTGTTCACTTTCCGTTCACCTTGATGTTGGCTCGTGTCAGCCTTGGTTTTCTACTCTGACACTGGCTTGTTGACCCTCTGCAAGCCACAACGACTAGGGAGATACCTAACAGTGAAAAGCACTCGTAAGAACACCATGTGGGCAGCAGCTGCCGTGGTGGCACTCACCATCCCACTGGCTGCATGTGGTGGTGACGACTCAGGTTCTGGTTCAGACACCACAGCAGCAAACGGTGGTTCTAGTTCGGGCTCGTTGTTTATCTCAGGATCATCAACTGTTGAACCAATCACGGCGGCTGTCGCAAAGTTGTTTAGTGACGCAAACCCTGACGTGGCAGTGCAGGTTGAAGGACCAGGCACCGGAGACGGATTCGCAAAATTCTGTAACGGTGAAACCGACATTTCAAATGCATCACGACCTATCAAGGAAGAAGAGATGCAGACATGCGCCGACAACGGCGTTGAGTTCATCGAGCTGAAGGTTGCTGTCGACGGTTTGTCAGTCGTGACATCAGTTGATGACACCGCGATTGATTGTCTCAGCTTTGCTGACTTGTGGGTGCTCCTTGGGCCAGATGCGATCGGACGTAACAACTGGAGTGATGCGAACGAAGCAGCTGCAGAATTGAAGGCTTCCATCGGCGATCAGGCTGGCGCAATCAATGCTCCTTACCCGGACGCTCCGTTGTCAATCGTTGCACCTGGTGAGGAATCAGGAACGTTCGATTCATTTGTCGAATTTGCAATGACACCAGTTGCAGAGTTACTTGGTGCCGAGGATGACGTTCCGCGCCCCGATTACACCGCAAGCCCGAATGACAACGTGATCATCGAGGGAATAGCAGCAAATCCAACATCACTTGGTTGGGTAGGTTTTGCATTTGTTGAGGAAAATCTCGACACCGTGAAGCCTCTAAAGGTTGACGGTGGCAACGGATGTGTTGAGCCAAGCCCGGCCACAATTGCATCTGGCGAGTACCCCATTGCGCGTCCGCTGTACATCTACGTGAGCGTGAACAAACTCGAAGGCAACGAAGCATTGGCTTCATTTGTTGATCTGTACTTGAGTGATGCGGGTATGGCAGTTATCGGAACTAGTGAAGGACAGGTGCCATATGTCCCATTGGCAGCTGCAGACCTTGAGGAGACTCGAGAAATCTGGACCGCTCGTACCACGGGAACACGTTCAGCCAAATAAAAACTGGGTATGACACCCGATTGAGAGTATTTACCGGCTGTCTCTGCGCCACTTGGTGAGAGGCAGCCGGTTCTCTTATGTCCGAGTGCACTCGAGCACATAAAGTACGAAGAGACCGATGACTAAAGGCATGCGGGTGGATCCAGCAACAACAAACGTTCAGTGGAGTTTTGACGACTTGACATTGTCGTCTCGTCGGCGCAAGAGCAACACACTTATGAAGTGCGTGTTGGCTACCTCTTCTTACATCACGCTGGCCATCACTGTTCTGATTCTCTTCATCTTGTTCCGCGATGCTTGGTCATTTTTTGTGGATGTACCAAAAGGAGATCTGTGGAATATCGGCTGGTTTCCTCGTCGCGGATATTTCGACATTAAAACGCTGCTTATCGGTTCATTGATGGTCACTGGTATTGCCATGCTTGTGGCAGTTCCGATTGGGCTTGGCGTTGCGGTATATCTTTCGGAGTTTGCTCGACCTAAAGTTCGAAAAGTACTGAAACCGATTGTCGAGTTGCTTGCAGGTATCCCCAGTGTGGTCATTGGTTACTTTGCTATCTCGTTCATTAATCCCAACATCATTACGAAAATATTTGACGGTGCGAATAAGGCATTCAACATCGCATCTGCCGGTGTTGCAGTGGGAATCCTGACAATTCCGATCATTGCGTCGGTTGCTGAAGACGCGATGCGTGCGGTGCCCGTTGCGCTACGCGAAGCGTCATATGGTTTGGGAGCGCAACGTGTTGACACGACTTTCCGCGTGGTATTGCCAGCGTCGATTTCGGGGGTCATTGCCGCACTTATTCTCGGCGTGTCTCGTGCCATTGGCGAAACGATGGTGGTCGCGATTGCTGCTGGTGCAGTAGGTGGCGGATTGTTCTCCACCGATCCGTTGCAACCAGGACAGACGATGACAGCGGCAATGGCGGCACTCGGATTTGGCAGTGATCAAGTGGCCGGTTCTGGCTTGGCATTCCAAAGCCTGTTCTTCATTGGGTTCTTGTTGTTTGTCATCACGCTGTTGTTAAACCTCGCGGGTGATCGACTCGTGCGCAGAATTCGTGAGGAGTACTGAGATGCGACTCAGCACTCCATCATCAACGGGTGGCGCGACCGCCGCATCGTTGACCACACACTTGTCACAAAGTAAGCATCGTTTTCGAGAGCGGATTGTTGAGATTGTTCTTCTCAGCGCCTTACTGCTCACGCTGGTCACACTCGTTGCACTCATTGTTAATCTCACATCAACTGGTTGGCCAGTCCTTACGGAACGCCTCGGTTCGTTCTTGTCGTCGGGCCTTGATGCTTCAAATGCAAAAGAAGCCGGCGTGTGGCAGGCAATCCGCGGCACCTTGACACTGGCGATCATTGTTGCGATTGTTGCGTTTCCGTTAGGAATTGCGTCTGCGATCTATTTGGAGGAATTTGCGGGCACCTCGCGGCTTACTCGCATCATTCGTGTGAATGTTCGAAATCTTGCTGGCGTGCCGTCCATCGTGTACGGCATTTTGGGACTCAGTCTGTGGGTGAAGTTCGCCGGTGGTTTCACTGGTGGCCGCACTGTCATAGCCGGTGGCCTCACGCTGTCAATCTTGGTGTTGCCCGTGGTGATCATCACTGCCTCCGAGGCAATTCGCGCAGTCCCACAATCCATTCGTGAAGGAGCTTTTGGTGTGGGAGCTACGCAGTGGGAAACCATTCGCTCGCATGTGTTGCCGTCAGCTGCACCCGGGATATTCACAGGCACGGTGCTTGCGTTGTCGCGAGCAGCAGGCGAGGCCGCGCCGTTGCTGCTGGTTGGTGGAATCACCGGACTACTTCGCACTGGAAACTTGAGTTTGTGGGAGCAAATCACCGAAGGCGGGTTCACATCCATGCCAGTAGCGATCTTTTCTTACGCTCGCCAGACGGGTCAAGAATTTCAAGAAGTAACCGCGGCAGCATCGCTGGTGCTGTTAGTGATCGTCGTTGTGATCAATGGTCTTGCTATCTGGTTGCGCAATCGCTTTGAAAGAAAGTGGTAATTCATGCCCTTTCAACTTGATTCACTAGAAGTGTGGTATGGAGATTTTCGTGCTGTACGAGATGTGAACTTGACGATCAATAGTCGAGAGATCACCGCGTTTATTGGACCATCAGGTTGCGGTAAGTCAACAGTGTTGCGTTGCCTCAATCGAATGAATGATTTGATCCCGACCGCAAAGGTCAATGGAACGGTTACATACCACGGACTCAATTTGTATGACCCACGAGTTGATGCGGTAGAGGTGCGCCGACGCGTTGGCATGGTGTTCCAAAAACCAAACCCATTTCCAAAAAGCATCTATGAGAATCTGGCTTTCGGCGCTCGACTAAATGGCGTGAAGAAAAAGTCCGAGCTTGACGACATTGTTGAGTCGTCGCTTCAGCGTGCTGCATTATGGGATGAAGTGAAGAGTCGTTTAACGGCTTCAGCGATGGGATTATCGGGTGGTCAGCAACAACGTCTGTGCATCGCTCGGTGCATCGCAGTAGAGCCCGATGTCATCTTGATGGATGAACCATGCTCGGCTCTAGACCCAATTGCCACCGCTCGCATTGAAGATCTCATGCAGGAGATCAAGCAGGATTTCACGATCATTATCGTCACCCACAACATGCAACAGGCCGCTCGTGTGAGTGATCGCACTGCATTCTTTACAACCGAGGTCAACCCCGAAAGCGACCGTCGCACGGGAGTGTTGGTGGAAGTAGATGAAACCGCCCGGATGTTCTCAGAGCCCAAGGATGAGCGCACGGAGAACTACATCACTGGCCGCTTTGGCTGACCGACGAGTGTCACGTCAGCGCTAGTTGCTTCAGTGTGCGTACTGGGCAGTAACTAGTTAGCATTGCCTTTCGCTCTTTGAGCAACCTGTTGTTATTGTCCGCCAACTTCTTTGTGGAGGAACCCCCAGATTGTCCGAGATCCGTGCGCCGTATTACCTCATTGACGAACGCAGGCTCTTGCACAATCTCGAACTGGTCCAACAGGTTCGTGACCACTCCGGGGCAAAGTCTGTTCTTGCACTGAAATGCTTCGCCACGTGGGGCGTATTTGATCTCATTAGTGAGTATCTCGATGGCACAACAAGCAGCTCATTGAATGAAGCACGTCTTGGTTATGAGACATTCGGGAAAGAGACTCATGCGTACGCGGTCGCATGGCGACCAGACGAAGTAGCAGAAGTCGCCACGTTTGCGAACAAGGTGATCTTTAATTCTGCCGGCCAGCTGCGCTCACTGCATCATCTCGCACAGAACTGCGTGGTGGGTGTTCGCGTGAACCCCGGCATAAGTCATTCGCATTTTGATCTTGCTGATCCGGCAAGACGTTTTTCACGTTTGGGAATCACTGATGCGAACGAGTTGCGCGATTGTCTTCCACTCATCTCAGGCGTCATGTTTCACTACAACTGTGAAAACGATGATGTGGCGAGTTTTAAAAAGTCCATAGATGCAATTGCCGACCGCTTTGAAGATGTGTTGTCCCAATTGGAATGGATCAGCCTTGGTGGAGGCATTGCGTTCACAAATGACAACTATGACCTCAATCGATTCTGTGACGCGCTACGCAACCTCTCTGAACGTTTTGATGTCCAGGTGTATCTCGAACCCGGCGAAGCAGTGATTACTCAGGCTGCTGAGTTGGTGACTGAAGTCCTTGATGTAGTTCACAATGAAATTGACATTGCAATTGTGAACGCGTCTATCGAAGCCCACATGCCTGACCACCTTATTTATGGCACCATGCCTCGCCTTTCTCATCCAGGAGTTGGTGACCACCGTGTAATCATCGCGGGACGCACGTGTCTTGCGGGGGATTCATTTGGAGAACATCTCATTGCGGGTCCGCTCGCAGTGGGAGACGAAATACGCATCGCAGATGCTGCTGGATACACGATGGTTAAGAAATCGTGGTTCAACGGCGTGCCGATGCCATCGATCGCTGTGCGCCGTCTCGACGGTTCACTCGACGTCGTCCGAGAATTCGGATACGACGACTACAAACACAATTTGTCGTAAGACAAAAGAAAAACCCGACATAGTCGGCCAACACGAACCGGGGAGGTGCGTACATGAAAAAGAATCTTCTGATCATAGGAGCAGGAGGCGTTGCACACGTTGCTGCACACAAAGCAGCAATGCACAACGATGTACTAGGCGATATTTGCATCGCTTCTCGAACTAAGTCCAAATGTGATGCGATTATTGACAGCATCAAGCGTTTGGATCACATCAAAGACCAGAGTCTGAATCTTCATTCGCGCCAACTCGATGCCCTCAATACAGCTGAAGTGGTTCGCGCAATTGAGGAGACACAATCACGGATCGTGTTGAATCTTGGGCAGTCTTTTGTCAACATGTCAGTCCTCGAAGCATGTCTACAAACAGGTGCGGCGTATATCGACACCGCAATCCACGAAGAACCAGACGCTGTGTGTGAGAACCCACCGTGGTATGCCAACTACGAATGGAAGCGCAAAGACCGTTGTGCTGAAAATGGAGTCACGGCAGTCCTTGGTGCAGGCTTTGATCCTGGTGTAGTGAACGCATACTGCGCATTGGCCGCAAAGAAGTACTTTGACACCATCGACACCATCGACATTCTCGATGTGAACGCTGGTCGCCATGGTCGATACTTCGCCACCAACTTCGATCCGGAGATTAACTTTCGCGAGTTCGTGAAGGTGTGGACGTGGATTGACCGTGAATGGAAAGAATTCCCGACTCATGCGGTAAAGCGTGTGTGGAACTTTCCAGTGGTAGGAGAGTGCCCTGTGTACCTGAACGGTCACGATGAGTTGCACTCGTTGTACAAAAACATTGACGCCAACAGCATTCGTTTTTGGATGGGATTTGGTAACCACTACATCAACGTGTTCACAGTGCTACGCACCTTGGGGTTGTTGTCGCACGAGCCAGTCACACTTGATAACGGTGAAGATGTTGTTCCACTGAAAGTTGTCAAGGCTCTTCTTCCTGACCCACAAAGCCTTGCACCGGGATACACCGGCAAGACATGTATTGGCAACGTGGTGAAGGGGACGAAAGACGGTAAGCCACACGAGATGTTCATCTATCAGGTGTCTGACCACGAGGCTGCGTTCGCCGAAGTTGAGTCACAAGGCATCAGCTACACGGCTGGTGTGCCTGCAGTAGCGGCTGCGCTTCTTGTCGCTGACGGCACGTGGGATACCGGCACGATGGTGAATGTTGAAGAACTTGATCCAGAGCCATTTATTAATTTGCTGGATCGGATCGGATTACCAACGGATTACTTGGAACTTGAGCCAGGTAGCTCGACGTCATTTAATGGAGAGGTCGCAACTCTCACAGAAGAATTGCAGCAGGCAACCGCAACGGTGACAGTGTCTGCTGCAGATCCAATGATTGCGGTGCGCTAGCACCGCAATCGTCGGATCAGGGGAAATGATTGTTTTTCAGGCACAAGATGTATTTACGCAACACATTTGAGCACTGCTTTGTGTTGACTCTCTGCAACCCATTCGGTCAGTCCGGTGTATGTGTTGCCATTGTGTTCAAATGAACATCTATCACCAACAGATAATCCACTTGAAGTACCAGGGTCTCCCTGAGGACCCACAGGGCCACTGTGACCTGTTGGACCCGCTATGCCTTGTGGGCCTATGGCACCTTGTGGACCTATGTCGCCTGTAGCTCCTGTAGCTCCTGTAGCTCCTGTAGCTCCTGTAGCTCCTGTAGCTC